>JAFEBA010000059.1 GCA_018266105.1 bacterium | reverse complement strand
GGACATCCAGCTGAGCTGCAACAGTGCTTCGGACGTGGGCTCGGTGGTGGTGCGCTACGCCTATGACGAAGCCGGAAACATCCTGCGCGTGACCACGGCGGATGATTCTGGTTTCAGTCAGGACGTGCGCGATGATGTCGGCTGGAGCTCCGGGCAGCGTATCAACACGCTGAACCAGGTCATGCGACGGGACGTGGGTGGCGACACCTGGGCCTTTAGCTACGACCTGAATGGGAACATGACGGGCAAAACCAACGGTGTGGACACGTGGACGTATACCTGGAACGATGAGAACAGGCTGGTCCGGGTGCAGGGGCCTGGCGGAGTGGATGTCGCGTATGTTTACGACTTTGCGGGGCGAATGATATCGAGAGATGATGGCACCGTTACCACGTTTACTTGGGATGGCAACTTTATGGTCCGTGAGAACACCGGGATGTCGACGACCACTTACTGCGTGCCTGAAGGACGCCTAGTGAGCTTCATTCGAGATGGAAACCGCTACGATGTTCACTCTGACTGCCTGCAGTCAGTACGAATGGTGACGGATGAGAATGGCGACGTGGTAGCGCGGTTCGAGCCCGATGCCTGGGGCGGACTGCTTGAATCCAGCTTCGACAACCTACCAGGCGGTATGCCTTATACTTGGGTCGGGGGTCTTGGAGTTCGATTTGATGAGGCTAGCACGCTGTATTATATGCGGCATCGCTGGTATGACCCTACATTGCAGAGGTTTATCTCGCGGGATCCACTTGGCACGAGGGGTGGAGCAAATCTCTACGAGTATGCCGACTCTAATCCTGGAAGGTTTGTAGATCCCACAGGCCAAGCGTTTACAACACCACTCCCTCCCATCCCTCGACCCCTGCCTCCGATGGGGCCAGTCCCCGCGGCGATTGGAGAAGATTTAGCTGTTGCTACGGCCGAAAGGCTTGGCTTACGTGCTCTAATTGCAGCAGCAGCCCCCGAGTTAGCGGCCGCGCTAGTCGCTGCCCTTGCGATTGCTCTTGCAATCAAAATCATTGAAGAGCTTATGCGAGGCGGGTCTGGCACCGCCACTGCACCCGGAGGTGATGAAGGAGGTGGAAAATTCCCTTACGACCACAAGGACGAGGGACCGGTCAGAAATCCTACATTTCCTCCGATCCCGCCCCCCAACGACCCCCCGGCCCCTCCCAGAGGACCCGGAAAATGCCACCTATTTATCGATCAAGTGGTTAACCTCAGTGATGGACGAGGGATCTGCCGGAACTCGCAGAGAATGTGTTTATTCCTGTGCGAAGACGGGTCGTTTAGGCTGAAGATTCAAGATAAGAATAAAGGTTGCGATCCCTTCATCTCTCCAATGATGTAGCAAGGAGGTAAGAAAATGCCCCAAATTCCTGCTTTTGACGGTGGTCCAGCGCACTTGGCCTACATCAACGACAGGTTCCGGAAAGAGGAGTTGGACGATGCTCTAGACGAGAAAGTCGTCGAGACTTTATCCAACAGGCGGGCGTTCTTGGAAGAACTGGCTAATAACTGGTTGAACAACTCTGAGGTCTCCTTTGAGAAGGAGACTGTCGCGGCACTCAACTTGATGAAGTTAATCTTCCTTGCCAACCGAGGGCAGGACTCCCCGAAGCCCCATAAGGTCTTTCAGGGTTTTATAAAGCACCCCAATCCACAGGTTGCAAGAGCGGCGTTTGCTTATCAGCTTGCTTCAGAACCAAACGAGGTAAAGGATCTGCGCAATCTGAGCAGGGCCATGGAATACCAAAAAACCGGCCGACTGCCACCTCATTTCTTCTCAATTGAGAGAGAATGAAGCCAAAGGATGGCACTTGATTCCGGGTTTGAGTTCGACCGCCGGGTCGAAATACCGGAAGTCTTTCAACCAAGCCGATCTTAAGCGGGCCCGCGAGCCCGCTTTTTCTTTATCCTGGCGCAAGCGCCAGCCTCTCAGCTATCGCCACACGTTCAGCCCGGCCTCCCGGAACGTCAGTTCCGGGGCCGGGCTAGCACTCTGCCTACCAGCCAGCACTCAGCCCATTTAAAACCCTCGCTTTGGCACCCCATGTTGATTGGGCTACGTTCATTTCACCTTTGGGATCCGAAGGCGGGGGCCAGGCTTAGGCCCAGCTTCCGCCCGTCCAGCGAGATTACACCCTAGATCGACACCGATCTAGGGTGTTTTTTCTGTCGATCTGAAGTCCGCGGGCGACTTCTTGGACACCTGTCGGGCAAAGTCTAAGAACCCAGCTGGACAAGATCTTCTCAAAACTCGTGATCAAGCGCGGAACCGAGAAAATCTTTTCGAGAATGAGTTTCGAGAACCCAGGATGCCGTAAATCCGCACCTCGACCAGTCCGAGGCAAAAGATCTCGAAAACCCTCGTTTTTGAGAAGATCAGTTGCACTGTCCGGCCGGCACCCAGCGGTAGAGGGTGGGGATGGACACGCCGAGGTTCGGGGCGACTTCTTTGGGTGAGACGCCGGTGGCCAGCAGCTTTTTGGCGGAGGCGATTTTGCTGTCGGTCATCTGGCGTTTGCGGCCGCCGATGCGGCCCAGCTGGCGGGCGGCGGCCAGGCCGGCGTGGGTGCGCTCCAGGGTGAGCTCGCGTTCCATTTGGGCCAGGCTGGCCATCACGTGGAAGAAGAAGCGGCCGCTGGTGGTGCTGGTGTCGATGTTGTCGGTCAGACTCTTGAACTGGATGTCTTGCTCCTGGAGCTGGGCCACCAGGTGGACCAGGTGCTTGACGTTGCGGCCCAGGCGGTCGAGTTTCCAGACGACCAGCGTGTCGCCGGCGCGGAGAATTTCTAGAGCTCGGGCCAGGCCTGGACGGTCGCCGCGGCTGCCGCTGAGCTGGTCATCGAAGATTTTCTTGCAGCCGGCTTGTTTGAGGGCTTGTTTTTGGAGGTCGAGGTTCTGGTCTTGGATGGAAACGCGGGCGTAGCCGATATTCATAGGTGATCTTCCTTGTAACGATTTCAACCAAAGGCTTCGAGCTTGACCTTCAAAGTCATGCCGCTAGCTACAATCGCTCCCATTCGGCTCGAGTGAAATCTTGCCTGATCCAGGACGTTATCTCATTTTTGATACGATTTTTCCCAAAAGTGAGACAACGGCTGGCCTCTAAAGATCGGCGCGCAAGTCTTCAAACAGTTGAAGAACCTTGTTCCACGGAGGGAAAGGGCCGAAGCAAAGTATCTGGCATTGGCGCTGATAATTTTCACCAAGTCGTTCTGCCAGCTCGCCCTGAGGAAACAAGGCGCGGCTGTTTGAAAAACTCATCTGGTCTGGCCGGAAGTAGCTCTTGCGGTAATGGCGCAGACTGATCCGCTCGTAGTCTTCTTTGATCTGCGTGTACTCGTCGGAGCGCAGCATTTCCAGGACCTCCTGGCGCTGGCCCAGCTGGTAGAGGTCGTAGTAGTGACGGCTATAAGTTCCAATGGGCTCACCGTTGCGCAGATAGAGCTCTACTTTGGCGTGGATGGCGAAGAGCTTTTCGACGAAAGTGCGGCGGAAATGTAATAACCATCTTCGCAGTCCAGAGTGGACTGGGTCTCGCTCAGACATCTGCCCAGATAGGAATGGATCTGTAGTAGTCTTTCTCGATGAAAGCCGCGGTCCAACCATGGGCCTGGAAGAGGGCTTCGGCTGCCAGGACCGCCTGATCAAAATCTGGATGCTGGGAGGGCCTCATCGTGCTTTCCATTGGCGAGCTTGCGGAAGACCAGCCAGGGCTCCGAAGTTGTAGCGGGTGATCGGGTTGAGGGAAGCACGGAGCAGCTGCAGGTGCTTTCCTGGCCTATTGAGCTGTTGGCCAATTGTGCCGAGCATGGCGCGAACGCGCCGCGATTCCGTCATGGCAACTTTCATGAGGGACTCGAATCGACCGGTTTCGGACATCTGCGCCAGGATGCGCTGAAGCGTTTGCTCCCGGGACAGCTCGGAGGTCGAGGCTCGGTTTCTCAGGAGTTCGAGCATGGCCGCTTCTTCGGGCCTGAGGCCTTTCCAGGCGGCTGGGCGGGCGCGATAAATGACGGTATCCTCTCCGAGGAGCTTTCGTGGCAGGCTTAGGGCGCTGGTGGAGACTCACCTTTTGCTCGAGTTTTGAGTGGTCAGTCCGAGGATGCCGGCGGGCCGCCATGGGCTGGAGCAAGGTCTCGTTGGGGCGGCTAACTCCGAAAGCCGTCGGCCTGGGTCGGTAATAGATCCCCTTGCTCAGTCGCTGTAACTGACCGGCCTTCTCTTAGCGGGACAGAGCTTTGGTCACGGCGGTGAGTTGTCCATCCATTCGTCTGATTAGACGTGTGAACATTCTAAGGTGGGAGCCCGATGCGGGAAATCTGCACGCCGGGTTCTGTGGGAGCCCGGTGAGAGCGATCTCCCCGGTCTACATTCCCTTCAGCCACGATTGCGGTCGTAAACAGGCCGGTGCGGCCTGCAAATTCAGCTTCTGCTCAAGCACGCGGATGGAAGTGTCGTCTGGATAACGGTTCTTGCTGGTCGTTGGCGAGGAATCCATGGTATGGGCGCGGGCCAAACTCCTCCGCAGCCAGCGGTAGAGCAAGCAACAGGCTGGCCGTCAGGCCTTTGAAGATATTCGTCATGGCCCGATTCGAGGGGCGGCCCGAAAGCTGTGAGCCGGATCTCAAAGAAAAGTTAGCCGGAAGGTAACCTGGTCGCAACATTTGACTGCTATGCTAGGCGGGCATGAACGTACCCGGCCTCTGCAATCCGATGGCTTTTCTGCGCACCCTGGCCGTAGCCGGCGCGCTGGGCGTGCCCGCCCTGGCCAGTCCCAATGCTCAGGCCGAGCTGACTCACGACAGTGTCAGCCTCACGGCGCCTCCGAAGCAACCCACCAAGACCATTGTGGACGCTGACGGTACCTTTCTCTACCGCTACGGAAATGCTGACCGTCTGGGCCAACTCGTGGACCAGGGTCATCTGGGCGACGGCCCTAATGATCTTAAAGCTCTGGACCGCGAGCATGGGGTTGCGGTTCTCTCGGGCAAGGATTTCCCCAGCGACCAGTTGACCGTTCCTCTGGCTCCAATTACCGGCATGGAAGACCCCCGACTGCTCCAGCCGGGGGCTGAGAACTACTTCGCGGATGCCTGGAAATACGCAAAGAACCGGGAGGGTGTGGCCCTTGCCGTGAATTCCCAAGGGGGCCGTAGCCAGGACCGTCTGCATATCCACGCCGACAAGATTGATCCCGAGCTGAGCCAGCAGCTCAAGCAGCAGCTGGACCAGGGTCAGGTCTCCGGTGAACACTTCAGTCCGCTCAACCCCATCCACGGCAATCATCAGTATCGAGCCGTATTCCTCGAGGGGGATGAGCTTATCCAAAACCCGATGCAGCTTGTGCACGACCAGTTGGTTGCCGAGCACGGCGAGGAATATGCTCGCACGCATCTGGGTCAACACTCGATTGCGGTTGTGCCAATGACCGACGCTCGAGGCAAAAAGGGTTTTCTCGTCATTGATGGCCGCTACGGCAGCGACCCCAGTTTGCCAAAGGGCCCTCACGATAGCGGCTCGGCCGAGGAGTGGCTCATGGGTCACGCCAACGCCCCTCCGTAGATTCTCTAAAGCGCTCAACTACCTGGGGGCACGCGTCCTTGATGATGCTCTAAGGTCTCAAGAGTTCCACGAAGCGTCGGGCGCCCAGGCCTTGGGGGCGCTCGCGCAACCAGACCGCATCCACCCAGAGGCGAAGCTGGTTACTCATGTTCTTCATCTGCAAAATTTGCAGGCTGCCGGTGGTGACGTGGGCTTCGGCCAGACGTTGGGGCAAGAAGGCCCAGCCCAGTCCAGCCGAAACCAGACTGAGGGTGGCCAGATCGCTGTCCGTGCGCCAGAGTTTCCGCGAAATGACCAGTCGCGGGTCGACTCCTCGAGTTTCCCGACTGGCAACGGCAATCTGACGGTGATCCATCAGGTCTTCCGGGCCAACCTTGCGTTGGGCCAGGGGGTGGCGGGGGGAGCAAACCGCCAGCAGTGTTTCGCTACCCAGCTCCTGGAAGGCCTCGCGCTCATCCATTCCGACCCTCTCGAAGAGGATGGCCAGATCCACCAGTTGCTCGTGCAGCATTCGCAAGATGGCGGCCTGAGGGGCAGACAGAACCTCGACTTCCAACGATGGATATTCCTCGGCCAGGCGGGCCAACGGTTCGCTCCAGGGGGCTGATAGCAATTCGGGCGCGACTCCCAGCGTCAGGCGTTTTTCCAGGCCCTGGTGGAGTGCGAGCGCGTGTACCTGCAGGCGTCGAAGTTGACTGGAAAGCTGGCGCGCTTCAGGTTCTAGGCTGCGGGCAACCTCGGTGGGGCGCACTTCACGGGTGGTGCGGACGAACAGGGTCAGGTCGAGTTCCGCTTCCAGCTGAGCGATGCTCATGCTGACCGCCGAGGGCACGCGCCCCAGGACGCGCGCGGCTGCGGAGAAGGAACCTTGATCGAGCACCGTCAGGAAGACCTGCAGGTTGTCGGAGGTGAAAGCCATGGCTGCGATCTTATCAGAAAAAATGAAAGCTGTTGACTTTATTTGTCAGAAATTCCGCTATATATTGCGAACATGCAAGGAATACAACGCAAAATCGTTTATGTGGCCCTTTACGAGGGCCTGGCCATTGTGCTCAGCAGCCTGGCCCTGCGGCTTCTGGCCGCTCACAGTTTCGCCCAATCAACCCTGATCGCAGTGACCACTTCGGCTCTGGCCGTTACCTGGAATCTCATCTACAACTCACTTTTTGAGGCATGGGAGGCAGGCCGGGCCACCAAAGGCCGCCCGGTCTGGTTGCGGGCTCTGCACGCCATCGGGTTTGAAGTGGGTCTGGTACTGGCGCTCATCCCGCTGTTCGCCTGGGGTTTGGGAATTACGCTACTCAAAGCCTGGATGCTGCAGATGGGCATGGTGGCCTTCTTCCTGGTCTACAGCTTCCTCTTCACTCTCGGGTTTGACCGAGTCTTTGGACTGCCGGCCTCGGCCCGTTAGCTCCTCAGGCAGGACCCGGCCGAGGGAATGCGCACCTGTCCTTCAGCGAGCGATTCGCCAATAACCCAAAGGAGAACCCTGGAAATGCGCAATTTACGCGTGCTTCTGGCGCTGGCGCTGGTTTCGGCGGCCACCTGGGCGGTGCCGCAGTCCGGCCCCGCCATCGGTGACCGCCTGCCGGCTCACCATCCCCAGCATATCACCGGCCCGGACGCCGGCACTGATACCTGCCCTGTTTGAAAGTATGGAACCAGACCTGCGTGTCAGGTCTTCGTGAATGGCAAAGATGATGCCAACACCAAACCTCTGCTGAGCCTTCTGAGCAAGGCCACTAGAAGCAACGAGAAGGCCGAATTTAAGAGCTTCATCCTGTTTGTTCAGGACGATGCGCAGCATCTGAAGGCCTTGAATACGGCTGAGAAGGCCGACAATGTCGGATTGGCCCTGCTCAAGGGCGCCAACGACGAGGCCATTGCGGGATACAAAATCAGCACCGCGCCTGAAGTCAAGAACACCGTGATCGTCTACCGTAATCGCAAGGCGACCGCCGTTTTCGTGAACTGGACACCCAGCGACTCGGATAAACTCAATGCGGCGATCTCGGCCGCCGTGAACGACTGACCTTCCGGACGGACCGACCCGTCTGTTCGGGTCGGTCCCCAGGGTTGGGGTGCAGGGTGTTTAGCCGAGCCAGCGCTGCAATTCTTGCCAGGTGCGGATTTTGATCGAGAACATCCAGCACCAGGACTTAATAAGGGTCCATTCCTGATCGGATAATTCCCCGTCGGACCAGGCCAGATCGACTGCCGCCTTCAGGAATTCACGCCGCGTGCCCGGGTCTGGACAGGCCACCAGCAAATCCTGCTCTTTGGGCTGAGGGCATTCCTGAGCCAGGAGTTCTTCTTGCAGATAGTGTTCCACGCCTAAGTCTCGGTAGAGTGCACGTAGATGGTTGATCTCTTCCTCGGCCAGCTTACCGTCGGCCCAGGCCAGGTGAGTAAGGCTTCGAAGCAAAACGGGATTCGGGCTTAGCATTTCCCGGACTTCTCAGGAAACTTCAACAGGCCTCTTTTGACCCAACCTCAGGCCGCAACTTGGGAAAGGAAAAAGCCCCTGGCCGAATCGGCCAGGGGCTCTGAAAAAGAGAGCCGTAATTTACTTGGAGCCGTCCTGGTAGACCATCGGTTGGATGGGGGTCCAGTTCTTCTTGTCGGCCTGCTCGAGCTGAGCCCAGCGACCGTCGGACTGGAGACCCCAGGCGCGGCCTTGAGCATCCATTTTGTAGGGGGAGGTCTTGCCGGTGATGGAGTCTTTCAACTTCACCATTTCGGCGTGGAAATCGGCGGTCAGGGCCATGGCCTGGTCGTGCTTGCCGGCTTCTTTATCCGGGTTGGCGGCGGCGCGCTGGCGGTAGGGTTCGACCTCGATGGGCTTGCCCACCTTGGTTGTGGCAATCATTCGATGGGTCCAACCATAGGTTGCGCCCAGTCCGGTCAGGCCAGTCAGGACGCTGGTGGTGCCCACCACGGCACCGGCAGCGCCGGGCATGGCCGCCCCCACGAAACCTGCACCGGCACCACCGGCAATGGCGCCCAGGGCGGCGCCCTTCAGTCCGGCCGTGATCATGTCGCCGGCCTCGCCCTTCATCTTGGTGGCGGCGCCGATACCTCCGCCTACGACTGCCCCGCTAAGCATTCCGGTCAGTGCGCCAGCGATACCGCCAGCCAGACCTCCGTGCAGACCCGCCATAATGCCGGCTCCGGCTACTGCCGCCGAAATCAGCACGCCCACACCCGTCTCAACCGGATGGAACTCGCGGTCTTTACGGTAATCCTGAGCCACCGGCAGAGCGTATTTCACGCTGGAGTCCACGCTGATTTTGCCGACGCCGGGTTGGATCGGATGGACGTGGTCGTCGTTGAAGATTCGTCCTTCGGGATAGAAGATGAAGCTTTCGCCGGTGTTGAGAATCTCTTTGGCGTGCTCGGCGGGTTTGGGGAAGTCTCCCTCATACTCTTTGTAGCGGTCGACCGGAAAGGAGCCGGAGCCACTCAGTGCCGTGCCCACGATACCCTTGAATTGATTGATGTCGGACATCGAACCGAAAGGCTTGTCGCCCATAATCCGCGAGGCCAGAAAGGCGTCTGGCATTCCCTGGTGGGTGGGGCCGACGATGAAGTTTCCGTCTTTGGGAATGTTTTCAAGGCCCTCTTCCTTAATACGGAAGGCCAGCGGCAACAGGAAGTCGCGAGCGGTGCGAACGTGTTTGGCGACTTTCTCATCCCAGTGGTAACGATTGTTGGGAGGAAGGTTCAAGCCGGTGGTGGGCTTCTTCTCTTTAGGAGTTTCCGGCTTCGGCTGCTCAGCCTGGGCCTGCGGCTGACGATTCAGCGTGCGGGCGATGCCTCTGTTGGTGGTTGTGATCTGCATGGATTTTGGCTCTCTTCTTCTATCTGTGGGCCCATCATGCGCGGGCAGACCTAAAAAAGCCTGAAAGTGCTCATTCAAGTTTTTTTTATGGGTGGTCGCTAGAGTCTGCCTATGATGAACACAAACAACAGCATCTCGACCCTCCGTAGCCTGGGCGGAGCGACCGCAACCAACGCATTGAAATGGGCATCCACTCCTGATTCCAAGGATGCCAGCACCCCCAACCCGACCGACGCCTTCGTGGCTGGTCAGCAGACCCAGAGCAGCAGCGCTCCCGCTCCGGCCGCGCCCGCCGCTCCGGTGGTCGCCACCATTGCACCTCACTCGGTTGGAAACGAAGCCGCCAAGAAGGCCGCCGCCAACGCCAGCTTCGATATCAAGGGAATGCAGCAGTTGCTGGACGGTCCTCACGCGGCCGCCAAAGAAAAGATTCGTCACATCTTCGACTCGCCGATGTTCACCCACGTTCAAGGTCTTCGCAAGGAAGACTATCGCGAACAGGTATTGAGCTGGTGCAAAGAGTTGGCCCGCAACGGAATGGGCTCTCTGGCCTTCCCCAAATCAGTGGGCGGCTCGGCCGATATGGGTGGCAACATTGCCGCTTTCGAAACGATGGCCCACTTCGACCTGAGCCTGGCCATCAAGTTCGGCGTTCAGATGGGCTTGTGGGGCGGCAGCGTCTACAACCTGGGCACCGACAAGCACCACCAGAAGTTCCTGCCGGGCATCATGTCGCTGGACACCCCCGGGTGCTTCGCGATGACGGAAACCGGACACGGATCCAACGTAGCCGGTCTGGAGACGGTTGCCAAGTATGACAAAGCCACGGACTCGTTCATCATCAACTCCACCACCCCCGGGGCTCGCAAAGACTACATCGGCGGTGCGGCCAAGCATGCCAAGTTCGCTACCGTCTTCACCCAGTTGGAAGTGAACGGCCAGAACGAAGGCGTTCACGCGATCATCGTTCCCATTCGTGACGAAAAGGGCAACTCGATGCCTGGTGTCGGGATTGACGACTGCGGCGAGAAGAAAGGTCTGAACGGCGTCGACAACGGCCGCCTGTTTTTTACCAACGTCAGCGTCCCGCGTGACAACCTGCTGGATAAGTACGGCGGGGTGAACGAGCAGGGCGAATACCACAGCCCCATCGAGAACAAGAACAAGCGCTTCTTTACCCAGATCGGAACGCTCATCACCGGCCGCGTCTCCATCGGCGCCTCGGCCAACTCCACCGCCAAGAACGGCCTGACCACGGCCATCCGCTACGCCGAACAGCGCAAGCAGTTCGGTGAGCCCGAAACCTCCTTGCTCGACTACCAGGCTCATCAGTTACGTCTGCTGCCGCGCCTTGCTAAAACCTATGCCCTGGATTTCGCCATCAAGGATCTGATCGAGTCTTATGTGCACGTTACCGACGACACCCGCCGCCAGGTCGGCGACGTGGCCGGCGGTCTGAAAGCCGCCTCCAGTTGGCACGCCATCGACACGCTGCAGGAATGCCGCGAAGCTTGCGGAGCTCAGGGATACCTTTACGAAAACCGCTTCGCTCAGATGCAGGCCGACGTGGACATCTTTTCGACCTTCGAAGGGGACAACACCATTCTGACTCAGATGATTGCCAAGGGCGGTCTGGACGAACTTTCCAAGCAGGCCAAGGAAAAAGGACCGGTCGGAATGGCCATCAAGGTGGCCACCGACGCCATCGGCCACGCCTGGGAAAAGAATCCTGTCCAGAAGCGCCGCACCGCACCTGAGCACCTGAAAGGCGCTGAGTTCCAGGCCGACGCTTTCGAGTATCGCGAAGAAGTGGCCCTGATGGAAGCCGCCCAGAAGATGCGCTCTTTGATCAAGAAGGGAATGGATAAGGGCGAGGCTGTCAATCAGTGCCAGAAGGAACTGTTAATTGCCGGTAAGGCCCGCATCGACCGCGGCATCCTGTCCAGCTTTCAGAAGCACGTGGCTGAGTGCAAGGATGAGAGCCTCAAGCAGGTGCTTGACCGCCTGTGCGACCTCTACGCTCTCTCCACCATTGAAGAGAACAAAGGCTGGTATCTGGAGCACGGCTACCTGAGTGGCAGCAAATCGGCCGCCGTCAGCGACCAGGTGACCGCACTGGCCGCCGAACTCCGCCCTGACGCGGTGGCCCTGGTCGACTCGTTTGGGATTCCCGACAAGTGCCTGGCCGCCCCCATCGCCTTCGGTAAGAACCCCGCCTGATCAGGCCGACTCTCAGAAAAGGCGCTCGCCCTCGTGGTGAGCGCCTTTTCTGCTTGTACGCTCCCGCCTGGTCGGGCCTCGCCCGGTCCTCAGTCGTCGGGCCAGCGGCTCACGGGTCGGCGGCGCAAGAAGTAGCGGAGTTGTCCTAAGGCGCCAGAGATGCAGACCAGCAAAGCTGTGGCTTCGAACCAGGCTTGTCGCAGTCCGGTATCACAGACCCCAGGATAGGCAATTCTGCGGGCCAGATAGGCGATTTCGGGGATATAGAGCGCCAGGGGCACGAGGATGAACCCGCAAGCCAGTCCGGCCTCAGTCTGGTTGCGGGGAGCCTGGCCAAGCCAGTAGCCCAGGATGGGAAAACCCAAGCCCCAGACCCAGAGACTGGGGCACAGGTTGAGCAGGACCGCGATCAGGACGGACCCACCGCAGATGGCGAAGAACATTCCCGCAACGAAGCCGATCAGGCAGCCCATGTCTGATTCTACTGGGTCTGGCTTCATCAGGTTCAGTTTTTCGGATTTTTTCAAGCCCGGGTTGCTAACTTCAGTTCAGAAGATTTGGAGTAGGAAGACACAGAGATGAACATCACCAGCCTCAAGACCCAGCCCGTCGCGACCAGCCTGCCGGCTCCCGCCGCCAGCGTTGCTCAGGCGCCCGCCGCGCCGGCCGAGAGCTTCACCACCAGCTCTCCCAAAGACGACTGGGCCGCCTTCAAGCCGTCGCAGGCTCTGCAGGACTGGGCCGCCAAGGCTGAGGTGAAGACCATCCCCCAGATGTTTGAGCAGGCGATGGCCAAGGACCCCAACGCTCGCTTCCTGGGTCACAAGAACGCGGACGGCAAATTCGAGTTTATCTCTTATGCCGAAGCCAACAAGCAGCGCAAGCAGCTGGCTGGCGGCCTGGTCGAGCTGGGCATTCAGCCTGGCGAGCGGGTGGCCACCTACGCAGAAAATTCTCCCGAGTGGGTGGTGGGCGACCTGGGCATCATCTCTGCCGGCGCAGTGCACGCTCCTCTCTATCGTGATTCCAAAGCCGACGCTATCAGCTTCAACATGAAGAACTGCAAAGCCAAGGTTTGCATCGTTGACAGCGACGAGCGTCTGGCCGAGCTGATCAAGTGCGAAAAAGATCTTCCCGACCTCAAGACCATCGTAGTGATGCACCCCACCGAGTTGAAGTCCACCAAGACGATGATGACCTGGGACCAGTTGCTGGCCCCCGGCGACAAGAACGCGGCCGAAGTGGCCAGGCGTGAATCGGAACTGAAAGCCACTGACGTCGCTTCCATGGTCTTCACCTCGGGCACCACCGGCACGCCCAAGGGCGTTTTGCACACCCACGGCTCGCTGCTCTCCTCGGTGGAAGGGGCACTGCGCGTGGTGGTCAACAACCCGGCCGCCTCGATGAAGGACGTTCACCTCAACGGTGACGTGGAACTGGCCGTCTTGCCCCTGGGCCATATCTTCGAGCGCATTGTCGCTTACACTTTAACCGCTGGTGGCGCCGCTCTGGCTTACACGGACGGACACAAAAACTTCCTCAGTGACTTGACTCAGGTTAAGCCCACGGTGATGGCGGCCATCCCCCAGCTGTATGACAAGATGGTGGACGGCGCTTCCAAGAAGGCCCACGACGGTGATAAGCCGCTGGTTCACAAGATTTGGGGACCGGTCGGCGGGGCCGCCGCCGGTGGCATCGTGGGTGGTTTGCTGGGCGGTATCTCTCCGATTGGAGCCGCGATTGGCGCAGCTATCGGAGCTGGCGCCGGACTCTGGGCATCCAAGAAGACCACCGGTCAGGCCTTCGACTGGGCCCTGAATACCTCCGAAAAATACTATCAGCAGAAGAACAAGGGCGATGTAGAGCTGGGCACCAAGATCCAGCACGCAGTGGCTGAAAAGCTGGTTTACTCCAAGACCAAGAAGGGCCTGAAAGATGCCCTCGGTCCGAACACCCGTATCCTGATCTCGGGCGGTGCGCCGCTCAGTGATCGTACTTCGGCTTTCTTCTGGGACAACGGTTTGCAGCTCTCCAACGGCTACGGCAGTTCCGAAGCCGGCGTTACCAATGTCAGCCCCATCAAGGGACAGCGCCTGGGTACGGTCGGACCGATCACTTCCAATGTGAAGATGGAAATCACCCCCGACAAGGACTTTGAAGGCGCTGGCGAGATTCGTTTCCAAGGACCCAACCTGATGTTGGGTTACCTCAACGACCCCAAAAAGACCGAGGAAGCGATTGATAAAGACGGGTTTTTCCACACCGGTGACGTGGGCAAGACCGACGAAGCTGGCCACGTGATGATCACTGACCGTCTGAAGAACTTCGTGGCCCTGGCCACCGGGAAGAAAGTTGCCCCCAAGCCGCTGGAAACCATGCTCAAGAGCAACCCCTTCATCTCCCACGCTATCGTGGTCGGCGAGGGACGCCCCTACATCGGCGCTCTGATCGTTCCGAATTACGAGAAGCTGGGCGAATGGGCCAAGGCCAACGGCCACACTGGCGATACCCGTGAGGTTCTGGCTTCGGTCCCGGCCGTCAAAGAATTCTTCCAGGGCATCACCAAGGATATCACCAAAAACAACGACGACCACGAACAGATTCGTAAGGTGGCTATCGTGCCCCGCGATCTGACCGAGGATGAGCTGGCCAAGGGTGAACCCAAGCGTGCCCAGGTCATCAAGACCTTCGGCGACCTGGTCGACTCGATCTACAAGAAGTAATGCCTGCGGAAGCCACCGGCCAGGACCGGTGGCTTTTTGCTATGTTTTTGCTAAGGGTGGCAGGCTAGGCTGGGTGCATGACACCCCTACCGCTTCCGAAGCGAGGCCTGGAGTGCAGGCCTCAGGACGGCAAACTTCTGGTTTACGATCCAAGTCAACAAAAGTCGTTCGAATTACCGCCACCGATTTATCGCGTGTTGGGTTTTTGCAATCAGAACCTGACCCTGGAAGAGGCCGTTCTGCATATTTGCCAGGAAACGCAACAAAGCCCCGAACTCAGCCATTTAAGCTTAGCTCTGGGGCTCGATTATCTGAAGCAGGTCAGACTCTTAGCCTCGCAGTGAACCCAGGTGGCTCAGGCTGCTCTGATGCAGCGCAACGCGATCCAGCAGTCGGTCCACCGGACCGGCCACGCTGGCCGGGACACTTTGGCGAGCCTCGCCCCAGATCGCCTGCACAGCCGAAGTCAGCGCCGACTTGATCTCCTGATCGAACATGCCGCCTAGGGCCGTGCCCGAGATCAGAGAGAGCAGGCCCGGGCCTGTTTTGGCGGGCTCAGGTTTGTGAGCTGGTCCGGCCAGTAGGTGGCCAGCCACCATCCCTACGCCCACCGCACCGAAAAAGGCCGTCCAGGGATGTTGTTGCACGCGGTGACTGAGAGAAAGCTTCTCGCGGACCTGCTCGACTTTCTCATAGGCTGCGCTCTTAGCGTCTTCCATCTTGTCGCCCAGCGCTCCGAGCTTATCACCCAGGGCCTCCCGAGTCTGGTCGATCTGGTCCCGAATGCTCTCGGGTGATTGATTCTTCAAATCGTCTGAGCTATCCATTTAGCGTTCTCCTTCATACTTTGAATGGTCTGCTTAGGGGTTAATTCTAACTCTTTGGACTCTCGGCGCGCGTTGATCAACAGGGCCGTAGCTGCCACACCCAGCCCAAGTCCCACTGAGAGGTAGGAGCCCCACAGCGGAATCTCGGGAAAGGACCAGCTGATGTAGTGTGCCAGTGCCAGGCACATCAACAGTCCAGCCATGGTGGCTACCACCGCCCCTACCACCAGACCGGCTAAAACCTGGCCGGCCTGCTTTAAGTCCTGGCGCACTTCGCAGCGGGCCAGGGCGATCTCCTGACGCAGGAGCGTGGTGGTATCGCCTACGATCCCTCGCAGGATTGGCGTCACTTCTTCTTTGAGTTGATTAAGCACGACGACCCTTACGCTGGTGGGCCAGCATCGCGCCCAGCAGCCCGCCTACGGCAGCGCCGATGGCCAGCGATTGCATCGGGTGCTTTTTGATCCGCTCGCCAGCCTCTCGGATCATCTCTCGAGCGTCAATTTCCTGCACTTTTTCACTGGCCTTACTGGCCAGGCTTTCGGCGCGGTGCTTGACGTCGTGGACGATGTCCTGAGCCTTCTGGCTGATTTCCTGAAGCTTCTGCTCCTGATTGGCTGTAAGTTGCATGTGCTCTTCCTCCTGAATCGGTTGAGCTCAGCCTAGCAGTCTCGCCTGCGGCAAGGTCAGGGCGAGCTGTCCTTGCGGCCCGGGTACGCAGGTCCCGGAGCCGGCCGGGTGCGAAGCCGCAGGTTGTGAAAATTGCTTGGCCGGCCCGCTACCGTCAGAGAGAAGTTTGGGCCTTTCACGCCCGGGATGAGGAGCGATTCTGTGAAGTGGTGGAGCCCACTCGACTGGTGAAGCGTTGTGTGCTTGAAGGGCGTCCCAGTCAGCTTGAAATTCAGGTCACTCCCGAGGCCGCAATCGTAAGTGGGGGAGAGGGACCGGCCGTCCTGGAAGCGGCGCGCCGAATTCTGGGGCTGGGCCTGGATCCGACCGAATTTGAGTCGAGCTTCGAGACGGATCCGTTTTTGGGACCGCTGATTCGGCAGCGGCCAGGTTTGCGTATCGCTCAGACGGCTACGGCCTATGAAGCCATCACCTGGGCCATCATGGGCCAGCAGGTCAACCTCAAGTTTGCCTTGGAACTGCGGCGTAGCTTTATTCAGTTGGCCAACGTTCGCCTGGGAGACCTTTTCTGTTATCCGGATGCAAGTGCGGCTGCTCGGATCGACTGGAATGAATTGCCGCGACGCAAGTTCTCGCGGGCCAAAGCAGAGACCCTGGAACGGGTGACCCGGATGGTGTTAGAGCAGCATCTGGATCTGAGCCAGCCAGAGCGGTTGCTGGCGGTCAAGGGCATCGGTCCCTGGACGGTCAATTATACGATGTTGCGGGGGTTTGCTCGGCCTGACTGCTCTTTGCACGGAGACGCGGCCGTCAAGAAGGCGCTGCAGCAAGTGTTCGGCAGAAGCTTAAGCGGTGCCGAGGCCGAGGAGCTTTTGGCCCGCTACGCACCCCATCGATCCCTGACCGCCGCCCATTGCTGGGCCTCTCTGGAGAAGCAGGCCTGAAGCAGGCGACGTCCAAGCATGGGCTCGAGAAACTTTCAAGGAGTTGGGCGTGGACACGACAACCGGGCTGCTCGATCACGAAATCTTCATGGAGCGCTTTGAGGAGGAACTCAGGCGTGCGGTGCGCTTCGATCGTCCGCTGGCCCTCCTGGTTGCCAGCTGGTCCCACAAAGGACCTCAGTCCTTTAATGCCCGAACCGTCAAAAGCTACGGACCCATGTTGCAGTTGGCCGGGATCATCAGAAAGGGCCTGCGGGACGTGGATGCCGGGGGACGTTTGGATGGAGAGTTGCTGGCTGCGGTTCTCCCCGAAACCGATCTGCAGGGGGCGCGAGTGGTAGCCGAACGGATTTGCAAGGAGGCGGAAAGCCACGAGTTTGCCGGTGAGAGCCTGGATGACCTGATTCAGTTGACGGTCAACGTGGCCATTGTGGCCCATCCCGACCATGGGACCGACCCCGAAGTTCTGATTGCGGAGGCCCGCGTGGCCCTGGAGCGCGCTCAGACCGATGGCTACGGCCTGGTTTACGAAGGGGACCGACCCCAACCGGCGTGAGCCTGACGCTCGACGCCCAGTTCGTCAACACTTTCCGACGCGCGATTGAGGCTGAGAAGCTGGCCTTACGCCAGGATTCGGGTGCCTATGAAGTGCCGCTGGAAGGCGGTCGTTGTCTGGCCGAGATGAATCAGGCCGAGAAAAGCTTTTATGCCTTTCGCCTGCCTCGTCCCAGTGACCGGGTGACTCCCGGTGTGGCCTGCAGTTTGCGGGAGCCGACCGGTCTGGAGGTGCCGGTTACGCTGGTGCAAATCAGTGAGGGTGAGGTGGTTCTGCGCAGCGAGTTGCCCATCAGTCTGCGCGAGGGAGCCTATCGCCTCATCTTCGTGCCCTGGTTTCTCTACGATGAGATGCAGAAGGCTCTGGAGAATGTGCCCTTTCCAGAGATGGCTCTGCGCGCGTTCGGCAAGCAACCGGTGGGGCGTCTGTCAGTCACTCCACGACCTTTCGATCATTCTCTCAACGAGAGCCAGGCTCAGGCGGTGCGGCTGGCCCTGGAAAGTCAACTCAGCATTCTCTGGGGCCCGCCGGGGACCGGCAAAACCACCACCCTGGCCCAGTTGATTGCGCTTTTGGTGGCGGAAGGTCGACGGGTGCTGATTACTTCGACCACCCACGCCGCTCTGGACCAGGTCTTGCAGCGTCTGCAGGGCACGCCCTCCTTGAGAGAGGTTTTTGCTCAGCATCAGGTCATCCAGCTCGGGGGCCAGGAGTGCTCGCTCGAACAGGTGGTGGCGGCCACCCAGGACCAGGCTCAAGGGCAGCTGGCCCGCAGCCGAGTTCGCCTGGATTGGATTTTGAAGCAACAGCAGGAATTGCTGCCGCTGCTGGCCCGCGCTCGGCAGGCCGCCGCCGAGGCCCAACAACTGGATCTTTTTGCCGATGCTCCAGGTGGACTCGAGGCTGCGGACCTCGGCGCGGTAGTGGGCAGCGAGCGGGGCCTGCGCTGGGCTGGACTGTCGTCAGCCCAGCAAGAGGTTTTGCTGCAGCGGCGTGCCCGCCGACTGGAGAGCTTGCACCTGGGTTGGCGACTGCGCGCTCGCTGGGCTCGCCAAACCTTGACGGAGGGTCAACAGCAGGCCGTGGATGAATGTCGCATCCTGCTCACCACCCTGGCCAACAGTTATGTCAGTCCACTCCTGAAAGAGCAGCAGTTTGATTCGGTGGTTGTGGAAGAGGCGGGCATGGCCTTGTTACCCACCATCTACCTGGCGGCCGGAAGAGCTCGCCTGCAGGTGGTGCTGGTGGGAGACCCTCAGCAGTTGCCGTCGATTTTGACCAGCCGCGATCCCTTCGCCCAGCAGGCCATGGGTCGCAATATTTTCGCAGTGCTGGGAGAGCGCCCCGAGCGTTTGATGCTCAATATTCAATATCGAATGCATCCGCAGATTGGGGAACTGGTCAGCCGCCTGTTTTACGCAGGAGGTTTACAGCACCAGCCTCCGCAAGAGGCCGCCAGCATTGCCGCCACCGCTCCCTTCGCGGGTCAGGCTCTGGTGGTGTTGGACCTGGCAGGAGAGGCTCGAACTGATCCGGGAGATTATAGCCGTTACAACCCTGCCAGCGCCGCTGAAGCGGTGCGCCTGGCCCGCCTGGCGGCCGCCAATGGACACAGCGTGGCCATCATCGCGCCTTATCGCAAGCAGGTCCAGCGCATCCAGGAGTTACTGGGCACTCAGCCGGATGAGTTGATCGACTGCGCCACCGTACATCGTTTTCAGGGCCACGAGCGCGACGTTGTCATTCTCGATATTACGGATGCGCCGCCGCTGGAACCGGGCGTCCTGCTGGCCGGTCGCGGTGCCCACTCGGCCTCTGCCAATTTGCTGAATGTCAGCCTGTCGCGAGCCCGCGGCAAACTCATCGTCATCGCGCCGCTGGATTACGTTCGTCAGAGGGCGGGCGGAACGGTGCTGGCTCAGGTGCTGGAAACAGCTCTGGCCTACGGAGCCTTGCGAGTTAGGCCTTAACCTTGGTGCGGCATTTGATGCCGCCGTTGTAATGCAAAGTTTCGGGAGTGAGGTTGCGGTCCAAGAAATGAATCCGGTGGTAGCCACCTGGTATTTTGGTTAGAAGCGTTTCTGCGAAGGCCTGCTCGGCTCGTTCCTCTCCGCCCAAGGAGACGGCAAAGGTCTCGCCCCGATCATTTTGCCCCTGGCGCAAGTTCAAGAAATTCATCTGCGAATTGGCCACGGATTTAGGAAAGACAGCAGGCACACGATGGACTTCCAGGCCAGCCGCCTTCAGTTGTTTTTCTACAATATCTTCAAAGACCGCGGTTTTGTTCGCCTTTTTCTCCACCTGCTCGAGTTCGGCCGGCTGCTCGTCTCGATTGAACCAGGTGTGTTTGTAATGTTGAGTAATCCACTCTTTCTGCAGAGCCAGCACCTGGCGAGAGTCGTTCAGCAGAACCTGGCCGGGACCGGCCAGGGTCATGGCCATGTCCAGATGGAAATCCCCGGGTTGTTCAACAGGAATGATGTTTTCAGGCTTCAAGCCGTAGTCAGCCGCAATTTGCGAAACGGCTTCGGCTTCGCCGGCCTTGCCGGTCAGAAGTTTGGCCGTAACCGCCAGGCTGTCCCGACCCACCAGAGCATATGGGGTTCCGTCAGCCCGATGGCCGTTGAGAATATTGCCGCCCTCCACATAGCTGACGGCCATGCGAACATCCTGAACCCCGGTGCTGAGGGCCGAGTTGATGAGTTCTTCCTGAGCCTGGCGGCCGTTCATCAGCCCCTGAATGGCGTAGTTGCAACCGGGGTGCTTTTCACCTTGCTTTTCCATTTCGCGGTAGCGCTCGGCTCGAGCTTTAAAGACCCAGGCGTCGATTTCGGTGTCCACTGGCATCAGGGCCGGGACGATCACCCCGCCCTTACGGGTAAATTCACCGTGGTCTTCGGTCCAGCTGTCATGTCCGCCGCTGTTGGTGATCCAACTGGTGTTGGCGGCAGCCTGCTTATCCAGCTTACGCTTCGCTTTTTGCAGATGTTCGGGCTGTGTGTCCACGACCACGTGAAAGTCTTCCACCTGACCCACCAGCGCCATCTGCTCAATGTAGGGCAGGCTGGCTTTGTCTTGAGGATCGTGAGCCATGAGCATTTGGCTGGGATTGACTCCGGCGTCTTTGGCCAGCAACTCATCCTGAGGTCCTTGGCCGCCGCGAGCGGCTTTCAGACGGGCGACTTCCTGCCGAAGTTGGACGGAGTCAAGCGTGCGAAGCTGGGATGGCGGACTTTGCTCTCGGGTGGCCAGCCCCGAAAACGGGATCTTCTCGATGCCCTCCGCGCTTTTGCGGTAGGTGGTTATTTTGTCGGCTGCTGAGGAAAATGGCCAGATGCGCATACCTGAGCCTAATTCATCACCCCTAAAAGAAGCTTAAAGGCCTGAAAAACCCTCGGCTCCAGCGGATGTTCCTGGTGAACGGCGTTCATCCACCAATCCACCGGCTCGCGGTGTTTTCCTCGAGTACAGCTGTCGATCAGAAAGAAGAGCATGAACAGTTGCATGTCCCCTACATCGGCGATGAGTCGGCGCAGCCGGGGAGTGTAGGCGTCGACGCGCCGGAAGTATTGATACATGGTGTAGCCATCGTCGTGATACTGAGTGATGGCCAGCAGTGCACGATCGTCGGAGAGTTTTTCTAATAGCCGCCGGGCCATCAGGGCGTGGTTGTGGGGATGATCGCTGTCCACGCCTACCCAGGCCTCGGGTTTGCAGATATCGTGGACGTGGATCAACAGGCGTAGACGGTCTTCTTCGCCCTCGCGGAGCAAGTGACGAATGGCAATCAGGTTTGTCTCCAAATCTTCAATATGATTGGCCAGACTCCCCTCCGGGTGGCCCCTGCGGGGCTTGCCCCAAGGGAGGTTTTGTTGGTAGTAGGGCAGTTGGCGCAGATGCTTGAGCGCCTCTAGCACGAAATTTCCATCCACGGCCGGGGCGGGTTGACCGTCAGATAGTTCGTCAGGGCGCGATGCACGTCCATGGCCGTAATTTTATTTTCCAGCCACCTCAGGACTCGGCAGCGAGCCGCCACTTGATCCAGATTGAAGAACCAGTATTGATTGGCCAGGGGGTTGAGGTAATTTTCTCCACCAAACTCGCCGCACAGGGCCTGGACCAGGCGATGAATCGGGTGGCTGGCAGCAAGCAGTTGAGCCCCTTCGAGCAGGGCCTGAAACTCCGGGGTGCCAGGCAGCAGGCTCAAGCTTCCGTAGAAGCCTCCGTCCCGGGTTAACTCGGCCATGGCCTCCAGTGTATAGGCGTGACTCAAGCCTTTACTTAGATCATAGCCGAATCCAAGATTGGCCAGAAGCTTGACGGGAAGCTCGATTTGTTCGGCCGCCGCCAGGCTGACCAGATCGTCGGCGGCCGTGCCCAGGCTGGGTTCGTCGCCGCGCAGCAGTGTTTCCACCCCAGCCTCAACCAGCACCAGGGCGTCAATGCAAAGTTCGCGAGCCAGGTCGCGCAGCACTTCCAGGCGCGGCAGGGTGCCCTCGGGTTGGAAGCCATAGAGCGGAAGGCCGAGTCTGGCCGCCAGCCGATTTTCGAAGCCCTTGCCTTTCGAAGGTATCTCTCGATAGCGGTCGCTACTCTTTCTTCCACTCAAGGGGGCGGCCAGAAAGACTTCCTTGTTTTGGGCTTTAAGGCTCAGGGCGAGCGGCACCGCCGCCAGCAGATCCGAGCGTCCACCACTGCCCAGCAGCAGCACCCGTTGACAGGGTTGAAGGCGCTCCATTCCGTTTTGCTGCAGGCCGCTGCGCCGAAGCCTGCGTCTGGCAGCGGCCCCCGGTCGAAGCGTGGGTTGCTCGGAGCAGTGGCGAACCTGAGGACCAGGGGGCATCAGCTCCAAAAAGAGCAATTCTCCCGTCTCTAGAGCCGCGCTAACTCGGCCACGCGAGTCGACCAGGGCTTTCTGAATTGGCCCAAACCATACGGCCAGTCTGGATACCTTCAGGGGTTGTCGCTGCCAGTCGTTGCCGAACTCCAGCTGGCGGGGCTGTGAAGACTGTTCGGCCAGTCGGGCACTCGAGCCATGTTCAAGATCCCAGCTCCAAAGGCCGGACGGGCCAACCAGAACCAGCAGCTGGTCTTCCACCCAGCGCACCTCACGGGCATCTGTCAGCCCGGTCTGCCAGCTCTTCACGCAGCGCAGACTGGAAAGATCCCACAGCTTGAGCCCCCCGTTTGCATTGAAGCTGACTGCTCTTAGCCCGTCCGGAGAAAAGGCGCAGCCAGAGATTTGAGGGCGGTGCGGGCCCAGGCGCACAGGCGGCTTGCCTGCCCTGGGGTTCCAGAACAGCAGTCGGTCCTTGTCCAGGCTGAGGGCTTCGGCCTGAGGGCTGACGCAAACCGGGATCAGATCTTGCTGCTCTCGGCCGCCGGTCTCTAAATCATAAAGCCAGCTTTGCTGGTCTGCGCCCAGGGAAGCGTAGGGACCACAAAGCTTGACTCGCTGGACCCAGCGCTCCCCCGGCTGTAGCCGATGTAAGCAATGTCCGCTGTTCAGGTCCCAGATCAGAGCTTGTTTGTCGATGCCGCCCGAAATTAAGCGATCCCCTTCGCAGTCCAGACTGAGCACGGCCCCTTCGTGACCGGGCGGGGTCGGGCGCCCGCGCCTCCAGACACGAACCAGGTTGCCTTTGCAGGAAGCGGCCAGGTAGGAAGCGCTCAAAGCCACCGAGTTGTACGGAAGCGGAAGCCGGTAGGAGCCACTCTGGCTGGCCGCAGGTTGGAGATCCCAGACTCGCAACGACACCGACTGATAGAACTCACCTTCCTGGTTGGCTACCGCCAGCTGGCGACCATCGGGGGAAAAGCAGGCGTCGCCGGGCTTGGCCGCCGGGCAGGGAAGTTCATTCACCACGCGGGCTTCATCCAGATCATAAACCAGGGGTTGACCCCAGCGAGTCTTGCCGATTCTTTCGCCGTATACATAGCGTCCGCAAGAGCTGACCTGGCGCGCATAGATTCGAGGTGGACGAGCCACTCGCGCGTGGATGGAGCGATCGGGACCCCAGATCAGGAAGTTGTGGGCGTCGCCCGTGATGAGGCTTGCTTCGGTTCCGAAAGCCAGCCATTCAACCGATTCGTCGTGGCCCTCCAGGATGGACAGGCAGTGTCCCCGGGCCACGCTCCAAAGGCGCACCTGACCGGAATTGTCTCCGCTCAGGGCCAGTGTTCCGTCTTCGTTCAAGGCCACGCAACTGGCTTTGCCCTTGAGTTGACGCAAGCACTTCCCGCTGCGCGTGTCCCAGATGCGCAGGTTGCCTTGCTTGGTAACGGTGGCCGCGCGCCGACCGTCACCGCTCAGGCAGCCAACCAGCAGCGCGTCGCGATGACCGCTCAGGGTGGCCAGCACCTCTCCATCCTGGAGATCAAGGACCTCCGCCGTTGAGGCTCCGTGCTTCCAGGTCAGGGCTCGTGAACGCTGGCTATCCACTTGGACGCACTCGGCTCGACCCAGTATCACCTTCTTGCCCGTCAGGATATAGCGTTCGCGGCTGTCGCGAGCGATTTTCTCGTCGCTTGGTGGGCATCCCCATTGGGCCACGAGCTCTCCATGGGCCTGGTTCCAGCATCTCCAGGTCCCATTCTCCCAACTGAGGGTCCAGTCACCTTGGGAGCACCATTCCCAAACCGCCTCGGATTCGGGCCAGGACTCCGACCAGGGCTGGCGACAGTGGCGGTAATGTCGAACGGGACGGCCGGCCTCATCCAGTTGCCAGCCTTGAATCTCTCCATCATTGCCCAGGATAACGAGTCGGCCGGCGTCCTGGCTGAGTCGCAGGTCCTGGATCCCACATTCGGGGGGGGGCAAAAGGGTCGAGGTCTGGCCGTCTTTCCAATTGCAGATCAGGATTTGATTGAGCTGGTTAACGGTGGCCAGGCGTTCGCCTCCCACCGCCAGGCGCCGACCCCAGGGGTGATCGCCGCATAGTTCTTGAGTTTCCAGCAGGTTGAGCTGTGCGTCCAGCCTGAATAGCTGAAATCCACTGACCGCCAGCAATTCGTTTTCAGTCCACTCGTAAACCGCCTCAGGCAGCTCGGCGCTGCCCAAATCCTCTCCACTGACCATGTCCCAGAGGCGAGAGCGCCCTTGATTGGTGACCGCCAGCAGACGGTCGCCTCTCTGGTTAAATTGAAGTTGCGCGATCCAGACCTGTTCAAACTGGCGATGCGGGACGAGCTCCTCCGGGAGCTTGAACAGCTGTGGGTGTTCCTCGGGTCGGTCGGGGAGAAAACGCTGACGCAACCAGTGGTCTCGGGGTCCTACCTCGGTCAGCCAGTTGAGCGCGCTGGCTGTAATGCTTGAACCTCTGGCATAGGCCTCAGCCAGCGCTAGAAACAAAAGGTGCGGGCAGGGATGGGGAGCGTCGGGAGGGGAGATCAAAAATTGCCTGCCGCGCCAAAAATCCTCCCATTCGGCCAGGCGAAGCTCTTCGGGCAGCCTCAACAGTTCGCTCCAAATCTGGTGGGCCTGGCCGCAACCCAGGGTCTCAAGGCGCATGTAAAGGAAGCCGAAGTCATCCAGTTGAGCCGCGGCCGCGGCGGGGTCGCTTTGCAACAGGTGATGGACCAGGGAGCCACGCGCGTAATCACAAGTGACCAGATGGCTCCGGCAATGTTCGGCTAGACGCGCATGCCAGTAAGCCGGCCCGGGGTCAGAGGGGCGAAGCATGTCCTTGGGGATATAGCGGACCAGTTCCGTCCAGTCGCGCACAGTCTGCCCCGGTAGTGTGGCGTCCATCAAATGAGCCAATACTTCGGCGGTGAGGCTATCCTGGGCGTAACACCAGAATCCGGCCAGTTCCTTCTGAATCTCAGGTGGGAGATGGGTAGGCACTCCGGCTGGTTCGCTTCCAGGAGTGCGGAGCCTTCGTGACTAACCCGTCTGGCATCATAATACCCAGGAGTTTGCTTTGAGAGATTTGATTCGTTCCATGACCGCCCCGGCCAGCACCGGCGCGGAAGGTGGTGGCGGCGAGGTGATCACCTCGTCTGGCCTGAAATACCAGGTGCTGTCTCCCGGAACGGGCGCGGAAGCCCGTCCCGGTCAGCAGGTGACTGTGCACTACACGGGCTGGCTGACCAACGGCACGAAATTCGATTCTAGTCTGGACCGCAACGACCCCTTCCGCTTCAATTTGGGTGGACGTCAGGTGATTGCAGGCTGGGATGAGGGCGTGGCCGGGATGAAGGTGGGCGAGAAGCGCAAGCTCACGATTCCGGCCGACCTCGGATACGGTGCCCGCGGCGCAGGCGGTGTGATTCCACCCAACGCCACCTTGATCTTTGATGTGGAGCTTTTGGGAGTCAGCTGAGCGCCCTTTCAGGCGATCGGTCTTAGACCGGTCGCCTGGGTTTGCAACCAGGCCGCCAGCAAGGCCTGCTGTTCGGGAGCAGGCATGAAGCGGACTCCAAAGACTCGATTGCCGCCGCCGAGAGGGGCTTCCCAGACCTTCTCGGCGTCGACGATCAGTGGGCGATCCAGTTCCAGTCGCAGCAGAAAGCGCCGCCGAAGCGGGCTACGGCTTACGATACGTGCTCCGCGTAGACTCAGATTGAGGGTCAGGCCTTGCAGGTTCTCTCCCTGTACTTTGACCTGATGGTTGCAACGTTGACGGACGCGACGGTTGTGAACTGAGAAAAGTTCGGTGTCCATAGCCTGAGTCTAAATTGTTAGTGTTTCTAAATTATTTTTAGAATCTAACAATTATGCATTGAGTTTAGACAATCGCTCCAGAGTCTTGCAGTCGATGCTCTTGCCGTCCAGTTGCAAGGCCTGGATACAGACGTGATTGGCACCGGCCTCCCAGTGCTGCTGGATGCGATCTTGGATGGCGTCCTCTTCACCCCAGGCCACAACGGCGTCAACAAAGCGGTCGGACTGCTGACTGATCTCCTCCTCGGAAAAGCCCAGGTTCTTCCAGTTGTTGACGTAGTTGGGCAGTTTGACGTACATGTCCAGGGCGGCCCGACCGGCCGCTCTAGCTTTGTGAGGGTCGCTTTCCCAAACCACTTTTTGCTCCACGCACAACCATTTGTCCGGGCCTAGTAATTGCCGAGCCTGGCGGGTGTGCTCCGGGTTGACATTATAGGGATGAGCTCCGTCGGCGAGTTCAGCGGAAAGTTTGAGCATTCCGGGAGCAAGAGCGGCCAATACCACCCGAGAACGCTCCGCGGGCGCAGGGGCTTGATAGGCTGCCTTCTTCATCGCTTCCAGGTAGTGGCGCATGTTGGCCAGGGGTTTCTCGTACTTGTGACCCCGCATGGCCTCGACCAGTGGGGCGTGGGAAACTCTCAGGCCCAGCAGAAAGCGACCACCGTAGGCTTCATTGAGGGCGTTGGCTCCAGCCTGGCTGGATTGAGCGTCGCGGGCAAAGATGTTGGCGATGCCACTGGCCACCACCAGTTTTTGCGTATTGTGCAACAGCCAGCCGGCCTGTACCAGCGAGTCTCGGCCCACCGCTTCCGGATACCAAAGGGCTCCGTAGCCCCACTCTTCCACCTGGCGAGCAAACTCGCCCGAACGCGCCGCCTCGTATTGATCAGTGAAAGCCCAGACTCCCAAACGCTTGATGTCCATTTTCTACCTCCGTGGTTTACAAGAATGTTTCTTTAAGGAAAATTTTGGGCAATAAAAAGTGCCTATACTCTGGCCTAAGGAAGCTCACCGAGACTGACCTGAAAGTTAGCCGGAGTTTCACGGGACCGAAGGAGACTTAAACGCATATGAAGCCTTTCTCTTGCACCCAATCTATTATCCAGATCGCCTTTGATCGTCTCTCCCAACCTCAGAGCACAGATCGTCCCGCGAGCAAAAGCTAGTTCGATCCGCGGCTGGCGCTCAGTTCAGCAGCCACTCCAACGTCATGGGCAGCCCGCCTCGCGGTCGAAGCGTGACCAGGGCCTCGGTGCCCACACGGGTTCCCGCCTGCAAGTTTAACCTCACCTGGCTGGCCACGGTTACCAACAAAAGTCTCGCTTCCATCATGGCAAAGTGATTGCCGATGCACTGGCGAGGACCGTGGGCGAAGGGAACATAAGAGCCTTTGGGCCGGTCCAGCAGGAATCGGTCCGGATCAAAGCCCTCCGGATTGGGCCAGATGGTCGGATTGCGGTGGAGCACATAGGGTGCCACCGTCACGATCTGGTTTTTTTGTATCGGGTAGCCCATAAACTCATCGGCGGCGTAACTCATACGCCCGTAAACCCAGACTGGAGGATAGAGTCGCATCGACTCCAGCACCACCCGCTCACTCAAAGGCAGCCGCGACAGATCCTCGGCCCGCGGAGTCTGGTTGAGCCCTACCTCGGCCTCCAGTCGACGCCGCTGGTCGGGGTTCAGGCTGAGCAGGTAAAAGGTCCAGGCCAGCGCGTTGGCCGTGGTCTCGTGGCCGGCCAGCAGGAAGGTGATCAACTCATCGCAGAGCTGGTGGTCGCTCATGCCTTCGCCTGTCTCTGGATCCCTCGCTTCCAGCAGGGCCGTCAGCAGGTCGTCGGGTCGGTTGCTCTGAGCTCGGCGTTCGCGCACGATACGCATGGCGATTTCCTCCAGCTTGCGCCGGCTTTCGCGAAACAGGCGGTCGCGTGGCGTCGGCAGGACCGGAGGAAGGGGCATCAGCGACTGAAAGCGCCGGGTCATCTGCCCTTGCAGCACCTCCAGGCAGTGGGCCACGGCTCGAGTCTCGGCGCTGACGTCCAGAGAGAACAGGGCCAGGCCGACGATGCGTAAAGTTAATTTCATCATTTCCTGGGCCGCATCCAGCACATGGCCGGGGGGCAGCCTGCGCCATTGGTCCAGCATGTCCTGAGTGCACTGGACCATGAGCGGGGCCAGACCCTCCAGGCGCTTGCGTCCGAAGGCCGGTTGAGCCAGACGCCGCTGGCGTCGCCAAAAATCGCCGTCGCTGGTGACCAGGCCATCCCCCAGAAAATGGCGCATCATCTTATAAAACGGACTGTTTTTCTTGCCGTAATTAGGATGGTTGTCCTGTAACATGCGCTGCACCGCTTCGGGGTGGTTGAGCAGAACCACCGAGAAGGGACCGTATCGATAGCGAACGATGTCTCCATACCGGTTGGTCAGGTCGGACAGAGTTGTCAGTGGGTCGCGCTGGAAGCGGAAGATCGTTTTCAGAACCTCCAGACCGCGCGGCCCCGGGATGCTTTTCACGACTGCGTCCAGGCCTGAAGAGCGGGTAGGTGCTGTCGATGAATGACCAGCAGATCGCCTTCACGGCGCTCGATATTGAGTGGCGGCTTTAGTTCGACCTGGCTGAAGCGGCCCTCATGAACAGCCAAAAAGACAAAGTCAAGCTTCCGACAGATGCCGATCACGGGAGAAGAGTCCCAGGGTGTGTCCCAGGCGGGACCCATCAGCAGAGCAGCCACTTCTTGCTTCCACAAGCGGGCGAAAGAGATGCCGATGCTGCCCCCCTCGATATCGATATCCTTGAAATTCTCGCGGGCAAAGCGGTCGACCGGCCAGCTAAACTTCCAGGGAGCGTCGCGGCTCAGCAGCACACCCTCTGAGAGCGGGCGCTCACGCACGAAGATGGTTTCGCCGGTCTCGTATTCGCTGATGCGATGGACTCGGTCCGATTCCGGTCGATAACCGTAGATCTCCTGAGTCATCACGTCGCCGACATAGGCGGCCAGCACCTGGCCATTTTCGACCAACGAGATCATGGTGCCCACGCCCGTGGACTGACGACGCCCGAAGGCCTTGGTCCCGTCCAGAGGATCAAGCGTGAAGTAAAGTTGTCGGCCCGGGCCGCACTCCACTCGCAATTCGTCCTCTTCGGCGATGACGCCGAAGTCAGGAAAACACTCGCGCAGCATCTTTAGATAGATGCGCTGGGCTTCACGATCTGCGCTGGTGACCAGGTCATTGCACTCGCCTCCGTAGCCGAGCTTGGCCTGGGCTTCGAACATAAAACGCTGCCGGCGAATCTCGTTGATGGCCCGGCGCACCATTTCTTTCATGGCGACCCCGACCAGGGGGGCGGTCAGTATTCCGTACATCCGGGGCGCTTCAGCGCCAGGTTTTAACTGGCCTGCCGCTGCATCCAGGCGGCCAGCACGGCTTCTTGATGGGAGTCTGGTTTGAAGCGTAGGCCGACCACCCGGTTGTTGGGCCCCAATTCTTGCTGCCACATGGGCTCGGCATCGATTTCGATGATTTCTCCAAGATCCATGCGCAGGCGTACACTGGACTTCATCGGTTGGCGCGTGACGATGCGGGCTCCCCGCAGACTGAGGTTGAGCGTATAGCCTCCCGTAACCGGGGCCTGGCCACTGACGCGCGGCCAGATGCGGCGGTTGGACATTTCTAGTAGTTCGGTGATCATGTTTTGATAGTAAAATAAAGTTGTTTCCAATTTGTTTATAGTGAAAAATTCTTTGTTTCCAAGCTTTTGCCAAAGCACGACGAACTGGCCAGGATGGACCGCCAATGGGTTGTGAACTTTTTCGCCTTGCTGGCCTCTGCGGCGATGATTTGCTTCACGGTAGGACATCCCGGGCTGTGGCCGCTGGGCTGGCTGGCTTTGTGGCCAATCTTTTATCTGCTGCAGCGTCAGCCCAACTGGTGGGAACGTTTGCTGATGGGACTGATCTGGGTTTTTTGCGTGTCCCAATTGGGTTTCCCATACGCTGTTTCGACGGCCTACCACCATCTGCACGGCCATCTCTTTCAGGCCTGGCTGATGGGTACCATTCTCGGAATCGTGACCAGCACTCGCTATCTGGTTTTTTTTCTGTTTGCATTTCCCGCACGTCGCGACGGCCTTTATCTGGCCTCCCTCTGGTCGGCCTGTGAGCTTTTACTCTGGCAGATGATGCCCGTGTATGGGGCCGTACACGTATTGGGAGATCGCCCCTTCCTGCAATGGAGCGAGTGGATTGGGGCTCCGGGCGTCTCCTGGCTCTGGTTTTACCTCAGCTATGAGCTTTATCATCATTGGCGTCGAGCTCTTCCCTTGTTGTTCCTGGTGCATGCCGTTGGCCTGTTTCAGATGGAAAGCTGGACGGAACGAGTGACAAGTTACCCCAAGCATCGGATTGCAGTCATTCAGGCCAATCAGCCCGCAGCCTTGACTCAGTCCGTGGAAGTGGGCCTGAAGGCCCGGGAAATTATGTTGGAGCTGACCGGTGCTTTTCTCTCCGACGCGGCTGCGCTACCGGAGGTGGTGGTCTGGCCCGAGGCCAGCCTGCCTCTGGTTGAATACACCAGGCTGGGCGGATTTCCACTGCTGGGTGTGGAGTTGATCTTTACCGACTACGAACCGGGCGCTCAGGCCGGCTATGTGTTGGCCCGCTTGCTGGACCGCGATGGGCGCAGCAAGGCCGTATACCGGAAGCGCAAGCTGATTATGATGGGAGAGTGGACGCCCGGCGACCCCAAGCATAGTTTTCAGGTGGGCGACCGCGACGAGTTGTTGCCCAGTGTGGCCGGCCCGGCCTTGCCGATGGTCTGTTTCGAGGGCCTCTGGCCGGCTTTCGTGGCCGAGTTTCACCGAAATACGGGTGGCAAGGCCACCTGGCTGGTGCATCTCGGTTCTGAGTCCAGTTTTGGCAGCGACCTGGCCTGTTATCAAAGCCTCAATCTCCTGAGCATTCGTGCCATCGAGCTGCGCCGTCCGCTGGTTCGGGCAGACAATTCCGGTGTTTCTGGCTGGATCGACGCCAGCGGCCAGATGCATGAGGCGACAAGGCCCTTCAGCCAGGCCTGTTTGATGTTGGATGTTCCCATTCCAACTGAGCGTGGCCTTACTCTTTATGCTCGCTGGGGCGACCTGCCCCTGCAGCTCTTGATTTTTCTATGCTTCTGCTTGCAAATAGCGCGCGCCCGGACCCTTCATCAGAGCGAAGTAGATGCAGAAGCTGATCCCAAAGCCAACCATCCAGGCGAATGAATAGATGTCGGTTGAGAATTTGTAGAAGCTGGCCAGCGCCCCGGTGTATTGGGCCAGAACCTCGGGCACGGGAACGCCCCTGGCGCTGGCCTCCAACTGCACCATAAAGCCCGGGATATTCGGCACCACACCCGCGATCAGGGCCACAAAAGCCCAGGGGTTGAAACCGCCAGCATAATAATAGCGGCCTTTTTCTCGATAGAGTTCGGCTACAGCCAGGTTGGTCTTGCGCAACACCCAGTAGTCGCACACCATGATGCCGGCCAACGGCCCCAACAGACCGGAGTAGCCGACCAGCCAGGTAAAAATGTAGGTGCCCGAACCCGACATCAGGTTCCATGGCCGGATCAAGATGCCGATGATGCCGGTAATGGTGCCGCCGATCTTGAAGTCGATTTTGGACGGCCACAGATTGGCAAAGTCAAAAGCCGGCGAAACCACGTTGGCGGCCACGTTCACAGAGAGAGTGGCCACTCCGATGGTCACCAGCGAAAGCAGCACCACCAGCGGGTGGCCAAAGTCCGGTTTGGCCACCAGTTCGGTTGGGTCCCAAATGGGTTGGCCGTAGACCTTCTCGCTGGCCGAAGTGATGATCACGCCCATGCCGGCGAACAGGGTCATGGTGGTGGGCAACCCCAACGTTTGCCCAAGCATTTGAGCTTTCTGGTTTTTAGCGTAGCGGGTGAAGTCGGGCATATTCAGAGATAGAGTTGCCCAAAAGCCGATCTGGGCGGTCAGGAAAATAGGCAACTTGCTCAGAAAGGTGCCCCAGTCTTCCATTTTACCGGGCTGGCTTAGAATGGCTCCCAAGCCATCGGCCCGGTTGATCATGTAGAACAGCAAGACCAGCGTGACGACCAGCACGGCCGGTGCGGCCCAGCCTTCAAACCAGCGTACCGCGTCCATGCCTTTCCAAATGATCACGATGTTGAGGAACCAGAAGAGGAAGAAGCACAGCATGGTATGGTGTCCCAGGCCAGCCCAGGCGGGCACCGAGGAGAGCAACAGCCGATCCAGAGCCACGCCCCCGATCCAGGTCTGAATTCCGAACCAGCCGCAAGCCACCAGAGCGCGCAGAATGGCGGGGATATTGGCTCCCCAAACCCCAAAAGAGGCTCGGCACAGGACCGGGAAGGGAATTCCGTAGCGCGTCCCACCGTGAGAATTAAGCAGCATGGGCACCAGCACGATCAGATTGCCGATCAGGATGGTGAACAATGCCTGCCACCAGTTCATCCCTTCCGCCAGCAGTCCGGAGGCCATCATGTAGGTGGGAATGCAGTGGGCCATGCCGATCCAGAGGGCGGCGTAGTTGTAGGTGGTCCAGGTGCGCTTCTCGGGGGTGGTGGGGGCCAGGTCCTCACTGATCAGGCGGCTGTTGCCTTCCAGTTCATCCGGACCGAATCCGAGCGGTTGTTCGTCTGACATAGCCCCCCCGCTTCGCCGAGATAGGACAATCTTACTGCCACAAAAGGACCCCCTGGCTTGAAGCACTAAGTGCCAGCCCTATGCTCTGGCTGTTTGGTCGCTTTTGGAGCCTGCTCGGCCCCCGCCGCAGAGGTCGCTGGTTTCTCGAAGGCCTTCAGGAAAACGTGGAAGTTTTAACCGATGGGTCGGGGGTCCCCCACGTTTTTGCGGCCAACCTGAATGATGCTTACTTTGTGCAGGGATATCTGCATGCACGCGAGCGCGCCTTCCAAATGGAACTACAGCGCCGCGTGGGGCAGGGGAGATTGGCCGAGATTTTTGGCAAAGAAGCTTTGCCTGCCGACCGCTTTCTGCGCAAATTGGGCCTTTGGCAGCGAGCCATTCGGCTCTGGCCGGAGCTGGATCGCGAGGTTCAGAACGTGCTCATGACTTACGCCCGTGGCGTCAATCTGGGTCTGCGGCGTTTGCGTCCGCTGGAATGCCATCTGTTGGGCTGCTCGATCGAGCCCTGGACCGGACTGCACTCGCTGATGTGGACCCAGGTGATGGCTTTCGATATGGGCAGTAACTGGGAGTCGGAGTGGGTGCGTTGGGAGTTGACCCGCAAGTTGGGTAGTGAGGTGGCCCGCCGGCACCACCTGGAGCAGCCCCAGGACCTGCCCTCGGTTTCGGGCCCGGCCGCAGGCAGCGCCATGAAGGAGTTGTGGGCAGACTATCAGGCCGCGCGGGAGGTTCTCGACCAGTGGGTGTCCTGGGGGGGCGGAAGCAATGCCTGGGCGGTGGCTCCCAAACGCAGCGCCAGCGGCCGGGCCCTGCTGGCTTCTGACCCTCACGTGCTGGCCAAGGTGCCCTCCACCTGGTTCGAAGTTCACCTGGAAACTCCCGAATTGCAGCTCTACGGGGTCAGCATGCCGGGGGTGCCGGGCATCGTCATCGGTCAGAATCAGCAGATCGCCTGGGGCATCACAAACAGTTACGTGGATACTCAGGATCTGGTGCTGGAGCGACTCGAGGATGGCAAAGTGCTGCGGCCCGAGGGTTTCGTCGAACTGAAGCAGCGCGAGGAAAAAATCCTCGTGCGTGGGTCCAGGGCAGCCGTGGAGAGGGTTCTGGAAACCGACAGCGGCCCCATTCTTTTCAGTGACGCCGAGGGCACCGCCGTCTCCATGCGTTGGACCGGCTTTTCTGGCAAAGACACCACCTTAAGCGCCTGGTTCAAGCTTCTGCGGTGCCAGAGTGTCCAGGAAGCGCAGGATGCCCTGCACGGCTGGTGTAACCCCGTGCTTAATTTTGTGCTGGCCGATGAGGCTGGAAACATCGGGTATCAACTGGCCGGCAAGGTGCCGGTTCGTCACGAATCCTACGGGATTCTGCCGCAGGCGGGTTGGGAGAAACAGGGCTCCTGGGTGGATTGGGTCGCTCCGGCCCACCTGCCTTCGATTTACAACCCCGAGTGCGGCTACGTGGTCAGTGCCAACCATGCCCCGACTCCGCTCGACTCCAGCCCATTCCTGGGGATTGATTTCTGCGACGGCTTTCGGGCTCAGCGCATTACTGAGTTATTGGAACGAGACAACCTGAGCCTGGAAGATCTGGCGCGAATGCAGATGGATACGGTTTCTCTGGCGGCTCGGCAGGGCGTGCGGCTGCTGCAGCGAGATTATCGCCCGAACTGGCCGGGCTCGTGGTTGGCCGAGGAGTTGCTGGCCTGGGACGGAGATCTGCGGCCAGAATCGCGACCGGCTGCTCTCTACCAGCTGGTCTTTCTCGAGTTGGCCCGGCTGGTTTACTTACCCGATATGGGTGAGAAGCTTTTCTTGAACTGGTGCGGTGCGCCCGTGTCGACTTTGGGCGTTCTGGGCGGTCAGGCCGGTCGCTACGTTAGCTTCTTGCTGAACGACTGGGAGGCCGGACAGGAACGGGACTGGCCCGACCTGGTGCGTCGGGCCTGGACCCTGGCATTGGAGGCCGCCACTCGGCTGATGGGCCAGGACATGAACGGCTGGCGTTGGGGGCGTCTGCATACCTTTCAGCCTTCTCATCCACTTTCGGTGATTCCCGGTATGGCGCCTCTGCTCAATGCGCCAGTGAAGGAACTGGGAGGTGATGTGACCACCATACTTCAGTCGGCCGTGGCCCCTCAAGATCCCTTTACGGTCAAGGGTTGGGTGCCCAGCTATCGACTGTTGGTGGAATTGGGCGGCTGCAGTCGATCTATTCTGCCCACTGGCCAGGCGGGCTGGGTGGGGGATGATCACTGTTTTAGTCAGCTTGAGCTCTATCACAGTGGCCGCCACCACCCAAGTCTTCTTTCGCGCTCGGAGTTGGAGCGGAGCCGTCCAGAACGACTTGTCTTGTTGGCGCGAAGAAGGGTTTAGTCCGTGCACCTTTGAATGGGGTGACAGTTTTACTGACAAGGGAGATTGTGTTGGAGCCGGGTGAAGTTCTATGGAGTCTGGAGGAGCTGAGTCAGCACTCGCAGCGCGAGCTGGAACAGCGAAAGATTCCAAACCCGGGCGGCCGCGTCTCCCAGGTGTTGAGTGCCCGCACCATCCGCTACTATACCAGCCTGGGTCTGGTCGACCGCCCGTCCAGTTATGATGGAGGCGTTGCAAAATACGGCCCTCGCCATCTTTTGCAGTTGCTGGCCATCAAGATCCTCCAGGCGGAATATTTGCCGCTGCCGGAGATTCAGAAGCAGCTTTTTGGGCGCACCGAGCAAGAACTTACGGAAGTGGTCGAGTCCGCTTCCCGCACCGAGGAGTCCACTGAAAACAAGCCATCGGCCAGGAACGAGACTTGGTTGACCCGAAGGGTGCTTCCCGGTTTGCGTCTCCTGATTGACGAACGTGACTTGCTTGCGGAATGGCTAAAAGCTCATTCTCGCGAAGAGGCGGCAGCTCAGATTTGGAATGCCGTAGAAGAGATGGCCTCGGGAAAATGATCGAGAAGGAAAGGATGCAACCGGGCGAACGGGTCCGCCACAAGCCATGCAGTCAGCCAACAGCATAGAGCATCTCCCCGTCGAGAAAGAACTCGCGACGCGTCGCCTGCCCCTGGGGCCTGGCGCGGTTTTGGGTTGCCTTGGTTCGCATACCACTTCGGCCAATCTCGGCCGGCTGTTAGTTCGCGTCCGTCTGGCCGGCCCCGTGGCTGCCGTCGAGGTGGTTCAGGCCTTCCAGAACGTTGCTTCCGCTCCGGTCGAGCTCTACTACCTGTTTCCCTTGAATTCCAACGCCACCGTCTCCCGCTTCCGGGCTCAGGTTGGCCAGCGCAACTGCGAGCTCCAGGTTGTTCCCAAGGAACAGGCGGCCAATCTGACCCGTCACCAGGTTCCAGGTTTCCTGGCCGGGTTGTTTTCAAGCGAGTATCAGACCGTCTTTTGTGTCCCGCTCGGTAGCGTGAACCCGGGCGAGACCATCAACATCGACCTGGCCTACGCTGAACTCCTGCCCTGCTGGGACGGGGAGTTTCGCTTCACCTTCCCCATGATGATGAGCGGTCGCTTCCAAAGCGGTCTCTCTATTGACCAGCTTGATCTGGAGACCCCGGTCAGTTTGGCTCCCGGACTGTCAGCCGGCCCGAATGTCGGCATCAGCGTGGCTTTGGAAATGACCGGAACTCCTCCCACTCGGGTGGCCTGCAGTCATCCTATGGAGATGCGACCCCAGGCCTCAGGTGAAGCGCTGCTGGAGATGGGTCGAACTGAACTGCCGGCTCGTGATTTTACTCTGAGCTACCGCTTCGGCCATGAAAAGAATCCCCAGGGTGTCCTGCGCCAGGGTCGTCAGCATTTTCTCTACCATCTGCACGCGCCTCTGGTTGGACCCCCTTCCACCTTGCCTCGCCATCTCATCATTTTGATGGACGTTTCCGACAACGCTAGCGGTGCCAGGCTGGAGGCTTCCAGGCGGGTGGCCGGCCAGTTGCTCAACAGCATCGGGCCTGGCGAGAACTTCTCGCTGGTTGGCTTCAACAGCCAGTTGACCGGCTATGAAACCGGAATTCCTTGCGACCGAACCCACGTTCCGGCAGCTCTGCAGTGGCTGCAGAACATCAGGTGTAGCGGCAGAGCGGATATGAGCACGATTCTCGAACGCGTACTGCAGCTTCAGGCCGAACCGGGCCGGAGCATGGTGGTGGTGGTGCTGGCCTGTGGCAAACTCGGCAACGAGCCGGAAATTTACTCCTCCCTCTCACAGACCGGAAATCCGTCCAATATCCGCTTCAATTGTGTGGGTATTGATCAGGCGGTGAACCAGTCGTTCTTGCGTCGTCTTTCTGGCTTTACGCGCGGCCAGTCGGTTTTTGTGGGCGAGTCCGGGCCGGACGAGATGACGATGAATAAGATTGTCGCCGACACCCGCTGTCCTCTGCTGAACGACCTGCATCTGGTCGACCAAGGTTTGGGCATTAACTCGGAAACGTTCAGTCCGGCGATTATTCCTGGCTTGGGTGTGTCCGACAGCGTGACCGTCCTCGGCCTGAAGGCGGGCAACGGAGGTCTTGAGGCTCGCGCGCGCATCTTCTCTGGCCATCCCTGGACTGAAGCGGTTGCGCCGCTGGCCTCCCAGAACCCGGCCATCGGTGTGGTCTGGGCTCATCTTAAAGCTCGCGAGATGTCGGATGAACTGAGACTCATTACCGGACCCAGGGCCAGCCGTCTGCGCGACGTCAGCGCCAGTCTGGCGCGGGACTACCGACTGGTGGGGGATAACACCGCCTCGGTCCTGACCGATCCGGCCGCGGTCGGAGGAGCGACCTGGTTGCCGTCTCTGAATGCCTCGGAGTGGAAGCCTGAAACCGTTCTGGACCTGACCAAGAACGTCAACAAAGGCGGTGGTATGAAAATCGGGTTGCCGCCGCCCATCGAAGATTTGCCGCCCCGCCCAATTCAGCCCGAGATGGCCGAGCCCGATGCTGTGCGTCCAGTTCCTGTGGAAGCCGAGGAAGATGGGCCGAGCGGAATGACTCGCAAGGCCGTGATTGGGAACAAGGCCAAACACGAAGTCAAAAACAAATTGCACGGCGGTATCAAGGATAATGCCCGGGTGAAGCCGACCATGGGTTCCGGCAAAGCCGGCGTTTCCGGCAAGCCCATCATGGCGGGCAAGCCGGTGCTTCGCAATCCTGGCCAGGCGGTGACCCAGGCCAAAGGGCCCACCGTGGCCGTGGACGAGGGTCCGAAACTCTTGCCCAAGCCCAATCGTGCTTCGGTCAAGCCCGAACCAGTTGAAGTGGATGAGCGTCCGACCGTGGTGGCTCATCCACCCGAGCCGACTCCTCCCGCTCCTCCTCAGCCTCCTTCCCAGCCTGTGGAGACGCCCCCTCCGCCACCGGCGCCTCAGCCCGCGGCCGACTCGCCGGAGGCGATCGCGCGCCAGGTGCTCAGCAGTAATGCAGAGTTCCGCCAGGCCATCATGGTCGATTTGAAGTTGGTCTATCAGACACTGGCCAGGTGCGTCCAGGCCGGCGGTGCTGCCGACCCCAGCCTGGTCCCGCTGCTGGAGAAAATCCTGCGGCGTTTGCAGCCCATTCAGGAGCAGTCCACCCTGGTGAAAGAGGCTTATCGCATCGGCGTGCTTTGCTATCAGGCGCTGCGCGGCAATGATCCCCAGGCTCTGGCCAAGACTCAGGTCTGGGTACAGCGCTTCGCCAAGCTTTTCTAGGTGAAGGCTCGCCACCGCCGTCACTTCCTGCTCGACCCTGAGGTCGGCCACCTCAATCACGGTTCCTACGGGGCAACTCCATTGCCCGTTCTGAAAGAACAGTGGCGCTGGCAGCGGGAAATGGAGACCCGCACGGTGGAGTTTCACGTACGTCGCCAGGAGCCGCTCCTGCGTGAGGCGCGCGCTCCAATCGCCAAGTATTTAGGGGCCGAGCTGGATGACACCGCCTTCGTCGTCAACACTACGACCGCCATGAACTGGGTGGCCCACGCCTTGCCGTTGGGTCCAGGCGATGAGGTGTTGCTAAACGACCACGAATACGGCGCTGTTTTTCGAGTCTGGAGGGTCTTCGCGGCCGAACGGGGCTTCAGTCTTCGCAGCGCGCCTATCCCTCTGGGAGCCGATCCGCTGACCTGCCTGGAGGCTCATCGAAACGAGCGAACCCGGGCCGTGGTGGTCAGCCAAATCACCAGCGCCACCGCTCAATTGCTCCCGGTGCAGCAGATTGGCGCCTGGGCCCGCGGCCGAGGCCTCTGGAGTATCGTGGACGGGGCCCACGCTCCGGGCCATGTGGCGGTGGATCTGGCAAGACTGGGTGTGGATTTTTGGATGGGAAATCTGCATAAATGGCTGTGGGCCCCCAAGGGAGCCGCCATTCTCTGGGTGGCCCGGGCCTGTCAAGAGCTGATGAAACCTTTGATCGTCTCCTGGGGAGTGGAACCGACGACGGCCCTGGGTGAGCCGGATTGGGTGGCCTGGGTACAGATGCAAGCCACCAGAGACCCTTCTGCTTTTCTGGCCGCCCCGGCCGGGCTTGAGTATCAGCGGCGTTACCATGAGCCACTGGTCGAAAGGTACTGTTTTCAGCGCATGCACTGGCTGACCCAACGAATGGAGCAGTTGGGGGCTCAGCCTTTGCCCTGGTCGAAACTCAAGATGCGCGCTTTTGAGCTGCCCTTTTCAGCCGAGCCGACCCGGTTGCATCAGACCTTGTTTGAAAAATTCCGTGTGGAACTGCCGGTTTACCGCTGGGAAGGGATCCTTTTGACTCGCTTCAGCTTGCAGCACTATGTGGACGACCAGGAACTGGAGCGAGCATTGCAGGGTGTCTCAGATGCCCGCGTTGGCGCGGGCTCTCTGTAGAATCTCCAGGCGTCGGGCGGTGGGAGGGTGGGACATGTCGTCACGCAGAACGGCGGCACCGAATTGCTTGACTAAGAGGCGCTCGAGCTTGGACAGGCAATCACCCAACCCGTCGGCTGAGTAGCCGGCCGTGACCGCGTAGCGCAAGCCCAAAACGTCGGCTTCTTCCTCATCCAGTCGACTATAGGAGACCTCGTGGTCGAATTTGTATTGAAGTTGGTCGCGCTGACGAGTGTAGGCCGCCACCTGTTGCCTGAGAGTCAGGGAATCCTGGCCCTGGTCGATTTGGGCTTGCAGGCGTTTGTAGTCTGCCAGAAGGTTCAGGATGTCGCGCAGCAGGTCGCTGCGCCTGAAAACATGACGACGCACCCCGTGAGCAATTTCGTGGCCCAACACACCGGCCAGTTCGTCGTCGGAAATATTCATGTCCAGCAGACTGTCGGCCACGAAGACATGGCCTTCACCAGTGCAGGCTGCATTGGGTGGATACATTTTGACCACGACAAAGGTCCAGGGCATTTCCCGCAAGGGAGTGGCCTGGATCACTTTTTGTCCGATGCGGTCGACTCGGGCCTGTAATTCTGGCCGGTCTGTGCGGGGGACGCTTTTCAGGATCTCGTTGAGACGTCGTCCCGCTTCGCGGAACTCGGCGCGCCGGCTCCAGACCTCGGCCGAAACTTCGGGCTGGGTATTTTCGTTCTGAATTTTGACCCAATCCACCGTTCCCGGGCCGAGCCGGCGGGTGAAGCCCAGGCTGCCGGCCAGCCAGCTGAGCGATAGGCCTGGACCCTCGGGAGCCTTTTGGCCGTCTATGGCGGCCACCCCCTGGTCGTCGAATTCGACTCGCTTCAGTTCTTCGGGATTGAGTAGCCGCGACAGTTGGTCTCGTGCGACAAAGATGTCCGCGCCCACGACTTTGCCGGTCACTTCGCGATTGCGCAGATAAAAGTGCGTTCCGTCGGCGGGCGCAACAGTGGCCAGAATCGCTGCCAGCAATAGTATCTTAAGGCGTTTCATCGGGCTTCTTCTCGACAGCCACTTCCTCATGGTAACGCTGGCGAGCTTTGTTGAATTCCTCCATCAGAGTCAGCCAATCTGGACCCATGGAGGTCGGACGCACCGGCTCGGACGATGCATCCTCGGCTTCCGAGGATTGTTCCTCATCTCCGCTCTCCATCGAATCGTTCTGGTCGACTTCGGGGGAGGTGGCCGAGGTTCGATAACCATCCTCAGAGCTGGTTGCTACGGCTTCCTCTGGGTTGGAGGGCAGGGGGCGATTCAGGTTCAGTTCCAGTGAGATGGGCTGGCGCTCGGGCTCTGGTTGGGACACTATCAGCGGGGCTGGCTCGGGTTCTTTCGAAGGGGCAAACTGCTCGTCCACGTTCGCGCTAGGATCGAACTTGATCTTGGTCTTCAAGTCGATTGGGTCGAAACGGGTGAGCAAGAAGTCCACCAGTTCGCATTCCCCGCTGGCAACATCAAACATATCCGGTCGTTCTCTGCCCATCGTAAAGGAAACATACAAGGCAGGGCACCCTATGTCCTTGGGGGAATCTTCCCTGAATGACCCCCCCTCAGCCGCGTCAACTGGAACGCTACTCTGGCTATGTTCAGCCTCAGCATGCTCTGGGCTATCTGAAGGCCCTTAAAATTGTGATAGCTGCCGATGGATCTGTTTCTGAGAAGGAGTTGCACGCTCTGCGCCTGGGCATGCGCTATATGGGTGTCCCAGACAGTGTGCGCCAGCAGGTTGAGGAATTCGATCCCCAGGAAGCCCGACTGCTGCAGGTGTTGCCAGGGTTTCAGTTGGGCGGGGTCGAGGCGCGCTATTTGCTGCGAGACGCCATCGAATTGGCTGCCGCCGACGGGGTCTATGCTCAGGCCGAACGCCATGCGGTCCATCGCATCGCCAGCATCTTGGGCGTCAGTCTTGAAGTGGTGCGGATGTTGGAGAGTCTGGTGGAATTTGAACGCGCCGCCCGCCGGTTGAAGAAGGCCCTTTTGCCCCGCGGTCTATCCGCTGTTCTTTAGCGATTCCTGAGCTCCCGGCCGCGGTGCAGCCCTCACTCTGGGACTGATTAGCCAAGGATCTCGCGAATATTGGAGGCAATCGTGTGCGAGATTTTTTCCATGGGCAGGTCGTTGCTGTCGTATCCGAAGGGGTCTTCAATTTGCTCGGCAATCAGCTCCAGACTGGCCAGCACGTAAAAGACGAAGACAACCACAGGCACCGCCAGCCAGTTCAGCACGAATACATAGCCGAAAGGCAGCGTCAGCGAATAGGCTACGATAAATTTCTTGATAAAAGCTGTGTAACTGTAGGGGATGGGGGTGTTTTTGATGCGCTCGCAGGCCCCACAAATGTCCAATAGAGCTGTGACATCATTGTTGAGCAAAAGCAGTTGATTTTCACTGAGCTGACCACTCTGCTGCAGCCGATGAAGGCGCTGCATCAGGCTGGCGGCCACCTGAATGGGGACGTGCTTGGCCCGATCGAAGTCGGGAATCTCGGGGTGGGGACGTTCGTCGAGCTCCAGTCGAGTCTGCTCGCGCAACAAATGGATGCGCAATTCGCTGGCAAACAGAATCAAGATCTGGGAGAACCATTCACGGTTATGCTGGTCTTCCGGGTTCAGGAAGCTGTGGAGTTTGATGGCCATGTTGCGACTGCAGTTGACCAGCGATCCCCAGAGTTTACGGCCTTCCCACCAACGTTCGTAGGCGGTGTTGGTGCGGAAGACCAGCAGCATGCTGATGGCGAAGCCCAACAGCCCGTGCATCAGGGTGATGTTTTTCAAGGGATGGCTATCACGCAGGTGCCAGTAGTCCAGTTCTAGCCAGGCCAACAACGAGGTGTAGAGCGCCAGACCGATCAGGAGAAACAGGAGTCGCCGGAACGTATCCGCTTTGTGGAACTGAAAGACGGGCTTCAGCCAGCGACTCGGGTCCTCAATGATCATCTTAATGTTTTCTTAATGGAACCCTCAGGATCCCTGCCTGGCCTCCCGAGTTGCTAAAGTTATGAGTCTCGGCTGAGGCGGTGCCGGCTCAGCAGCCAGGGCACCAGCAGGCTCCAGCCAAAAATGGCAGGTGCCAGAGCAAGCAGTCCGCTTCCCAGTTGCCAGGGCGTCGGGACCGGTGGGGTCAGGCCCCACAGGGCCATCTTGATTTCTTGCGGCCCCAGGCTGCGCTCGCGCAGGGTCCATTCTTTCACCTCGAGCGGGTCGAGCTGGATCCCTCGTTCTCGGTCCAGTCGAAGTCGGGTTTGATTGAGGCGGGTCGTGCCTTCACCCAGATAACGATAAATCTCGCCGCCAGCAAGCCAGTATTCCCGGCCTTTCAGAATGGCGTTGAGCCGATCCGCGCGCTCCTGGAGACGTTTGGTCAGACTCTGCGTCAGACCTTCCTGCAATTGCGGGTCGCAGTGGACCAGCCGTAAACTGGCTTGCAGATGGATGCGGACATCTGGGGTGCGCATGAATCGGCAAGAGACAATGGCTCGCTTGGGGGCTCCAAGGGTCGCATCGGCCACCGACTGGAGTTCCGATTGGAGCTGCAATGCACCCCAATGTCCCTGCGCTTCTCTGGGCGCAACGAAGGTCAGGTCGACTCCATTTTGGTCGAGCACCTTGATGTTCTGGGCTTCGATGGCTGGCTCAAAGCTACCGACCTTTTCCACCACCTGGCCGATCAGGGCAGGCTCGTTTGCAAATACCCCGTGCTTCATGGCCAGCACAACCACCGCCTCGTGGCCTTCGTGAAGCCAGACATTGGCTTCTTTTACGCCAGGCAGGCGACCCAGGTCGGCCAGCAGCTCCGGGGGGGTGGACATTTTTTCCAGGTTGCCATTGGCAAACGTCCGGTCTTGAAGGGCCTTCTGGGCGTCGCCCAGGCGGGCGGACTCGACCAGCAGGTCGGACCAGTCCGAATTGGGCCGACAGCGTATTCCGGCTGCCTGCAGAACTTCTGCCTGTTCCGTCAGCGCGGACGGCGTAACAGGATGGCCGAGAGCGGTCGGACGAGGATAATGCCAGGCCAGGTTGGAGCCCAGGGCGAGCGTGACCAAACCGGTGATCACGAGAGCCTTACGAAATCCTTGCATACCCCAGGATTCTACTTCACCGGCCTTTAATACTGCTTGAGCAAATTTCTCGGAGAGAACCGCAATGAAAGAAATCGGCACACGCATGACGGGGCTGTCCACTTTAAGCTCCCGCCCTCAGTCCAAGAACCTGGCTGGCGGGACCGGTCCAGCTGAGTCGTTTTCGCCGGCGGAGGCCGCCCCCGGGTTGATGAAGAAACCTCAGTTTCCTTCGACTTCCGCGGCCGAGAAGGCCGAAGCCAGCAAACGTGGCCTGAGCACCGGCAAAACCTTGGGCCTGGTGGCCGCAACCCTGGCCGCCGGCGCGGGGGTGGTGGGTCTGGCCAACGCTCATCCCGGTCCGACTCACGCGCAGATTCAGTTGTCTGAGCGCGATGCCCAGAAGGCCGACAAGAACTTCTCCTTTCTGAGCGAAGTGGTTACCAAGCAGGGGGGCTCTTTGAAGGCCGACCCCAATACCCTCACGGGCAGAGTCTTTCATCAGCAGCGAGCGGTGGACGCCCGCGGAGCTACTCGAGCCCTGGCGGAAGGGTACACAGTCTATGTGTACCCCAGCTCCCAGAGCGAACAGGGAATCCCCATTCAATCTTTGGACGATCTCAAGCAGATTACGGCTCAGGCCCGCTCTGAAGTGGCTCAATCGCACTTGAAGCAGGGGCTGGAAAGCCTTAAGGATGGCATCAATCAGGTGGGCAAGTCGATTCAGG
>JAFEBA010000058.1 GCA_018266105.1 bacterium | reverse complement strand
GTCGTTGATGTAGAAGTTGCCGGCTGCCTGGCTGAGGCGCGCGGTGGCGCGAATGATGGCTTTGCGGTCGGTTGAGAAGATCGCTCCCGTGAGGGCATAGTCGGTGCCTGAATCGACCAGTTCCAGCACGCCTTCAAAGTCGTTCTCGTTGTAGACGTAGACGGTCAGAACCGGCCCGAAAATTTCCTCGCGCATGAGCTTAGATTTGGGGTCGTTGGATTGGAAGACGGTGGGTTGAACGAAGTAGCCTTCTGAGTCGTCGTAGGTTCCGCCCGCGACCAGTTCATAGGTGGTGCTTTCTTTGGCCAGATCGATGTAGCCCTTGATGCGCTTGAAGGCCGCGGCGTCGATGACGGCACCCATAAAATTGGAGAAGTCGTTGACGTGGCCCACCTTGACCGTCTTGAGCAGCTCCACCAGCTTGGTTTTGACTTCGGGCCAGAGGTTGCTGGGAATATAGGCGCGCGAGGCGGCCGAGCATTTCTGGCCCTGATACTCGAAGGCACCGCGCAGCAAAGCCACCACCAACGAGTCGACCTCGGCCGAGGGGTGGGCCAGCACAAAGTCTTTGCCGCCGGTCTCACCGACGATGCGCGGGTAGGTCTTGTATTTGCTGATGTTCTGGCCGATGGAGGCCCACATTCCGTTGAAGACGTCGGTGGAACCGGTGAAGTGCAGACCGGCCAGATGGGGATTGGCCACGGCCGGATTGCCCACCGCTCCGCCCGACCCGGGCACGAGGTTAATCACTCCCGCCGGCAGTCCGGCTTTCTCAAGAATCTCCATGATGTAGTAGGCCGAGAACAGGGCCGAGGAAGCCGGTTTCCAGAGCACCACATTACCCAGCATGGCCGGAGCGGTGGGGAGGTTGCCGGCGATGGCCGTAAAGTTGAAAGGAGTCACCGCAAAGACAAAGCCCTCCAGCGGGCGATGTTCCAAGCGGTTCCACATCCCCGGAGAGCTGATGGGCTGCTCCTGGTAGACCTTCTCCACGAAGCTGCAGTTGTAGCGCCAGAAGTCGATCAACTCGCAGGCCGAATCGATTTCGGCTTGATGACAAGTCTTACTCTGTCCCAGCATGGTGGCCCCGTTGAGGATGTCGCGATAGGGCCCGGTCAGGAGTTCCTGGGCCCGCAAAAAGATGGCCACGCGTTCCTGCCAGGGCATGGAAGCCCATTCCGGCTGGGCTTTGCGGGCCGCCTCGACGGCCTGCTCCACATGCTCGGGGCGAGCTTTATGATAGCGACCCAGCTGGTGCTGGTGAGCGTGGGGCATGACGATGGGACCCGTATCGCCGGTGGAGATGCGTTTGCCGCCGATGACCAGCGGAAGCTCGATTTGTTCCGAGCTCATGGTTTTCAGGCGGGACTGCAGCGAGTCACGCTCCGGGCTGCCGGGAGCGTAAGAGCGCACCGGCTCGTTGATGGGGGTGGGGACCTGAAAGATGGCGTTCGACATAAATTCCTCCAGAAAAACTCTGGCGGTTTCTGCGCGATTCAGCCACCGGCCCCCTGCCACAGCGGGGGAGAGCCAGCGAGGTTAATAGCCAGGAATTGTGCCCGGTTTGGGAGGGCCTTCCGGGGGGCCCGGAGGACCGTGCATGGGGTCAATGACATCGGGGTCAAAGGGAGGTGGACCTTCGCGAGGGATGGTGTGCCCGGGCCATTCCCAGGACCAGCCGCCGTTCTTTCCATACCAGACCCAGCCGGGAGGCCCGATGCGTTTGCCATTGGGCTTCTTGGGCGCGGGTGGAACGTCCGAGGCGGGGTCCGGAAAAGGAGCCGGTGCAGGCGCGGCCTGAGTTGGGGCCACGTTCGGCTCGGTTGGTGGCTGGAAAACGGGTGCATCCGGTTTCGGTAGTTTGGGGCGATGAGCGGCCACGGGCACGCTGGGGAGGCTGGGTAGAGAGGGCCGCTCAACCTGGGGTTTGGGGGGAGGAGAAAGCTTGGGGCCCTTAGGAGGCTGGGGCTGAGGAACGGGCGGGCGAGTGGCCAGCCGGTCTGGCTGGGCGGGAAGTTCTGGTCGGGTCGGTTTTTTCAAGGTCACGACCGGCCTGGGTGGCGCCTGGGATGGTTTCGGTTCAGGCGAGTGGGCGGCCACCACAGGAGTGGGGGTGGTCGAGGGTTGATGGGTGGCCTGATAGGCCAGGAAGCCAAACAGGCCGATGGCGGCCATGGTCAGCATGCCAATGGTCATATACAGAATTCCGGAATTGGGGTCGCTTTCCATCTGGGTGGTGGGGGCGGCGGCTCGCACCTGCAGAGTCGGAACCTGGGCCAGTGGGGTGCTGCTGGGGGGAGGCAGGCTGGGAGCGCTTCCCAGCGACTCGGTGGCCCCATCCTCGTCCTTCTCCAGGTTCTTGGCGGCCTGATCAAGCAGGGCTCGAACCTGCTCCATGGTCTGGTAGCGGTCGTCCTTGCGCACGGCCAGCATTTTTAGCAAAATCTGGTCGACCTGATTGGGCAGGGTCGGATTCCAGCGCCTGGCAGAGGGCATGGGCTTGTTTTCGGAGACCAGTTCCACCGGACTGGGGGGCACGCGGTTGGTCACCAGATGGAACAGGGTCGCGCCCAAAGCATAAATGTCGGAGCGTGGGTCGGTGCCCCCCGCTCCCTGGTATTGCTCCAGCGGGGAGTAGCCGGCCGAACCCATCCCTTGCAGGAATGTGGCCGTGACTCCCTCGGGATTGAAGCTGCGGGCGATGCCAAAATCGATGAGTCGCACGTTGCCGGCGGCGTCCAGCATGATATTGCTGGGCTTCAGGTCGCGAAACAGAATGGGCGGATCTTGCGTATGCAGATAATGCAGCACGCCAGCCAGCTGGCGGCCCCACTCCAGAACTTTGGCGACCGGAAATGCACCTCTGCGCGCAATCAGCATTTCGCCCAGGTTCTGGCCTTTGACGAAGGCCATCACCAGATAGTGGCGCCCGTCATCGCTGAAAAAATCGCTCACCTGAACCAGGTTCGGATGCTCCAAATTGGCCAGGAACTGGGCTTCCTGACGAAATTGCTGCAGGGCGGCCTGCTGCTGCTTATCGTCGGCGGCGCTGACGCGCATCTCTTTGATGGCCACGGCTTTGTCGCCCAGGGAGCTATCTCGGGCCAGATAGACGGCGCCCATCCCACCCTGTCCCAGCACTTTCTCCACTTTGTAGCGGTTGGCCAGAAGCTTGCCCTCTTCAAGGTTTGCCGAGGCTGTCGAGTCCATTCTTACACGCTCGCTTCGCTCGAGACCACCCTGTTGCGACCCGTGCGTTTGGCCTGATAAAGGGCCACGTCGGCTCGCTCCAGCAGTTGCTCGCTGTTGGAGTTTTTGTCCAGTTGGGTAATTCCGGCGCTAAAGGTCACGCTGATTTCTCGAGTCCCGGCCGGGGTCGGCACAATCATGGGTTGCTCCCCAATGTAGCCGCGCAGGCGGTCGAGCAGCACTACTCCACCGGCCAGATCGGTATGACGCAACAGGATGACGAATTCTTCCCCGCCAAAACGGGCCACCACGTCTTCCTGGCGCACGTGTTTGTTGAGTCGAGCCGCCACTTCCACCAGTACGGCGTCCCCGGCCGGATGGCCATGGGTATCGTTCACCGACTTGAAATGGTCGACGTCGATCAGGGCCAGGCAGGTCGCCAGCGAGTGGCGATGGGTGGCGGCCACTTCTTCTTCCAGCCGTTCCAGAAACGAACGGCGATTGATCAGGCCGGTCAGGCCGTCTTGAGTGGCTCCCCGATGCATTTCCTGAAGGAGAGATTGAATACTTTGGTCGGGAGCGTCCAGCTGCAGGCTGACTTCCGGCCCCAGAGTGAGTGTGTCGCCGGGCTTCAGCGAGCCGCGCAGGGCTTTTGTGCCATTGATGAAGAGTCCGTTGGTTGATTCCAGATCCTCGACTGTCACCTCGCCCTGGTCGGAGATGTCCAGACGAGCGTGGGCACGGCTGAGTCCGCGGCCGGAAATGACAAAGTCCGAGTGTTGAGCGGAGCGACCCAGAGTGGTGACACCTGGATTGAGGGGGAAAACCGCCCCTTTCTCGGCTCCGCTGACCACGACCAGGCAGAGCTGTTTTTGCTCCGCGCTTTTTTGAAAGCGGGGGGCAAAACCCAGCACTTCGGTTGTGGATTCAAAATCTTCCATCAGTTAATCCTCGGGCCCAATCAAAGCGAAGCAGGAGGTATAGCCATGGAGGTAGCTGGTGTCTCCCACCGGACCGATTTCTCCATTGCAGAAAAACCCCCCCAGGGCCGCTTGTGGAAAGCGGCGCCGGAATTGCTCGGAATCGTGATTGGCCTGCTTGTACAGATGCTCCCCCCGTCCCAGACATGAAAACAACACACCACCTCGTGGTTGCTTGCCCTGTTCTCGGTACCGATCCAACATTTTCTCCAAGTCTTCCGCTGAAGCCTGTGCATCTCTCAGGTGAAACTGAACAGTTTGTCCGGTGCGCACTAACGCCCCGACCGTCAAAGCCTGTCGGCGTGGGTCCAGACTGAGCAGATTGCGAATCAGGAAATCCCCGCCAGCTTTGGGCCGGTTGCTCAGAATTGCATCCACACTGAGTTCGGGTTCGGTGCGAATCCCCAAGAACAACGAGTTCTGGGCGACCTTACGATCGCGTTGAGAAAGCTCCCCCAGGGTCTTCTCCAGCACCTGCAATGGAGTCCGGCCATCCATTTCCAAAATCACATTGCGCTCCCCGCGAGTGATGCGCATAGCCTCTCCGATGGGTCGACAGCCCTGGGCCACCACCGACTCGACCTTGAGCTTGCCGCCCAGGGCCAGTCCCACCAGGCCCCGGCTGTAGAGTTGCTGGTTCAGAATCAGTCGATTGCCACCTGGCTGGCGGGCGTCGCTGGCTAACCCGCCGAGTTTCAGGGACCTGGGAAAAGCATAGTCCAGTCCGCGTAGTAGAGCATTCAGATCGAATTCGAAAGGGTCGGCCAGCAAGATGAAGGCGGGTGTGGCTTCCCAACCTTGCAGCCCGATCACCTCGCGCCAGCATTCGGGGGGGGCGTCGGGGCTGGGCAGTTCATCGTCCTCCAGGTAGAAGCCGTGGAGCTCGACACCGGGTAGATTGCCGACAGTGACGCTCAGGGCTGGACGGGCTTCCACCTCCAGGCCCTCGCCGATCACGCCACCCCCGGTGCAGCCAAGCATGAGTCGGGCGTTCAACCCCCGCCGCAGGCGCCCCGAAACTTGCTCCATATCTTTGCGCCAGGCGGACTGCACGAACACGAAGGCGAGGTCAATTGGCTCTGGAAAATCCTTGAGGCGGTCCAGGCATTCATTGATGGCCGCTTCCAGGCTGGCCTGCTGAGAAAGAACTGACTTCCAATGCACCTCTGGCTTTTCGCTCGTGCCTGGGCCGGTCCCTACGAATGAGCTAACAAGGCCTGAACCACCCCATCCTGGTCGAACTGCCGGGCTTGAACGATTCGCGTAAAGCCCTGCTGGCGGGCCGTTTCGGCCGTGATCGGACCGATACAGACGCACTCCGGGTCACCCGTGCAAAGTTGGCGGAAGTTGCGCGCGGCCGATGAAGACATCAGCACGACCCGATCAACCTCGGCCAGTTGGGGTGGAGGCTCGGGCATCACCGTTTTGTAACAGGCTGCAACTTCTACCAGGGCGCCTCGCCGGGCCAGTTCTTCTGGTAAGACTTCACGGGCTTCCTGAGCTCGCGGAATGAGGACGCGCTTGCCGTCCATGGGGTGCTCGCTCAGCGCCTCCAGCAGACCCTCAGCTACAGAACGGGCCGGCACCAGGTCGGGCCTGAGTCCTCGTTGCTGCAGGGCCGCCCCGGTGCCCGGTCCGATCACGCCGATGCGCGCTTTGGCCAGTCGGCGTGCGTCACCATGAGCATTTAAAGCCTCAAAGAAGGTGCGCACACCGTTTGGACTGGTGAACAGCAGCCAGTCATAGCTCTCCAGGTGTTTCAGGGCCCTCTGCAGGGGAGTCGGGTCGTCCGGCTCTACAAAGCGCAGGACCGGGCACAAGATGACCTCGGCACCGAGTTGTTCCAGAATTTTGTGCAGGCTATGAGCCTGGGAGGGCTCGCGAGTCAAAGCGATGCGCTGTCCGTAGAGAGGTCGATCTTCCCAACCATTGGCTCCAGCCGCCGGCCCGGCCAATAGCAACCACTCTCCCTCCGGAATCGGACAGGGATAGACCTGGCAGCGCTGACGTGGTGTCAGGGGCTGGCTGAGCAAGCGCAAGGGTCTTCCGTTCAGCTGAGCCGCCAGTTGTTCGGGGTGGCCGCAGCCCTTTTCCAGAATCAGCGCGCAGTCGAGCGGATAGTGCTGACGCGGTTGGCTTAACCAGAGCCAGTCGGACGGTTCCAGGCCGCCCGCGGCCTGAATCGCCTGGCACCATTGCCAGCGTTCCATCAGCCCAGCAGTTGGGCGGCCGCCTGGCGACCCAGCTCGGCGGCGGCGTCCAGGTCACCCTCCAGATGAGCACGTCGAAGCTGGTCTTCGCGCCACAGGACGGCCTCAAAGCTGAGACGCTGCCCCTGCACCCGGGCGAAGCCGCCGGCCGGTAAGTTGCAGTCACCGCCCAGCGCCGCCAGGTAGGCTCGCTCGGCCAGCATCATCCAGTGCGCTTCCGGGTCAGCCAGCACGGCCAGGCATTCCGCCACTTCTTGGCGCGCGCACTCCAGGCCCAGGATGCCCTGGCAGGGTGAGGGGAGGCACTCCTGCGTGGAAAGTGGATGAATCTCGGAGGAGGCGGCGCTGCTTTGCGGGCCCAGCCTGTGCAGACCGGCACAGGCCAGCACCACGCCGCCCTGGTATTCTCCGCTGCGCCATTTTTCCACGCGGGTGGGCACATTGCCGCGCACGTCGCGATATTCCAGGTCGGGACGCAAGACTCGCAGTTGCACCTGGCGACGCAGGCTACCGGTTCCTACCACCTGGCCAGCCGGCACTTCGAGCAGTCCGACCGAACCCACCAGGGCATCGCGGGCATCGGCTCGAGCCGGGGGAGGGGTAAGGCGAAGTCCGGGAGGCAGCTGGCTGGGCATATCCTTCAGGCTATGCACCGCGAAATCGACTTCGTTCTGGAGCAGTGCTTGCTCCAGTTCCTTGACGAAGACCCCCTTGCCGCCGAAGGTGCCCAGCGGGTCACGCTGATTGAGGTCTCCGCTGGTCTTGATCATCACCAGTTCGACTTTCAGGCCGGGCACGCGCGCCATGAGGGAGTCGGCTACCCCCTGAGATTGTGTCAGGGCCAGCGCGCTGCCGCGCGTGCCTAATTTGAGATGCTTCATGAGCTGGAGCTTTGTTTCCAGCCGGACCCTGCCCTTCTAAGTGGATTTGATAACATCTGGCTTCATGTTCAAGCTTTGTTCACAAGCATGACTAAGTGTTGGCGTTACACTTGGGTTGTGAAATAAATCACAATCACTTTTGGACAAAGAAAAGAAGATTCAAGACCATGATGATCCAGGCCCAACGCACTCACAATCTCGACGGACGCTTCCGCCAAAAGCGCGGCGACACCCATCTCTCCACTCTGGAGAAGACCTATGGTGAGATTTCTGACCGCAGGGGCGACACCCACCTTTCTACCCTCCGTGAGATCACGGGGCTTTCGCTGAGCCAGCTGGTACGCCAGCAACCGGAAGTCACTCACGAAGCCGGCCTCAACGGCCGCCAGCGCAACCAGGACGGGCGCATCCGTCAGAAGCGTGCGGACACCCTGATCGCCACCCTGCGGGAGACCTACGGACAGAGCTTTGCTTCGGGTTTTCCCGGCTGCTGGACGTTGGGTCTGGTGCGCGAAGTCAGCGGGATGTCTTTGAGCCAGATGGTGAAGGCGCAGTAGTCTGCTTTTTCTCGCGACACTTGGTGAGCAACTGCTCAGCCAGAGGATCGCTAGGGTCCAGACAACTGGCCTGAGTCAAGTCGGACTCGGCCAGGGCCAACATCTCGTGATGAAAATAAAAGGTTCCGCGCATCCGGTACATCAGCGACTGAGAGCGGGCGTCGGCTGGGGCTTTGGCCACGGCCTCATTCCAACAGCGCTCCGAATTTTTTAAATCATTGGTGCTGTCGTAAAGCTCGGCCAGCTCCGGGTAGAGATCCAGAAAATACGGATAGATTTTGATGGCCTGCTCGTACTTTGCGATGCATTCCAGGATGCGTCCCTGGCTTTCGTCGTTGTGCCCGGCTTCTCGGAGCTGGTTGGCCTGGTTGTAGCGGTAACACTCTAAAGCTGCGCTACTGCAAAGCGGGAGCGCTACCAGGCTCAGGCCCAGCAGAATTTTTTTGCGGGAATCCACAATGCAAGGTTCCCTGCTTTTCGGGACTGTCCTTTAGTAACCGTGGGAACGGCCCGGGGCCAGCAGGCTGACCAGCACGCAAAGAAAGGCCACCAGCAAGATCATATTGATGCGGCGCCCTTGCCATCCAGCCAGGACCCGAGCGTGCAGGTAAAGCAGGTAGACGCCCCCGGTCACAGCTACCAGGGTCTCTTTGGGATCCCAGGTCCAGTGCCAGCCGGGCATCTGGGTCCCGCTCACCATTCCCAAGACCAACAGGGGAAAGCCCACCATAATGAAGCGAAAGGCCACTCGATCCAGAGTGGTCAGCGAGGGCAACAGAAAAGCTGTATTCAGCTTCTTCTCCTTAAGACGGCGCGATTGGATGAAATACAGCAGTGAGCAGAATGCGGCCAGGCAGAAGGCGGCGTAGCTGGCAACCAGGCTGCTGACATGCAGCCCAAACCAGACTCCACGGTAACTGTGAGGGGTTTCGTGGCCGAGCGTGATGGTGGCAAAGGTTGTGAGCACGGCCACGGCTGGAGCCGCGATTCCGCCCAGAGCATCCACCTTCCAGCGGCGCCCCACAATGGCGTAGAGAGCGATCAGGGCCCAGCCTAAAACGGCCATCACTTCCGGCATGCTCAGCACGGGCAAATGTTGTAGTTGCACGGTGAGGGCGACCAGACCCAGGGTATGAACGGCGTGGCTGCCCAGCAGAATCCGCAACCATTGGGTCCAGTCTCGCTGCTTGCGATGAAACAGGTTGTAGTGAAAGCTGATGGCTGAGGCCCAGTAGCCCAGAGCGGATAAAGCCAGTAGTGCGCTACTCATGTTTGCCTCTAGGGAAAATGCCTAAAATTTCCAATGCCCGCTCCAGTTCTTCTGGCGGAACGCCGGCCGCGCTCATCTTTTTGAGCTGTATCATGGGGTGGTGTAGCAACTTGTTCAGCAACACGTTGGAGAAGCTCTCCAGGCGATCCATTTCTTCATGAGTCAGGGATCCGCGATGCTTCATCAATTCGCTCTGGCGCACTTCTTCAAAACTTTCGCGCAGCATTCGGATGGCCTGGTTGGCCTTGCGTGAATCCAGATAGCGCGAGAATTCCTGACATTCGGCGTCGACAATCTGGAGCACTTTCTGAACTTCTTTTTGGCGGCGGGCGAGGTTTTCGGCCACCACGCCCTGCAGATCGTCGATGTTGTAAAGATAGACGTTGTCCAGATCCTGACAGCTGGGCTCAATATCGCGCGGGACCGCGATATCCACCAGCAGCAAGGGTCGGCCTCGCCGCTGATGCATCACCGGTGCCAGGCGGGCTTTGTCTACCACAAAGTGAGGGGCACCGGTAGAAGCAATGAGCACATCCACGTCTGCCAGGGCTTTGTCCAGATCTTCAAAGGGGCTGGCCTGGCCGCCACAGCGGGCGGCCAGCTCTTCGGCTCGGGCCAGAGTGCGGTTGACCACGCGAATTTGCTCGACACCCGCGTTTTTCAGCAGCCCCAGCGAGGCCTGGGTCATCTTCCCCGCGCCCAGCAAAAGCACGCGCCGCCCCTTCAGGTCGTCGAAAATCATCTGGGACAACTCCACCGCCGCCGCCGCCACGCTGGCCGCGCCCTGGCAAATGCGGGTCTGGGACCGGGCCATCTTGCCCACGCGCAGTGCCCAGGGGAAGAGTTTTTCCAAAACCGGTCCAGTGGTTTTGGCTTCCTGGGCCAGGCTGAAAGCGGTGCGCACCTGCCCCAGAATTTGATTCTCACCCAGCACCAGGGAATCCAGGCCGCTGGAAACTTCAAAGAGATGCTTGACTGCCTGTAAGTCATTCTCCAGGTAGAGAAAATCCGGATGCCCGCTGTTGTTCTCGGCATTGGAAAACAAGCTCAGCAAACTGCCGCGACAAAGACTTGGCTCCTGGGTGACTGCGTAGACTTCGGTGCGGTTGCAGGTTGAAATCAGAGCGATCTCTTCCACTCCCTGGTTTCCGTGAAGTCGTTGCAGCACGGACGGCACCTGGTCGTCGCTGTAGGTGAAGCGTTCCCTCACCTCGACCGAGGCCGTTTTCTGATTGAATCCCATGAGTATGACAGGCATGATGCTGAGGGCGATTACCCCTGGTTATGAATTGGACAAACCTCCGCTGATCGCTTTTTCAATCTCTTGTAAATCGTCGGTGATCGAGAGAAGGTGCGTGAATCCGCCTTTTTGCGCAAGTTTCTGCATTACTGGATAGACTGGAAAGACGGCTTCCGGTCCGTCCCAGTAAGCCTTGGGATAAAAGACCATGGGCGATTTGATGGAGTAAGTGGTGTAGTAGTTTTGACAAGCGTCCTGAAAGATTTCCTGGACTGTGCCGGCTCCGCCGGGTGCGAACAGAATTCCCCCCTGGGCCAGGGCCAGCAGGCCCTCTTCTCGCCAGCTGTTTTCAAAATACTTGGCGATGTGGGAGGCAAACGGGTTGGCCGGTTCGTGACCGTAAAACCAGGTTGGAATACCCAGACTCTCCCCACCAGCTTTGAGCGGATAGAGCTGGCGCACTCGGCAGGCCTGAGCCAGCCAGGTTCCGCCGCTGTGGAAGGTGGGGGCGGCAGCCAGCATGTGGAGGACCTCCTCCAGGGTTTCATCTGGATAAGGAGCCAGGTATGCTCCCAGATTGGTGGCTTCCATCAGTCCCGGTCCACCCCCGGAGGCGGGCAAATAACCGCTCCGTCTGAGGCTGCGGGTGAGACGAGCGATTTCTCCAAACAACGGCTGGTCGCGCCCAACCGCGTGCCCGCCCATCACGGCCACCACCGAGCGGTGAGCAAAGTTGCCCAGAAATTCGTCCAGAGCGTCGCTGATGGAATTATCATGGATGCGCCGGGCCAGGGTCTCGTCCACCAGTACCTGACGCAGGCGACCTGAGTGATCGTCCGGGTCGCGGTAAGACGAGTAGATCTTGAAGTCGGTGGTGCTGCGGTAACTGGCGTTCAGGTCAGTGGCCTCCCAGTCGAAGGTGTCGTAGAGTTCCTCCACCGTGTAAAGCCCGGTGCGGAAAGGATTGTAGGGCTTGTTGACCACAGGCGGGTAGTAGAGGCAGCCTTCCCGCGTCAGATGCCCGGCCAGCTCGGTATCCACTCGGCAACCCAGGAAGACGCAGCCGCGCAGACTGGCCGCCCGCAGGGAGCGAGAGTAGGGCTCCAGATTCAACCCTTGAAAGACGACTCCACTGAGAGAGGTCGGCTGGCCGGCCAGCAAGCTTTCAAGTGCCGCCGGCGTGTCGATTTCGAGACCTACTTCTTCCAATGAAAGCTGCTCACAATCGACTTTTTGATGTTCTCGACGTCGTCCGGGCATTCGTCGGTGTAGACCAGGGTGACCATGGCGCCCTGCTGTCCTTTCTTGGTGAGCCAGAGAACGTTATGGTAGCCTTCGTTGGTTTTGAACTCAAGGCGTTTGGCCGGCTGGCCATCCAGTTTTTCGTCCTGAATGGTCACCTGGGGGTTCTGGCGGGCGGCGGCCCGTGCCCAATCCTCCAGACTCTTCTCTTTGGCGCCCACCCGCGTCAGGATCAGTCCCCCGGTGTTTTTGGAGTTTTTCCAGCCGACCACCTCCACTCCGCGAGCATCCTTGCTGGCGGAATGCTTCCAGGCGTCGGGGACATCCACGCAAAAAAATTTCTCCGAGTCGGTGACGACTTTGGCGCTGGCCAGGCTGCTCAGCAGGGCCACTAAGATCAGGATGTTACGCATGGGACCTCCTCAAGGGCTTGACTGGGTTCATTCGTCCGGCAGCCAGCGAAAGCTTTTCAATATTTCAGAAACAATCCCGATGGTTGCGAAGTTCTGGGCTGGGGTGCAGCTGCACACCAGAATAACCCCGTGGTCTTGCTGGCAGCTCAGGTAGACTCGCTGGATCCGGCCCCCGTGCTCTCCTACGAAATGCCAGGCGGGTTGGTCTCCCAACTGCAACTGAAGATCCTTGTTGAGTAGTGGCCCGGGGAAGCGCTTTTGGGATTGGGCAGCCCATTCCTTCGGAGGTCGCTTGACCGTGACCTCATTCCAGACCAGGCTGATATGTCCATCGGCCGTGCACCATTGGTCAGGTGCGGGACTGACCCAGTCCGAGGGAATGCGGATGGCAAAATGGTGGGCCGGCACGGTTTGAGGGCGTTTGGCCCAGCCCGGTGCCGCCAGCAGCAACAGCAAGAGTACCCGGCGCATAGCTCTGCCTTTTATGACAAGGGCGCTGCGATCCTGTAGAGAACGGGCCGGCTGTGGTGAGCAATAAAGCGGAGATTATCCCCGGCATCGGGTTGGGTGGCCTGTTACTGGGTCAGTCCCTGCAGGGACTGAACTGGGAGCAAAGCTGGCAGGAGGACGACACGATTGTTCGGGGTTTCCTTGAGAATGGCAGCATCCTGGTGACGGGTGATCGGACCCTGGACCAAATTGTGGGGCTGGAGGCCCAGCCGGGTTACTCGGGCTGCCTGCCCGGCGGGATTGAACTGGGAATGACGCTCGAGGAGGTGGCTCGGCGTCAGCCGCAGTTGCGGCCTCACGATCTGCTTTCGGGGTTGTATGAGCCTGAGCGCCTGGCCTTCTTGATCCAGGGGGAGACGCTGGTGGAGAGCATTCTGGTGTGCGATTTTGGCCATGATTACTGGACCTTTGCTCGGCCGCTGTTGGAAGAAGAGGAATACGACCCATAAAGCCTAAAATTTGAGCATGACCACTCGTCTCACCACTTGCTCTCGGGATTGCCCGGATACCTGTAGTCTGGTGGTGGAGGTTGACTCCGCCGGACGGGCCGTCAAACTTCGGGGTTCGGCTCAGGACCCGGTCACCCAGGGGTTCCTGTGTGAGCGTACCAGCCGCTTTCTAGATCGTCAGTATGCTCCGGATCGTTTTCTGCAGCCCATGTGGAGGCCGAGCAAAGGGGCCGAGCTGGAACCCGTCAGCTGGGATTTCGCTCTCCAACGCATCGCAGAGAAGCTGCTGCAGTGCCGGGCCGAGAGCGGACCGGCCTCGATTCTGCATTACCGCTCGGGCGGCTCGCTGGGGCTGCTCAAGCAGTTATCCGATCTCCTTTTTGAAAAATTTGGTCCGGTCACGGTCAAGCGCGGGGACATCTGCTCGGGAGCGGGAGAGGGCGCCCAGGAAGCCGATTTTGGACTCTGCGATAGCCACGACCATCTGGACCTGCAGAACAGTCGCTCGGTCATCTTGTGGGGTAAGAATGTGCACACTTCCGCGCCTCACTTGCTGCCGCTGTTGGTTGCGCTCAAGCAAAAGGGCACGCGTTTGATCGGAATCGATCCCGTGCGCACTCGTCAGGCCAGTCTGGTCGACCACTTTGTTCAACCTCGCCCGGGCGGTGACTTCGCCCTGGCTATGGCCGTGGCCGGGCGTCTGCTGCAGTTGGGGTTGCCCCGCGATCCCGCCAGCTTCTGTGATTTCTGGCCAGAGTTCCAGGAGATGCTGTATGCTCGTCAGGATTGGCGGGAGCTGGCGGGCGTAGCCGAAGCCGAGGTGGAGGTGCTGGCACAGGCTCTGCATCAGGGGCCAGCCAACATCCAGGTGGGTTGGGGAATGGCCCGGCGTCAGTTCGGCGGCGCCAATGTCAGGGCGGTGGACGCGCTGGCCGCCTTGAGTGGGAACCTGGGCCGCCCGGGTGGTGGCGTCTCCTACTACTACCAGCGCCGGGCAGCCTTCGATTCGCTGGGGCTAGGAGGGCTGGAGGCGGCTCCCCGCAGTTTTTCAGAAACCTGTCTGGGTCAGGAAATTTTGCAGGCCGATCCACCGGTCCGCTTCGCATGGATAACGGCCGGCAATCCGGTTTCCATGCTCCCGGAGAGCCAGACCGTTCGTAAAGCCCTGCTGGGAGTGGAAATGCTGGTGGTTGTGGAGACTCACCCCACCGACACCACTGATATTGCCGACCTGGTCTTGCCCACCTGTACCCTGCTTGAAGATGAAGATCTGCTGGGGGCGTATGGCAATCACTACCTGCGCTCCTCTCAGCCAGCCGTGGAGGCTCCCGGAGAGGTGCGTCACGAGCTCTGGATCTGGCAGCAATTGGCCCTGCGCCTGGGGCTGGGGGAATGCCTGGAGGGCACTCCCCGTCAGTGGAAAGAGCGCATGATGACTCGTTTGGGACAGGCCGGCGTGAGTCTGGAAGACCTGGAAAAGGGCCCGGTGCGCAGCCCGTTCGCCGGCCAGGTGTTATTCGAAGGACTGCGTTTCCCGACTCCCAGCGGTCGCATGCAGCTGATCCATCAGGCGCCGCCGCTGCCTGAGCCGGAAGCCGACTATCCACTTCAACTGGCCGCTTTTTCCACTCCCAAAGCCCAGGCTTCCCAGTGGGCTGTGCCTGTGTCTGGACCTCCGGAGGCGCGAGTGCATCCAGATTCAGCGCCGGGGCCTGATGGCCAGGAAGCCTATCTGGAGACGCGCCGAGGTCGACTGAAAGTTCGCTTGCGCCATGACGATCAGGTTCATCCGATGCTGGTCTTGCTTCCCAAAGGGGGAATGCTGCGCCAGGGAGGCTGCGCCAATGAGTTGATCCAGGCCCGCGAGACCGACCTCGGGGGCGGCGCTAACTACTATGAGGAGCCGGCCCGGTTGGTTCCGGCGTGAAGCACTGGACAGTTGAATTGCTGCCTCAGGTGGTGGTGCATGTCTATCTGCACACTCACCTGGGCCAACCTTGCTGGAGCTATCTCACCGAAGGGTTGCGCGCTTTCGACCAGTCCGAGCTGGCCTTCAGCTGGTTGCAAGATCCCGATGACGTGCCGATTCCGCCCAGGCCACTGGAGTTTCTGGAGACGGTCTGTCGGCTGGTCAGAGGTGAGCATCGAGTGGGTCCGGGTTCTCTGACCGGATTTGCCAAAGGCTCGCAAGTCTTTGGGCGCAAGGACGTGACCGGCGTGCTCTATCTGCCCTGTCCGGGTTTGCAAGAGATCTGCATCCACTCCGACACCCTGTCGGTGATTCCGCTGCTGGGCAAAGAGTTGGAGCGAGTGCGAGATGAAGGACCGGCCCGACATGTCGCGCGCAGCGCGATGCGCAGCCGGGTTTATCCTTATCCGGTGGTTTTTGACCGCAAGCGCAAAGCAGAACGTCTCAAAAAGCTAGATAGCATTCTGGGTTTTGGGATGCCGGTCATCCATTCCTGGATGTCCCATGCCTGGTCCGAAGAGGGGCGACTCACTCTGCGCATCCCCTACTACGAGCGCGACATGATCGCACGGGCCCTGGAGAACATCCCGTTAGAACGGCCGTTTTCGATTCTGACCGGAATCGCCCCCGATGCGGACGGCACTCTGGTCTGGATACCCGGTCAGGAGCAGGCGGAAGTTCTTATTCCGCCGGGCTCTCCCGGGCTTCGACTGTCGGGCAATTTCATCATGTTCGCCGGACATCGGGATTACACCGTCAGTCAGGGAGGCTGGAGCGAGGACGGCTTTCGTCTGGCTCTCCGATTGGACGATCAGAAAGCGCTGCGACAGGCCTTATGTCGTGGGGAGGCTTTCGAACTGGATAGCCAGCCCTACTCACTTACGGTGGAGACCAGCAATAATCAGGTCATGTTGCTCAACGATGAGGATTACCTGGAGGAGGCGGGCTTTGTGGCCCAGGATAATGCCCCGATGCTGGAGGAGATTCTGAAGCTGATGCAGGCTACACTCAAGCGAGACGAGTTGCGCAGTCTGGCCATGCGCATTCAGATCGATCCAGATGGTGCGGTTGGAGTCATGTTTCCCGAAGACTTCGAGTTCGCCAGCAAGAATCAGCTGGGTGTGGAAGTGATGGCGCTGCGAGCGCCACCGCCCCGTCTGCCGGTGCAGATGGAGCTTCATTGTCAGCTCTGAGGAAGGCCACTCTGGGCCTGTTTTTTCTGGTGCTGGCCGCGGATATGATCGGCTCTCCGCCGCCGGGCTTTCATTCTAGGGTGATCCATAAATCGGACGAGGCGGGAGTCTGGGAGTTGCCCACCCATGTGGCCCAGGCTACCCGAATGTATGTCCAGAGTCGGCAGCCTGAGGACTGGGAGAAGCGGCGAGCGGGAGCGGAGTTTTTACTGGGGGCATTAAACCCGCCGCGATTGCACCGGACGGAATGGGAAGCTCTGGCTCGAGAGTTGGACCAGGCTCAGCCCGCCGCCACGGCCTGGGATTGCGCTCTGCAGCTGACTCAGAGTCCGGTGCGGTCAGGCGGCCTGCTGGGAGCCTATCAGAATCGACTCGATCAGCTCCGCGCACGTCAGGTTGGCCAGGCCCTCGAGCCGCTGAAACCAATCTTGCAGGTCAATGACTACAGGGCCTTTCTAGAGCAAGTGCCGGCGCAAGGTCAGCCCGCCGGTTTCTTCGATTTGATGGTCAGCATGCGTCCGATGGCTCAATTGGGGCGCGAGGACCTCTTGCCCTACCCCCTGTGGTGGGGAGTGCTGGTCAACCAGAGTGATGGTCAGGCTTTGCAAGCAGGGCTGCGCCTGGCCCGCGGGCAGTCTCCTCAGTTCTCTTACCGTCGGGAGGGATCGGAGATTTTGTTCTGGACGGTTGGTCCTGACGGAATCGATGATGGGGGGGCGCTGGAAGCTTCTCGCAAAGAAGTCTCCTCAGGGGCCCAAGGCGGCGATTGGATCTATCGGTTTCGATTGTAGTCCCAGGCCCCCAGGCCGGCTCCGATCAGGGCTCCGCCCAGGGATGCCGGCAGCGCGATGCGGACCAGCACTCCCAGGCTCAGGCTGGCCCAGAGGGTCAGCTCTTGGAGCAATCCCACCCGAACCGTCTGAACCACGAATGCCAGTGCCAGCAGCAGACCGAAGGCCGCCAGGATACGGCGTGGCTGCTGCCAGCCGGCCGTCGCGCGAGGGCGTAAGCGAGAGACCTCGGCCAGTACTTCTTGCATATCCAGCGGGCGCCGCCGCGGGTCGACCTCCAGCAGGCGCTTGAGCAGCGGCCAGAAGCGTTCGGGAATCCGTGAGGAGGGGAGCAAGGGTGCATCGGGGAGCTGACGCCGATAAACTTCCAATCTCTGGGTGTGGTCATTGCCTGTGAGCGGAAAACTACGACTGCGCGGCGGGTAGCCGGTCAGGACGCAATAGAAGCTGGCGCCCAGCGCATAGATGTCCCAGCTGACTTGAGGCGGTTTGCCCTCCGCCTGTTCGGGGGGCATGTAGAAATAGCTGCCCATGCGCGGCCGTTGGTCGCCCAGGCTCCGGGCCTGGCCCAGGTCGGCCAGCAGCAGGTGGTCATAACGGTCGAGCAGAAGGTTGGCGGGTTTCACGTCACAGTGGATGATTCCGCAGCGATGGAGCAGGCTCAGTCCCTCCGCGGCCTGGCTCAGCCAATCCAGCCACTGCTCCTGGCTGAAGGCGCTTTGCATGCGCGCCTCCAAAGAGCCCCCCTGGCAGAGCGGGGAGACCAGGTAGATGTGTTCTCCTTCCAGGCGGGCGTCGCGCACTTCCAGGATGGAGGGATGACGCCCGACCTTGACCATGTGTTCAATCTCGGCCATCTGCTGCAGACCCTGGCCGGGGCGCACCTGGATGACTTTGATGGCCACGTCCTGGCCGGTGCGCTTGTGGCGGGCAGCCCAGCAAGTGGCAAAGCTGCCCGCTCCCAGTTCCTTTCCCAGCTCGTAGTCGGCCATGCACGTGCGCGCGGCGCTGGAGGCTGCGCCCTGGGTTGAGGCGAGCCGGGCCAGTTCATCATCTTCCCCTTCGTTTTCGGTGAGGGTCAGGTCAGCCACGACGCGACCAGCCAAAGCGAGCCAGCCACATCCCGGTCACGGCCCCTACCAGCCCTGAGAGAGTGCCCAGCAGCAGGAGGCGAAAATCGAAGAGCAGCCCGGCCAACAGGGCGGCCCCCCCCAGCTTCCACAGGGCGGATTCGGCCCGATTGCCGGTGGGTTTGCCCAGAGCCAGCAAAAAGTCGCTGACGCTGGTAAAGTGGCCGGAAGCGGCCCGACTGAGCAAGTCGAGTAGCGCGGGTGAGCTGTCCCCTGAAAGCAGGTCCTGTCCCAGGCGCCCTAGAGCCCTGACGTCGCCGCTCGCGTCGGCCGACTGAGTGGCGGTTAGCCAGCCGTCCAGCCGCAGTTCTGACTGGCGGTCCACCAGCAGGTTTCCCGGCTTCAGGGCTCCGTGGACCAATCCGTGAGAGTGCGCAATCTCAAGGGTCCGGGCAATCTGGCGCAGCCAGCTTTCCACCTGGCTGGCGCTATGGCGCGAGCCGGCGGCAACCGTCAGGCTGACCGGAAAGTAGGGAAAGACCAGGTATCGAGGTTCTTGCAGTAATTGCAGGTCGAGCGGCGCCACCGCCCGCGGCAGGTCCAGCTGATTGAGCAACTGCAGGCGAGCACTGATGTGAGCAGTGTCGTGTCGCTCGCTCAGATAACGCACCACCACTTTCTGACCGGTGGACGGCTGAAAGGCGCGCCAGCTCAGCTGCTGCGAATCCAGCGGTTGCTCCAGCTTCAGGCCTAGGGGAGCGGACTCAGGCCCAGCCATATTCCCGGTCCATTCCAAAGACAGAGCAGCAACCAGGCCGTGAGTCCACCCCACAGCCCGGCCAATCCTCCGCGCAAGGCCCCTTCTCTGAGGGCCTCAGACACGCTATCCGGCCCGTTCAGCGAGGATTGACTGAGCTGATACACGATCGAGCCGCCGCTAAGCCCTCCCAATCCGCCTATCAGCAGCAGCTTGGGCAGCATGGGGGAGTGAAAATAGAAGCTGGCCATGGCCAGCAGACCGCCCAGGCAAGAGGGGATGAGATAGGGGGCCCGGCTCAAGCCGAGACCACGCAATTGCGCCCTTGTTCCTTGGCCGAATAGAGGGCCCGGTCGGCCTGGCTCACCATCTGCTCAAAAGCCCCCAGCTTGCTATTGAAGCCAATGCTGACGGTCACCGGAGTCTGGGTCTGAATTCGTTGACGGGCATTTTCGGCCAGCTGCTGGGCAGCGGGAGCCTGGACGGGGCAGAGGGCTACGAACTCTTCTCCGCCATAACGCCCGAACAATCCCGGTCGGAAAACTTCCTGTAAGATCAGCGCCACCTGTCGGATGGCTTGATCTCCCGCCTGGTGGCCGTGCTGGTCGTTAAATTGTTTGAAGTGGTCGATGTCGATCAGAAACAAGCTTACCTGGCTTGCCTGGGAGCGGCAGGTCTCCAAAGCCTTCTCGGCTTCTTCCAGAAAATGACGTCGATTGAAAACACCCGTCAGCCCGTCCAGCGTGGCCAGCTGTTGAATGCGAGTGTGAAGGCGGGCGTTCTGCAGTGCGATGAAAGCCTGGCTGGCCAGAGCCCGGGCCAGCATGACCTGAGGTTCATTGAACGGCTGGCGGTGGGCGATAGCCAGCAGCATTCCGCTGGAACCGCTTTCCTGCAACCAGCCAGCCAGTCCGGCTCGAACCTCCTCCAGGCTGACGGTCTGCCCGGAGGTGGCAAGAAAACCGCGATGGGCCAGGAGTTTATGCTCATTCTGGTCACTCTGCAGCAGAGCGGCCCGGTCATAAAGAACCAGATTTTCCAGGCCGACCAGGAAGCGACGGGCGACCTCTTCGGGGTTCAGGGTGGAGGTCAGGGCCTGCTGCAGGTTGGCCAGTTGTTCGGCCAGGTCGCGGCGCTCACGTTCGGCCGCGATATCCCGTTCCAGGCGTAGCCGGCGAGATTTTTCCAGGGCCGAGCTCACCACTTCAGCCACCAGAGCAAGCACGGCGCGATCCAGCTCGCCAGGAGTCAGTTGGCGAGCTTCACCGTCGCTTTCGGCTCCGATGGCGTAAAGAACATAGGATTCCTCCTGACCCGGAATGGGCGCCGCCACCGCCCAACTGATGCCTTCCACCACGGTAGGCGTGGCCACGCCTCCAACGGGCTCTGGTGAGTTCTGCCACAGGTAGCAGAGCGGCTTGCCCGTATCCAGAGCCTGACGAACAAGCGTCCGGCTGGGGGGGATATTGGAGTTGCCTTGACTGGCCAGAACCTTGAGTTGTCCCTGGGAATCGACCTGGATGGCGATCAAATCGGCGGCGTGGGAGATGACTTCGCCCAGCACGGATAGCGTGCCTCGAATCAACGACTCGGTGCTCTCAAAATCACGCAGCACGGGCTGCAGAGCCAGCAATGCACGCAGACCGCGAGAGGCGTCCTGTTCGTGGGCTACGCTCAAGAGGGTTGGATCTAAAACGATAGGAGATCCCGAGGGATTGGCTTCGCGAATCCAGCGAAAAAGAGTTTGGCCCGAGGAAAAGCCTTCCCCGCAACCGATCTCAAAGTTTTCTTCGGCTCGGCCTTCAAAGAAGAGAGGTCTGCGCGCCTCCTCGCAGCGGCGCACGCGTAAACGGTCGCCCACCAATTGAAGCTGAAAGTGCTTCCGGGAGAGACTGGCATCGAAGCCCACCGCCAGCTTATCAGCTGCATCTTCGGGGGTGGCGCGGCCCACGATTTGCTCGCGCTGTCCCACAATCAGAAAGGTCTTTTCGTTGGTCTTGAGGTGTCGGGCTTCAACCCAGGCGAATTCCATCTTGTGCCGATTCGAAATCGAAAGCCTTGGGCCTCCCCGTTATGCTATACTGAAAGGATGAAACCACGGGGGCTCTCCCTAGCGGAGACGGTGGTGGCGCTTTTTGTGCTGGTGGTGGCTTGTTTGGGCTGCGTCCAAATGTTCCACCTGGGCCTGCGTGCTTCGGCTGTTTCTGAGAAGCGCGCGGTAGCGGCATTTCTGGCCAATAAGCGGTTGACTCAGGTCCAGGTCTGGGCCAAGGACGCCAGTCACTTCGCCAGTTGGAGCGGATATCCCAACGGCCCGGATTCAGACTTTCCCGAGTATCCGATTCAGGTCACCCATTCCGACTACACTGCCGCCAGCCCCAGCAGTCAGTTACAGGGCGGATCCAACCGGCAACTCGTGCACTCCCTGCAGCGTGTGCAGGTTGACGTGGCCTATCCTCCTTATCAGGCCGGGGATCACCTGAAAGTTGTCAGTCTGGTGGGCGAACCACCTCATTCCGGGGGCGGTCTGGTGGTGCTGGTGAACGATAGTGCGGTTCCGAGCCCGATGTCGGCGGGGTCAACAGCCAGCCTGAGCGCCCGGCTCCAGGACGGCTCCGGAAATGTGATTCAGGACGCCCTTTTTGACTGGGGAGTGGCTCCGGATACCGGGAACGGCACAGTTTATCCCGATGACAATGGTCGAACAGCCAGCTTCAAGAACGAATTTTTGCTGCCGGATGGGTCGCTCACCACCAGTACGGGCAAGACTTGTAGCGTGGAGGCTTGCACACGGTACATGGGGCGACCCGTGTTGGGTTGCAGTGGGGATATCCATTTATGAGGAATCGTGGGTTTAGCCTGGCGGAAACCCTCATCACGCTGGCTTTGCTGGCTGGCGCGCTGGGGGTGATGGCCTCGCTCATGGCCAGCATGAATCGACTCCATCGCAATAGCGATGAGGAAGAACAGCGCCTGGCGCTGGTCCTGCACGGCCTGGAAATGATGAGAGCGGAGGTTGAAGAGGCCACCCAGATTTTGCCGACCGTAAGTGGCCAGTATCGGTTTACAAAGATCAACCCCTCTACCGACACCCTGATTCAAAGCCCGGCACAGCCCCAGATTCGACTGGTTTACGCAGCCGATGCACCGGGAGCTCTGGCGCCTGAAGATACCTGGAATGCCAGAGGTTCTTCCGACCTGGTCACCATCAGCTATTCTTTCGACCAGGGGAATGTTCTGCGTACGGCCAGCATTCCCGGTTCGCAATCCACTTCGGTGCTGTGCGAGAAGGCCAACGGTTTCCGAGTCTATCAGGACGCCTGGGGAGTGGACCATCTGGAGATCTCTGTCATGACGGGAGGTTTGCTGCGTGCTATTTCCGCCGCGGTTGGCTCCAAGCTCCCGTAAAGGCTTTACGCTGATGCTGAGTCTGTCGTTGATGTTGGTTTTGCTGCTGCTCGGCCTGGCCTTTCTTTACCGCCGCCAGGCTCAGTATCGGGCCGCCGCGGCCGCCCCCTGGCAGGCCCAAGCTCGAGCTTTGTGTCAGGCCGGGTTAGAAGATTGTCGATTAAAGTGGCAGAAGGATCCAGATTTTCCGCCGCGATCGAGTGAAGATCAGCAATACTTCAACTACAGTGAGGAATTGAAGGATGATAGTGGTCTTGCAATTGGTCGTTTCGCGGTAACGGTTGATTTTCGCCTGGCCGCTCAACCCTACAAGCTTGCTCGGGTCACGTCGGTGGGAATCGTGCCCGCCAGTGGAGCGCCCGTGGCACAGCACAAAATCATGGTTGAGTTCGACCTTTCTGACGTGGTGCGGGGGACTTCTGACCCGAATCCAAAATATTTCCAGTACATCAACTGGAAGGACCTGGGGAATTTGTGATCGGTCGCCGGGGATTGACTCTCCTGGAGTTGATGCTGACGCTGGCTCTCAGCTTGATTCTGCTGGGTGTGGCCGCGATGCCTCGCGGAGGCCAGGGCTCTACCTCTCAGGGGCTCGCCCAACTGCTGGCCGAAGAGCTTCGAGGTGCCCGCATCCGCGCGATTACCAGCGGTAAAAGCGTGGCTCTGGTTTTGCCGACCCGCTCGGGACAGCTCAGTCACAGTCAATCCTATTACATCCTGGAGGGCTTTTCGGCACCCACTGTGTCGCGGGTGGTCAATCTGGCGGGTGAATTTCCTCGGGCCAGCCTGTTTATGGGGGTCTGGCCTCTCAATTCGCTCAGTTTGCGCAATCCCGGCCTGCTCAATACGGCCATTCCCGGCTCCTCTGGCTTGCTTTCGGATAGCTTTGATGCCTCGCGCTGGTTGCCGGCTGGATTTAGTGATTTCGCCCTCATCTTTACTCCCAGTGGCGGCGTAACCAGCAATGGTCTGACCAGTTTTGATGGAGACTATCACATTCTGGTGGGTCAGGGAGTGACTTATGACGCCGCCAGCTCACCTCCACCCGGGGCTCCTTTGCCTCAGTATCCAATTGCTTATCGCGTCCCCAGGGCTGCCGGTTTGCCCTGGACAGTCAACGTTTCGCGCACGGGCTCTGTAACCATCAACGAGGGGGTCACTGGTTCGAGTGGGGTTCAGGTTTCCAACCGCCCTCTCGACAGCGGCAGCAACCCTGCACCGCCACGGCTCTCGGCCGCCGCAAATCATCCGCCTTCTCTGGTGGGTGAGGTCGACTTCTGGCCGAAAGGCGCGGCCGACACTTTGCCTACGGGTGCCACCGCCACTCTGGCCGAGGCAGGCCACATGACCATGCGAGTGCGGGCCAAGGACATTGATGGTGACACTCTCTGGCTCAAGTGGAATTGCACCAGCGGAAGACTTTCCGGGGGGGCTCAGGAGATCCGGATGGAGCCCGTCGACTGGTCGGGCAAGGATCGCGTCTGGGAGGGCGTCTGGGAGTGGTATCCTCCGGCCGGAAACTGGTCGGCTAGCGATCTGACCTTCCAGGTCAGTGACCGCCGGGGCGGGACTTTCAGTGGAAACCTGGGGGCTGGATCTCGAGTTGCTCAACTGGCTCCCGGTAAGCTGGCCTATATTCGTGATGACGCCGAGGTGTGCGTTTGCAAGCCAGATGGCACTTCGGTGCTCAGTTACGCTCCCGACCTCAATTCAAGCTACGATCAATACTATTGGTCGGCTGTGCTTTCCCCGGATGGGTCCAGAGTCGCCCTGACATTGGAGCGCTCCCCGGTGGACAGCGAGACTTCCAATTCGGGGGTGGTCATCATGAGCAGCGATCTGCGCATCACCCATCAGAGCAATCTAAACGATCAGGTGGATCCCTATGAATTTCCCAGTTGGAATCAGACCGGCACTCGGCTCGGGGTGGTGCGCAGTCAGACCACGGCCGATGGTGATGTGGTCTGCTCCAACGTGACCGATATGAAGACCAATGCTCAGAATGCCGGCGGGCGAGTGGCCACGACCACGCGTCAGGTCAGCAATTTTAGCTATTCCATCGCGGGCGACAAATACTGCTATGTGATCACTGATTGGGCGCTACCTCCCGCTCACTGCTCGAGTATCATGGTTGGAGCGGTGGGAGGTTCTGAAAAGGACCTGCTCCACAATACGCCCACCCCTTCATTTTTGGACAACCTGGCGGAGCCGTGCTTTAACTGGAACGGCAGCAAGATTATCTTTCGCGAAGGCAACGCCACCTTGAAAATGATTGACAGCACCGGCGGCACGAGTTCAGCCCTGACCAGTAGCGGGACGGCCGGCTACTGGCCCGTTTGCTCGCCTCACGACAACAAAGTGGCCTTTCTGGGAGACCTGGATGGTCGGCTGTACGTCAGCACGCTTGGAGGAGTTGCTCACGCCGTCTCGGCCGGCTATCTTCCGGATACCATGGCCTGGGCGCCGGATGGCTCTCAATTGGTGTTCTCAGCCGATATCGGTGGTGATACCGATGCGGATGCCAACTATGAGCTGTTTCGAGTGAACGCGGACGGCAGCAATCTGGTGAACCTGACCAACACCCCCAGCCGGAGCGAGTATTGTCCCAGTTGGAGCCAGCGCTGACACGCCGGCAAGCAGCTTTTCTAGCGCTCACGACGCTCCTTATTTTGCTCGCCATGGCCTGGCTCAGACCGGAACATTCCTCCAATCAGCCTCAGAGTTTGACCCTTCAAGGACGGCTCCCAGACGATCCCAAGGCTGAAATTCGAGCCAACTTTCCCGACCTGAACTACAGCGTCAGCTGCCGGGCCAGCGAACTGGGCCAGCCAGGTCAGCCCTTCAAATGGACCGTCCAGCTGCCCGGTAAGGCGGGAAAGGTCGAGATGCAGACGCTAGGGCCGAGCCGGCAGCCGGTCGCCGCTGCTCCTGTGCCCATCCTGGCCCAAACCGTTCAGGCTTCTCCGCCAGCGGTCAGCGGAACCGGCTCTGATACTGCCGCCAGGCCGATCAAAAAGGATCCTAAACGAGAAGCACGTCAGCGACTGAGGCGGGAACGACATAACCGGCGGCGCGACCAGATTCTGCTCCGGCGCCATCGGCGCCGCTGAAGCGAGCTTACACAGACCTTACCTGCGCGACATGCGGGCACAAAGTGCCCCCCTTAGCTTGAGATCATGCATAGTTTATTGCTGATTTTGGCCTTGTTGGGCGCACTCGCATTTGAGTTCGTAAACGGTTTCCACGATACCGCCAACGCCGTGGCAACCGTCATCTATACCCGCTCTTTGCGCAGCCACTGGGCCGTTTTGTTTTCTGGACTTTTGAATTTCGCTGGCGTAATGCTGGCCGGAGTGGGGGTGGCTTACTCCATCGTCCACCTCTTTCCATTGGACGCGCTCTCTTCCACCGGCGCTCTGGCCGGACATGGTCTGGCCATGATTTTCGCAGTGCTGGGCGCCGCGATGATCTGGAATCTCGGCACCTGGTTCGTGGGCATTCCGGCCTCTTCCAGTCACGCTTTGATAGGCTCGATTCTGGGCGCCTCGATGGGTTTTTGCATCCAGCAGGGCATCCCGCTGCAAGAGGGCGTGGCCTGGGACAAAGCTCGCCAGATCACGGCAGCCCTGTTGATTTCCCCTCTCTTCGGCTTTCTCTGTGCCTATCTGATGCTGCGTTTGATGCGCCGCTTTTGCACCGATCCCAAACTTTTCCAGGCTCCTCAAGGTGAGGCACCCCCTCCCTGGTGGATCCGCATGCTGCTGATTGCGACCTGCGGTGGTGTCAGTTTTGCCCACGGCTCCAATGACGGTCAGAAGGGCATGGGTCTGGTGATGCTGATTCTGATCGGGTTGGCTCCCGCCACCTACGCTCTGAATCTGCAGGCCAGGCCGGAATTGAATCAGCGCGCTTCGGTTGCCTGTAGACGGATGGCCGAACTGCTGCCGGAAGGCCCGGCTCGCCTGCCCGTTTCCCAGGAACTGCAGGCATATCTGCGCGGCACCGCCGTTCCTTCAGGGCTGCGTCTTTCGCTGCAGCAGTCTGCTCAGGTCTGGAGTCAGGACTTGAGCAACCTGCCGGCCGATGAGCGCATCGCCTTCCGCAATCTGACCGGTCTTCAGGCTCGCTGCTTGCGAAAACTGGCCGACCAGGGTGGACCCCAGGCTCAGGAAATGCGCCAGGCGGCTCGCGATCTTGAAGCTCCCATCGAATATGTCTCCGACTGGGTTAAGCTGGCCGTAGCGCTGGCGCTGGGTCTGGGCACGATGGTAGGCTGGAAGCGCATCGTAGTTACGGTGGGCGAGAAGATCGGCAAGGACCAGCTCAATTACGGCCAGGGTGCCGCCGCTCAGTTGGTGGCTGCCTCCACCATCTTGTTGGCCGACGTGATGAAGATGCCCGTCAGCACCACCCACGTGCTCTCCTCCGGCGTGGCCGGGGCGATGTCGGCTCAGAAATGTGCTCTCCAGCGCCGGACTCTGCTGAGTATCGGTCTGGCCTGGGTGCTGACCCTGCCTGCCTGCATCACGCTGGCCTTGGGACTATATCTGGGGCTGAGCTAAGCCTTCAGGTCAGCGTTGCTCGGTGCTTGACGGTGCGCCCGGTGACCAGGTAGACCACGTTTTCCGCGATGTTGGTGGCGTGGTCTGCAATGCGTTCCAGCGAGCGGCCCACCAGCAGCAAGGCCAGGGCGCGGTCTGCGTTCTGGGGCTGCGAGGACATCAGGCCCAACATGGATTCGAAGATCTGACGGTTGAGACTGTCCACCACAATGTCGCGGCGGCAGACTTCTTGGGCCCCCTCCACGTCGCGCTGGACCAACGCATCCAGGCTGGCTTTGACCATGTTCTGCACCAGCTCGGCCATGGTCTGAAGATCGACCAGCGGAAGCAGCAAAGGCTGGCGCAACAGATCTAGCGTGCGTTCGGCGATGTTCACGGCCAGATCGCCGATGCGCTCCAGATCGGCATTAATTTTGAAGGCCATGGCCACCAGGCGCAGATCGGTCCCGGCCGGATGGCGCTCAGCCATCAACCTCAAGCAGATTTCATCAATGACCAGCTCGGAGCGGTCGATGTCATGATCGAGCTTCATGACCTGACGGGCCAGCTTGGCATCGCGCAGAACCAGGGCCTGAACCGAGCGGCCCACGGCTTCCTCAACCAGACCGGCCATGACCAGCAGGCGCTCCTGCAGATGACCCAGTTCATCCTCGGCCGGGCTGGAAAGGGCCTGACTGGGTTCTATCAGGCGGTGAGAAGGCGCCACCACCTCTCCTTCTTGGGGAGTGGCCAGCTGCAATGTAAAGCAAAACTGGCTGCCTTCACCCAGGGTGCCTTCTACCCAGGCCCGTCCCCCGTGGGACTCCACGATATGTTTGACGATCGACAATCCCAGACCGGTGCCGCCCAGTTCGCGAGAGCGGTTCTTGTCCACCCGATAGAAGCGTTCGAAGACCCGTCCGCGAGCTTCCGGTGGAATGCCAGGCCCCTGGTCGTGGACCCGCACCTCGACTCGATTTTGCTCGACGGGATAGGCCAGAACTTCTACTCGACCGCCGTCCGGGCTATATTTGATGGCGTTGTCCAGCAAGTTGTCGAGCACCTGACGCAGGCGGTCGGGATCGGCCCGAACCTGGAGGTCCCGATCCAGTCGGTTCACGATTCTGAGCCGCTTCTCCGCGATCAAGATCTCTCGGGGTGCCAGCACATTTTGGACCACCTCATCAAGCTCCACGGCCGAGAGCCTGAGCGGAACCGCCCGAGATTCGACCTGCGAGAGAATCAGCAGGTCATCGATCAGGCGGGCCAGGCGGGTGGAGTCTTCCTCAATCAAGGTCACAAATCGGCGGTTACAACTCGGATCTTCCAGGCCCCCATCGAGCAGGGTCTCGGTCAGGCTGCGGATGGACGTAAGCGGACTCTTCAGTTCGTGAGAGACGTTGGCCACAAATTCACGGCGCAGCTGGTCATAGCGGTGCTGATCGGTCACGTCTTGCAGCAGCAGCACGACACGCGCCCCTCCCGGGCCGGGGGCGGAGCAGGGCACGCCCTGGACTCGCAGGATCCGCTCGCGCGGAACAAAGATCGGGATCTCACGAAGAATCAGTTTCCCCCCGCTGAGAACTTCGCGTACCAGCTCGTGCAAGTCCCGTTGTCGCACGGTCTCAAACAGACTGTTCCCGATCACGGATTGATGGCCCAGCCCCAGCAAGGCGCGGGCGGCCGGGTTGATGGCTACAAAAGCGCCGTTCAGGTCGACGGCCACAACCCCTTCGGCCAGGGATTCCAGGATGGCCTCGGCCTGCAGCCGCTCGGCAAGGAAGTGCTCGAAACTATCAGGCATCCTGGTCCAGGCGGTAGCCCGCGTTCTTGACCGTGACCAGCCGGCGTGACACGGGGCCTAGTTTGCGGCGCAGCTGGCTGACGTGCAAATCGACTGTGCGGGTGTTGATGTTGCTGGCCTGTTCATAGTCCCAGGCCAGGTCCAAGAGTTGTTCACGGCTCAGGACGCGGCCCCGGGCCTCGGCCAGAGCCTTGAGAAGGTTGAATTCTTTGGAGGTCAGCTCCAGTGGTTGTTCGTCCAGAAAGGCGCGGTGGCGTGCCCAGTCCACTTTGAGCGCTCCCAGCTGGAACATCTCCGACTCGGGCGGGGGGGCCTGGCGCGCGGTCAGAGCTTCCTGGCGGCGCAGGGCAGCCTTGACGCGAGCTACCATTTCGCGGGTGGAAAAGGGCTTGGTCACGTAATCGTGGGCGCCCATTTCCAGGCCTAAGACCTTGTCCGTCTCATCCGAGCGGACCGTCAGTAAAATGATGGGAATGTGTCGGGTTTCCTCCAGAGTGGAGAGGCGTCGGCAGAGTTCCAGGCCGGTCAGTCCCGGCAGCATCCAGTCCGAGATGATCAGATCGGGCAGCTGGCTGCGGGCCAGCTCAAGACCTTCCAGGCCATCCAGGCTGAAAAGAGTTTCGAAGCCTTCCCGGTCAAGATTGTAGCGCAAGGCTTCGACGATATTTTTCTCGTCGTCGATGATCAGGATGCGAGGAGCGGAACTCACCTGGCAGACTACGCCGGCCTGGCTACCCGTGCCTTCAGTTGCTGGCGGTTAAAACGGCGCAGATCGTAGGTGAGTTTCAGGGTTCCGGAAGCCGAGCAGGCCCGGGCCTGATGGATTCCGACCACCTGCAGCCACTGGCTCTCGAGGGCTTCGGCCAGGGCCTGGTTGCCCAAGAGTTGGGGCAGTTGAATGGAGAGATGATCGGTCAAAACTTGTTGGCAAAGCCAGGGATTGGAAAGTTCATCGATGGTTGATAGGTATGACATTGTGCTGGCACCATATTCCGCCTCCGTCAGGCGGGTGTGGGGCCAATGTTAGTTCTGTGTAAGGTGTAGTGGGCATCAGCTGGACGGCTGGAGAAGTCCGATTGGGGATCCAGAGAGGTTTCAAATGTGGGTCGTAGCTCGAATCGCGTCATGAGTTGAGACAGAACCACCGACGCCTCAAGACGGGCCAGTACCTGACCCAGGCAGACTCGGGCGCCGCCACCGAAGGAGAACATCTTGGCTCCCTCACGGTCGGGGTTCCAATCGTTGTCGGGCAGCCGATTGGTGTCCTGGACTGACATCAGCACCTGGGTGCCGGCCTTGATCAGAGTGTCACCCAACTGGATGTCGTGCAGGGCTTCGCGGCTTAGAAGGTAGTTGGGGGCGTGCTCGCGGATGGTTTCTTTAATGGCGTTGCGAGTGGCTTTTAGGGCCGTGGTCTGATCCAGGGTGGGCCTGGCCGTGCCGATGGTGACTGCATACTCGGCTCGCAACTCGGCCAGCTGCTGGGGGTGGTTGACCAGCTCGGCCACGCTGTAAGTCAGCATGTTGGCGGTTGTCTCGTGGCCCAGCATGGTCAGGGTGATCACCTGCTGACGCAGCCATTCCTTGTCGCTCGCCTTGGGATCGGCCAGCAGGCTCTGCAAGGTGGGCTGGGGCGAGGGACTGGCGATCAGGCGATCGGCCAGCTCCGTCAACTGGTTTTGTAAGGTGTCGTCTTGATGCTCGATGCCAAACAGCCGGTTCTGAGCGAGTTGACCACCCCTTTGAAAGAGATCAGCCAGTTTTTCCAGTTCTGGCAACTCCAGAGAGAGTCCGAACATGTGACTGATTGCCACATCCAATGAAAGGGAGCGGAGTTTGAGGTTCAGATCCAGGGGCTGATCTTGGGGTAGAGCGTCCAGATGCTTGTGGGTCAACTCCTGCAGGTGCTGGTGATTGCTCTCGGACATGACTCTCTGGCCCGTGAAATGGGGGAGTAGTGCGCTACGCTGACTTTGCCAGGCTTCGCCTGATTCCAGGAAAAGGGTGTGGTCGCCGTAAACGCTGCCCAGCGCCTGCTTTTGCAAACTGGACTTGCTGAAATGAGTGCGCTCAGCCACCGGGTTCTCAGTTCCCACCAAAATGGCGTTGACGACTTCACGACGCGTCTCAAAAAGCACGTCTCCTACCTGGAGGCTGGGACCGTAGCTCTGATGCAGACCCTGAAAGAAGTCCACCGGGTCGGTCTGACCCTGCTCCAAACCCTGGCGCAGGAGGTTGAGGGCTGACCAGTCCTGGCTCGGGTTGTTCTGGGTCGCCTGGCTCAAGTAGGGGCAAAGCCCCTGGCGCATCTGGGCCTGGATGAGGGTGGTTCCGGCCTGGGTTGGACCTCCTCCCGCGGCCAGCGCGCTCGACTCTCCCAGAGCCCGGTTCTGGCGGCTGAGGTTACGCGTCAGTCCGCTCAACTGCGGGCCCAGCGGGCATTGCTGCAGGCCGGCCAGCGCGGACAGGCTGGCACGCTCCTGGGGTTCAGAGGCGGTGGGGGTGGGGCGCCGGGTTTTCAGGGGCGTGGTGGAGACGGGGGCAAAAGAGTCACGGATGTGCACACCACTACAATGGAGTACAGCCCTGAAATTAACCCAAAAGGCAGCCGACCGCTTCCTCGATCAGTTCGTAGAGCCACGGGTCCTTTTGGGCCAGCACTTCACGGTGGCAGTCCAGACGCTGGGCCGCCAGAGCCGAGGAGGGCATGGCGCCCCCTCGAGCGGGGCTGATGGTAGCCCAGGCGGCGAAGCCCTCGGCAAAGTATTCGTGAGGATTGGTGGCGCAATAGCTGGTCAGCCAGGCCCGAGGCTGGCTGAAGCATTGCTCCAGCCGGGCAAGCCAGTCGCGCCACAGGTCGGGGTAGCGGAAAGCCAGAGAGTAATCGGTGGTGTGGCCCAACTCGTGGTAAACATACCAATCTAGCAAAGGGTCATTCTTGCGGAATGGAAAGTCCCAAAAAAGGATGCGGTTGGCTTCCACCGAGAGCCCTGGTAGCGACCCGTGAGTCACCATTCCCGCCACCGTGCCCGGCTCGGCCGGTGGATCTTCTAGAAGAGCCCTGGGGTCGCGCAAGAAAGCGATGGTGTTGACTGACAGTCGGCGTCCAAACCAGTAGCCGTAGGCGGGCAGGTAAATCTCTTGATCGGCCGATGCACCCGCGTCCAGTTCGGGATTGAGGACCTGGACGTAGTGCAGCCATTCTTCCAGCTCTTCCTGGGTGCTGGCGCCTCCATCGTGCAGGGGGGACAGCACCACTTCGGGTTCGTCCTGTTCTAGCAGCCTCAGATCGTAATCTCCAACCTCAAGGGTCAATGGGTGCAGTCCGCTGGTGTCCAGCACGTGCAGCTGGTAACCCTGGTCCACAAAGGCGTTGAGGAGCGAGGCCGGCAGCTGGCGCAGTAGCGGCTCCAGGCGCTGGCGAAATTCGTGGGCGGTGCCTGGATGGATCAGCGAAGCTGGTTTGCGGGAAGCTTCGGGCGGTTGCTCGGTCTGGATCACCGCTTCCCGTTTTGGAGCTTTGGGCTGAGTGCGCTGCAGCGGGGCCGAGTGGCCTGGACCTGAGATGGATGAGAACATGCTGGTTGGCTTCCGGATTTCATGCTTTTTTCCGCCCCTTGCAGTTGAATTCACCTATGATGATCTCCAGTCTCGCCAAGTCCAGTCCTTTGCAAAGGCTTAAGACCCCGATGCCGCGCTCGGCTAAGTCCTCAGATGGACCCACCGAGAGCGTCAGCCTGTCTGGCCAGGCTCCCGCGCCCCAGGCGCCGGCCAACCTGGATGCGGCCGACCGTTCCCGACTGAGTCGGAGCGGACACGGTCTGAGCGCCAAACTGCTTGGAGGCCTTGGTCTGGGTTTGGTGGCTCTGAGTCTGGCCGGCTGCGGAGGAGGCAACAACCCCACTCCAGCCCCCGCCCCCAATAACGAAAAACCTCAGGAATCCACCGCCGCCACCTACAGCGCCCGTATGGATCAGTTGCGTGGAGCTCAGGACAAGACCGGCTATTACCAGATGGCCGAGGCCGGATACAACAATGCCGTTTTGCAGAACTTCGCCAATGCCAGTGACCCGGCCGCCAAGGAAGTGGCTGAAATCGCCAAAGCCGCGACCGGCCAGTTCAATTTCAAGGGCGAACCGGCCGCCCAACAGAAACTCACTCGCGAGGCCTTGACCGCGATTGCTCAGCTCAAGGGTGAAGATTCCGGTCTGGTGCGCTACACTCAGGCCGCTCAGACGACTTTGAAGATCGACGAGGCCTTTGCCCAGAGCGCCGGTCAGGCCCCGGGCGGGATCGTGGCGCAGCTTAAAAACAGCGCTTACGAACAGGGCTTTCAGGCGGCTCTGGCTAAAATCAAAGCCGCTCCAGACCAGCTCAAGAATCAGAGCGGGTATGATCCGGCCCTGGTGCGCAATTACGTAGAGTCGCTCTCGGTCAATCCCCAGATCGCTTTGGACTTCGCTCCCCAGATGAACGACGAAGGCCTCAAGGCCGTGCTCTACCAAACCACCGGCAACGCTCTTTATGAGCGTGTCAGTAGCGACGGTGGGGTGCTGGGCACTCAGGTTCAGTCGGCCATGCAGTTGCTGCACAGCTTGCTTGGTTCAGGCAAGTAGCTGGGAGTTTAAAGCCTGCTCAAAGTCCTGGCGGAGGTCCTCAAAGTCTTCCAGGCCCACCGAGAAGCGCACCAGTCCGTCACGAATCCCCGCTGCCGCCCGTTGCTCGGCCGTCATGCCCGCGTGGGAGGTGGTGGCCGGGCGCGTCACCAGGCTTTCCACTCCGCCCAGACTGGGGGCCTGAAGAGGCAGCCTCAAGCGGTTCACAAAGCCTTGGGTGGCCGTCAGGGAGCCAGGCAGTTCAAAGCTCAGCACCCCGCCGAAACCGCAGAACCATTTTTTTGCTCGTTCGTGGCCTGGATGCTCGGGTAGACCCGCGTAATAAACCCGGTCCACCCCGGGCTGGGCCTGCAGCCAGCTGGCCAGACGCATGGCCGTTTCGTTCTGACGTTGCACTCGCAAGGCCAGCGTTTTCAGCCCGCGATGCAGAAGAAAGCAGGAGTTGGGGTCCAGGCAACCGCCCAGGTGATTGAGACGATGGCGAATCATTTTGATGTGCGGTTTGTTGCCCAAGACCACTCCGGCCGCGATGTCGGAATGGCCGTTCAAGTATTTCGTGGCGCTGTGCACAATCAGGTCAAAGCCCAGATCGTTGGGGCGGAAATTGACCGGACTGGTCAGAGTGCTGTCGATCACGGCCAGCAGGCCGTGGGCCTTGCAAAAGCGCACCACCTCCTCCAGTTCGGGCACACTTAAAAGCGGATTGGTCAGGCTCTCCACATAGAAGACGCGGGTATTGGCTTTAAGGGCCGACTCCCAGGTCTCGGGTCGGGTGGCGTCCACAAAGTCGTGGCTGATGCCCCAGGCTGGCAAATCTTCGGTAATGAAGGAATGCGTGCCCCCATAAAGACAGTTGTGGGCCAGCATGTGGTTGCCCTGGTTGAGAACACCCAGTAAAGCAGCCGAGATGGCCGCCATTCCGCTGGCCGTCACCAGTGCGGTCTCGGTTCCCTCCAGCGCGGCCAACTTGGTGTGCAGCACTTCGTGATTGGGTGTATTGTTGAGGCGGATGTAGGTGATGCGGTCATAAGCGGCGTCGGCTACGGATTCGTAGTTGACGCTCTGGTGGATGGGCATGCTGACGGCGCCACTGAGGCGGGGCTCCAGTTCGCCGGCGTGGATGAGCAGAGTATTGAGACGGTGCATAGGCTGAGCCTACACCTGGGCCAGCTGAAATCCCTTTGCAACGAGTAGCCCGTACTCTAGGCGAGTCACAACACGCCTGGAGGAACATACCCATGTATGTCAACCGTTGGATCGAAACACATGCACATATCCGGCCCAACAAAGTCGCTCTGATCGACCGGGTTTCGGGAGTCAGCTTCACTTACCTGGATTTGCATCGCAGCTCGCATGTTCAGGCCTATCGCCTGGCCTCGCTGGGCGTGCAGGCGGGCGATCGAGTAGCGGTCTACTCGCAGAATCGCCCTGAGATTCTGGAGCTGTTGTTGGCCTGCGGCCTGCTGGGCGCCTGTCTGGTGCCGCTCAACTGGCGGCTGACACCGCAGGAGTTGGAAAAAATCGTAGCCGACTGCCAGCCCAAGCTCACCTTCGTGGAGCCGGGATTGCCCGGTGGTGAAGGCCTGCAAGCTCACTCCATCTTTGAGCTGCAGACAGTCCCGGCCGAACCGGTGGCGCTGCCCCGGGTGACCCCCGAAACCCCCCTGGCCATCTTCTATACAGGCGGAACCACGGGCGTGCCCAAGGGCGCGGTGCTGACCCACAAGTCCATGCAAGCCAATGCCTGGAACACGATTGGCGGTTGGGGCCTTTCGCCTGAGGATATCGCTCCCATCTTCACGCCGATGTTCCATACCGGCGGTCTCAACGTGGTGGCCACTCCTCTCTTTTGCCTGGGCGGCACGCTGGTGCTTCCCGGCAACTTCGACCCTGCCAAGTCTTTGGAGATCATCGAGCAAGAGAAGTGCACCTTTGTGTTTCTGGTGCCCACCATGTATGAGATGTTACGCCAGGCGCCGGGTTTTTCGCGCTCGCGCGTGGCTCATGTGCGTAAGTGGATTAGCGGTGGAGCGCCCTGTCCCAAGACTCTCTTTGAGGCCTACTGGGGCGAAGGAATCCCCCTTATCCAGGGCTACGGGCTGACCGAGGCTGGACCCAACACCTTTGGGGTGAGTTTTGAAGACGCGCAGAAACGTTCTGGCACGGTCGGCGTGCCCTTACCCGGCATTGAGGTGAAACTCAGCGACTCGGAGGGCAAGGAAGTCCCGGTCGGCACGGCGGGTGAGTTGCATGTGCGGGGAGACCACGTCATGTCCGGCTATTGGAATAAGCCGAACGAAACCGCCCAGGTTCTGGAGGACGGCTGGCTGGCCACGGGTGACCTGGCCTATCGGGACGCCGATGGTTTCTACTATATTTGCGGACGCCGCAAGGAGATGTTTATTTCTGGCGGCGAGAACGTCTTCCCGGCCGAAATTGAAGAGGTGGTTCTGACTCACCCCAACGTGGCCGAGGTGGCCGTGGTGGGCGTGCCCCATCCGAAATGGGGTGAAGTGGGCCGGGCCTACCTGGTGCTCAAACAGCCGGCCGAGCACAACGAGGCGGAACTGGTCGAGCATCTGCAAAAGACACTGGCCAAGTATAAGGTCCCGAAAGAATACGTGGTGATGGACTCGCTGCCCAAAAGCGCGGCGGGCAAGGTGCTCAAGCGCATGCTGATGGAAAATCAGGAGGCAGGAGCAGCCGCCCGCTGATCGCTAAGGTGTGAGCTGTGTTTGAGCGCAGCTTTTCGTTTGCCGGCATTCCGCTGCTGGCCGTTTCCCAGGACGGCCGGCCGCGGCCGACCGTGCTTTTCTATCACGGACTGCACACCGACAAGGATACCCATCGGCGTGAGCTGGAATCGCTGGCGCAACGTGGTTTTCTGGCTTTGGGTGTGGATGCGGCCGGCCATGGAGGGCGACGAATGCCCGACCTGTCGGGATTCGTGAATCGCGGGCCGTTGCTTCAGCAGGTGGCCAAGCTGCTGCGGCCCACCCTGGCCGAGGTTCCGCTGCTGCTCGATTTTCTTGAGGCTGAAGGTTACGGTCCATTCGGGATCTGTGGTATTTCTTTCGGCGGTCTGCTGAGCTACGCCGCTGCTCACTATGATGCCCGACTGGGTAGCGTGGTCGCAATTCTGGCCGACCCCAGCTGGTGTCATCCCTATGAGCACGTCGCCGCCTACGAGCGGGTGCGTCTATTTGCCTGGAATGGCGGTGCGGATCAGCATGTATCGGCCGAACCCGCCCGTCATTTCGTGGCTCATTTGCAGTCGACGTTTCCAGCTGGTCACTACGACTATCGGGTGTATCCGGAATCCGACCATTTCATGCGCCCTGAGGACTGGGAGGACGGATGGAGCCGAACCCTGTCCTGGTTTGAAGCCGGCCTGTTATGAGCCAAACAGCTTGATGCGCAGCAGCCACCACAGACCCTTGAAGCCGTCGCGAGGTCGGATTTTCTTGCCCTGGCTGCGGCTGCGAGCCAGGTAGCGAATGGGCAGCTCCAGGGGTTTGTGCCCCATCAGCAGCAGGCGAGCCGTCATTTCCGCTTCCAGTTCAAAGCCGCGGCAGGTCAGCACCTTGGAAAGTTGGGCGGCCACTTCACGGGACATGATCTTGTAGCAGGTATAGGTGTCGGTTAGGCGGGTGCCATAGAGCAGGTTGGTAAATCCCGTCAGGATCCGATTGCCCAGGTTTTGCAGCACCACCATCCCCTGGTTGACTCCCATGTAGCGAGAACCGAAAACGACCTGGGTGCGTCCCTCCATGATGGGTTTGATCAGCTCCAGCAAGTGATTGGGATCGTATTCCAAATCGGCGTCCTGAATGGCCACGATGTCGCCCTGGGCGTAGCGCAGCCCCACTCGGACAGCCACACCCTTGCCAAAGTTCAAGACGGAGTAGTGAATCTTCAGAGCCGGATGTTGAGTGAGACCCTCCAGAATACGAGTGGTCCCGTCGGTTGAGCCATCATCCACGACAATGATTTCGGTGCTGAGTCCCTCCGGCAGAGGCAGGCTGAGCAGGCGCTCCACCACCTCAAAGACGCTGGTTTCTTCGTTGAAGACAGGGACGATAATGGATAACAGCATGGCCCCGCCTTCTCGTAGGCTAAAGGGCCCTCCTTTAGGGCATTTCCTCATCTTCGATGTGAGTGTAGCGGAAAAATCGATTGGAATTGATTCCGACCGGTCCGGCCGGGCGACCTGTGGGTTTGTTGTCAATTTCCGCCCGAAAGCGGTACTGAGCAACCGGCTTGATGGGGGGGCCCAACGTTCCCACGGAGGTAACGGCGATGTAGGCGCTGTTGGGATCGTTGGCGTAGGTGAAATCCACGGTCACCGTATAGGTTCCCTGGTTCGGCGGTCCGCTGAAGAGAGTCTCCGAGTAAGAGAAGGCCTCCTGACCCGGCCCGGGCTGGGGTGGAAAATTGAGGTCCATTTCCAGCTTTACCCGGGCATCTTCCAGCCCGGCCAGAGCCAGTTGCCTGGCCTGAGCTGTGTAGCTGAACTGCCTGGCTGCATCGTAGCGGCTGGACTGGCTTCCCAGCAAGCCCATACCCACCAGCAGCAGGATCACCGCGACCAACAGGGCCGTAATCAGCAGGATACCTCGTTGTCTTTTCATGGGATAAAGGCCTGAGGAGCGACTTCTCCAGAATAGGGTCGATTCTTTCCGTTGATGCTGACCGTGAGGGTGACCTGAATATTCTTGGTCAACGGATCTTCGGCAAAACTGCGACCGGCCAGGGCCCCCATCACCAGGTGGGTATCGGTGGTGCCTGCCGTCATATCGGTCACGTCTCGTAGCAGCGCCCCGTTCGGGTCCAGGTAATAGCGAACTTTGAGCAGGTAGGTGAAGCGATTGGGGTCCAGGCGTGCATCCAGGGTATGGCTGGGGTTAAACTTGTAAAGGACGATCTCATTGGGAAAGCCCGTTTCATCCACCCGGCAAGCCTCGCGAGTTTCTCCCAGGATTCGATTGAGCGCCAGTTGGGCGGCTTCGGCTGCTTCCATTTTCTGCCGTTCAAATTGGGTCACCCGAAACGAGCTGATCAGAAGCTCGGCGATCAATCCGAAGACCAGGCTGACCAGCAGCACGGTGATCAGGCTTTCAAGCAGGGTAAAGGCCCGGCGCTCAGGGTTGCATGTCAATGTTGGCTGTTGCCCCTTGCACAGGTTTTCCTCGGTAGAGAGCCAGCACGCGCACCGTACAGGTACCCACTCCATAGCCGGTAATGTTGGGCACCGGAGTGGCCAGGTCGTAAATACAGTGTCGCATCGTGACCGTACGACCGTCCCGGGCCACGTCTAGAGCCCCGTTTCCACCCCCAGTGTTTCCGGCACCTGGCTGGATGATGTAGTTGAAAAAAAGGTCGGGCAAGGGTTGTCCGAGCGAGTTGGTGGCGCTCACACTGACTGAAGTTCGGCTGCCCTGGGAGAGAGTGCCTGTGCCGGCGTTGACCGTGGCCGTGGCGGGATTGGGAGGCTCTCCGGTGGGGATGGAGACGAGAGAAACAAGGTCATATTCGAGCTGGTCCCCCCAGTAGACACTGACCGTCACTTTCCGGGTGGAAGCGTTCAGGGTGCGCTGCTCAGAGGCCGGAAAGAGAGATTCGAAGAGGGAGCAAGGACTGTAAATCTTCTGTAGAGTCGCGCCCACTTTGATTTCAAAACCCGGAAAGTCCGTGTCCGTTGAGGTCATCCCTAGCCCAGGGCAGGTTGCCCAGTTTGAGAACGGTTGAGTCAGGTGGATGGTCCGACTCCAGCCGCGAACCTTCTCCATCTGACGTTCGGCCAGTACGGTAGCGATAGACTGGTTGTCCACCAGCGTCGAGTAGCGCAGGCTGGTATGAAAGAGGCGCACCATCACCGTCACGCCGGCCAGCAGAATGAACATTGAGACGATCGCTTCGGCGAGCGTCAGCCCCCGGCGCAAGCCTGGAGCAGCCTTCATCTTGTCCAAACGGGGTGAGTGTTGTTGCCAGCGCTCGTCAGCGCACCTCCGACCGTGGCCGTGGTCGTGCTGGTAATGTCCACGATATGCAACTGCCGAGAGGTCGGCGAATTGGCGCTATGGGTGATCATGATCTGATTGGAACCGTGTGGATTTCGCTCGACCGCCCCGTCTTCGTATCCCACCGACAGATATTGCCTGCTGCCGGTGTCGGTGCGCTTGATCCAGGGGTCGTAGGGACTGTAGTTGTCTGTGAACAGAATGCCGTTATCAAAGGTTGCTGTCACCGAGGAGACGTTGCCTGTGCCCGTGCCGCCAGCAACGGCCGCAGGAGCGCCTACGGTGGGAGAACCCAGGCCCGGGGTGGTGATGGACGCCTGATACAAAACATTGCCTTTGCCGTAATAAAGTGTGGTGCCACTGGTGCTCCAGGCGACTTTGTCCATCTGGGTATCTCCCGGCAAAGAAGGGTTTCCAGGCAGGGCAATCATTGTATCCACCACCTGATAAACAGCGTTCACACCCACTTTCATCACGCACAGGTCGCGCTTGGTGGCGTCAACCGTGTTGGGTAGGAAAAATGCCACGACGTTGCCTCGAGGTGAGATCGAAGGCAACTCGACATTGGTCATGGTGGTGTTCAGGCAGGTGTCGCCGCTGGGATCCATCGGCGTATGCAGCCAGAGGGTCCCTTGCAGCGGGTTGGAATTCTTGACATAGACGATACGCAATCCGTCCAGAGTGGCGGCCGGGTTTTTGCAGTTGTCCAGGTAGCGCCTCTCGCGTTGCCCGGAAGCGTCCATCGTGTAGATGGCGGGGTGGCCGTCGCGGTCGGATTCGAAGAGCACCTTGCCCGGCGGCTTGATCTGGAATTTCCTCACGATCTGCACTGTGCCGCCGCCCGATCGGATGTTCTGCACTTCACAGGTCAGGTTGTAGATTTCACTGGGCAGAGCATCCGCTGGTGGTCTCCACTGCCAGAGGGCCTTCCAGGCTCCCACCCCGCCGTTCAGACTCTGGTCCCATTCCATACGACCACCGGCCCCGGTGCCTGTGCTTTGGGACTGCATGGAAAACGCTCCGGTTTTGCCGCTGGGGCCGTCAACCTTCCACTGGCAGAAGAGCTGGTCACCAGAGGTGGAGGTGGCCTCCATCTGGAGAGTCACATACTGGTCCTTATTGATCAGAGCGTCCGGTCGGTTGTCGGGGGGGAGTGAGCTGAGGTTGGGGATGGGATAAATTTTGGGGTTCGAACCGAGTCGGTCCGGGGTGGCTGCAGGGACGGTCACGGGCGAGGGGGCACTGAATCCAATGGAGGTGGAGTATTTGCCGCGCACCGCGGTAACGCCGCCGCTCTCATTGTAAATGCCGGCGCTGGTGGTGATGCCGCCCACCGGGCTGACATTGATAGTGTAACTTTCGCCAGCCCCGGTCAGAGTGGCACTGGTGCGATTGCCCGAGCTCACCACACCGGCCGAAACGAGAATATGGTAGGCTTTGTCGGTGCTTTTGATTCCGTTGGTGCGGACGGTGCCATCCGGCAGGAAGACGAAGCAGTTATCGTTGAGGGCGGAGGAACCGGCGGGCAGCCAGTTGCTGACCTCAAAATCTCCCCATTTGGAGCCGGCCACCTTCAGGTCGGTCGAGTCCCAGCTCCCGCTAGAGAGATTCCAGGTGCCCACGAAGATTTCGGCGCCCGAGTACTCAGATTTGAAATTGCGAGTGCGGGTGATGCGCGGCTTGAATTCCCCATCCATGACGTAGAAGGAGCGGGTGACAGGAGAAGTGCCGGTATTGGTTGGCAGCACGAAGGCGGTTGGGCGTCGGCGAGCGATCGCTTCCTGTCGAACTCGCTTCATCTCCTCGCTGATCACCAGCGCGAGCCCTTCAGCACCGGCTTTGTTTCCGCCGCGATGCAAGTTCTGGATGGCCATCAAGCTGATCACGCTCAGGATCAGAAGCACCATCATGATTTCGACAATCGTAAAGCCTTTGCGCCTTCTCATCCAGGGATATTCCTCGTGAAACCGGGTGTGCCTGCTGTACCGGGTGTTACATATAATTGTTAAGCGGTCTTAATATGTTACGAGATGATAATAAATTGGCAATCCGTCCCGGTTAAGGTTAGCCCGTCCCCCCAGAAAAACTCCCGCTGCACTCCTGTGCTGTCGGAAAGGAGCCGTTCATGTCCCACCTGGTGACCTCCGCTTCCCGTCGTTCAGCCACCTTGAGTCCCTCCCGCAAGCCTGCCTCGACCGATTGGCGCGCTCGACTGCTGGCAGTGCCTACAAAAATTAAGTTGGCTGCCTTGCTGGGTGTGCTGGTGGTGACGCTGGGATGGGTCGGAGTTTCCCAGCATCAAAAGGCCCAGCAGCCGGTCAAGTTGTTTGCGACCGGCCTGACCAAGCGCCAGATGGACGAATGCTCGACTCAACTGGCCCGCTGGGGAATTGAGTCCAGACCCAGTCCCGAAGGAGACAATCTGCTGGTGGCACCCAACCTGCAGATGGCTGTTTTGAATCGACTCTCGATGCTGCAGATGCCGCACGTCGACCCGACCCAACCGCAGAACACATTCAGTGTGCCGCGGCGCGAATTGTTGGCGCGCCAGCAGGCCGAGTTGCAGTTGAGTCTGGCCGCCACCCTGCGCACCATGCAAGGTGTGGCCAACGCGAATGTGCAGCTAGCGGTGCCGGATGAAGCAGGTTCGTTCGCGGAAAATAACCGCCCCACCGCGTCGGTGCTGCTGGAGCTTCAGTCCGGTTTTGAGATGTCACGCAGTCAAGCCAGTGGAATCGCCAGATTTGTGGCCAGCGCCGTACCTTCGATGCGTCCGGAGGATGTGACCGTCCTTGATCAGACGGGTCGTGAACAGGCTCACGGAGGGCCAGACGGCGAGCAACTGGATTCGGTTCAGTTCGAGCTTCAAAAGCAAGTGGAGCAGCATTTGCAGGCCAAGGCCCAGCGAATGCTGGACGCTGCCTACGGACGAGGCAACGCCCTGGCCATCGTGAATCTGCAGTTGGACTTCTCGCAGATCGAAGTGAAGAACAACCTCGGTTCTAATCAACCCGTGATCAAGAACCGCTCCGAAGAGACCTACAGCGCGCCTGAGGTCACGACCACCGTTATGGGCGAGGAAGACGACCCCGCAAGTGCCGGTGTGAAGCGAGGTAAGGTCTACAGAAAGCTGGTGGAGGCGGTGCGCTGTCACCCGGATGAGGCCGTTACCTGGCGGGTTTACAAGCTGCCGCGTATCGATCGAATGACCTGTGCGGTGCTGATTTCTCAGCAAAGTCAGCGTGATAATGCCGTTCAAATGGTTAAAGGCGCGATTGGAATGGATTCTTCTCGCGGGGATGAGGTAACCGCCTCGGTGGTTCCTCTGCATCGCGAGAACGCAGGACTGAAGTCCCTGGAAGCCACCCCTCTGCCTCCCTCTGTTCACCAAAGCGGTGATCCGATCGGTTGGTTGGGCTTGCTGGGTGCGCTCGGTTTGGGTCTCGGCATCTGGGTGGTCGGCCAGCGCCGGGTGCGCCTGCATCAACCCCTGCTTGAGAAGCCGAAATTCAATGGGATGGCCACCCAATGCGACCTGAACTATGCTCGCGATGGAAGTGTGCCCAACCGCAGCCAGGAAACGGCTACTCAGCCCAGGGTGCTGGAGAAATTAGAAGCTCTGGCTCGTCAATCTCCGAAAGAAACCGCCAGCATGCTGCGCAGCTTCATGGACACCAACACGATGAACTGAGGACTGCTGCCGGTTAGCAGCCTTGCGGTCTGAGGCGTGAGTTGAGCTGGGTGATCATATTGTAGCCGACCTCAGCCACCTTGCCCTCGGCAGCCACCTGCTCAAGCAGTGCCTGCGCCTGGTAGTGTCCGATGACGGGTTCGGTTTGCTCATGATACACCTTGAGGCGATTGCGAATGATTTCCTCGGTATCGTCCTGACGTCCCCGTTCTTTCAGACGCTTGACCACAATTTCGTCGTCCACCTGGAGGTTGGCCACCGCCGTCAGGGACTTGCCAAGTCGAGCCAGGGTCTGGTCCAGATGTTCGGCCTGGGCTTTGCTGCGAGGAAATCCGTCCAGAATGAAAGACTCCTCGCCGGCCAGCTTTTGATCGACCATGGCCAGGATAATGCTGTCGGGAACCAGTTCGCCTTTTTGCATATAGACCTGAGCCTGCTTGCCCAGTTCGGTGCCTTCCTTGACCTGCTGGCGAAGCAGTTCGCCGGTTGACAGATGAGTGGTGCCCTTGAAGAACTTCTGAATGAGCTCGGCCTGGGTGCCTTTGCCGCCACCCGGAGGACCGGTCAAAATCATGCGTAGGGCGGTACCGCTTGGGCCGCAACAGGCGGTCGCGGCTTGAGTCGCGCTGCTGGTGGCTTGTTGTGTCAGCCCGGAGGTGCTGGCTGCCGGTGCCTTGGCTCCGGAGAGTTGCACGGCGTCGCTGGTTGCCTCGGTCTTCGGAGCAGGGGACGCAGCTTTCTTCGCACGCGGTTTTTTGTTCGCCTGGATGGTGGCTGCTTTGGCGGACGTAATCTGCATGATCAAATACCTCTTCGCCCACAATGTAGGCGAAGAGGCTGAAAAAAATCTGGACTGGCCGTCAGGCCAGTCCAGATTTGCTAAAGACCGAGCTGGTCGCTGAAGGCCTGACGCAACTGGCTGGCAAGCTCAGGGTAGTTCCGGTCCAGGCTCTCTCGAGCTTTGTCCAGCAGCCCGGGATGTCTGGATCGTAAGCTCTGGCTCACCACTTGACGGAGTTCGGGAAACTGCCGCAGCCGGGCCTTGAGCTGTTGCAGGCGGGCTTCGCCCCAGGCCTCGGCAATGCCGGGGTGCTGAGCGAGGAGAGCCTCGAAGCCCTCCTGAAGGCGGCCCGGCGGTTGCTGTTTAGCCCATTCTTCTCGCTCCTTCAAGTAGCCCAGGGCGGCCTCGCGAATTTCCAGGCGCTGCTCCGGACTCAGGCGATGCACGAAATCCTCGGGCAGGTCCGGATAATTCTCCAGCACAAAGGATGGCAATCCTTGTTGGCCCGGTCGCGCACTCCATTTGGCCGGGAGTTCTGGATACTTCTCGTCCACCAACTGGCTTGCGGTCAACGCCAGGCCCAGCATGAGCTTGGGGTGGTGCACGGCAATGTAGGCGCCCGGCCGGGGCGGCTGCTCAGGCATAGCCTGCAGCCTTCCCAGAAACCAGCTGCGCAGTCGAGGAAAGCGTCGGCGGATTTGTTGACGATTCTGGCGGCCTTGTTCGAGCAAGGCGGCCAGGTCGTGGTCGAAACCGGGGTATCGGGCGCGCAGGTCGGCGTGCACATCCATCAGTGCCTGCAGAGGCTCATCCCCCAGGTCTTCCAACAGATGGCGGGCCAGTCCGGGGGCCAACCCGGGGTTCCGGGCGGCCACACTCAGCACCGCGCGTGCCACTTTGGTCTCAAATTGAGGCGTGCGCTGCCTCAGCTCAACCAGTTTCTCCGGTCCCGGGAAGGCTCGCGCCAACCCCATGCAGGCGGCCATCAAGCCAATTCCGAGTATCCATTTACGTAACATCGGTGGGTCCTCCAATTCTTTTTTACCTGCTCAGCCTAAACCGCAGCCTTGAAAATGGTTACGGGAATTATGAAGAAATATCGAAGAGGATCAGCCAGCGCCGCGCCAAAGCCGCTAACATGGATAGTCAACACCTTCTCACCACCACTCGCAGCGTGCGCAAGCGCCTGGACTTTGACCGCCCTGTTGAGCGCGAGGTGCTGGAGAAGTGCCTGGAAATCGCTCTCCAAGCCCCCACCGGCAGCAATCTACAAAGTTGGCGGTTTATGATTGTGGGCGACCCCGAAAAACGCAAGCAGATCAGCGACCTTTACCGCAAGGCCTTCAAGGTTTATGCCAGTGCTCCCAATCCCGCTCAACCTTCGGACGCGAGCGATCCGCGCGTGAGTCAGCGGGAGAAGGTCGTTAGCTCCGCTGTTTACCTGGCCGAGAACATGTGGCGCGCTCCCTATCTTGTCATTCCCTGCTACGAAGGGCGGGTCGAGAATCAGGGTGTACTGGCTCAGGCCAGCTTCTATGGCTCGATTTTACCCGCGGCCTGGTCATTCATGCTGGCCTTGCGGGCTCACGGATTGGGCACCGCATGGACCACTCTGCACCTGATGCACGAAAAGGAGGCCGCTGAGATCCTCGGCATTCCGAGTAACTTCACTCAGACTTGCCTCTTGCCCGTGGCCTACTATCAAGGGGACGACTTCAAGCCGGCTCAGCGCCTGCCGGTTCAACAGGTGATTTCTTACGATCACTGGTGAAGCAGAGTCGAGCTCGCGTTCCCTTTCCGGGGGAAGAGTGAATTTCCAGCCTGCCCCCCTGTAGCTCCATCCAGCGTTTGGCGGTCGCCAATCCCAGACCGACCCCTTCCTGTTGGCCCGGGTTTTGCTGGCGAAACTCACGCATCAGTTCGGGTATCTGAGATTCTTCCATGCCTGGCCCGAAGTCCCGCACCTCGACCCAGTCCTCTCCCCAGTCGACTTCAACCTCGGATTGAGAATACTTGAGAGCGTTGCCGACCAGGTTGAGAAGAACCTGACCGGTTCGTAGTTCGTCCAGTTCCAGTTGGCAATCCGGGCCGGTCAGCAGCCGTATCCGTTTGGGAAAGCCCTCCAGGGTGCGGCGCAGGAAACTCTCGGCACGGACCGTCTGAAGATGCAGCTCGGTGTGAGCGCTGGACAGGTCCTCCACCAGTCGTAGCAGCGTCTCCAGGTTACGTCTGATGACCAGCAAATAGGGATGCTCGGCCAGCCCTTCCAGGCTGCCGTGCATGGTCTTTAGGGGTTGCTGAAATTCTTGATGAGAACGGCTCAGCAGTCGCTCCCGCAGGTGCAGGGCTTGCCGGGCGGCTCGGGTGGCCCGATTCAGCTCGCCTTGCTGGCGCTCGAGTTCGCCCAGGATTTGGGCGAAATCGCTGGTCAGGCCGGAGAGCTCTCCTTGCAGCGGCTGACCGCGTTCCAGACGCTGGCAGTCATCCGCCAGTCGTCCCAAATCCTGCTCCAGGGGGCGGGCCAGGCGCCAGGACGCCAGCGAGCCCAGGCCGGCCAGCACGAGCAGCCAGCCCAGCAGCTCGGAACGGCCCCGTCCCAGATAAGGCGGCAAATTGGCTCGCCCAAACTCGATTTCCGGGACCTGACTCGGCCGGCCCAGTTGCACAGCCGCCTGATGGGTCTGCTGACGGATGGCCAGCAACTGTTGGGCCGGAAGTGGGTCCAGCCAGCTCACCAGCAGGAAGGTCAGAGCCAGGATCACGGAGAGCAGCAGGCTCCAAATCAGGATTCGCCGAGTCAGGCCTGGCAAGTGGCCTCCCAGCTCAAGCGAAATCCATCATCCGACGGCTCCAGCCTGATTGCCTGTAAGGCTAAAAGTTGGCTGCAACTCTCCAGGCTGAGCAAAGGTTCATCCTCGGCATTTTGCCGGGGGAGCAGAGCCGACAGTTGCAAATGGTCAGGCTGAACCCGAAAGCTCAGCTCGGCGGACCCGAGTGCTAGAATGAGGTTGCAAAGGACCCTGGGGAAGAGAAAGGTGTCCGCCTGGATGATCGGGCTCTTTTCCGGCAGTTCCACCCTGGCCTGGAGTGGTTGGCGTTGTTGGGCCAGATGAAAGCCCTCTTCCAGCAAATCGTGCAGATCGCAGCTCACCCGGCGCACGTCTAAAACCGCCGATTCTAAACGACAAGACTCCAGCCACTGACCAATTCGCAGCAGCAGGGCCCTTCCCTGGGTTTCGATCGCCTGCAAGGGAGGCTGGCCTTCATCACGGTAAAGTTGGGCATAGCCAAGAATGCTGGTCAGAGGTGTGCGCAGATCGTGGGAGACTTCAGCCAGGCGTCGGTTGCGCTCGGCTGAGGCGGATTCGAACTGCTGGCGCTGGTCCAGTTCCTCCTGGCGACGACGAGCAATGGTTTCAGCCATGGCCAGCAGGCGCCGTCTCAAGCGATCAAACTCGGCCGAATCGCCTTTCTGGCCGGGCATGCTGGCTTGCAGATCTCCGGCCGCCAGGCGTCGGGCCAGGTCCCGAAGTTGGTCGAGCCGGCCGTTCAGCCGCCGAACCCAGAGTGAGCTGGAGACCAGCAGGAGCAGATAGAAGAGCAGAAAGCCCAGAATGACTCGAAAGCGTGCCGAAAGTGAGCCGGACATCTGATAGAAGCCCTTGGGCAGGGCGGCCTGCACCCAGACCTCTCCTTCGGGCTGGGTGAGGCGGAGTCCGTAAACACGAGGGATTTTCTGCACCAGTCCCACTCGGTCCGGCTCGAGAGCTGTGAAATCTCCCTTTGGTCGCGCCAGCATCCGTCCGTCCCGGGTGCGCACGATCTGAACCGGCGAGGGCTGAAGCTGCGTTTGCCCCAGGGCCTCTCGGTAGGCGTCGCGGCGCAAGCAGAGTTCAACGAAATCAACGGGGGGCGGAGCCGTCAGGAGAACCAGCGGAATGCCGCACAGAATGAGGGCCACCAAGGTTTTGGCCAGATGCCAGAACAGTTGACGACGAAAGGGGATACCCTCAATCGAAGCGATAGCCCACGCCCCAGACGGCCTGTATGCGGTCAAAATGCTGTTCTTGTTGGCGTAGTTTGGCTCTCAGGTTGCGAATGTGGGCGTCCACGGTGCGCTCGTCGCCAAAGAAGTCGGCCCCCCAGACCCGGTCGAGCAAGTCCTGGCGAGAAAGAACCTGGCCCGGGTTCTGCATGAACTGCCGCAGCAGGGAAAACTCGATCGGGGTCAGGTGGACTTCTTCTCCGGCCAGAAAGGCCCGACGAGACTGGATTTGCACCCGGAGGCTCCCGCTTTGCAACGTGTCGCCGCCTGGTTGGCTCGAATTGAACGCCGAGCGCCTCAGGAGCGCCCGCACTCGAGCCACCAGTTCCTTGGGATTGAAGGGCTTGGCCAGATAGTCGTCGGCCCCGACTTCCAGGCCGATAATACGGTCAATATCGTCTCCTCGAGCACTGACCATCAGCACCGGCAGGCGATTGTGTCGGCGCAACTCGCGACACAAAGTGAGGCCATCGGTGTCCGGCAGTCCCAAGTCCAGGATCAGTAAGTCGGGCAAAAACGCTTCCATCTGATGCAGCCCTTGCTGGCCGCTGGTGGCCACCTGCACCTGATAGTTCTCGCGTTCAAGTGAGGCCCTCACGAGTTGGGAAATGTCCTGTTCGTCTTCGATGACCAGGATTTTTTCTTGCGCCATGTCCAGGTGCTTTTACCTGTGGGCGCGCACCACCTGGATCTGGTCGCCGGATCGAGGATTGAGTCCCAGACCGGCCTGCAGCAAAGCGGAAATCTCCTCACCGGGCTCGCGGTCCACTACCACCGCCACCGAGGTTTGCTCCAGCCACTCGTCTTGTTGGCTGATGACCAGCTTGCGGGGGAGTTCCAGCTTTTCCGAGCGGGTTCGGTTGTGATAGCGGCCCTGACAGCTCTCTTCGCGCTCTTGGGAGCCCACCACCAGCGCCTGATCGCCCAGCTGTTGATCGCGAACGGTCCTTTGACCGCGGCCGTGGTGCAGGGTGACGGTCACCTGGGCGTGCCCGCGGCCGTAAAACGCGTCCACCAACTGCTGGGCCTTCTGTTGGGTGGTTTGCTCGGGCGTGTTTTGAACTGGACGAAGCCAGACCAGTCCGAAGCTCAGAGAAACGAGAACGAGATGGAGCCAGAAACGCATTGCCAGTTCTCCTTAAAGTGATTTGATGCGATTTCAGGCTAAACTGGAGCGGGATCAAAGATGTTAAGAAAAATGCGCAAATTGATGAACGGTTAGGACTGCAGCAAATGCCAGGCTTCCCGATAGCGCTCCAGGCGCTGATGGTCCTTGGGGTTGAGGGGCACGGTCAGGCGCCGCAGATCCAGGTTATCTTCCAGGTCGGCCAGTTTCACCTGACGCGAGAGCGGGTTTTGCCGGGCGCGCAAGACAAACTCACGGTAGCTCTCATTCTTGCGGCGGCTTACGCCCTCCAGAGCATCCACGATTTCCTGGCTGAAGCCTTCATTGAGCAAGGCCTCTGGGGTGAGCGGAGTGTCCTCCAGCAGGTCGTGCATAATCGCTACGATCTGTGCCTGCACGCCCTGGCAGCGGTGCATGACTCGTAGCGGATGAAGAATGTAGGGTTGCCCCATTTTGTCGACCTGGCCTTTATGGTGCTGCACGGCCAGCTCGATGGCCCGTTCCAAGCTGCTCATCTCAATTCCTCATCCTGCATCGTAAGATGGCCTGCTCCAGCTCTTCGCGGCGCACAGGCTTGCTTAAGTAATCGTTCATGCCGGCCCGCAGACAGCGTTCCTTATCTTCCGTGAAGGCATTGGCTGTTAAGGCCACGATCCAGGGGCCTTCACCCAGCTGTTTGCGAATCTCTTGAGTGGCTTCTAAGCCGTCCATTTCTGGCATTTGCAGATCCATCAGCACCAGGGGGTAGCTCTCCTGATGGAGAGCCTCCAGGGCGGCTTTGCCCGAACCCACCAGATGCACATCATGACCGAGCTTGGAGAGCGTTTCTCGGATGACCATCTGGTTTACCTTGTTGTCTTCGGCCACGAGGATCTTGAGTGGACCTCGAGGAGTCGGTGTTTCAGGCCTGCTGCTCTCCTCGATGACAGCCAGCTTGCCTTCCTTGAGTGGCAGACGGACCCAGAACTGACTTCCAGCAATTCCCTGAGGGGGTTTCCAGTTGTCGGGAACTTCGCCCGCGCTCTGACCCCCTGAGGAAAGCCACATCGAACCACCCAGCAGGTGGCTGAGTTCGCTGGAAATGACCAGGCCCAGACCGGTGCCGCCGTGGACTCGGGTGGCCCGGGTATCGCCTTGGGAGAAGGGCTGAAAGAGGCGGTTGAAATTTTCCGGAGAGATCCCGATACCCTGGTCCCAAACCGAGATTTCGATCTTGCTGCCGGCTGTGCGCTCAGCTTTGATAGAGACCGTTCCAGCTTTGCTGAACTTAATCGCGTTGCCCATCAGGTTCAGCAGAATCTGGCGCAGGCGCAGCCGGTCGGAGCGAATCACTTGCGGGATGTTTTCGTCGATTTCTACTTCTAGTTTCAGTCCCTTGACTTGAGCCACCGGTCCCATGAGGCGTCGTAATTCCTGGATCAGCTGGTCAAAATCAAAGTCCGAAATATCCGCCTTCATCTGGCGCGCTTCGATTTTAGAGAGATCCAGGATGTCGCTAATCAGGACCAGCAACGATTCAGACGAGTCGCGCAGGGCGCTCAGCCAGATTTGTTGCTGTTCGGTCGTGTCTGTCTCGAGCAGCAGGTTGGTCAGTCCGACGATCGCGTTCATGGGAGTGCGGATTTCATGGCTCATGGTGGCCAGAAAGATGCTCTTGGCCTGATTTGCCTGTTCCGCGGCGCGGCGGGCCTGGGTCAGGGCCACATTCTGTTCAGACAGCAAGACGCCCTGATGTTTTTCTTGAGCCAGTAAATCCTCTTGCTGCTCCCGGCTGAGGCTGAGCTCCCGCAAGGCGGCTTGCAAATTTCGATAGCGTTTATGGTGTCTTTCTCCGGTGATGGCCATAAAGACGCCAAAGAAGATGACGCTGGCCCCGGCCAGGTGCTCAGGGTTGCCCCCCTTCAGGGTCATGGCCAGGGCGCTGGGAAGCACCATGAGCGCGACGTAGGTCCGCATCAAAGTCAGATGGGGCGTCAGAGTCGACATCGCTCCGGCTACGATGCCCACCGTATTGACGATTGCCAGCAGACCGGTCCAGCTGCGCCCATAGAGAGAGACCGTCCAGCAAGAATACGTAGACCAACTGGCGGCCAGTAGGAGCACACTGGCGATGTAAAGCCCTTTGATGCGCGCGAGCTCGTACAAATGGCAGTTGACCAGTCGCCGTCCCAAGAAGAATCGAATCACCCCGAGGACAGTGGTGGCCAGTATGATCGCCGTGACGCCCTGGCGGTGGTCCGTCCAAAGATCGCTGGCCAGCCCGGAGCAGAGTCCCAGCAAGGGATAAATGATCAGCGTGGGCAGCCCGCCGCTCTCGCCCAGCTCGCGATCCGTATCCCGATTCTCGACCATCAGGGCAGGCATTCGTGCCGGGCTCGCTCTTCACTTCTTGTCTTACCAGGATCCGCGCTCGCCGGGGGAAAGGTGCGCCTCTTATGAGTTTTGCCGTGCTTCCTTCGCGAGTCCAGATCCCCACTCCCGATCCCAGCGCATTGCCTCGCCGCCAGACCCTGGGTGCCCTCTTAACGGCCCAGACGCGCCTGGCCAGGGTCACCGCCGGACCGGGCTTTGGTAAAACCCAGTGGGTGGCACAGTGGGCCCAGCAAATGGATCCGGCTCCGGCCTGGTTAACCCTGGGGCACCGGGAGGATGACCCTCATTCCTTGCTCGTCTATCTGCGAGCTGCCTGGTTGCGCAGCTTTCCAAGACTGGATACGGAAACTCTCGATCATCTGCTGCGCCAGGGCTTTGCTCCGGAGCGCTGGCGGCCGGTGGCCGACGCGCTGGGCTGTCTGCTCGAGGCGGGCAGCACATGTTTTATTGTGGATGACGTGCACCATCTGCAAGGGGAGGCCCTCCGTCTGCTGGAGTATCTGGTTCAGTTCTCCCCGGCCAGTCTGGGCTGGATCCTGATCGGGCGGGAGCTGCCCGACTTTGACTTTCTCTCCAGCTGGGCGGCCAGAGGCTGGTTGTTGCAGGTGGGCGTGGATCAGCTGCGCTTCCCGCCTGAGCAACTGCAGCAATTAGGCGCCCCCGCCGATTCAGGGGGCTGGCCCATGGCTGTGGATGCCTGGCGGCGCACCGGAGAGAGCGGGGCCGAGCCGGACCAGCTTTTTGCCCAGGTCTGGAAAGGCCTGGATGAGGACCTGAAGGACCTTTTAACTCGCTGTAGCGTTTTTGAATTCCTGAGTGCGGTTCAGGTGGCCCAACTTTGTCCCCACCTGAACACCGTCAACTTGCTGGCCCGCGCGGCCGAACAAGGTGTATTTCTCCAACGCTACGGCGGGGAGCAATACCGCTTTCATCCCTATGCACGTAGTTTTCTGCTGCAGCAGCTTCGACATTCCCAGAAGTTGACCATGAGCAGCCACCAGGCGGCCGCTCCGGTGGCGCTTTCTCAAGGTGATTACGACGAAGCTTTGTGGCAGCTTTTCGAGATGGGAGCCACCCAGGAGGCCTCCAGCATTCTATTGCACTGGGGGCCGGCCTTGTTGGAGCAGGGCGCCTTCCAAAAGCTGCAACACTACGTCGAACAGTTGCCGCCTGAGCTGCGTGAGCCACGCTTGCGGCTGGCCTATGCCCAGGCTCTGGCCCGCAGTCATCAATTCGAGAATGCGCTTCAGGAATTTTTGGAACTGAGCCAGTTGCCGGAGAATCCCACCCGCTCCCAGGCTTTACTGGGCGCGGGAAAGGTTTTGGTTGACACCCTCCAGCCTTCGGGCGCAAAAACTCTTTTGCGCCAGGCCTACGGGCATCTGAACCCGGAACAGAAGGGTCAGGTTCTGCTTTTGCTGGCGGAGAACAGCCTCAACCAGGGCTCATCCAGACAGGCTCAGCGTTATCGCAGGCTGGCCTTGGCCCAGCCTGGCGCGAACTCGAAAGACCGGCTAGAAGTGCGCCTGCATCTGCGAGCTGGTAATCTCGAGCAGGCCCGTGAAGCTCTGCTGCGTGAGGCCGACGGTAGTGGCACCGGGCATCGAAATGATTCACTTTTGCTGGCTTATCTGGCGGTTTTGCAGGGTGACTTTGGCAGCGCCGAGTTGCTCACGCGTTCCGCCCTCCGGCAGGCTCAGGCCAGCGGCGAAAAATTTGCCGAGAGCGTGGCCTGGATGCGTTTGGGACATGCCCTTCAGCTGAAGCCCAAGGCCATGCCTGATGAAATCAGGGCTTGCTACTCGAAAGCCAGGCAGCTCACCGAAGTCATGGGAACTCCGCGGCTTAAGGCTGAGGCTCTCATGGGTGAGGCCCTCTTTTGTGCTCATCAGGGTGAGTGGGTCCGCTCCTATGATGCCGCTTTGGAGGCGCTGGAAATCACTCGCCAGGCTGGCGATGCCTGGCTGAGTGCCTGGCTGCAGCTGACCTCGGCCATCGCCGCCCATCTAGGACAACATCCAGGCTGGCCCGACCTTATGGCCTCGGCCCGTCTGCAGTTTGAGCAAGTGCAGGACCGATTTGGGATTTTCCTGGTGGAACTGTGGAGTTCTCCCGAGGCCACCCGAGCGCGAGCGGCGGAACAAGGTTTTGAGTTCGTGCTGGAAAGGGCCACTCTGTTTGGCCCGCGCGGGAACGAAAAGACGGTGGAGCCAGTGCCGACGCCTCCGACCCTGGAGATCGCCCGATTGAGGATTTGTTTGCTGGGTCCCATTCAGGTTTTTCGAGACGGTCAGGAAGTTCCGCATAAACTTTGGAAGCGCAAGAAAGCCAAAGAGTTGCTTGGAATCTTGCTTTCGTTGCGGGGGGGATTTATTTCCAAGGAGCGCCTCTGGGATTTGCTTTTCCCTGAAAGTACTCCCCAGGCTGCGGCCCGCGATTTGCGCGTTTTGCTGCATGCCTTGTTCGAGGTGCTCGATCCCGACCGCCCGCATAATGCCACCGCTCGCTGTGTGGTCCGGCGCGATGACCATTATGCGCTGCCCTGGACTGAGGAATTGACCCTTGACCTGGTGGAGTTCGAGCGTTTTGTGGAGCTGGGCGGACAGGCGACCGAGCCCGAGGCGGCGGCGCACCTATGGCAGCGGGCACTGGACCTGGTGCGCGGAGACTATCTGCAGGAATTTCCCTACGCCGATTGGGCCGCGGCCTCGCGCGAGCGCTGGAAGCAGCAGTATCTGGAAACGGCTAGTCGGCTGGCGGCTTACTTCTGGTCCCAACAGAGAGGTGAGCAGGTGGTGCAGATTGCTCACTTGATGCTGCAGCGCGACCGCTGTTGGGAGGAAGGCTATCAGTGGCTCATGCGCAGCCATTTGCAGCAGGGTCGTCTGGCCCAGGCCGCTCGCGTCTACGATCAATGCCGTCAGGCTTTAGAAGAAGACCTTGGGGTCGAGCCGAGTGAAGCCACCGAGGAGCTTTACGCTCAGGCGCTTGGCTAGTATTCGAAAAGGATCTCCACCCGTCGATTGCGTCCCCGCCCTTCGGGTGTGGCGTTGCTGGCCACCGGACGACGGTCGCCATAGGCCATCAAAGCCAATCGGTCCGGGTCGGCACCCTGGTCGAGCAGGCAGCGGGCCACCGATCCAGCCCGACTCAAGGATAGATCATAGTTGTCTTGATAGACCTCGTCGTGGATGGGTGTATTGTCGGCGTGCCCTTCAATCCGCATCTTGACCCGGGTGTGCTGCATAAGGGGCACAAAACGATAAAGTAACTTCTTCCCTTCGGGAGCCAGCTGGCTGCTGCCAGGAGTGAAGAGAAGCGGTGAGTCGGAGAGAACGACCACCACTCCGCGCTCTTGCTGCTCAACCTGAACGGTTTTACTGTCCACGTTCTTAAGCGCCAGTCCTAATTGTTGCTTGAGCAAATCGCGGTTGCTCTTGTCCACAGGTGGAGCCTCCACAGCCGCTACCGGGGGAGGACCGGGAGTGGGAGTCTCGGCCGGTCGCCCGGGAGAGACCGCGAAATATTGATAAGCGAACAGAGCAAACAGGAGAGTGACCACATCGGCGTAGGGCAGAAGCCAGCGCTGGCTCCCGCTATGGTTGGCCGAGGCGTGCAAGCCGCTTCTTGAGTCCCGGCGCGGGGGACTGCTCAGGTTGTGCTTTGGAGTTGCGGATTGAGACGACGCGGGGATCATTGGGCTTCTCCTCCTGGGTCTGAAGCTTGGGCATTGTGGTCAGGCCCATCGCTTCTTTCAGGCGCTCAGCCAGCAGCAGTGGAGCCGTGCCGCTTTGCACAAGACGTACCCCCAACAAAAGATTGTCCACGAATCGTTCATACTCTTTGGCCGTCTCCCGAGCCCGGTTGGCCCAGGGAAGAAACACGACATTGGAAAGAAACATCCCGTAGAAGGTGGCCACGAAGGCTGAGGCAATGCCCTGTGCCATGGCGTCTGATTGCTTCATTCCTGCCAGCATCGTGACCAGCCCGATGACTGTGCCCAGCAGGCCGAAAGTGGGGCAAAAGCCGCCGATCGATTCGAGAAACCGCTCCATCATAGCGATCTCTCGAACCTCTCTGGAGGCACAGGCTTCGGCCAGACACTGGGCTTCCTCGAAAGAAGACCCGTCGGCCAGGGCCTGCAGGGCCCTGGCCACGACCTGCTCGGGTTCGCTCTTGGACTCTTGTTCCAGTTGCAGCAGCCCCTGGTGACGGGCGACGTAGGCATAACGCGCAAGGCGCACCAGCGCCCGAGCTTTGCGATGCTCGAGACGGCTGGCGCGCCCGTAACCGCGCAGAGCGTTCCAAAGTTGAACGGGATAGTAGCTCGAGATGGTGGCGCTGAAGGCGCCGCCCAGGACCAGGCCCAACACCGGGACCCGGACGAAGGCCGAGAGGTGACCTCCGTCCCAGGTGATGGCGAAGACTACACAGGCGATTCCTAGAATCAATCCCAACATCGAGCTACGACTCCTTAGCGCTTCAAGTTGGAGATATCCCCGAGCACCTCGTCCATTGTGGAAATAACCTTAGAGTTCGCCTGGAAGGCTCGCTGAGCCGAAATCAGGCGGGTGAACTCTTTGGCCAGGTCAACGTTGGAGCCTTCCAGTGCGCCCGAGGTGACGGTTCCGCGAGGACTGGTTCCGGCTGCGCCGAGTTGTGGCTTGCCGCTGTTGACGGTCTCCCGTAGCAGGCCACTATCAGATTTCTCCAGACCCTGGGGATTTGCGAAATAGGCCAGGGCTACTTGACCTAAATTGCGCGTCAGGGCGTTAGAGTACTGCCCGACCACCATACCATTTCGGTCGATGGCAAAGTTGGTCAGCTGACCGGCCGGATAGCCATTCTGGGAAGCCGCCGCGGCAGTGTAGCGGCCCGGGGTTTCCAGTTGCGTCATGGTCGTGAAGTCAGGGCTGACCACCACGGGGTTTGCGCCGTTGGCGGGGGTTAGAGTGAAGCTGGGACTGGGGGTACTGGCCGAGGTCAGGTAGTTGCCGTTGGGGTCAAAGGCAGCTGTGCCTGTTCCCAGGTTGGTCGCGCCATTGTCGGCTGACCAGGTCCAGGAGGCGGCTGAACCGGGGACAGCGGCCACTTTGGTGAATGTCATCTGGACCCGGTATTCTTTACCCAGCGAGTCATAGATGGTGGCCTCCGTGGTAAACTTGCCGCCTGTGGCTGGAGGTCCGGCCGCGTAGATGGCCTGGGAACCGTCCAGGTTACCGCTCATCTTCATGGTGCTGGTGGCCTGGGCGGTCATGGAGTCACCGTAGGGGATGCGCAAGGCGGCTGTGGGCTTGGTGGTGTCCACCGTGCCCTGGTTGTCGGCAGTCCAGCCCTGCAAAGGGCGCCCGCCAGCGTCTACGATTCCGCCGGTGGCGTCGACCGAGAAGTGTCCATTGCGGGTATAGGTGTTGATGGTTCCGGCCCCGACCACAAAGTAGCCATCACCAGAGATGGCCATGTCGGTTGGATTATCCGTCAGTTCCAGCACGCCTTGAGTGAGCACGCTATCGATGGAGGCGATATTGCTGCCCAAACCCACCTGGATGGCGTTGGTTCCGCCCGTTGTGGGATTGGCGCCACCGGCCGGCCGAAGCGTCTGGGCGTAAAGCTCCTGGAAGTTCACCTTGGAGTGTTTGTAGCCGGCGGTGTTAACATTGGCAATGTTGTTGGCGACCACGTCCAGCATTTTTTGAAAACCGTTGAGGCCGGTGATGGCCGAGTTCATTGCGATGGTGCTCATGGAAGGCTCCTTTGTTCGATTAGCGTAATTCGCGCAGGTATTCGCTTGGGTAACTTTGACCGTTGATCATCAGGGAGAGCTGCCCACTCTTGCTGCGAAGGGCCTGGACCGTTCCGGTCACCTCTTGCTGCGTATTGGGGTCGAGCACGGTGACGCTTTTGCCCACCAGTCCGGTGGCGCCCATCATCAATACGTTGCTCAAGTTCTCCAGCTGCTTCTGCAGGTTCTCTGTCGTGGAGACCTGTTCTAGAGACAGCATCTGATTTGCCATTTCGGAAGTGCTCATCGGTTTGAGCGGGTCTTGCTGCGTCAATTCAGACAGCATCAGCTGCATAAACTGATCGTGCGTGCTGGTCGCGGTGTTGGTCTTGCTGGTCTTGCTGGTCGTGGACTGAGCATTGGTTGTCCCTACAGCTGGGGTTGCGGACATAAATCCTCCTAAGCTCGGACGTTCAGTCCGCCGGAAGCGTGAGTGCCGTGCACTGAACTTACTCCCTCTATCGGCAACGATTCGTCAAAAGTTGAGGCCTGCGAGGAAGAATTTCCCTGATAGGTACGCTGCCGCCGCTCCAGGTCGCCCTGGCCGAAGTGTGAACGGGGTTGCTGCTCCTGTTGGAAGGAAAATCCCTGAAAGGAACCCTGACCTCCCTGGTTATCCTGAGAAAGGCTGGTGGTGAATCCCTCCAGACCCCGGTTCTCGCTGATTTGATTGAGCTCCTGACGCACGCTCTGTTCGACCTGTGCGTCTCGCAGCTGCAAGTGGGCGGTCCAATGACCTCCAGCGTTGATCTTGAGGTGAGCTGACACATCTCCCAGCCGTTCGCTGCGCAAGTGAACATCCAGCTCGCGTGGTTTTTCGATCAGTGCTCTGCCTTGCTGGCGCGCCAGCCGCTGAATGTTTTCAGTCGCATCGGGAACCTGGGCTGTGGATCCGTTCGTTTCTTTCGGCGTGCTCAGCACCGAAGCAGGCCGGGTCGGCGCGTCCAAGGAGAGCGGCGGACGGACTTCTTCCGATTCCGTGCGGGGCCCCTCGGTCTGCTTCGGCTTTGTTTCCTCCAGCGTCTCGACCTGAATTTTTTCGACCTGGGCTAACACGACCGAGGTGGCGGGAACGCCGGCAGGCTGATTGGGAAGCAGTTCAGGCGATTGCAGACGCTGCAGAATTTCCTGGCGCAGCGGCTGGCTGTTCGGGCGGGGTTGTTGCTTGAGCAGATTGACGGCCAGGCTGACCAGGTGGTCTGGCAGGGCGGGTGAGCTCTCCGCGGTCACCTGGGGTTCTGGCTCTGGAATGGCTGCTTTCTGGAAGTTGCCGACGACAACTTTAGGTAGCTCCACTGGCGATCGCGGGATCGGTTGTTGGAGTCGCTCAAGCAAGCCAGTGCTGCGGGGGACTTCCGCGCCGGGCTGGTTTCTGAGAGGGACCACCGTTCGCCCGGGTTGGGTCGGGGCTGGGGCGGCGGGATGCTTGATTTCAAGAGCCTGATCAGGGATGAAGGTCGTCGCTGGACTCTTAGCGGTCTTGATATCGGGCACGGGTGGGGCAAAGTCCACCATCAGCCTCGGCCGAGGAGCGGGGTCGGGGACTTCTCGCTCGGTTTCATCCTGGGCGTGACCGGAATTGTCTGTTGGGGTCGGTTGCTCGAAAAGCGGAGATGGCTTGGGACCGGCCCCTGAAACCAGGAGTTGTTGATCATTCGCACTTGTGGCTCGATTGGGCGCCTCTTGCGTCAAAGCTCCAAATGCCTCCATGACGACAAAAGCTGGCGGAATGCCAACAGGTCCCGGCTTGCCTGAGAAAGCTAAGGGCGGCCGAACGGCAGTTTCCGTTTGAGAGTCCTGCGTGGCCTGGAGTAAAAGCGGGACGGGCGACTGGTCCTGAACCTGGAGTGGTGTCGGGAGCTCGGGAAGTTGCTGAGGCCGGGTCTTGGGCTGCTGGGCCTGAGATAGGCGGGTCTCCGGCTGAGCCGTTGGGAGTCCAATCAGCGCCTCTGGAGCCAGGGTTTGCAAATTTTGAGCTTCTAGCCTGACCGGCAGCCCGGGCTGCTCATTCGCTTGAACTGAGGCTTTCGCCGGTGACTTCTTGGAGGACTGGGCCTGAGCTACAGGGGTTTTCTGAGCCTGAGATTGCGCGGGGGCTTGAGGCGAGGTCGGGGCCTGCGCCTGAGGCTGAGCCGGCGCCTGCGCCTGAGGCTGAGCCGGTGCCTGCGCCTGAGGCTGAGCCGGTGCCTGCGCCTGAGGCTGAGCCGGTGCCTGCGCCTGAGGCTGAGCCGGCGCCTGCGCCTGCGCTGGTGCCTGCGCCTGAGCCGGTGCCTGCCTCTGAGCCTGCGCCTGAGCCGGCGCCTGAGCCTGCGCCTGCGCCTGCGCCGGCGCCTGAGGCTGAGCCGACGCTAGCGCCTGAGGCTGGGCCGGAGCCTGCGCCTGAGGCTGAGCCGACGCTAGCGCCTGAGGCTGAACCGTTGTCTGG
>JAFEBA010000057.1 GCA_018266105.1 bacterium | reverse complement strand
AGGCGCCAGCGCTGGACGTCGTCTTCGGCCTTGAGCAGAAGCTCCATGGGCAAACGATTGAGCAAACTCAAGAGTGGCACCAGAAATACCCGAGCATAGTCGTTGGCTTCTTTCTCCCAGCCTCGCTGCTTGGTCTGGTGCTTGAGCATGGCGGGCGCGTGCAGACGCAAGTGCCCCAACTCGTGAGCCAGCGTCTCGTTCATCACCGCCCGGGCGGTCTGCGGAACGCGCAAGCGCTGGCGAAAATCGGTCGGCACCTGAATGACCTGCGACTCCGGGCAGCATAGCCCCAGCAAGCTGGAGGCCATCCCGTGGCATCTCTCGATGCGCCAGCCGCAGAGCAAAATCGCCCGGCGAACCAGCCGGGCCGGAACCCAGGCACGCCAGCCCTGACGCCGCAACTCCAACAGCAACCGCTCACGATCCTCCGCATACGTTTCCAGGTCGTCTCTCATAGAAGGCATTCTAGCAGACGGGCAACCACCTGAACAGAGGTTCCCGCGACCATTGAAATTGAACAGGATTCTCCCCTCCGAGCCTTTGTTTATCATAGGATACTGTTGTGCGCGACAGATTTTGTCGCATTAAATCCTACGATACAGATCGAGATCCGATCATGGATAATTTTTTTGGTGTTCAAAAAACGGAGGTTTGGCTCAATTTCGATCCTCAAACAACGAACGGTCTCGAAACTAAATCACCAGATATAAACCCAGTTCAGCCCGAAGGCGCGAGCAGACCCTTTCCAGCTCGGCCTCGCTCGGGCGCCGCGCCAACAACAGCCGCACCTGCCGTCCGAACCACTGAAACGGCTTGAGCACTTGCCAGGCCGGTGGCAAAATCTCACCTCCTCCAAGGTTCCAGCGTGACCGTGCAAAGCACCCAAAACATGGCCATACAGCAAAAAGGTGGCCGGGATCGAACTGCACACCTCAAATGTATCCACCGGCTGCACCACCTGGACTCGAGCCAACATGGACGTCACCGCAGCCAGCGCATCTGCACAATCTTGAGCGAATCCGCCAGCATCACTCGCATCAAAGCCAGCGTGGCCTCTGTGGTATACAAAGGGACCTGCGGAAAAGCCAGGTGAATCAAGGGCAGCGCCCCGATGTGGTGGGCGTGGGTGATCAAAATGGCATCCAGCCCGACCAGAACAAGCCCGATACGCGGGGTGCTCCACTCCCCAACCCGGCAACCAGGTAACCGGCCGGGTTTTCCGGCCGAACCGGCTGCACCTCCACATATCCTGCTGGCCTCCAGCCTCTCGCGAAAGCGTCAGTAGAGCAAGTAAGGCTTGCGCCGGCGACGAAACTCCTCAATCCCGTCGTGCCATGAAGCTTCGATCTGCTCGGGGCTCTCGCCCGCCAGCAGGCGACGCATGGTGTCGGCATGATGGACCAGGCGACCGACCGGATTCAGATCAAACTCGGGATGCACCCGGCGCAGTGCGCTGATCAGCTCCAGGCCCAGCCGCAGGCTGCGCACCTGTGAGCGGTCCACCACCAGGATTTGCAGACCGGCGCAAACTTGGCCCTTAAATTTGGAGCTGTTTGGCTGAAAATGCGTGCTCACAAAGCGGACACCAGGAACGTCTCTGGCGTTCAGCAAGGCCGCCAGCGCGGGTGCGTTCAGCCAGGGAGCGCCAATCTGCTCGAAGGGACGGTCGGTTCCCCGCCCCACCGAGATCTCGCAGGCCTCCAACAGGCACACGCCAGGGTAGAGCAAGGTCGCCTGCAAGTTGCGCAGGTTCGGACTGGGATTAACCCAGTTTTGCTGAACCTGATCAAACATCATGGAGCGCTGCCAGGGATCCAGCTTCACCACCCGCAGGTCGGCTCCGATTCTACGCTCGTCGTTGTACATCCGGGCTAGCTCGGCCAAGGTCATCCCGTGACGCACCGGCAAGGTATGGGGACAGGTAAAGGATGACTTCTCGTCATCGGCAAAAACGGCGTCGGCGATGGGACCTTCAATCTCAACCCCACCGATGGGATTAGGGCGGTCCAACACAAAGACAGGCAAACCAGCCCGGGCGGCTGCCTCCAGCACGTAGCGAAGAGTGGCCGAAAACGTGTAAAACCGGGCGCCCGCGTCCTGAATATCAAAGACCAGCGCGTCCAGCCCGGCCAGGTCCTCGAGACGAGGGCGTTTGCGTTCACCATACAGGCTCACCACCGGCAGTCCCGTGGTGGCGTCCAGGCTGTCGGCCACGCTCTCGTCCAGCTCGCCACGCAAGCCGTGTTCGGGCGAGAAGATGCGCGTCAAGTGCACTCCCGGAGCCTGGTGCAAAAGATCGACGGTCAGGCGTCCTTTGCGGTCCCGGCCGGTTTGATTGGTTACCAACCCGAGCCGCATGCCGGCCAGTTCGCGAAAGCCGGACTCTTCCAAAATATCCACCCCATTCAAAGTCCGATAACTGGCCACGGGCGTGGCCTGCGGAAGTGGATGAGCCGACTTCCAGGCCAGACAGCCGACCGCCACCTGAGCGGCATAGCGAGTCTCGCCCCGACGCCAGGCTTCCACCACCTCCGGATCGGTCAGGGAGGCGGCCACCACAGTGGCGATGCGAGAACGCAGGGCCACCACGTCGCCCTGACCATCGGGATGAACGCGGTTGGTCAGAATCACGACGAAGACCTGACTGGGGGGGTCGATCCAGATGGAAGTGCCGGTAAACCCGGTGTGGCCGAAGGAACCTCGGGCAAACAGCTCGCCACGGTTGGAAGAATAGCTGGTATCCATGTCCAGGCCCAGACAGCGCGTCTGGCCCGTTTCCGAAACCACTACTGGACGCAACATCCGGGCCAGAGCTGCCCGACTGAGCACCCGTCGACCCTCTAACTGACCACCATTGAGCAGCATCTGACAGAATCGAGCCAGGTCGTCGGCAGGCGCGAAAAGTCCGGCGTGGCCTGCGATTCCGCCCATCCTGGCGGCCACGTGGTCGTGAACGCTCCCGCGCAAAATCTGACCTCCCCGCCGCTGAGTAGGAGCTGTGGGAGGCGAGGCCACGAATCCGGTGCGCTGCATCTTCAGAGGGGCGAACAGATGCAGGCGAGCAAAATCCGCCAGCGACTGGCCAGAAACCCTTTCCACCAGCAGCCCGAGAGCGATGTAGTTGATATCCGAATACTCGAAGTGGCTCCCGGCCGGATATTTGAGGGGTTCGACCAGCAACTGCTGCAGCGCGCCCTCCCGCCCCTTCCAGTCCTGGCTTCGGTCCAGACCGGCGGCATAACCCGAAAGGTGTGTGAGCAACTGCTGCACCGTGACGGCACGCGCCGGGGGATCTTTGAGTTCGGGGAAATACACCGAGAGCGGGTCGTTGAGCCGAACCCGCCCTTGCTCCACCAAAATCATGATGCTGCCGGCCGTGGCCACAGGCTTGGTCAAACTGGCCAGGTCAAAGACGGTATCCACCGTCATCGGCTCGCGCGGTTCCAGGCTGCGCATTCCAAAGGCCCGGCGATAAACCAGACGTCCCCGACGACCGACCAAAACCACCGCTCCCGGAGTCTGGTGGGCGGCGAGCGCATCCTCGACCAGGGAATCGATGCGCTGCAAAGCTTTACCATCCATCCCCAGGCTTTCCGGAGACGCCTGGGGCAGGCCCTGTGCCCATCCCGGGAAGCTCATCAACACCAGCAGCAGCAATCTCTTCATGGCCCCTTCAATTCACCATCGCCAGGCCTTTTACCGTTTCCAGTCCTCGGCTGGGGCGAAGGACGGGACGGAACGGATGCGAATCTCGGGCCAGCGATGTCGCAACTGCTCAACTATCATCGGTCCCTCTTTCAGTGGCATTGCCGCAAGTTTTTTCGCTTTCGCCGACATCTGAGCGAGGCCGAAAAGGCCTACCTGGAAGTCTGCTTTGCTCTGGCTCAGGACTTCCAAGAGGTATCCGAAGCCGGCTACGAGCACTTTAGCTACTACAGCTACAGCCATCGGGTGGAGGGTGAACGGGTCAATTCTTCGCGACTGGCCTATGGCTCGGTGCTGCATCCAGCCGAGGCCCTGCAGGCGGCCTTGCCAGTGCTCAGCGAGCGAGCAGTGGTGCTGGACGACTATTTTCTGCAAGCCTGCCAGAGCAAGTTCTACGGCCTGGGTTGGGACATTCTGGAGGAGCAGTTCAAGGTCTACTTCCGCGTCCAGCCCGTGCGGCAGCTTCCGGCCTCACTCGCCCATCTGCTGGCGGGCTACGACCTGAATGAGCACCGCGAGGAAGGACTGGTTTCTTTTACCTTCACCCAAAACAAGCTGAGTGAATCCAAGGTCTATCTGTATCCTAAATCTTCTTTGAACTTACCGGCGGGAGCTCAGAGCCAGGCCAGCATGGTCAGTGACCGACGGGGCCTGGTCAGGCAATTTGACCTGAGCCAGCCAGAGCAGTGGGTGCATCGACTGAGTCCGCCTGGACAGAAAATTTTGCAACTCTACGGCGAACTGGATGAGGAGCTCGACACCATTCAGTGGCAGGACAATCAAAACTATACCTTATACTTTCCCTAATTTTCTGGGGCTAGACACCACCCGGTACGTGTGGGACAATCTTGATAACATTGTAGATTGGGGACCAAGACTTTGATCGGTGCAGTATTAGGTGGAGCCCAGGCCCTGGGCGGACTTTTCGGCGGCGGCCCCCGCGCCCCGCGTATGCATCACTGCGAACACCAGCAGATCCAACAGAACCCCTTCCCGAATCAGGCCTGCGCCATGAATATGAACCTGGGTGCCAACGCCATCAACGGCTGCTGCAACTCTTTCATGGGCCAGCCCTACGGGAACCAGTTTGGCGGGGGGCCCATCAGCAGCTTCGCCATGGCCGGTGCCGGACCGGGAGGCAGCTTCGCCTTCGCGGGCAACAACAGCCTGGGTGGCGGCTTCAACAACCTCTTCCAACCCCCGTTTGGAGGCTTCAACAGCGGCTTCGGTGGCTTCAACAGCGGCTTTAGCTGCAACAACGGCCTGGGCTTCAACTCGGGCTTTGGCGGTGGACTGCCCTTCGGCTCCCCCTTCGCTGGCGGCCTGCCCTTCGGTGGCAGCAACCTGCAACTCTCACTGGGAATCAGTCTCAACGTATAGTTTTGGCTGAACCCTGGTACGAAATCGTCGACGCCGCGGAGCAAGACTGGGATTTTATTCTCGAGCTTGCGACCTCGGCGTCGATTTTTACGTTCAGCGCTCTGCGCAGCACCTCTGAAGAACGCGCCCAATTTATACGCAAAGAGTTTCCTTCTTTGCGCATGTGGGTGCGCCAGGGGAAATATCGTTTTTTGCTGGCCCGTGACCGAGAGCTGGACAAACCAATCGGCTACTTGCTGCTCAATCTCTATGGAATGGACGACCTGGGCCGCCGCCAGACCTTTGTGGAAGACATCGGCGCCCTGCCCGACTACTGGGGGCGCGGCGTTGGCCATGCTCTCTTTGACCACGCCACTGAACTCACCGCCTCCCTGGGGATCGACTTTATGGGTGGCGAGGTGGCAGCCGGCAATCCACGCTGGCAGGCCGCTCTGCGCAACCGCTTCGAGCTTGAATCCTATCGAGTCGTGCGCGCCTGCACCGCGCGCGGTCAGGAAATTCTCGACCGATGCAAACAGACTCAACAAGCCCATGACCAGATCCAGGAGCAGCTGAAGGCTCGTCAGGAAAAGCGCGCCCGCCGCCGTTCCCCATGAATCCCATCCTCATGGAGGATCATAGCCAGGCCTACTTTGCCTGGAAGCAGGCGGGTTTCCGCGGCCAGTGGTGCTGGCATGTAGACGCCCATCTGGACATTGGCCGGGATGGGCTGGATGCTCAGACTCTGGACCGATTAAGGGACTGCAGGGTGTGGACGGCCGAGTTGAGCGGCAATGCCTATGTGCCCTGGGGCGGTCTGAACTGCGGAAACTATCTCTACGCCGCCATTCAGCACGGAATGGTTGGTCGCCTGACCTGGGTGATCCCGCCAGACCTACCTCAGGGCGCACTGCTCTCTTGGGGACGCGCTCACCTCAACGGCTGGCTGGATTTAACTCTGCAGGAGTCGGACGGCCTTCATGACGCCGGCGGCTATCTGCAAGGGACGCTGCTGGGAATTCCCTTCCAGCTCGGCACCGCGGAGGCGCTGCCCTTCCCCGACCAGGCCGTGCTTTTGGACATCGACCTGGATTACTACCTGGATGCTCGCGGCCAGGTCTGGCGTCAACCGCCGGGGCCTTTGCCCGAGAGTCTTTGCACGACCGTGGCCTACTCCGTGCTCGGTGGCTATACTCCGACCCACCATCGAAGCCTGGCCGCCTGCTGGACCCAGGACTGGCAGCAAGGTTATCAGGCCAACTCGCTCGACCAGGCCGCTCAGCACATCCGCTGGCGCCAGTTTGAAGCCGGCCTGAATTGCCTCCAGCACGACCGCAGCCCGAATGCCGAGTATCTTCGCGGCACCTGCCAGCACCATCTGTGCCGCTATGAAGAAGCACTGGCCACCTGGCAGCGTCTGATGCCCGAGGTACCGCCACAGGGTCAGGCCTACCTATCCGGTCTGGCTTCCGAGCTGCTCAGCACTCACCTTCATCAGCCAGCCCAAGCCTTGCAATTCGCTCAGCAAGGTCTGCGCATTCAGGAAGATTACCGCCTGCACTATGCGGCCGCGGTCGCCCTGGAGCGACTCGAGCAACCTCGCCAGGCAACCCAGATGCTCCGGCGCGCCTTACGGCAGGCCGAAGATCTGGTGATCAGCCAGAAGATGCGTCACCTTCTGGCCCGACTGTATCGCAAACAGGGCAAAGACGGGTTGGCCCAGATTGAACTGGCCCTGCTCCGACAGCAGGGTTATTCCTCGGGGGCGGGTTCGTCCGTCAGGTAACCCGCCTCGCGAGCTTCTTGCAACACATCCTGCAGCATCTGCAGGTTCGAATTCATGGCCAGGCGAGCTCGATGAATGACGTTGAGGCCTTCCCAGACCAGCCGCACCCCATTGATCAGGTGCTCGTTGTCCTGCTCGCTGACGTAGGCCTGCATGGACTTGAGGCCAGCCTCGCAATCGCTGAGTCCGGCCACGAAAGCAGCCCCCACCTCCTGGACATGAGGCAGGTGATGGTCGCGCCAGACTCTTTTGGTTTCTTCGTTCATGGCCGATTCGTCCATGGTCTGGGTGGCAATCTCGTCCAGCTCCTTGGCGAACTCCTTAAGCCCTACCATGGCTTCCGTGACCACGTTCTGGAATTCGCCCAGACTGATCTTCCCTTCGGAAACATTGTCGCAAGCGCTGAAGAGCTTGGCCACGTTTTCGGTCATGCCCAGCTCCTGGGTCTCCTCCAAGGCCGGTCCCGATAATACGTTGAAGCTGGAAGAGGCCGAGCCGGCTCCGCTTTCGGTGGGCAAAACATTGCCACAAGCCTCACAACGCTTGTTTTCCGGGGGATTGGAGCGACCGCAGCCAGGACAAAGTGCCTGCCCCTGGTGTTGAGCGGCGGTGTTGAAGACCTCGCGGGACTCATTCAGCTTGTTGCCGGTTTCCACCAGGCGCTGGATGGCGGCTTCACAGGCCGCAGGGTCTCTCTTTTCGAAAGAACTCATCAGTTCTTCTACCGCTGCGTCGTGCTCATCGCCATACTCCAGAGTGCGCGGGATTTCTTGCTGGACAAGCGAGGAGTCGCTCGGGCGGGCAATCGACCGTTCGAAGCCCTCCCAGAAACCATCCAACAGATCACGATAATCATCCAGGAAACCGCTGACCAGGGCGCCATCCAGCTCGCCCGCCAGCCCCTTGCGCACCACCGAAATGATCACGTTGGTCATCGGAATAGGAGCTGGCCCCTCGGTGCCTTCGGCCATCAAGCGCTCCACCTTACCCGCCAGACCGATGGCCTCATCCAATTCGCTAAGGGGAGCCTGAAGACTGGCCGAATCCAGGCTTTCCAGGCCCTGCAACTTCTGCAGCACCTCAACGCCTTGCTGATAAGCCTGGCCACAGGCTGCCCGGCCGGGTAAGGGGACTGCCCTCACCTCTGCAATTTTCTTGGCGAAGCCCTGCAGAAAATTGTTCAGATAATCATCCCAACTCTCTTCCCCGGCCTGACCGGACTGGAGCCCCTCGGCCACACGAGCCAGAGTGTTACTGAAAGGAGTGGCGTAGGCTCCCTGGTTCGCAAAGGCGATGCCATAAGCTTCCAGGGCTTCAAACAGAGCCGGCACCAGTGTCTGAGCTTCCTCGTAACAGGCCACCAGCTGATCGTGATGATGGTGCTCCAAAGCCTGGCGCGAGCGCTCCAACCAGCCATGGTATTCCTGGAAACGTTCAACAACCGTCTGCATTTGCGTCTGTACAGCCGCCGCGAATTCAGCGCCACGGGCTTGAGCGCGCTGGGGCACTTCGTGAATTTCACGCTCGGCCACCGTCAGCTGAGCATCCACCAGAGGAATGACTTCCTGCGGATCTTCGCCTCCGATCACGGAGAAAAGTTTCATCTGGATTTCGTCCACGGGGGTGGCGGCCTGTACCGTTGCAATCACGTCTTTATCACCTCGCAGCCGGGTTGTTCTTGGGCAGGAAGATAGGGTCCTCTGGGGCATCACACCTCATGGCAAACTACTGGCTCACTCAGCATCTGGACACCCGTTTTGGTAGTCAAAGTGGCGAGGTGGTGCTCTGCAATCTGGCTTATGGCAGTCGCATCCTGGCCGATGAACAGAGCTTCAAGCGCCTGGCCCCCTTTCAGCAGTCACACCCGCTGGGGGATGACCCCTGGCTGGAACGAGCTCTGGACGCCAATTTGCTGGTCAACCAGGACGATCGCGAACCTCCCAATTGTGTGGCCCGATTGCTGGCAGCACTGGAAACCTACACCGGCCAGTCAGGCCAACCGCTGCAGTTGCTGGAGGCAGCTGAACAACGCTACCGCCAGCAGTCCATGCCCAAGGCCTACTCCGGTCCAATCGAGAAAGCCGGCCCTTTACTGCGCCGACCTGAACGCCTGGTCGACTTTGCCTTCGACCATACCCGAGCGTTCTTGACTCACGATCAGCGGCCCGAGCAGGGACTGGATCTTAGCCTGGTGGAGATGTTCAGCCAGCGCCCGGCCATGAAACTTCGCTATGAACAACAGTATTGCACACCCTTCACCACCCAGCAGCGGGTGGCGCGCATGCGCGAGACCCTCAAACCCGGAGCCCGAGTGCTGGTGCTGGGAGATGACGATCTGGTGTCGCTGGCCCTGGTGCACTCCAGCGACCAATACCAGGTGGACGTGCTGGAGCTAGATCCCGATCTGGTGGCCTTTCTCAAAGACAAAGGGGGAGAGCGCCTGAACGTGCTGGAGCACAACCTGCGCCATGGAGTGCCGGAGTCCATGCGTTCGGCCTACGATCTGGTCACCACCGATCCCCCTTATGCAGCCCACGGGATGCGATTCTTCCTGGAGTGCGCCGCCGACAGCCTGAAGCCAGGCCCCGACAGCCGACTCTTCCTCTCCACCTTTCCCGGGCTGATCGAGGATCCTGACAAGCTCTGGCAGGACCTCAACGACCTGGGCCTGCACATCCAGCGCCGACAGGACCATTTCAGCCGCTACATCTACAACAACGGCTACCGGGTGGAACACCTGGCGGCCCTGCGCGGATTGGGAAGTCCATTACACCCCACCCAGGAGCTGCTGGGCTTCCCCTTCCTGTATGCTCATTTCTTCGAGTGCCTGCGGCCAGGATGAGTCGCCAGAGTCATTTTGCCAAAGGCCAGGCGAAAGGCGCGCGCTGGCTGTTGGAGTGCCGGGATATGTGGGACGCCTTCGATGAAGACGGAGGCGTCTACTTTGTCCTGATGATGGACGATCTATCGGCTCGCCGCGAAGCTCGAGACATCCAGGCCTATCCCAAAGATAAACGCCTGCTGGCCGCTTACGACCTGACTCGACCCCTGGAAGAACAGGGAGCTGGCCTGAATCTGGAAGACTTCCTGGAGCGCCTCCCACCTCGTGATTCCTGACATTCCGGGCCTGGAAATTCTGGACGAAATCGGCCAAGGGGCACGCAATGTGGTCTATCGTGGGCGTCTGCGAGGGCGTTTGGTGGCGGTCAAATTCCCCCGACGACGGCGCGAGCTCGATAAGGTCTACCAAGAATACCTTTGCGAATCCGCCCTGCAGGGTCGAGTTCATCACCCGGGCCTGCTTCAGGTCTATGAGGTCGGTCGCCACCAGGGACTGCCGTTTCTGGTCCAGGAGTTAGCTGAACCCCTGCCTTTGAGCGAAGTGCTCAAGCGCGGTCCCTACTCTCCGGAGGCCGCTCTGGACCTGGGCCGCCAGCTGGCGGCGACCCTGGCGGCTGTGCACGAACGCGGGCTGGTGCATCGAGACGTCAAGCCGGCCAACATTTTGATCGGGACGGCCGGTCAGGCTCACCTGATCGATTTTGGCCTCACCACCCGCCAGCGGGTCAGCCCGGCCCTCTCTGCCACCGGCACGTTCAGCTATAGCGCGCCGGAGCAGACCGGTATGCTCAATCGCCCTCTGGACGGCCGCGCCGACCTCTATGCTCTGGGAGTGGTGCTTTACGAATGCGTTCTGGGCTCTCCGCCCTTTCGCTCCGAGGATCCGGGTGAGCTGATGCATCTGCATGCCACCCGAAAGCCTCCAGAGCTACCGGAGCACATGCCGGGGCTGTTGCGTGAAGCGGTGAAACGCCTGCTGGCCAAAGATCCGGCCGATCGCTTCCCTTCGGCCCGCCAGCTGTATGCCTTTCTGGAAGGTCAACCTCCTCTGCCGTTCAGCCAGCGACTGCCGCTGATTGGACGCCAGGCCCAGAGTCAGGCGCTGGTGCAACACTGGCGGGCCTGCCCGCAAGGGGGACGTGTGGTGCTGGTCAGTGGCCCGCCCGGTATTGGCAAAACCGCTCTGTTGTCTGACTTCTTGCGCGGGCAACGCGAGCAGATCATCGTGCGCGCCGCCTGCAGTCCAGACGATCCCCCCTACGCTGTGCTCAAGCGCTTGCTGGCCAGCATCGCTCGTCCGCTGAGCCAGATGCCTGAGCTGGTCAGTGAGCTGCGTCAGGCAGCTGGAGCCAACCTGGCTCTGCTCAGCGATTTCTCACCCGCCCTTGGCCAGCTGCTGGGCCAGTCCGGTGGACAACGCGAAGAAGATCCCGTGCATCATCTCCTGGCCCTGGCCCAATTTCTTCTGCAGGCCGCCAGCCTGCGCCCCATTCTGGTCGTGGTCGAGGATTTGCACTGGGCTGATCCGTCCAGTTTAAAAGTGCTGCGCACAGTCGCTGAGGGCTGGAAGACCAGTCATTCCTTGCTCGTGCTCAGCAGCGCCAAAGCTCTCGAGCTTCAAGTCAAAAACCTGCTGGAGCTGGAGAATCTTGACGAAGCCTCTCTGCAGCAACTGATCGAAGCTTACCTGGGTGACTGCAGTGACCCTCAGCTCTTCGAACAACTGCAGCTGGCCAGCGGCGGCAACCCGCTGGCCGCGCTAACGGTGCTGGAGACCGCACTGGATTCGGGACGACTGGTGCCGCATTGGGGACGCTGGCGACTGATCGGTTCTGGACTGGAACTACCCGGCGATGCTCTCGAGACTCTAGTCACGCGCGTGCAAAACCTGGATGAGCATCCCTTGCGCCTGCTGCAACGGGCTGCCGTATTGGGTCTGCAATTTCGAGTGCAGGACCTGGAGCAAGAGGAGAGTGCCGCTCACGGATTGCTGGCTGAAGCCAGACGAATGCGCCTCATCGAAAAACTCGAAGGCGATCACTTTCGCTTCCTGCATGAACGACTCCGTTCAGCCCTGCTGGAACGGCTCAGTCCTCAGCAACTCAGGGAGCTCCATGCCAGCGCTGCGGCCGGCCTGGGCCCTGACCAGGTCTTTCGGCGGGCCCAGCACTTGTGGCAGAGCGCGCCCTTGCCCGATCAGGCCGCCTGCGACCAGGCTCAACGCCAGGCCGGTCTGCTCGCCTGCCAGCAGCACGCCTACCAGGAAGCCTACGATTTCTTCAAACGCCTCAAGGCCGACCAGGATGGAGAAAGCCGGGCAGCCTTCGGCTACGCCTGTTACCAAACCGGCCGCTTCCGCGAATCTCTGGAGCACCTGCAGGCAGCCCTGAGCTTACAAACCTCCGGCCTGGACCGAGCCCGCGCCCGCCAACGTCTGGCGCTGGTGCATATGGTGGAAATGGACACCCCTCGGGCCTGGACGGAGGTGTGCGCGGGACTGAATGAACTGGGAATCCGGGTCGGTTCAGTGCCCGCCCTGATGGCGGACCTGATCAGGTTGAGCCTTTCACCCCTGGGGCGAAGTCAGGAACCGAGCGACAAGGTTGCGGTGCGCCTCTTTGAGACCGGCTCTCAGATTTGCTTTATCGCTGGCTACGTGCCCCAACTGGTCGAAATGGTGGTGCGAGGTTTGCGCCAGGCTCGCAAGCTCGGTCCCACCCCTTCCCTGGCCGGCTTCTACGCCAGCGCCGCAATCCTGATGGCCGCCGCCGGACTGGGCCGCCTGGCCGTCCACTATTGCCGCAAAAGTCAGAACCTGGCCGAGGAGTTGCAAGACGCGACCGCTATCGCTCAGTGCCAGGTTCTATCATCGGTGGCCTTGCGATTTCAAGGCCAGGAAAGCCTGGCGGCCAGCAACACGGCACGTTGCCTGCTGGAACGTGGCGCCTGGCTGCCGACCCTGGACTATCTCTTCGGGGTGGTGGACCTGACCCACAACTACCATTTTCGGGGGCTGCTGGCGCGGGCACACGAAACCGCCCAATTGGGACAGGAGCGGGTTCGTCAGGACCATTTCCCGTTGGTGCTGACCTCCACCCTTTCCCCAGTTTACTCGGCCGTGGGGCGACATGCGGAAGCCCGTCAATACAAAGAAATTTGCAAGCGGTATTTCGGAAACGAATCCAACCCGCTGATTCGGTCCGCTTACCTGGTCTCTTCCCTGCATGCCGAGATGGAGCGCGGAGAACTGGGTGAGGAAGTGGAAGCTCTGATCGAGCAGCACACCCGGCTGGCCCTGAATCCGGACACCGGCCCCATGCATTTGCGCACCTTTCGAATTCTGGAAGGTTATCTCCGCTACCGTCAGGCCATGGCTGATCGTTCGCGACTGGAGCCCCTGCGCCAGGCCCTAAAACGGCTGCGTCGTCACCGCGCGCATTCGCTTTTTGACACCCATTATCGAGTGCTGGAGGCCGGCCTGGCACGCCTTTCGGGACATCCGGCACGAGCCCGCCGCCTGTTGTCGGAAGCTGAGGAGCGGGCCCAGGCGACGGAAAACTACTGGGTGATGATCGAGGTCGCCAAACAGAAAGCGGCCCTACTGCGGGATCAGGAGCGCTTTGAAGCAGCCCACCTGCAGGCCAGAGCGGCCGCCGCCATGGCCGCCGAATTAGGCTGGCTGGCGCAATTGCACCGCATCGAAGCCGAATTCGGCCTGAGCCTGCGCAGTCAGAGCGCTTCAGGCCGGGATAGTGACCATCAGAGCGCGCTCACTCTACGCCTCCAGCGCAACCTCAAGGCGCTGCTGGATATGACCCAGGCCACCGCCCAGGTGCTGGACGTCGCTCGCGTGAGCGATTTGGTCCTGGTCGAGGTTATGCGCATATTGAGCGCCGAGCGCGCCATGCTGTTTTTGGTCGAAGGCGAAGATCTGAGATTTCAGTGCGGTCGAAACGAGCAAGGACAGATTTTGTCACTCAACCACGACTACGCCCAGGACGTGCTGATGCAGGTCAAAGAGAAGGCCCGAGCCACTCTCATCAACGCAGAGCAGGATGGCCGGACTCTGAGCCACGGCCTGCGTAGCATTCTGGCTGCGCCCCTGCTTTGGCGCGACCGGCTGGTGGGAGTGATGTATCTCGACAATCGCCTGGCACGGGGAGCTTTCAGCCACGAAGACGTGGAGGTCTTGCAGGCTCTGGCGAACCAGGTGGCCGTATCTCTAGAAACCGCTCGGTCCGCGCGCCTGGAGCTGCAGGTAAGAGGTGAACGCGACCAGCGTTTGCTGGCCGAGCAGCTCAGCGAGATGGTAGGATCGCTGCTCACCCACCTCGACACTCAAGAAATTCTGACGCGAGTGCTGGACGGATTGCAACGAATCGTGGGGTTCGACCAGGCCCTCACCCGCCTGCTGGCCGAAGAGGACCTGGACACCGAGCTTCTCCAGTCCAATCGACCCTTGCTTCGCCAGCAAGGCCTCTGGCTTGGGGCGGCGTTGCCCAGCCCCTCGGGTCCGCTCGGGCATATTATTCTCCAGCGGGACCGGCCCTTCAGTCGGGCCGAGGCCGAAATGGTGCAGACGGTGGTCAGCTACGCTGGCATCGCCCTGGAGAACTCCCAGCTCTTCGCCAGCGTCCAGCGCATGGCCACCATCGACGAATTGACGGGCATCCTCAACCGTCGACAGTTCTTGAAGCAAGCCCAGGATGAACTGTACCGCGCCGACCGACTGGGCCACGCCCTGAGCCTGGTCATGTTCGATGTGGACCACTTCAAGAAATTCAACGATACTCACGGTCACGCCATCGGGGACCTGGTTTTACGCACCGTGGCCGGCCGCTGTCGGGACTGCCTGCGCGGCATCGACCACCTGGGCCGCCTGGGAGGCGAAGAATTTGCCGTGCTGCTGGTGGGTACCGGACTGGAACCTGGCCGCGCCACGGCCGACCGTCTCCGATTGGCAATTTGCCAGCAGTCCTTCGCCTCCTCTGATGGAGACCTGCAGGTCTCCATCAGTCTCGGGGTGGCCCAACGCCAACCTCAAGAATCTCTAGACGCCTTGCTGGAGCGGGCCGACCAGGCCCTGTACGCGGCCAAACGCGGAGGGCGGAATCAGGTCCAGGCCGGTTAAAATCCAGCAACAACTCGAGGGGTACAGGCTGGCCCGCAGAAACTATCGAACGTGCAAATTGGCCCATTGCGTATTCAATTTGGTTTTACTCCGCCAGCCGCGCCCGGTCCGTCGGCCCCCCCCCGGGCAGCCGCCGATTCGGTGGCCCTGGGTCAGGCTCCCGAACCTCCTCTGGACAAACCACGGCTGGTCAGCCAGCCTTTTCCCAAGATGGACACTCAGGGTTACTCTCTATCCACACTGGGCGGCAATAACCCGGCCTGCGCCGAGTTTCAGAAATTGGTGGACGGTTTGCGCGACGGGGGCAAGCCGCCCTTTGCAAGTTATTTAATCAAAGGCAATACTGGATCCGGCAAAACCACCCTGGTGCGAGCGCTGGCCGCCGACCTGGATAAAGTGGGGGTGCCCACTTTCCACGCCGACGGAGCAGACTTCAGTGAGGACGGTCCCCAGAAACTGCGCAACCTGTTCTTGCAGGCTCAACAAGCTGCCCTCAAAAGTCCCCATCAGACGGCCGTTATCGCCATCGACGAAATCGAAGCGGCCGCTCGCATCCGCTCGCAGAACGCCAGCCTGGGGTTGAAGGTGGGCACGGCCGTCGGCGCGGCCCTGAGCGGACTGGCCGGCCTGATGGGCTTCAAGGCCGGAGAGCCCAAAGAAGACCCGGCCGAAACCCACCAAACCTTGGTGGCTCTGACCAGTCTGATGGACAAGAATACCAACCTGATTCTGATCGGCACCAGTAGCCGCTCCGACACCATGGACTTTGAGGCCAGCAAACGCTTCCAACGTGAGTTGCTCTGCGATACCCCCTCCGGTCCGGCGGAGCGCCTGAGTATTTTACAGAGTCTGGTCGCCCACCAGAAGCTTGAGGTGGAAGCTGGGGTGCTTCAGGAAATGGCGGACGCCGCTCGGGGAGCCAATCCACTGGCTCTGCAGAACAGTCTGCGCCTGGCCAAGATGCTGGGAGACGGCAAGGTCACAGCTGATTCGGCCCGGGAAGGCCGGCTGCAAGAGTCATTTGGAGTGGCGCGGCCGGTCACCAATCCTGATTGGATGCTGCGACTCACCATCTGTCACGAGATGGGTCATGTGGTGGTTCGCCACCTCTTTGAGGCGTTGGCCCAGGACCATCCCGACCAACAACCCAAAGGAATCGACGCTGTCAGCTTCGCCCCGCGCGGGCCGGCCAATGCGGCCGTGTTTCTAAAGTCCACCGCTAATCCCGCCAGCACTTTCGAATGGTATATGGCCGAGGTCGCCTCCAATCTGGCCGGTCGCACCGCCGAAGCGATTTTTGGCAAAGGACACACCAGCGCCGGACCGGGCAGCGACATTACCTACGCCTCCAATCTGGTTCGCGAAGCGGTGCGCGAGAAGGGCATGGGTCAAACCTTGGGTCCGGTCAGCCCCAAGAGCCAGCTGGACGAGAGCAAAGCCGGTCACGACCAGGAACAATTCACCCGCGTAGCCGACCAGATCGCCACCAGCACCGTCGAGTTCTATCGAGACTTCACCGAAAGCTTTGCTCAGGAACTGCTGCAGCAACGCAATGACTTGAGCAAACTGACCATGTCCGGCAAGTCGGTGCAGGAGCGCTTGCGGGCCTGGGAGACGGCCACTCCCGAACGCTCAGCTCGGCTGACCGCTTTGAAATCCCAGATTAGCCAGGCCATGCAATCCATCAAGCCCGGCACTTCACCCGGACTCAGCTAAGCCGCTCTTGGAAGAACAAGTCCGTCAAGCGCTGGCCCTTCGGGTCGGCTCGATTCGTCAAGAGATTTTCCGCACTCTCAAGGAGATGGGCTTTTCCTTCCGCGAAAAAGACGTGCGCGAACTGCTCAGTCAATGGGAATCTGAGGGAGTGGTCCGATTGGGTCAGGAGGTTGCCCTGTGCTCCCCACTGGATCTACATCAGGCCAGCCTTGAGCTGGCTCGTAACCATCGGGAGTTGGTTTTACGCCACATCCAGTTCTCGTCCTGGGGAGCCCTGCGCCTGGACAACCGGGTCCGTCTGCAGGTTTACTTAGATGAACCGCTGACCAACCTGTATGGACTGGGAGAGTTCTGGGCCTGCCGCTTTTGGGCCCCTCCCTGGGACGAGGAATTCTTCTTTTCGCGCCGGCCCGAGACCCAGGCCTTGCTGTTAGCAAATCTGCGCCCGCAGCTCTGGGCACAAGGACTTTGGGAAGAACGCTTTCATTTGCTCTGGGACCACCTGGAGCCGGAAACCCGTGAAGAACTGAGCCTGGAGGTGGCCATCACGCGCGGACGCTGGGACCTCGCTGAGGGGCTTCTCAACCCAAGCCTGAAGCGCAAAGGCTACGACCTGGCCTGGCTCTTTGGTCGCGGCCAGACCTCCAAAGCCTATGAACGAGCCCTCAAGCTGGTCTCCCGCCGCAAGACGGGGGTCGCGGCCGTGCCTCCGCTGGTGGCCGTCTTCTCCCGGCTGGCCGCGGCCCGCGCCCAGGACCTGGAGCTGTTGGCCGACGACCGGCTGAGCACCAGGATGCCGGCAGTCGACCGCTTTTTCGCCCAGCTGGCTTTGCAACTGGCCGGCAAACCCAACAAACTGGACCAGATCAAAAGTTGGGGGGATGGGCTGGAGTATTGTCTGGCCTGGAGTCTTCGCCATTTGCTGCCAGCTCCGCCCCCCTATGAAGAGCACCGAGCGCGCCGACTGGAGCAACGCGGTCTCTTCGCCTTTGCTGAACAACTGCGCCAGCCCGCTCATCCTTGGGGAGCCGGCACCGCCCGCCAGGAAAGCTGGCGCAACTGGTTGGCCCTGCTCGAGAAGAAAGCGCCCCGACCCCGGGCCCAAAATCAGGCCTCCGGTGAACTCTGGTGGGAGCTGGGCAAAGGGTTTCTGCAGGCGGTGCGCCGCCAGGGAGAGCAGAGCGAGACTCTGGAGCTAACCGCGCTGATTCGCAAACCTCCGGACTATCTGAGCGATTTTGACCACCGGGTGCTGGCCGCCGTGGAAAAGCGCCAGTGGGGTCGTGACATCGCGGTGCTGGACAGCACCCCGGCCGTGCGCGCCCTGATCGGCCATCCGCGCGTGCTCTATGAGAGCCAGCCGGTTCGTCTGCACGAGGTCGAGCAGAAACTGAACATTCTGCGCACCGCCAGCGGTTACAAAATCGACCTCAAACCCAAGTTCGGTGAAGGCGATGGTTATCGCACCCGACTGGCCTCCGAAGGGGTGCTGGAGATCTGTTTTCCCTCGGACTGCAATGAGGTCTTGCGCCCACTGCTGGAAAGCGGCCAGGAGATCCCTGAGGGGGGAGAAGACGAAATGGCTCTGGCCCTCAAACCCTGGCTTGAAAGACTGCCCATCGAGTATGGCCCGGGAGTCCGTCCCCTGGCCCAGGCGGTGCAGGGTGGAGAGCTGGTCGCCCGGCTGATCCCCCAGAAATCGGGTTTGCGCTTTGCCTGGGTCTGGCGCGTCAACGGAGTGGGAGGGCCGGTCTTCCCACTAGGTTCGGGCCAGGCCCGCGAAGCACTGCACTGGAACGGCCAGTTGCTCCAGGTGGAACGAGATTTGCTGCTTGAGCAACGCTGCCTGGATCAGCTGCTCAATCGCTGCCCGGGCCTACCGTGCGAGACCGAATGTGCCTTCAACGACCTTGAAGGCGCCCTGGAAATGGTCTGGCTGCTGCAGCAGTCGAGCGTCCCCTGCGAGTGGCCGGAAAGCTCCCCGTGGAGAGTGCGTGAGCCGGCCCGACGCGGCGATTTCCGCATTCAGGTTGAATCAGAACGGGATTGGTTCCACCTGAAAGGCCAGTGGCGAATCGACGAACATCTGGTGCTGGAGCTGGGACGCACTCTAGAATTGCTGCGTTTCTTCCCGGGACGATTCGTAGCCTTGGGCGAGGGGGACTACCTGGAGGTGAGTCAGGAGATTCGCCAGCAACTGGAGCTGATCAACGAAGACCTGAAAATGTCACCGTTGGCCGCCCCGGCCCTGGCCGAACTGGATCTGCCCTTGCAGGGCGACGACGAGTTTCGCCAGCGCTTGCTGCAGTTTGAGCAACTGGGCCAATACTGGCCGTCTGCCCCGCCCACCCTGCAACTGGAAATGCGCGACTACCAACTGGCCGGTTTTCAGTGGCTGGCCCAGCGAGCCCGAGCGGGTGTGGGTTGTTGCCTGGCAGATGACATGGGACTTGGCAAAACCGTGCAGGCTCTGGCACTGATGTTGCAACGGCGATCCCAGGGACCGTGTCTGGTGGTCTGCCCAACCTCGGTCATGGCCAACTGGCGCGACCAGATCCTCCGCTACACTCCGACCCTGACTCCAGTTCTCTATGAAGGCAAAGAGCGAGCCCTGGACAATCTCGAAGTGGGACAGGTCATCATCCTGAGCTATCGGATCTTGCTGCAGGACCAGGAAAAGCTCAGCAAACTGGAGTGGAATGTGGCCTTGCTGGACGAGGCCCAGTTTATCAAGAATCCGGAGAGCAAAACGGCTCGAGCCGCCTACAGCCTAAAAGCCCAGGTTCGAGTCGCTACCACCGGCACACCTGTAGAAAATCGACTCAGCGAACTGTGGAGCATTTTCCGCTATCTCAACCCCGGCTTGTTGGGCAGCCTGGCCAGTTTTCGCAAGCGTTACGAAACCAACCTGGCCACCAACCTCAACGCCAGCCAGCGTCGGCTCAAGCTGCTGGTGGGCCCCTTTCTGTTGCGCAGAACCAAGGCCGAGGTGCTTTCCGAGTTACCTCCGCGCACCGAAATCACCCTGCTTATCGACCTTTCCACCCAGGAACGCTCCCTCTACGAGCAACTGCGCCGCCAGGCCGAGCACGGGCTGCGCGAGCAAGGCTCGCGGTTTGAGATGTTGGCCCACCTCACCCGCCTGCGCCAGGCCTGCAGCCACCCCCGGCTGGTGCTGGACCAGCCTGGCCTGACCAGTTCGAAACTGGCGGCATTCTGGGAACTCTTCGAGGATCTAAGAGCCGGCCGCCACCGCTGCCTGGTGTTCTCCCAGTTTACCCGACTGCTTGACCTGCTCCAGGCCGAACTGGTGGAGAGAGAGGTGTCTTTTCAGCGCCTGGACGGCACCACCCCGGCGGCCGAGCGCCGGATGCGGGTGGAGGCCTTCCAGGACGGTCAAGGGGAGCTTTTTCTCATCAGCCTCAAGGCCGGTGGCACCGGCTTAAACCTGACTGCGGCCGACTACGTCGTGCATCTGGACCCCTGGTGGAACCCTGCGGCCGAGGATCAAGCCTCGGACCGAGCTCACCGTCTGGGTCAAACCCGACCGGTCACCGTCTACCGTTTGATCGCGCGCGAAAGCGTAGAGGAAAAAGTGGTCTGCTTGCATGGACACAAACGCAAGATGGCCTACCAATTGCTGGAGGGCAGCAATCAGCCCCTGCCCCTGGACGAGACCCAACTCAAGGAATTGCTCTCCTAGGCAGTCAGCCGCCCCAAAAACTCCACCACCCGATCCAGTGCTTCGGCGTCTGTGCACAGGGTCTTATGGTCCAGCCCGGCAAACTCCAGTCGTCGAACCGGACCCCGCTCGTAGCGTCGGCTCTCCTCGGGCGAGACTTCTCGATCCTTCTGTCCGATAAGCAATAAGCTGGGCGGATCTTCAACGCCCATGGTGACCTCGGGGGGAGTGCGGTCCAGGTCCATCTGCTCCCGCCGCTCCAGAAATCGCTCCATACGCGCGTAGCTGGACTCGGAGAAGCCCATTTGGCGAGCGATCTGGGCAAACCAGCGGCGCACGTCCGCGGGCGGAGCCAGCAGCACCAGAGGCAGAGCCAATCCTGACTGGGAACGGGCCAGGGCCAACCCGGCCGCGCCCATGGAGTGTCCTACTCCGGCCAGGAAGGGCCCGTACTGTTGCTGCACGGCCTGGGTGACCCGGGCGAAACGCGCCAGACTGGCGCTGCGACCGCTGCTCTGGCCGTGGCCGATGTGGTCAAAGGCGACCACCTCAAAGCCCGCCGCGCGCAACGCCTCGATCAGGGGCATCATACGCAGGGCAGCGCTGTTCCAGCCGTGGCAGACCAGAACGCGCGGTCCTCGGCCCAGCCAGCGGTAGACCGCCACCTTGTGGCCTTGCACCTGAATGCTTTGGGTGTAGTGTGGTCGCTCGCAAAAACCGATGGGAGCGGGACGCGACGAACGTCGCGTGCGCAAAGCCAGCTCCACCGCCATCCGGCCCGCCAGACCGGGGTCCAGCCTGGAAAGAACGGCAACCGCGCTCCACTGCCCCTGAATAATTGAACGAACGATCGTGCTTTTTAAAGGCCACATAAAAAGGAACTTCCCTTCACTTCCAAATCAACTTTTCTGGAGCTGCACCACAACTGCGCAGCAATCGTTCCACGGCCGCCTTAACCCGGCCGCCCGCCTGCTTCCCGTAGAGACGGTAATCGTGATGCCCTCCGGCCGCAATGGCAAAGAGTTCAAAGGCCACCTGATCGACGTCCACCTCCGGTTCCAGTTCGCCCAGCTGCTGACACTGGCGCAGAGCCGTGGCCAGAGCCGAGCGCCACTGCAGATGAAAATCCGCCAGCGCGTCGCGCATCGCCCCGGGACGATCGTCGTATTCAGCCGAGCCGGCCAGGAATACGCAACCCCCCTCGGGGTAACGGTTAAACCAGCGCTTGAGAATGGCCAGCAACCGGCGAAGGCCTCGCGGAGACTGGTGAACAGCGGGCTCCAGCACCTCCCGCCGAAAATCCTCGGCAGCCAGTTGCAGCACCGCCAGTTGCAGCTCTTCTCGGGAACCAAAGTGAGCGAAAAGGCCGCTCTTCGACAGTCCCAACTGGTCGGCCAGCGGACCCAGGGTCAGCCCCTCAAAACCGATCTTGCTGACCTGGCCCAGCGCCTCACGCAGAATGCGCGTGCGGGTTTCGACGCCCTTGATGCTCACTCCCCAGTTTTAGCACGACCGGTCGTTTTTTGTAAAGAGGGTCGGCAGGCCGCGGTCAGAGGTCGAAATTATAGTAGAGGTACTTCTGTCCCTCGTCCGTGACAATCACTTCGGCCAGGTCATCCTTGGCCTCCGGCCCGAAGGTGCGCTTCCAGAAATCATTGTATTTAGTGATGGCCGTCTTGCGCTTCGGGTCGCCCGCCGGCGGGAGAACCACCGCGAAGGAGGCGCAAACTTGATTGCCCTCGACTTCCTCGATACCGACGGCATAAATTTCCTTGAGACCGGCCCGTTCGAGCTCTTCAAAATGAAGCTTAATGGCGACAGGGTCACCCTTCCAGAGGCTGTGCTTGGGAGCGGCCAACCAGGCCAGAGCGGGTGCTGACTTTTGCGGGTCGGCCAGGTCCTCGGCAGCCAGCTTGTCTGTCTCGGCAGCACGCGAGGTGGCTGCGGGAGTCGGGGGTTCCGCGGGTTTCTGGGAGCAACCCGAAAAAGCCAGAAGCAACAGAAGCATCCAACGCATTCGCCCAATTTCTCGATCCGCTTCGACCACACCTGCCTGCTCCCGGTCGCAGAGCCTGGAGTGACGGCCAGTCTCCATTTCCCTAAATTTTCAGACCACTGGCCTAAACTCAGGCCATGGTGATTCAGGCCCAACGGCTTGTCAGAGATCGGCATTGGCAGGATGCGGGTCGGCTGCTGCGCGAGCGCAACATCCCCGAAGCCAGCCATGAAGCCATGCAGGAGAACCTGGCCACCTATCTGGCCCATCGCCAGGGGAATGAACTTGCTCCCCGTTGGCAGGCCAAGCTCGAGCGAGAACTGCAGACCCCTTACAGCGACGAACAGGTCCAGCAGCGCATCGACCAGTTGCAGAACAATCTCAAGGCTCTGCTGGACGAATTGCCAGCCTACCCCAGCCAGCTCTATCTGACCGGCAGTTTCTCGCGCGGACGCCTGGGAGCCAATTCCGACCTGGATGCCTATGCCACGCTCAAGCCAGAACACCTCAAAGCGGGTTTTGACTCTTTCGAAAAGCACGTCGGAGGTGGCGAGGCCTGCCTGGTTCCCTTTTCCGAAAAAACCCCAGGCCTCAATCGAGGCAATCTGCTGGCGGCCGGAGCCTCAGTGGAAGTCGATGCCCAGCGCATTGGCCAACCGGGCTATCTCCGCGAGGTCTACCAGCAGGTTCAAGATCAGCGCAGCCAGCGCAAAGAAACCAGCCAGCTGTTCGAATGGATGACCGGCCAGGTTTGGAGCGAGGAGCTGACCCCTCACCAGAAGAGGCTTCGCATGGAAGAGGGGGGCCTGACCCACCATGCCATGGCTCTGGCTGGGACGATGGCGGGAGTTCCCTGGATCAACAGCCTGGTTTACGCCACCGCCGATCTATTTGTGACCCAATCTCACCTTTAAACCACTCGTTCTAAGGGTCGACCTGGGCAACGCGGCTGGCTGGCACGATAACCCCGCAGCTGCACCGGTGCAGGCTGAATGGCGGCCTGGTAGAGCGGACTGAGGGGCCGGGCCCGGCGGGGCAGATGCTGACGCAAACCCTGGAAGAGTCCGGCCGAAGCCTGCTCAAAGAGAGCCTGCTGTTGACCCGGAGCCAGGTCGGGCAGACTCAACCAGCGTCGCTCGGCCCGGTCCAATGCCCGCACCAGCGGTTGTAGTTCGGGGAAAGCCAGAAGAACCGATCGCAATCGCTGGTCTCGCTGGCGCATCTTGACCAACAAAAGTCGCGCTTCGGGGCAACCCCGGCGAAAAAAACGCCCGGCGGCAGCGCTCCGAATGCGTTCCAGGTCACGCCAGAACGAGGTCATGCTGGCCAGGACCGAGCCCTCGGCCTGAGGCTGACCAAAAACTTCAACTCGCATGGATTCATCCAGCTCGCCCAGCACGCCCTGAGAGCGATAGCGCCCCTGCACGATCAGCTCAGGCTGGTGGCGGGTCACTCGCTCGATCGGACTGCCCGCAAAAGGCTTGAGACGGTTGACGTCGCGATAGCGAGCATCGATCGAAAAATGTGGATTGCGCAGCCACAGTTCGGCCAGATTATAGTAACTGTCCAGACGATCCAGGTCGCTGACCCAGGGATTGTTTTGTAGATAAAATGCCTTGACTCGGGCTCCCGAAGCCTCCAGCGCGGCCACCAAACCGGCCAGTTCGATGGAGGTGTAGGTGGGACGCATCGAGCTGCCTTTGGCCACCATCGCCAGGCGATTGCTCTTGAGCGTGAGGGTCGAGTGATCGTCGAAGGTGTCCACGCCCATAAACACATCGCCAATCCCCAGCCGGCGAAAAGCCTGGATCAACTCGAGATTGGGACCACCGGCCTTCAAAAAGCCCTTGACCGTGTTGTGCCGCACAAAGAAGCGGAAGCGCCCTCGCAGCGGGCTGACCTCCAGCCGGTCAGCCAGCTCGACAATGCGATCGGGATTGTTGTTGAAGTTGCTGTCCAGGAAGAAAACGTCAATCAAATCCTGGGGCCCCAGACCGGAATGCTGGGCGATCGACTCCAGCTCCTGCATGATGCGAGCCGCCGAAAAACTCTGAAAGGCCTTGAGCCCCCCCGAGCAGCACAGGGCGCAACCCTGAGTACAGCCACGTGAGGTGGCCAACAAGTAGCTGGCCTGAGCGGGCGCACAGGGCCTGAACAGCGAGCGCAGATATTCATCGTAGTGCTGGCTGTAAACCTGGCGATAGAGCTCGGGATCGGTGACCAGTCCCTCGAAGCCCTCACGGCTCAATCCCCAACACAGATTGGGCTGGCAAAGAAGCACTCGGCCCCCTGGAATCTTTTGAATCACCCCGGACTGGCCCTGAAAATGCGACAGCCGCAGATCAGAGCGCTGCAGCAGCTGGAGGTATTGCAGCATCGGACCATGTTGCTCATCTCCCAGCCAGAGCGTGTCGGCCTCGCGAGCCCCGCTGGAAGTCGGCTCACTGGCCGGGCCCACTCCGGTGGCAATCAGGAACTTGCCCTGGCGGTCGCTGTCGCCCGGGCGGCCCGGGCAGGCATAGGTAAATTCAAAAAAAGACTCCTGGCGGGCGTCAGGCACTCGGTAGATCCAGACTGTCGCCTGCTCGGCCGGAGCCAGCCTGTAGCCGGCCTGCTTCAGCTCGGCACTGCTGGAGGCAGCAAAAAATCCTTCGGGTGGTTCCGCTGAAAGCGAGATCAGGCCACCCACGAAGAAGCTGGGCTGGCTCAGGATCGGCCCGATGTGAGGGTCACGGCGGCCAGCCACGCTGACCTCCTCAGCCGGACCCAGCTGAGCCGAACCGTTGAACTCCGGCATCACGTAAATGCGCCAGAAACGCTGAATCCGGTCGACGTCCAAAACCAATCCTTGAGATCGATAGCGTCGCACCCGGCCACTGGGACTCTCCGCCCCAGAAAGGTCGGTGGCCCGCACCACCTCCACCAGATGCTCGTCCGAAAGGCCGGGCAAAACTCCAGACAGTTGCTGCGCCAGGGCTGTAGCTTCGGGAATGCTTTGGGCCTCCACCACCCAGGTGCCCAGTACGGAAGCCATTGATGGATTGGGCTCCAGACGATTGAGCCGCTGAGATTGTTTCCGAAGCTGGAGTGATACTTGCATGGCTATGGAATCATCGAAGTGGAATAGTAGTCTTGCAGACGCAGGTCGGAGTCGCCCAGAGCCTGACGGATCGCCTGACGCACCGGTCCGTGCACCTTGAGGGTATCCCAACTTCCCCACTCGGTCATGTCCTGATGATTCGGCCCCTGGACGACATCAGAAAGAACCGTTTGCACGCGCAACTCCACATCTTTGCGCGGCCTGGTCGCGTCCAGCCAGTGGCCCAGCTCAACTTCCACCAGGTCGACATCTTGAGCATCAGCCTGACGGGCCCACTTTTCGGTCTCCAGATTGGGCGTGATCACCCGCTGGTAAGTGCCTCCGCGCGGAGCGGCCGGAATCAACCAGTCCAGTTTCTCACGCTGACCGTCCTCGCCCAGGCGATAGGTAGGTGAGAGAACTTCCCCTACTCTCAGCTGAGGATCCACACCGCCCGCGGTGCCGACGAAATTGAACTTTCTAACCCCAAACTCCAGCAACGCGTCCAAAAGATCCTTAGAAAGATCGCCATAGAGGGGCGGGAAAAACCAGACCTTCTTGCCGTCTTTCAAGGTCATTACTTCCATGCGAAGGCCAGCCATATCGCTGGAGGAGGTGCTGCTGGAGACCTCCGGGGCGCCCCGGCGTCGCATCAAGTCGAGCAGTGGCTTGAAATTGCGAATGGGATGAGCAGCCAGCACGGAAGCCGCAGCCGTTTTGGCCATGCCGTAGACGACCAGATCTGGGGGCTTGCCCAAAGACCGAAATTTCTCCAAATACTCAGCCTTATAGCTACGGTTTGAGCCAACGGTTCCCACCTGCTCTGAGGCGGCTCCAGCCAACCGCAACAAACTCTGCAGATGATCGGTGCGGTCCTGGCCGTTCACCCTCCACACCAGCATAACGGGTTTGCCCTCGGGGGTGATGGCCTGCCGAACCTGATGAAAACCCACCGCTTTGGAAACCGGTTCACCGAGCTTCCAACCTTGTTGCTGGAGCTGGTCCAGTTGTTGCTTACCCTCGCCGACGGCAATCACGGCCGGCTTGCCCTGGTGCAACCACTCCACCGTATCTGCGCCCAAGTTGTCCTGCACATAGTCAGGCAGATTGCGCAGAGTGTGAGCTCCACCCAAATCCATTCTGGCTACATTCGGGCGAAATCCCCAGACGGGTTCCAATTTCATCAGCATCAGGCTAGCAGGCCATGCCAAAAAAGGGCTGAAACAAAGGCGGCTTGAGTCTTCTTTCGGCCTGGCGCGAGCTGGGACAACTGCCACGCCCAATGTGGCTGCTGGCTGGCGCAAACTTTATCAATCGCTGCGGCACGATGGTGGTGGCTTTTCTGGCCCTCTATTTCGTACGCCAGCACCACCAACCCCTGGAGACGGCCGGCTGGCTGGTGGCCTGCTATAGCTGGGGAAGCCTGGCCTCGGCCCCCACCTCGGCCTGGCTCTGCGAACGCTGGGATGCCTGTCGGGTGCTGGTTTTCTCCTTGCTCAGCTCCGGGCTGGCCATGCTGCTTTTTCCTCATCTCCAGGGTCGACCGGCCTGGGCCGCGGGTTGTTTCGGGCTGGGCTTGCTGGCCGAATTGGGGCGACCGGCGGGCTATACCGCGGCTGGCAGACTGCTACCACCGGAGCTGATGCGCCAGGGATTTACGCTCAATCGACTGGCCGTCAACCTGGGCATGAGCATCGGTCCGGCCCTGGGTGGTTTTCTGGCCCTGGTGGCCTACAAGTGGTTGTTTTACGTGGACGGCCTGACCAGTCTGCTGGCCGGTCTGCTGCTGCTGGTTACGGGCCTGAGCAGCCCGACCGGAGCCCACCAACAAGGTGCGCAACGGCCACCCGGCCGACTCTTTTATCGTTACTTGCTGGGCCACTTTTTGGGGATGCTGGTCTTCGTCCAGCTCTTTGCGGCCATGCCCCTGTATCTTGTGGACAGTCTGGGCTGGAAAGAAACCTTTTCGGGCTGGATGTTCACTCTCAACACGGCCATGATTTTGATCCTGGAGGCCTGGGTGACACAGCGCACCGGGGGCTGGTCTCTGCCGCACGCCATCGCTCTGGGCTACCTCTGCGAGGCCCTGGGCTTTGGCCTGTTCGCACTGGCTCCCCGTCCGGAAGTGGTGGCGGCCGGGGTGGCCCTTTTCAGCCTGGGCGAGATGCTCCAGTCCTCAGCCAATTCCACCTACCTCAACCGCTTAATGGGTGGGCGCCTGCTGGGGCGGGCCAATGCCTGGTTTGTGGGAGTGGGCAGCGCAGCCTTTATTCTGGCCCCGCCCTGCGTGGGCTGGACTCTGGATCACTGGGGAGGGGTGGCGCTCTGGGGCGGAATTTGCGCCCTGGGATTGGCGGCCAGCCTGTTGGCAATGAGTTTGCCCCGGCTGGAAGTGGCCGACCCAAGGGCCGACTAAACGACATTCAAGAGGGGTGCTGCCCTGTGGAGAGAACACTCCTTCTGCATGCTGCCCACCCTGGTTCCCATCCCCCGCCCGGTCCGACTTCGCAGGGGGCGGTTTACAGCCCCGGTGTTCGTGGGCTGGCTGATTTACGGCCTGATGCTTTGCACCCTGTATGATGTTCTGCGGCCGCTCTGGGTCATGTTCGTGCTCTGCACCAAAGGCCACAGCCTGGAGACGCTACCGGTGCCTCCATGGGATGCAGCCTTGGGGCTCACGCCCACCACCCCGATTGGCTGCCTGGTCCACATCGCGGTGGCGGGTGCCGTCATGTTCGCACTCAATAAATTGGGCGATATCATCGTCTGGCGCGGACAGCACGAAAAGAAGCTGTTAGTGGGCGGCCGGGCCATGAACGCCGAAGTGGTGCGCACGCGCAGCCAGGGCAAGAAACACTACGTCACCTACATTATTCAGCGAGATGGAAAAGCCGAGGACCACGAAAGCCCCTGCGCGACCCCCCGCAACGTTGGCGATCAGGTGCTGGTGCTTTTTGCCTTCGACTTTTCCTCAGCCATTCTTTACGAACTCTGTCGCTACGAAATCGACCGCTAAATAATATCGATCTTCCCGTCCGGCACATACATGATCGAGAAGAACTTGTAGTTGATTACCACGTCGCGGTTATCTTTAGAACTCATCGGCCCTTCGTTCACGGTCCAATTGGCTGCGGCCGGGTCCAGAATGGGGTGGCCAGCATAGTCAAAATTGGTCACCTGGTCCGTGCCATCTTTCTGGGACCAGGTGCCGTTCTCGTCCTGACGCACCCAGTGATAGTCGCCAGGCCATTTGGCATTGGCATCCGGGGCGGACATTAAAAGCGCCACAAAATGGCCGGGCGGCAGCTCCCTGGCCTTTTCTTGCAGTTGTTCATTGCTTAAGGGCTGGCGCGAAATCTCGATCAGTCCGTCAGCCTTGGCTCCGGTGGCCACATCTTCAGGCTTCCAATCTTCACCCAGCAGCAGGCCGTGCTTACGGCCGGGCTGGGCGAAGGAGTTGGTGGCCACGTCGCAGGCATAGTTGTAGCAGTTGTTATTGACCTGGAACTTGGAGCTCATGAAGTTGCCATTGCAGTCTCCGGCCGGGTCAAAGACCTGCCGGGCGCCCACCACGGTGGGAGCATACTGGGGAACGAACTTACCACCCGGGATCTCGACTTTAATCGGAGAGATGAGCTCGGCCGCTTCGTCCCGCAGCTGATGACGAACATCTCCTGGCGCGATCATCCCGCGCAACTTGAACTCCGGAGCGGGCGGGCTGCTCAATTCCAGCCTGTCCACCGCCTGATCTTGAAGCGGCCGCCAATCCAGGCGTTTGAAGCCGGGCAGTTTGCTGGCGGTATTGGACGAGATCTGCACGATGGAGCCCTCCCGGGAGATTGGTACGAGTCCAATCTATGGTAGGGCCCAGGTCATGGGTGTTGCCGCTATGTAACGGGAACGACGACTCCCATCAACTCTTGCAGGGCTTGCAGCACCTGATCCAGCTGCTGGATGGTATGCTCGGAATTCAAGAAGAAGCGAATGCGGGCGGCGCTCTCCTCCACGGCCGGGTAGACGATGGGCTTGACCTGAATGCCCCGTTCGGCCAGACCGGCACAGACCTTGGTACAGGCCGCGCTGTCAGCCAGAATAATAGGAACCACAGGCGTCCTTTCACTGGTACCAAGAGGCAGACCCTGGCGCTTGCAGCCTTCCCAAAAATGCTTGGACAGCTGACGAAGTTTCTCCACACGCTGTGGTTCTTGCGTCAGCAGATTCAGAGCGGCCCGAGCCGAGGCCGCCAGTGGCGGCGACAACCCGACGCTGTAGACAAACCCGGGCAGGGTGTAACGCATATAGTCGATCAAAGCCTGGCTGCCGGCCAGATAACCACCGCAGCTGCCCAGGGTCTTGGAAAGGGTCCCCATCAACAAGTCGACCTGGGTGGCATCCACACCGAAGTGTTCGCAAATTCCCCGACCGGTCTTGCCCAACACGCCCAGTGAATGAGCCTCATCGATCATCAACAGGCAGCCATAAGTCTGCTTCAGACGAATCAGCTCCGGCAAAGGAGCCACGTCGCCATCCATGCTGTAAATGCCCTCGACCACCAGTAACACGCGGCGGAAACGAGTGCGGATCTTACGCAGAATCTTCTCCAAAGCCACCATGTCGTTGTGCGGGAAAGAGAGACGGCGCGCAGCGCTGGCCGAGGCCCCTTCCAAAATCGAGTTGTGGCTGAGGGAGTCATGCAAAATGAGGTCGGGCGCCTGCATCCAGTGGCTGAGAAGGGTGGTGTTGGTGGCGTGACCGCCCACCATCACCAGCGCATCTTCGTGGCCCAGGAAAGCAGCCATATCCCGTTCAAAGAGGCGATGCAGGTCGACCTCGCCTCCCACCAGTCGCGAGGCCTGAGCCGAGCAACCGTACTTGGCCACGGCCTGAGCGGCCGCTTCCAGAACTTTGGGATGACGGGCCAGGCCCACGTAGTTGTAGTGGCAGAAGCTGATGTCTTGGCGGGGCAGGACCTTGAAGTAAGGATTCTCGCGGCCCATCATCTGCAGCCGCTCCTGCATGGCCACCACTTCCGGCATCTGCTCGACCTTGGTCCATTCCGAAGGGATGGCGGCAAAGCTTCGTTGCGGCAAGGACTGCACCCAGCGCGACTGAACTTCACGGATCCAGCCGACCAGACGGCCATTCTGGTAGAGCATGACATCGGCCGCCGGGCCCTCTTCCTTGAGGTCCAGGGCGCGCACGCGGGCTTCCACCAGGCCGGGAGTCAGCTGGGTCTGCAGCGTGATCTCACCGATGCCCGAAGGCAGCACCGGTCGGTTGTGCTGACGCTGCACCCAATACAGGCAAAGCTGCAAACAAGAATCGATGACCAGCGGGTCCAGATGCCAGCGGCTGCGAGGATCGCCCGGCACCCAGTCACGCGGAATGGAGGTGCGGACCATTCCGATCAGGCCGGCATCTCCAGCCTTGAGCAGTGAACTGATGCCCTGCAGGCGGGTGCCGTGGAAGGCCAGATCACTGTAAAAACGCTGCAGTTCTCCTTGCAGATTCCACTGAGCATCCATGTCGATGGGGGTGGGAGGCTGTCCCAGGTCGCCAACCTGAGCCGAAAGGCCGAGAATCTTACGCCCGCCAGGGCGGGTTTCCATCAAACGCAGTTCGCGATCATCCCGTTCCAGCACGATCTCGGCCTGCTCGCGGAACATCAGACCGCGATGGACCTGCACATTGTAGAGGCTCCAGGGAGCCTGCAAATTCTGGCTCCAGGCCAGGAAATCCAGACCGCTGGCCAGGGGCAGCAGCATGGTTTTGTCCAGCGCGTGATCGAGCAGGAAGGGATGGCTGGCCGGGCTGAGCTTGCCACCGCTGTAAAGTTGCTCCGGCAGGCGGCATTGAGCCAGCAGCTCACCCACCGTCCACTGAGCCCATGTGTTCATCGGAATCTCAATGGGAGGCAACAAAGTAATCAGATCGCGCAGAGCCATGGAATCCAGGCCCAGGTCGTCGATCAGATGCTGCTCCGGCTTGAAATCATTGGGTGAGCAACCACAATTGCGAGCCAGCCATTCACGAACTTCACGTTCGTGATGACTATGCTGCTCTTGAGCTTCCTTGCCCACCACCCAATAGGGTTTGCGGTGCAGCGGCGTGGGAGGCAGGTCGGCCACGCGCTGATCGTCGCTGAGGAAGTGATCGCTCAGGTCTTTGGGCACATCCGAGGGGAGCTCGCGCCAGTTGCGCAATCCGTCGATGTATTCTTCGTAAGTCGCCGCCCAGAGCAGCCGGCTCTCGTTCTCTTGGGGACGCAGCACCGAGAGGGTGTAAGCGATCCAGTTGATCGACTGCTGAGGAGCATCTTGCAACTGACGGCAAAAGGCGTCCAGCAACTCGGCATTGGGAGCCGAGAGCACAATGGGCAATTTCCGGGGCGGCGGAGCTTTCGGCTGGGGCACGCTTTCCAACACGGCCAGGCAGTTGATGCCGCCGAAGGCAAAGGAACTGACGCTGGCGCAACGGACCTCTTCGTCCCAAGACTGAGCTTGCTGCGGGACCTGGAAACGCTGAGCAAAGTCCAGAAGATTGGGATGCCATTCTTTCCAGCCCGCATGGGGCGGAATGGTGGCTTGATAGACGGCCATGGTGGCGCGCATGAGGCCGGCCACGCCGGCCGCCGAAATGGTATGTCCGAGGTTGGACTTGACCGAGCCGATACAGGGCAGCGTATCGCTGTCGCCCAGAACATCGCGCCAGGCCTGCAGTTCGACCTGATCGCCCACCGGTGTCGCCGTGCCGTGGCACTCCAGATAGCCCAGGTTTTCGGCACGCACGCCGCTGAGAGCCAGGCCCTCCTGAAGCAGCCGCACCTGGCCGTTGAGTTGGGGCGTCATGGGACTGGGAGCGTTGCCGTCACTGTTGCAATGGGTGCCGCGGATCACCGCATAGATCCGGTCTCCATCTCGCTCGGCCTGATCCAGGCGCTTGAGCAGGACTGCGCCGATGCCTTCGCCCAGCGTGAAGCCGTTGGCGCTGACATCAAAAGCCGAGCTCGGGCGGTAAGCCAGCGCGCCGATGCGCGAAAAAGCCACCAAATTGTCGGGCACGAAATTCAGATAGACGCCAGCGGCCAGGGCGATTGGGGCCGGCCCGTCTGGATTCTGCCGTTTTAAGTATTGACAGGCCTCGTGAACCGAGAGCAAGGAGCTGGCGCAGGCGCCGTCCAGAGAGAGACTGGGTCCGCCCCAGTCGAAAGACTGAGCGATCAGGCTGGCATTCATGCTCATCATGTTGCCAGGCAGGGTGTAACTCCGAATGCTGGCCAGGCGCTGAGTGCGCGGACTGGTGTCGTGGGGGGTGCCAAACTGACCGGCGATCATCTGGCGCTCGCGCAGGCGACTGGTGGAAAGCGAAAGATACTCGGCCAGACTGCAGCCTACATAGGCGGCGCTGCGGCCACGGTCGTAACTATCAGGACGCAATCCGGCGTCCTGAAGCGCTTCCCAGGTGACCTCCAACAGCAAGCGATGCTGCGGGTCCATAACTTCAGCCCGGCGCGGGGCGATATGGAAGTGGGCGGCGGCAAAATATTCGACGTTGCGCAGGTGGGCAACGCGGTCGCAGGGAGTGCCGTCAGGGTCACGACCGGACGCAAAGAATCGGCTGTGGTCCCAGCGTCGAGGATCGACGGGCCCAAAGCTCTGGTGCCCCAGGCATTGGTTGCGCCAGAATTCTCCTGGATTGGGGGAGTCGGGGTAGCGGCAGCCCATGCCGATAATGGCGATAGGCACATCTGTTTGGGAAGTCATTTACTTATTTCGCGCGCGATGCATCAATTCTTGAAGGTCGCCGAAGCTTTCGATTCGTTCGATCTCCCGCTGGTCAAGACTCACATCGTACTTGTCTTCCAGCATCACAATAACTTCGGCCAAAGACACGGAGTCCAAACCTAATTCAGAGAGAGATTGGCTGGATCGGAACTCACCAACGTCACGCGAGCTGATTGTGGTCATGATCTCCCGCAGTACGGAGGCGAATTCTGGTTCCAGAGCGTCGTTCATGGGCCGGCCTTTCGACAACATAGATCTTGCCCCTCCATAGGAAGACCAGAAGGCGGGGCAGAATGGGGGTTGATCAGTGCACACTTTGAAGAAAATAAGCCGTTGGTCCCAGCTCTTTGATTTTTTTTCCTTAGCCAGACAAGTCTACAAGAGCGCTCCCAATCTATGGGTGCCTCCCCTGACGCCTTACACCTGGGTGATGATGGGCAAGCTGGTGGAGAAGGAAAAACTTTATGCGATGGCCTACCGCGACGGGAAGCCGGTCGCCCGCGCGGGATTCAAAGTTCATCGCGCCCACGGCTACGAAGCACTCCACTTCGGTTTCTTTGAAGCTTTACCAGGCACACACGAAGAGGTCAAAGGCCTGATCGAGATGGGGCACCAGTTGGCGCCCCATCTGCCTATGCGGGGACCTCATCACTTTCGCCTGGAAGATCCCTACACCGGGCTGTTGGTAGACGGTTTTGATTTCGAGCCACACTTTCTGATGAGCTATAATCCCCCTTACTACGAGGAACTGCTGGCCAACGCTGGACTGCAGAAATCCATGGACCTCTTCACCTACCGCTACCTGCAACATGAGATGAAGCCCGACCTTATGAAAGGCCGGGCGGAACGTTCCCTGGCCAAAGGAATTGTAGTGGAGCCGATGCGCAAGGGCGATCTGCGCCGCCAGGTCACCCAGATCGCGGAGGTTTTCAACGACGCGCTTTCACAAAACTGGGGATTTGAGCCGATCGAAGGGGCTCAGCTGGAAGATCTGATGTTGCTGGCGCGCTTCGTGCTGGATCCCAACCTGGTCTTTCTAGCTTACAAAGACGGTCATCCCATCGGCTGCATTATCGTACTCCCCAACCTGAATCCCATGCTCTCCGCCAGCAATGGCTCGCTGACGCCCAAACTGCTTTGGAAATACTTCACCCGCAACCGTTGGGTGGACAGCTATCGAGGCTACGCTCTGGGCGTGCGCAAGGAATTCCGAGCGGACGAAGTTTCTGCGGCCCTGATTCACGCCGCCATGCAGCGAGGCCGTGAAATCAAGTGGCGTGAACTGGAGATCAGCTGGGTGCTGGAAAGCAATCGGCCCATGAACGCCATGGCCTCGGCCCTGGGCGGCAGCCGCAACAAGGTCTACCGTCTGCTGGAAAAGCCTCCCCTCCAATGAGTTCCTACTACCGAGACCGGGTTGCCTGGGTCTTCGGCGGCAGTCAGGGCATCGGGCTGGCCTTGGGCGAGGAACTGATCAAACGGGGCTGCCGGGTGCGCTTGTTCGCCAGGCGAGCCGACCTCCTCAGCCAGGAAGCCGCTCGAATCAAGGCAGAGTGGACGGCCCTGGACGTGGCCGACTACGCCTCGGTAGAACAGGCGGTGCAGGAAGCCCAAGGCGTGGACGGCTCTCCTTTTTTCGTGTTCAACTGCGCCGGTCTGGCCCTGCCGGGCTACCTCCTGGACCTGAGCCCGGAAGACATCGACAGGATGAACCAGGTCAACTACCTGGGCACAGCCTACGTGTGCAAGGCTGTTTTGCCGGCCCTGGTAGCTCAAAAGGCCGGACACATCGTCAATGTTTCCTCATTGGGGGGCGTGATGGGTCTCTTCGGCTACACAGCCTACTGCGCCACCAAATACGCCGTGATGGGCTTCTCCGAGGCGCTGCGACGAGAGGTGGCCGGATACGGCATTCGCGTCTCAGCCCTTTGCCCACCCAACACTCGCACCCCCGGCCTGGAACAAGAGAATCTGCGCAAGCCCCCCGAAGTTCTGGCTCAGGAAGAGAAAGTGCAGGTGCTGGAATCCAGCCAGGTGGCCAGATACCTGCTCAAAGCTCTACCGGGCAATCCTTTTACGGTGATTCCAAGCTTTGATGGGCGCCTGGCTCATCTTCTGTCGCGCTGGGCTCCAGGGATTTTGAATCTCTTCTTAAAGCGTCCTCAAGCCAAATAGCCGCAAGCAAGCCGTAACCAGCCCAGAGTAACTGACGGCAACGACGCAACAGTCCAAGCTGAAATCCAATCTCGCTACCCAACCCCAACTCGGTGCAGGCCAGCATCAAAGCTCGTTCCTGAACACCTAGCCCCCCCGGAACGAAAGCAAACAAGAACGTGCTGGCGGCCAAACAAGCCTGAATCAGAAGCACACGCTGAGGCGTCACCTGCTGACCCAGTAAGAACAAGAGAAAAGCCACCTCGGCCACCTGCATCACGCGACTCACGAGCTTGGGCAGCAGACCCAGCACCAGCCGGGTGACGGGAAACGGCCGCCACCAGAGCAACGCACCCCATAGGACGCCGGCCACTCCCACCGTGAGCGCCACCAGACGCAGCCAGGAATGACCGGGAGAAATCCCTGAGAAAGCGCATAACCCCGCCCCCACAAAGGTCGCCACCAGACCCGAGATGGCGTGAAACATGCGGTAGGCCAGCACAACCCGAGCAGGCTCGGCTGTCATCGAACGCAGGTGCCGATAGCGGAAGGGCTCTCCCCCCAGTCCGGCCGAGGGAATCAGGCGAGAAAAGCCGTCGCTGCTCCATTCCAGAAGAAAAAGGCGAAACCAGCGTCGCGGAGCCGGCAGCAAGGCCGCCGTCGCCAGCACATCCCAGGGCATCCAGACCAGACCCAAAAGGCTCAAGGGAACCAGCCCCCAGCCGGCCCGAATCAAGGCCTGACGCACCAGATCTAATGAAAAGTCAGCCCAAAGATAGGAGAGCAGGCCCAACCCCACCACCAGCATGAGGGTGTTGAGGGGGGCGGCGCGTTTAGGCCTGGTGCTCGGGTTCACGGAAAAGCACAAGCCCGGCGGCCCACAGGGCCAGGAGAACGCCGGCCAGGACGTCCACACTGTAGTGGAAACGCCCGTAAACGGTAGCCGACACCACCCCGGCCGCCCAAATTCCGTAGAACGGAAACAGCTTCCGGTCCCAGCGCCAGCCTAGAATCGCAGTGGTCACCGAAAGCGAAGTATGCCCTGAAGGAAAGGCAGCGGCCCCGGCGGCCGCTTTCTTGAGCATGCTGTGACAGAAGGTCCATACCGGTCCGTGCAAGCTCTCGGCCAGGGGTGGATAGAGCGGTCTGGGTCCACGCACTGGGAAGAAAATATTGATGGTGTAGCAACAGACCAGACTGCAAACCCCGGCCGCCAGAGCCAGGCGCCCCAGATCCTCCCGATCTCGGCGCAGCAGGCGGATGATCAGCACGGGCATCATGGCATAATAAGTGATGTAGCAGATATGGATGAACTCGGAAAACCAGAGCCAAGGCCAGGCCTGGCTCCAATGCAAGGCCGGGTCGATTGAGCCCCACAGGCCGTGCTCCCAACTCTGCACCAGCGCATCCTGAGTGGGCCAGCCCAAGACCTGATGGACCATATCGATGTTGTTATAAGTCCAAAAAAAGCAGGGGGGCCAGGCAACCCAAAAAAGCCATTTCCCTGGATTGGGGTGACGCTCGCACCAGCTGGAAAACATCATCAGAGCGGCGGCCGCCGTGAGCTGAAGCAGACCCAGTTGCACACTGGCCTTGGTATAGTGGGGTCCGAACAGCAGCAGCAGGCTGCTCAACAACCAGTATCCTGCAAACCAGGCTTCTCCCCAGCGATAAGTGCGCGCCTCCACCGCGATAGCTAGAGCCCGGCTTGCTCGATTTGCCGGCGGGCATGCTGGACGCGTTGGACGCAGCCCACCAGCGAGACCAGAACAAGAATCCAGAGCAAAAGGTGACTCCAGCCGCTGGCAGGTCCCAACCAAACGGCTAAGAGAAGCAAAATCAGGCGATCACTGCGATCGCCCCAGCCAGGCCAGTCACTGTTGTCGGTCGGCATCACCAGCCCCAGACGAGCTTTGGAGTAGCTGACCAGACTGCTCAGGATAATGGCCAGCGCGGCCGGCAGTGGGTAGCTGGGCAAAAACCCGACCAGTAAAATACCATCCACCCAGCGATCCACTAAAGCTTCCAGATAGTTGCCGAAAGCTGTGGTGCGGTTTTGTAAGCGGGCCACTTCCCCGTCCAGGAAGTCCATGGCGGCAGCCGCCAGGGCCAATATCAGAGCCCAGCCGCCGGAGCCCTGGGACAATACCCAGGCGGCAGCGGTGCTGAATGGGATCGCGGCCAGCGTGATCCAATTGGGGTGCACCCCCAGCGCCACCAGCGGCCTGGCCAGGGCCACTCGCAGCGGACGCGTGGGTTCTCGCAACTGACTGATCATGAATGGCCGAGGTGGTTCGGTTTCTGCTCCAGGCTCCCTCCTGGAAGCGCATTAAGCCAGTTTTCACGAAGGTGACGGATGGCGATGGTGTTGTTGCGGGTCAGGGGATTCCCGTCTCCGCGATTTTTTCGCCCCAGACTTCCGGCCTTCATCATCTTGCGCATCTTCCAGCGCTCAAAACAATAGCGCGGAGCCGGCACGACCGCTTTCGGCACAAGGCACTGAGCACTCAGCCAGACGTCATCCACCCAGCGGCAGGCATCCGGGGCGCCACTGTAATCGGTCAATCGAGCCCGGTCATAGAAAGCGGCCCGAGTCAGGAATCCCGAGTAGCCCTGCACAATGTCGATGGGATAGGGTTCATGCACGCGCGTGCACTTCACCGGAACAGGCGGTTTCTGACGAAGATTATCCCACAGAGTGGTGGGACGGTCGACCAGATCATCGGGCACCACCCAACCGCTGGAACAAATCACCCAATCGTCGTAGCGTTGCGAAAAGCTCAGCAAGTGCTGGGTTAGACTGGCCGGATAGAGCATATCGTCATCCACCACCAGGATGCGTTGCTCACGGTCCATTTCCAGCACGGCGGGGATCAGCTTGGTGGCGGGTCCGTAATCAGGACAGGTCACGATCTCTAACCAATCGCGCCCCTTGAGGTTCTCTGGAACGACATAAGCCGCGTTCTCGCGCACGGAGAACTCCGGCAAATGCAGACGAATCTTCTGCAAGGCCCAGTTTTGGTAAAGCAGGCTCTTCAGCGTCAACTCCAGGTAAGGCAGACGGCTGGGGATGGTGGTGAGACAGGCCACAATTTGAGTGGGCGGACGCTGACGCCAAATCTCTTCCCAATATTCCAGGGGCTGGCTGACCAGGCGGAACTGATCCCAACTGTCGACCAGTAGATTACGGCCGCTCAAATAGTTGTATCCCAGCACACCCAGGCCGGCAGTAGCCGCCAAAGCAGGTAAAATCAAGGCACCGCTCCATCCGCCCTCAGCTGAGGCAACATCTTTTGAGCGCGACTGGGTAAGCCTCGCGAAAGCAACCAGGAATAAAGCTCGGCACGATCTTCAGGCAAACGAACGTCCGATTCCCAGGCCAACAACCGCTCACGGTCCTGGTTGGAGAGCACTTCCAGGCGCTGTTCGGCCGCCTCAATGGTGCGCCTGGGACTGAAACCGCGCAGGCTGACCGTGTAAGCCTGACCAGCCTCCAACTGCAAAGGCAATGGGGACTCGGCCGGAACGGTGCTTTTGTGGACTCGCCGGTATTCCGGAAGGTGCTCCACCACCACTTCAACTTGAGTCACGTCGCTGGGAGCCCGCCAGCGAATCTCAACATTCGGATCCAACCAGACCGGATCGCTGCAGTAAGCCAGCTCGTCGCGACGCACGCCCGCCATTTCGTCCCAATTGACCCAGGCCCGAGGGGTCATGGCGGCTCGCGTCAACACCTGCTGATGCGTCACACGGCCTTCTCCATTGAGCAAAACCATCTGGGTGCTCTGCACCTGGAAGGTTCCCGGACCATCGCACTGACTGCGGCCGCCGCCCTCGAGAAAGCTGACGGTGAGCTGAGCTCCCTCCGGCAGATTCAGCCTCTCCCCCAGTTCCAGGGTCTTAAAAACAGGCACCGAGGCGTGCTTTTGAGCGACCACCATGGCGGGAGGCCCGACCTGGGCTTGGGCCAGCAAGGACAGAGCCAGAATCAAAGCCGCCAATCTCATGGTGGCGTTTACCTCAAATACGCTGTGGGTTCCTTTGTTGTGCGGTCCAGTGGCTGAAGGTGAACTCGCGCCAATCCTTCCTGCGCTGACGCTCAAGGATGGCCCTGAGAATGGCCTGCTCGCTTTCACCTAAGGCAGGCTCGATATCGCTGCTCAGGCTCTGCAGATAGTTGCGGTCCACCTCCGCTCGAGCCAGGTTGGTGCGAGCGACCCAGGCTTCCACATTGGTCAGACCCACGCCGGTCAAAGAAAGCATTCCCAGCAACAGCAAACGGGCTTGAAGCCATCCCGGGCGCTTCTGGTAACCCAGAGCCCAGCAACAAAGCACCAGGGTGGCCGTAATGCCAACCAGTGTAGCCAGAACATAAGCACGAGTCAGGGTCAATCCGAAGTTCTGCACATACAGCGACATGCGCTGAGCGGACGAGGCCAGCAGACCAAAAGTGAGAAGCAGCATCAGCTGAGAGGCCAGGCGACAGGGACGAGCCTGGTCGCACTCATAGGTGGCGCCATAAACCCAAACGGTCAGGGCGATAATCAGCAAAGAGGCCAGAAAGAGCTCAAAGAAACCGTGGCGAGCGTATTCGGCCAGGGTCATGCCGGCCGGTGCGCGCCCGGCGAAAAGATAGCGAGCCTGACAGGCCAGGAAGCTGGCGAAGAGCAGATTGGTGGTGTGCAGGGCCACCGTCCAGCTGGCGGCATCACTCCGACCGGCAGTGTCCGAGCAATCGGCCGCGGGCCGGGTGCGGGCCTGAAGCCAGACGGCCGCAGTCAGCCAGGCCCAAAGTCCAAGGCGAAGGATTCTGAGGGCCCAGGCCTGCCAGTCGCCCAGCCAGCCGATCAGGAAGCCTTGGAAAGCGGGATCGGCTTGACTGAGCAGCAAACCGAACAAGAGCACCAGGGGGGCGGCCATTCCCAGACCTTTGCGAGTGGAGACCGAAAGCCGTGGAACCTGTTCCGCGCCAATGGCCCCCGCTTGTGCGAGCGAGCCGGGTCCAAGGGGGCAGTTGCGAGTCAGGGATTCCATCGGCTGGGGCAGGGCCACCGTGTAGTAAACGGCCATTACGCAGCTGATCAGACACAGAGGGGGCGCCAGCTGATGCACCACTTCGGCCTCGTAAAGCAAAGGTGCTGCCGCCTGACCGAATGCGGCCAACCAGAGCCAGGCGCTCCAGAGGTTGCCCGGTCGCTCCAGTCTCCAGCGCATAAATTGGGAGGCGAGAGCGGCCAGGACAACCAAAATCAGCCATCCGGGCCCGCTCCGAATTCCCCACAGAACTGCTTCAGCCGTAACGGCTATTGCCAGTGAGCAGATTGCGATCCAACGGGACATCAGTTCCTCCAGACTCGACTTTGCGATACAAAGTGTCTTGCTAATCACTTTGTATCGCAAAGCACTTTTTTTGGCAAGGTGGGAACTCAGGACTCCAGTACTGGTTACAGGCGACGTGATCCCCTGGATGCGCATAAATCTATGGCTCGGTGTGGTTTCGCTGTTTTTAGGCTGGTCTATGTGGATCCAGTCACCGACGGCCGACTCCTGCTGCTGCCATAGCACAGACAAGGTTTCCAGCCAGTGCCAGTGCCAGCCGGAACTGTGCTCGTGTGCGCCCGATGAGGATGATCACGGGCTGGTGCTGCTGACCCTTCCGGTCGCGGCGCTCTTGCCCGGAACTCGCGCGCCCCAGCCCGAACCGCGGCTGACCGCCTCCTCCCCCGCCTTCTATTCCGCTCCGCTCCTGGGGGCGGGCCGGACTCCCGGAATCCAGCCCCGCGCTCCCCCACAGATCCTCCCAAGCAAGCCCGTCGCTTAGCGACTCAAACTCAGTTCACAATTATTTTTGGAGGATCGATCTCATGAAAACCATGCTTATTTCCGTATTGGCCCTGACCGGACTTGCCTTAGCTGAACCGGCACCGCGCAGCGCACAGTTGCCCACTGCCACCCGACTGGCCGAATGCTGCCAACCCGGTGCTGACTGCTGCAAACCTGGCGCGGACTGCTGCCAGGTCGACCAAAAGGCCGAAAGCTGCTGTCAGCCCGAGGCCGAGTGCTGCAAGCCCGGTGCGGACTGCTGCGAAGTCGACCAGAAGGCTCAGAGCTGCTGCACCCCGGGCGCAGCTTGCTGCCAACCTGGCGCCGCTTGCTGCAACTAGGAGCGGTTGACACTTAGCGACTGATTGGCCTCGTTGCAGCCTCTGGCCCTTGGAAGCAAGTGGCGCAGAGGCGAATTGTCAACAGTTCCTGGCCCCCTGACCAACTGATCCAAGAGGCCTCTCGCCACCAACGAGGGGCCTTTTTTCATGGCTTTTTCACGGAGTTCCGATAGTGTGTCTCCATGGATATTCGTAATCAGTATGCTTTCACGCAAAACAACTTCGTCGGCCAGACAGCCAGCAAAGGCATGACCAACCTGGTCGTGGCCAGCGCCGCCAACGGTGAACCGGTCGTAAAGCCTTGTAAACCCGACAGCTTCATCCCCGTCAGCGACCACGTCGCCCTGGCCCACAGACCCAATGCGGAGAGCGACTGGCAACCCGTTCGCAGCCTGGCCCAGTTTCAGGAAATCGTGAAGAATACGCCGGCCGAGCAGCTCGGTCAGAACCTGGGCGTGTGGACGGACAAAAGGAGTTTCTTCATTTTCGGCAAGCGCGACGGACTGCCTCAGAACCGTGAAGTCCAGAGCTTCGCCGATCGTTGGTCCAATATGCAGACCACCCTGACTCGGCCACTGGTGGACAAAGGCTTTCGTCTGGGCAACACTCCCGAATCGGACGTGATTGAGTGCCAGGTTGGCCTGGAAGCCGCTCAGGTCAGCATCGACCCCGGCGCTTTCGAAGTCAAACCCGGAACCTACCCGGGCAAAGAAGTCGGCTTCTTCCATGAAGTCGGCAAGGTCAGCCAGCACGACATTTACCTGCCCAAGGGATTGAACCAACCGGCTGAGGTCATCAGCAACGGAGGCGAGAAATCTCTGCTCGACCCCAACCATCCCGAACTTTTCAACTCACACAATCAACCCGTTTATGTAATGCCGAAGGTGCTGACCCCGGGCCAAGCAGATTCGGCCAGCGGCTTCCACACCTTCAGCTAAAGCGGGCCAGAGCCAGGGAGCCGTGAGCTTAACTTAAGCCGGTAACAATGGTTTTACATTTTGTTAGTACTTGAGCGGTCTGCTTGAGTAGCATTTCCACGCTTCGGACTAAGCTGATGAAACAGACAAGTCCGGAGGTTCCTAATGTATCAAGCGACTATCACCACCCTGCAGATCAACGCCAATCCTGGAGCGGCCTCTCCCTCGGTGGGAATGCCAATGCTCGATTCGACGGTGTCCCAGCGCTGCCTTGGGCTGAATAACAGCTTTGGCACACCGGGTGCCCCCCTGTCCGCCTTTCCCAGTTCCGGATTTGGGATGGACCCCACCACGATGTTGATGATGCAGCAAATGGAAACGATGGAACTGATGCTGGACATGATGGCCCTGATGTTGGGCGCCGGCGGCGGACTGCAAAACGCCCTGGGAATGAGCAACCTGGGCGCTCCGGGCGGCGTCTCGGCCAGTGGTGGTGCCGGCGGTGCCGGTGGCGGCAGTTCTGCTTCCGGAACCGGCGGAACGTCCGGCACTCAGGCTTTCGACCCGGCCAAGCCCATCACCGCCAATGTCGAAAATCTCGTCAATGCTCTCGACCCGGGCTATCGGGAAGCAGCCCGGGCCAACTTTCCCCTGATTTTAGGCGAATGCCAGAAGCAAGGTGTGACCGACAAAGCCCAGATCGCCTATATCCTGGCCACCACGGTGCATGAGTCGGGGGCCGGAAAATACATGGAAGAGTTCGCCTCCGGCGAGGCCTACGAGGGACGCAGCGACCTGGGCAACAACCAGCCCGGCGACGGCAAGCGCTACAAGGGTCGCGGCTACGTGCAGATCACCGGTCGCAACAACTACACCAACTGGTCCAAAAAGCTAGGCATCGACCTGGTGGGCAACCCCGACCTGGCCAAGAAACCCGAAATTGCCGCTCGCATCCTGGTGGAAGGCATGAAAGAAGGCTCTTTTACGGGCAAAAAGCTCTCCGACTTCATTGGAGGCGGCAAACAAGACTTTGAAGGGGCCCGCCGCATCGTGAATGGCACCGACAAAGCCGGTACTTTTGCCAACACTGCCCGCAAACTCATGGCCGCGATGGGCTGACAGCTCGTCCAAACAGAGTAGTTCAAATAAACCCTGCCCACCTGTCCCAGGGCAGGGCTTTTCTACTATAGGGAGCCAGCGCGGGTGGTTGAAAAAGCTCAGATGCGATACCTTACCCACGTCCTCATTGGCCTGCTCACCGCCCTCGCCCTGGCTGCCCCCCTCAAACTGGCTGACACCCAAAAGGTTGGGGAATTGAAGCTAGGCCTGGATTCTTCACAGGTGGCCAGCATGCTGGGCAAACCGGCCAAAGAAAGCAAAGCCATCGAGGAAGGGGCCACCGGGCTGACCGTCAAGGACCAGAGCTTCCCCAAGCGTGGACTGGTGGTCACGCTCTCCCGTGAAGGCAAGGCCACCGTTTGGCGAGTCGAACGTTTCAGAGTGAGCGCCCCCTGTGCCTGGAAAACCCCTCAGGGAATCGGGATCGGGTCCAGCCAGCAAGAGGTGCGCAAAGCCTATCAAGAACTGCTGGACAAGGAAAGCGAATCGGCCGAGCAAATGGTGGTGGGCAGCATCTACGGCGGAATCATCTTCCACTTCAAGAACGGTAAGGTGGATTCAATCTTTGTGGGAGCCGCGGCTGAGTAAGGCTGTCCCCTACCCCTCTTCTTCCTCCTCCTCGAGAGCCTCAACATAGTCGATCTTGCCTCGTTTGTAGGTTCGAAAGGGCACGCGGCTGTGCGTCATTTCGTGCTCTTCCAGTCGGGCCAGAGTCTGAACCTCGGTGAGAAAGATGTCCGGGATCGGCCAGTGGGCCCAGAGCACCGGCTCCTCACAACCGGAGATCACAAAAGCGTAGTTTTTGTGCAACCATTCCAGTAAGGGAAGCTCGTCCGGGAAAAAATCGTCGGATTGAATGGCGGCCGGTCCAATCATGTGCAGGTAGAACTCGTGGCCGAAGTTCTGTCGATCATCCAGAAACTCTTCATCGAAGTCCAACTCGACCAGGTGCCAGGTGCGCTGCTCGCTTTCCCAGTAAGTCGGAGTCTTTCGATACTCCAGAGTAGTCACGGTCCAGCCCAGACGCTGGCAAACCTTGACCACAGCACCGGCTACGATGCGCGGCCAGGCGCGATCCACTTCTTCTTCCAGATCCTCATCCTGGTCATGTTTGGCGTAACCGTTGTAGGTGGGCCACATACAGAGCAACTGCTCCACGTGGAGCTGGCAGGCAAAGCCCTGACCGGGCACAGCGCAAAAACGGATTTCCTGGTGCATTTCTCATGAATGTCTCAAGAGTTGAAGAGCTGTCAAGAAACGCATGCAGGTTCGACAGGGACCGAGCGCGCAATCATAGTAACAGGCCAACGATGTCTCAGTTTGTTCACCTCCACTGCCATACGGAATATAGTCTGCTTGACGGTTGCAACCGCATCAACGACATGGTTAAACACGCCGCTCAGATGGGGATGCCGGCTCTGGCCATGACCGACCACGGCGTTATGTATGGTGCGGTTCAGTTCTACGACGCCTGTGTGAAGCACGGCGTGAAGCCGCTGATCGGCTGCGAAGTCTATGTGGCCCAGCGTGGCATGCTGGACAAGGAACCGGGCAAGGACAATCGACCCTACCATTTCACCCTGCTGGCCAAGGACCGTGAAGGCTACAGCAATCTGTGCCAGCTCGTCAGTGGTGGTCACCTGGACGGTTACTACTATAAGCCCCGAGTGGACCGGGCTATGCTGGAAAAGCACAGCAAGGGTCTGGTGGCTCTTTCAGGCTGCCTGCGCGGCGAAGTCAACGCCGCACTGCTGGACGGCAACCCCAAAGACGCTCGTCGCCGACTGGGCGAGCTACGCGATATCTTCCGCGATGATCTCTATGTGGAACTCATGGACCACGGCATTGAGGAGCAACGCGTCACCAATATTGAGCTGATCAAAATGGCCCGGGATATGAACCTCAAGCTGGTGGCCACCAACGACGCTCACTACATGACTCGCGAAGACGCCAATATTCAGGACGTTCTGGTCTGCGTGCAGACAGGCAAGCTGCTCAACGACACCAACCGCATGAAATTCTTCGCGCCTGAGTTCTATATCAAGACCTACGAAGAAATGGCGCGTAGCTTTGGCGAGCTACCCGACGCCTTGAGCAACACCTTGCTGGTGGCCGAGAAAATCAATCTGCAGCTGGACTACGAGAGCGTCTACCTGCCGGTTTTCCCCTGTCCGGATGGCATGACCTCAGAAGAATACCTCAAAAAGCTCTGCCGCGACGGCTTGATCTGGCGCTTCAACAGTGAAAATCCAGGCCCCGAGATCATGGATCGCATGCAGGTGGAGCTCGACGTCATTGTTCCCAAAGGCTTCGCCGACTACTTCTTGCTGGTTTGGGACTTTATCAACTACGCGCGTAGCCAGGACATACCGGTCGGCCCTGGGCGCGGCTCGGCGGCCGGCTCGTTGGTGGCCTTCCTGCTGGGCATCACCAACATCAATCCACTGGATCACGATCTGCTTTTTGAACGCTTCCTGAATCCGGAGCGCACCGAGTTGCCCGACATCGACACCGACTTCTGCGTGGAGCGACGCGGTGAAGTCATTCAGTATGTGCGCAACAAGTTCGGACGCGACAAAGTAGCTCAGATCATCACCTTCGGTCGAATGAAGGCGCGCGCCGCCATCCGTGACGTGGCCCGGGTAATGGACATGCCTCTGGCCAAGGCCGACAAGGTCGCCAAGGCCGTGCCCGAGGGTCCTCAGGTCTACCTCAAAGACGCCCTGGATTCTCCAGAGTTCAAGCGCATGATGGAGGAAGACCCGGAAGTCAACACAGTGGTGGAAACAGCACTTCGAGTCGAAGGCATGGCCCGTAACGCCGGGATCCACGCTGCTGGCGTGATTGTGTGCTCCCAACCGCTGGCCACCATTGCCCCGCTGCAGAAGATGAACGGCGATGAAATCGTCGTCCAGTTCGACATGAACGATTCCTCCAAAATCGGCATGGTCAAAATGGACTTCCTGGGCCTGCGCAACCTCACGGTCATCAAGGACTGCCTCAAGATCATCAAAGAATATCGCGGTTTTGATGTGGACGTGGATCATCTGGAACCCTTCCAGGACCCAGCTACTTACCAGTTGCTTTCGGACGCCGACACCAACGGGGTGTTCCAGCTCGAATCCGACGGAATGAAGCGCTATCTGAAACAACTGAAGCCGGACAAGTTTTCGGATATCGTAGCCTTCCTGGCCCTGTATCGTCCGGGCCCGCTCCAGGGCGGCGTGGTGGACGACTTCATCCGACGACGACACGGCCGAGGCGGTGAGGTGACCTACCCTCACCCCAGGCTGGAGCCCATCCTCAAGGATACCTATGGCTTCTTTCTCTATCAGGAGCAGGTGATGCTCACCGCCAACGTGCTGGCCGGCTACACGTTGGCAATGGCCGACGGATTGCGCAAGGCCATGGGCAAAAAGAAGATGGACGTGATGGAAAAGCATCGCAAGATCTTCACCGAGGGCGCGGTCGAGCGCGGCGTGGACAAGAAGCTGGCTGGCGACATCTTCGAGACCATGGAAAAGTTCGCGGCTTACGGCTTCAATAAATCCCACTCAGCCGCTTACGCGGTGGTCTCCTACCAGACCGCCTATCTGAAAGCCAACTACCGAACCGAGTATATGGCCGCGCTCATGACCAGCGTGCTGTCCTCCATCGAAAAGGTCAGCTTTTTTATCAAAGAGTGCAACCAGTCCGGCATCGCCGTGCTGCCTCCCGACGTCAATGAATCCATGGTGGGCTTCTCGGTCTCCGACAAGGGCATTCGCTGGGGTATGGGCGCGGTCCGCAATGTAGGTGTGGCCGCGGTCGAATCCATCATCGAATCCAGGAAGAAAGAAGGCCCCTACAAGGATCTGGCCGACCTGTGCCATCGAGTAGACCTGAGGGTTTGCAATAAGCGCACCCTGGAAGGCTTGATCAAGGCCGGCGGTATGGACTGCTTTGGCGAAAATCGGGCGACCCTGCTCGGAGCTCTGGACGCCTGTGTAGACGCCGCTGCCCGTGCCGCCAAAGAAGAGTTGACGGGTCAGTTCGGCCTGTTTGACGACGTGGGGAGCACCCAGGCGACCTTTGCCGACCTGTGTCCCAAGCGCCTGAGCGAATTCCCCAAGCGCCAGCTGCTGGAAATGGAGCGCGAGATGCTGGGGGTCTACCTCTCGGATTCGCCGCTTTCTGAAGTGCGCGACGCCATGAAGCAGCATGCCACTCACCGCATCGCTCAGCTCAACGGTCTGGAGAGCGGCGTCCAGCTGTCCATTGCCGGACTGGTGTCCTCTTCACGCAAGATCATCACCCGCTTCAAGACGCCCATGGTGTTCCTCCAGTTTGAAGACGAGACGGGCACCACCGAAGTCACCATTCGTCCAGCCACTTACGAAAAGTGCGCGCCCCTCTTGCAGGACGGCGCACTGCTGCTGGTTCGCGGGCGCAGTGAAATTCGCCAGGCCCGTCGAGACGCCGAAGATGATGGAGCGGAAGCCCCTCAGGAACAGGTCAAAGTGACGGCTGAGGAAATTCTCTGCCTGCAAACCCTGGCTGCCGCCAAACAAGGCAAGGCGAAACTCAAGTTACCCGGAGTGCACATTCGTGTGCAGATGTTTCAAAGTGACTTCATGCCCCAACTGCGTGACATTCTGCTGCGCCACCGCGGCGACCAGGAAGTCTACCTGCATCTGGTCAGCCCCCAGGGCGAAACGGTCATGCACCTGGCCGAAACCTTCAACGTGCGCGACACCAACGAGCTGAAAACGGGTGTGCGTCGACTGCTCGGACAGGAAGCCATCTGGGAAGAGGCCTCCTAGTGGGTATAGGGAGCTTTCGAAGAGGGGGGAGCCGGCGGGAGCCCATAGGCCCGAGCCACCTCTTCAAACGCCTCGCGTCCTCCCGAAAGATATCCATGAAGCGGTCGACCCTTAGCGAAATAGTAGACCTGGTCGCACTCAAAGCAAATCAACAAATCAGCCTGCACCACGCCCTGACGCTCGATTCGTAAAGCGTGGTGAGGTTCAAAGCACTCATAGACACCGCTAAATTTGGCCCCTCGGCGCAAAGACTTGCTGAGCGCCCGCAGCAACAGGTCGGTGTCACTCTTCTGCAGAGCCGCCTGACCGCGAATGGGATGGCTATGAAAAAATCGTTCGGGATGGGTGCGCAGCTGCTTCTGGCTATCGTAGGGTGAGGGCTTGATGGCATAGAGACGGCCGGACCCCTGAAGGTGGTCCAGTTGGTCGGCGATGATTAAGGTCTCGCGCGCCCAATCCAGCACCCCCTTGGCCGAAGCCGGAAGTGCGCTCAGAGACAGCAATAAAAGTTGGCGACGAGTCATTTCCATTCCGAGGGCTTCTATTTACATCCGCAACAAACCCGCAACATGACGTCTGTGGCATCAGAAGCCAGCTTGCTCCATAATCCATGAAGTGAATACAGGCCCCATCGGAGGACCGGACCGTTTCGGCCCCCAGGAGAAGAACTACCTGACGCCGCCCCCCCAACTGGGGGCATCGCTGGAGCGTTTGCAGGACCCGCAGGTGCACCAGGCTCTCTTGCCCATTATTCAGATGCAGCAAAAAAACGCCGCCATGCTGATGCAAATGATGCAGATCCTCTCCACCTTGATGGGCAACCAGGAGGCCGTGCAAGCCACCTCGGCCGAGACTCAGACGGGAAATTTTGAGCATCACTCGGACGTGCTCGACGGCAGCGAGGCCCATCTGGCTGCCGGGGAACTGGGCCAACGACTGGCCCAGGCGGCCGAAAACAATGCACTGATGGTGAACACGCCCGGCCTGGCCTTAGGCGAAGTCAGCAAGGTCTTGCGCGAATTTGGATTCCGTCTGGGAAACCACACCGGCTGCTTTCAGCTGGTGAGCGATATGCGAGCCAGCCCCCTGGTCCAGGAGGTTCAACTGCCACGTTCCGAGCTGGTCCATCTGCCTGCGGGCGTCATCGTGGTCTGGGATAAGGCCCCGGGATTGCAAAGCGGCCACGTTTCCATCGCCCTGGGGGACGGGCGAGAGGCTTCCAGCCTGGTCTGCGAGCAAATGCAGTTCAACGCCAACCACTGGGCATTCTACCCAAAGTGTAAATAGTATTAATTTTTCATGGTTCTTTGAGGCACCAGGCGTAGCTTCAATTCATGATCATTCAGTCTCGTATACAACAGATGCGGCAAACTGCTGCGTCCAGTGCGTGGACGGACGATGAGGCCGACGACGACCCCTGGTCCGGATATGGTGACACCCTGGAAATGGAGCTCAACACCTCCGGCCAGCCTGCCCCCGCCACCACCACGACCGCCAGCAGTGGTGCCGAACAAACTTATGTGCAGACAGTGGATGCCTCCGCCGTCGATCAGGTCGATGAATTCGCAGCCGCGGGTGCGCGCCTGCAACAACGCAGCCAGGATCTTCACCAGCAAACCATGATGCGCTCGGCTCGACGCCATGTGCCTCAGTATTTTCCCCACCTGGAACAAGGCTTTGGCTACGGAGTGGCAGGTCGGGGCTATGCTCCCACCCACCACACGCCCCCGCCGGTTCACTACGCCCCCCAGCCTCACCACGCGCCTTCCGCGCCTCCTCAGGTCATCACCATGGAGCCCCAGGGTCAGGCTCTACCTTACGAAATCGACGCCTACGGAAACCCCATTCTGCCCGACGGAATGGAACTGGACGCCTGGGGCAACCTGGTGCCGCGCAACGACTACTACAACAGCTGAATGCGAACCTGAGTGGAGAGCGACCCGCCCGCGCACACGCGCAGCAAATCGCGCTGATCCCTCAACCCAAAACGCGGTCCACTCCAAGGCTCCAGACACCAGAAGGGCTTGTCCCGCAGGTGCCAGATGACCAGATACGGGTAGTGCTCATCGTAGTGCAGTCGGATATCTTGTAGATCTGCCCAGGGCCGTTTGACTCCGGCCAGCTCCCAATCCAGAACCGGCCAGTCCTCGGGCACATTGCCATCAAAGGGCTGAACCGGGTCGCCCGGCTTTTCATTGTCCCGTTTGCTGGTCACCGGCAGATCCCAAGCGAGCCGAGCCTGGTCCACTGCGAAATAGGGATGCAGCCCGGTTTGGAAGGGCATTTCGGTTTGGCTGTGATTCAGAAATAGCTGATCCAGACTCAGGCCCTGCTCATCCACCATAAAGCGAAAGCGCAGTTCGAAATCCCACGGGAAACGCTTGAGAGTTTCAGCATCCGCTCGCAGTCCTAACTCCACCCAGCCGGTGTCCTGGCCCAGCACGCTCCAGGCAGCCTGGCGAGCCAGCCCATGTTGGGGCATATCGTAGCCCGTGCCCTCGCCCAGAGGCCCGCAGATCGGGAAAAGAATCGGGATGCCTCCGCGCACATTCTTGCCGGGATCATCAAAGGTACTCTTGTCCAGATAGAGAAACTCGCGGCCGTCGCGTTGCAGCGATGTGACCAGTGCGCCCCGTTCTGGAGCTACGCGGGCGGAAATTCCGCCGTGAGAGAGATGAATCATCCAGGGAGTTTCCCCGGATAAAAAAAAATGCCTCGCAGCTTAAAGCCGGCGAGGCGACAGGGGACTGACGGTTCGATTTCAATCGCCATCAGTCTCCGCAATTTATTCAGAGGGAGCGACCTTCAACGTTCAATTGATACCGGCTCGAGTCGTTCGAACCGATGAATGAATCTTAGCAGTCGTTTCACAAGCGATTCCAAAATCGACCGACCTGGCGTAAACCGCTTGTGAACTCTTTGGACCATTTTCCGGCCCTTGTTTGAGAATCCTTAAGCCTGGTTTCTCCGGTCTGGGCATGGCGTTACAGGAAGTTCACAGAAAGATGAGCCAGATTACCTAGACTGGTGCAGTGACCATCCGCGAAGTACAACTGCTGGAACGTAAACTGCCGCCCCACAAGCCGGGCGAAGTGCTGGCACGTTTGCGTGGCCCCCAGGATCGCGTCACCCTCAGCGGCGTCAAAGTTCTGGAGACCTTCGATCTTCCGCGCCGAACCCCCAGCGGGGAGCTTGTCCGTTTGCAACTCCCGCAGGGAATGTCCACCGCCGAAGGCATCGCCTGGCTGGAAAAGGACCCCCGCTTTGAGTACGTGACCAGCAATGACCTTCGCAAGATCAGCGATGTTCCTCAGGGCGCTCCGGCCCCTCCGCCTCTGCCGCCTCATCCCGGTAAAGTCAGCAACGACTACGACCCGGTCAAGCTTTACGGTATGGAGCGCATCGCCATGCCCTTCGCCTGGGACAAGACCACCGGCAGCAACCAGGGCCCCGTGATTGCCGTCATCGATACCGGCATGGATATGACCCACCCCGACCTGATTGAAAACCTTTGGATCAACCCGGGTGAAATTCCAGGTGACGGGATCGACAATGACGGCAACGGAGTGGTAGACGACGTCAACGGTTTCAATGCCCAGGCTCAGACCGGCGACCCTGGTGACGACATCGGGCACGGCAGCCACTGCGCCGGGACCATCGGAGCCCGTGGCGACAACGGCCAGGGCGTGGTTGGGGTCAACTGGCAGGCACGCATGATGCCTATCAAAACCATGGTCAACGGGCAGGGCACAGCGGCCGACAACATCCGGGCATTGGCCTACGCCACCAAGATGGGGGCGCGCATCACCTCCAACAGCTATGGGGGCGAATACAACGAGGCCGAGCGAGACGCTTTCGCCAACTCCCCGCTGTTGCATATTTGCGCGGCTGGCAACGAGAGCAACGACAACGACGCCAGTCCACACTACCCGAAAGAACGCCCGGTCGGCTATCCCGGGAACTACGAATACGACCACATCATTTCCGTAGCCGCCACCGACGCCCGCGACCGACTGGCAAATTTTTCTAACTACGGTCCCAAAAACGTGGATCTGGCCGCACCCGGGGTGGCCACTCTGTCCACCGTTCCGGGCGGAAAGTATGATACCAAGAGCGGTACTTCGATGGCCTGTCCCCACGTGGCGGGAGTTGCGGGCCTCATCGCAACCCTCTATCCCGAGGCCAGCAACGAACAGATCCGAACCCGTCTGCTGGCCAACGTGGACAAAGTAGCCAGCCTGAAAGAACGGGTCGGCAGCGGCGGCCGCCTCAATGCATTCAGAGCCCTGGAGCAGGATGAAATCGCTCCAGACGCCCCCTCCAAGCTCGAAATCAAGCCCGATGGCGCCTGGCTGGACGTCAGTTGGGTCAATAGCGGCGACGACGGCCAGCAGGGTCAGGCCTATCGCTATCACATCGAATGCGGCGAGTTCCGCACGGCCGGCCTGGCGGGCGAAAGCGGTAAGGCGCAAAAGGTGCGCATCCCCGCCTCAGCCGGACCGGTTCGAGTGCGCCTGGAGGACAACGTGGGCAACCTGGGAGCCGCGGCCGAAGTCGCCGGTCACCCCAGCCTGAAGGTTCTCACTCCCAACTGGACCAGCGACGGCAAGTGGGCCCAGGTGGATGAACCCGGTCGTCCTCCCGTCTGGACCGACAGCCCCAACGGATCCTACGCCAACAATACCAACTCCGCCCTGACCAGCGACTACGTCAACCTGACCTCCCTGCAAAAACCCTTGCTGCGCTTCGCGGCCCGTTACCGACTCGAGCCGGGCGGCGACTTCGTGTATGTGGAAGTCAACAAAAAGGGCAGCCAGGACTGGAAGAAACTGGAAGACTACACCAGCTTCCGCGATTGGCAAGACCACGTCATCGATCTCAGCAAATACGCCAACAGTGAGGTGCGTTTCCGCTTCCGCCTGAAAAGTGACGGAGCCAAGGTGGAAGACGGTTTCTGGCTGGATCGCCCCCAAATCGCGGGCGGCTAAACATGCCCGACCGGGCAGGGTTGAGACTGGCGTACTATCCAGGCGGTATGGCGAGCCCGTGCCTAAGTAGGACTGGAACGCCAAAATAGGGCATCCCCCGGCTAGCTTGGCCTTAAAGGAGAAGTCCATTAAACGCATTTTAATCAGGCTGATCTGCCTTCTGGCAGTCTTTACTCTCGGTTGCGGGAGTGCCAGCGACCCCGAAACTCTCGCCGACCCGACCAACCAGCTCCCCTCCCACCTGAACTGGAACACCTATAATCTATACGTTTTCGAGCCTTCCACTCAGACCTGGAACAAGATCGTCAGTCTGGGCAGCCAGACCGGAACCATACCCGCCCTGGGCAACCATCCCACCATCTTCGTTCACGGGCTGGGCAGTGACATCCGTGACGGCACCTTCACCTTGATGGCTGAGGATCTGCTGCAGCAAGGCAAAGCCAGTGTCGTGTTTGGCTTCGAGTATGATACCCAGGATGGCATCACTCCAAATTCCACCTACTTTACAGCAGCTCTACAGCTCCTGAACCCGGGCGTCAGCCACCCCACCTGGTCTTTCATTGGCCACAGCATGGGCGGGCTGGTGATTCGCGCCTCGGTACAGACCAACGTGCTGCCCATCGCCGCCAGCGGCAACAAGGTGGTGACGCTGGCGACACCCCACTTTGGCTCACCGGTAGCGAATGCCGTCCAGAGCGCGGACCTGGTCACCCAAACGCTGGTGGTCGGCCTCCTGAACCAGGGTGGGTTCACCAATGCGGACGGCAACCCCAGCAAGGTCAGCCTGCAGTCTCAGGGCATCACCGACCTGCGAACCGATTCACAGTTCCTGGGCGTGCTCAACGCGGTCGGCAATATCAATAACCATCCCCAGGCGGACTACTACACCGTGGCGGGCACGGACCTTGGCACCTTCGCTCGGGCCAACAGCCTGCTGGGGGTGAGCACCGACGATGGACTGGTGACGGTTGCAAGCGCCAATCCCCCTCAGCTGATGCCGGTGGGGACGGGCACGGTAGCCACCGACCATACACACATCGAGACCGATCAGCGAACCATCCTGTTGGTTCGTAGCTTCTTGCCTTGAAATAGCCTGCAAGGGGAACGAGGGCGGGGGCGAAGGCGGCAGAATGAAAATTCTTCTGTCTTGCCTGACCGCCCTCTCCCTGGTGGGGCCGAGCTGGGCCACGCCTGAAAACCTCAAGACCCAGGCCGAAGAGTCCGGGTTCCTACGCACCGGACGTTACGAAGAGGTGCCGCGTCTATGCCAGGCCTTTGTGGAGCGCTGGCCGCAGTATTGCAGCACCAGCAGCTTCGGCAAAACGCCAGAGGGCAGGCCCATGCAGGTGCTGGTGGCCTCTCAGACCGGCTACCTGACTCCCGAGCAAGCCCATGCCAACGGAGTTCCCGTGCTGCTCTTCCAGGGTGGAATTCACTCCGGCGAAATTGACGGCAAGGACGCGGGCTTTCTGGCCCTGCGCCAGCTGCTGGAAAACGACGGCCTGCGTCAGGTGGTGGTGGTCTTCGTGCCGGTGTTCAATGTGGATGGACACGAGCGCTTCGGACGTTGGAACCGACCCAACCAGGTGGGCCCGGAGGAAATGGGCTGGCGCGTCACCTCACAAAATCTGAATCTGAACCGAGATTATACCAAGGCCGAAGCTCCCGAGATGCAGGCCATGTTGGGCCTGCTCAACCGCTGGGATCCCATCCTGTATGTGGATATGCACGTCACCGACGGAGCCGAATTTCAGCCCGAGGTGGCCAATCTGGTTGAACCCATCTTCGTTGGCGACCCTCACCTGCAGCCACTGGGCAAAGCCCTGCAAAAGGATCTCAACCGGCGCCTGACCGACCAGGGCGTCATGGCGCTGGATTTCTACCCGTCCTTGCGAGATCCCGAAAACCCCGCCTCAGGCTTTTCGGATGGCGCCTACACACCGCGGTTCTCCACCGGTTACTGGGCCCTGCACAATCGGCTTTCCATGCTGGTGGAAACCCACTCCTGGAAGGACTATGCCCGGCGCGTGGATATCACTCGAAAAATCATTCTGGCGCTGGTGGAACTGGCCGGCCGCGACGGCGTTAGCTGGCAGCAGACGGCGGCCCTGGCCGATCGCGGCTCGATCAACCTGGGCGGCCAGACCATCGCTCTTTCACACAAGAACACCGAGCATTTTCGCGAGATTTACTTCCCCGGTTACGCCTACAAGAAGCGAGCCTCTCAGATCTCTGGGCAGGCCGCGGCCCTGAGCTACGACAGCAAAACGCCCGAAATCTGGAAAATCCCCTTCTACGATGAGGTCATTCCGGATCGCCTTTGCGAGGCACCGCGGGGAGGCTACCTGGTGCCCGCGGCTCTGGCCAGCCTGCTGGCCGAGAAGCTTAAGCTCCATAACCTTCAATTCCGAACCCTGGAAAACGGGCTCAGCGCTCGGCCGCTGGAAGCTTTTCGAGCAGACAGCGCTGACTTTGGGAAGCGCTCCTTTGAGGGGCGCCAGCAACTGACCGTGAAGGGTCAGTGGCGCACGGAGAACCAGACCTTAGCTCCAGGCAGCCTGTGGGTACCCATTGCCCAACCCAATTCGCGACTGCTGCTGGCACTGCTCGAGCCCACCGCTCCCGACTCGTTGCTCAGTTGGGGCTTCTTCAACGGATACTTCGAACAGAAAGAGTACATGGAAGAGTATGTGGCCGAGCGGGTCGGCCAGGAGATGATGGCTCAACGCCCGGATATCGCCGCCGAATTCTTGCAGAAACTGGCCAACGAACCGGAGTTCGCCCAAAACCCACGGGCCCGCCTGGACTTTTTCTATCGCCACCATCCTTCCTACGACCAGAAGTTCAATCTTTATCCGGTGTTCAGGTCAGCCGAGGTGCTCCCCTAAAAGCTTTTCAGGAATTTTTCAGACATCTGCAATACATGGGTAAAAGTATGCAGATGCAACCACCCAATCCCGGGGGCGTGCCGCGTAGGAACCTGCCGGGAAATCAACCCTCCCAGCCTCCCACAGGGCAACCCGGCGACAGGGCCCACCAGGTTGAGGACTGGGCCGAGTTGTTTGAGAACTCGGGCCGTGTGGTGATGGAAGTCCTGGATGAACACGGCAAAATGTTTCAGCACGTGTTGGAAGCAGGCCAGACCGCTTCGGCCTCTTATCGCGCCGCCACCATCGGTGTGGGCGCGGCCAGTCTGGTGCTGGGCGCCAGCGAACTCTACCAGGGCGTGCGCAGCCTGCGTCAAGGCGAAAAGCTCCACGGCTCACTCAGCATCATGGGGGGCACCAGCGCCATGCTGGGCGCGACCGCCAGTCTCACCCAGGGCCTGGCTCCCGCCGTGGCACAAGCCTACCCTCTGGGCCAGTGGTCGGCCGAAGCCGCAGGCCTGGGGGCCATTTGTGACGGGGTCGAAGACATGTTGCCCGATCGCCGCGTAGGCGCCACCCCCCTCCTGGGGGCGGCCAAACTGCTCAGTGGCGGCCTCCTCATCTCCTCTGGTTTGCTGGCTCAGCCCACCCTGCAGACCATCGGATCGACCCTGTATCTGGGCATCCTCTATGGCCAATATAAGAACGTAGTGGATGGTTGGTTGAAGGATAAGTTCAGCAACGGCTGAGTCCAAACCCGGCAGACCGGACCCACTAGCAGGGGACCGGTCTTTCGACCACAAAGCAGTTCTCGACTTATAGAGGGGACCGAGGTGTTATGCCATTACCCGAAGATCGGCTGACCAAGCTCGTTGCCGAAAGCGAGCTGCTCAACGAGTTGCGCTACGAAATGGAACGGGCCCGCCGCTATGGCTGGGATCTGGGTCTATTCCTGGTTGAGCCGGACATCCCACCGGAAATCAGTGCCGACATGCACTATCCGATTCTGAAGCGGCTGGCCAGCGTCTGCTCCCAAGTCATGCGCTCAGTCGACAAGGGCATTCGCTATCAAAGCGGCGTGCTCTACCTGCTTCCGGAAACCCCCCTGAGCGGCGTGGAAACGGCCTCAGGCAAGGTGCGCAAAATGTTTTCCGAGATCACTTTCGAGCATCCCGATGGCACAGGTGGCTTTGGCTGCAACGTGCGCCGCTCGATCAAAGTCTTCTCGGGTAAGTCGCAAAAAGATGCCTCCACCGAAGACGGCGCCCTCAAGCTGATGCTGGGCCAACTGCGCGACGCACTCAAGACTTAACGCATAAAAAGACTCGATTTGGCCCCCAACTGAACGGCAAGGAGCGCTTCTGCTCGAGCCGCCAACCAGGCAAGGCCTGACTCAGAACCAGCGCCCGGCTCCCCCCGGGCGCTTTTTCTAGCTCACCGACCACTCTACGCCAGTTTTCCTGGCTCCAGGTGGTTGGGGTCAGAAAATAGAGGTCGGCGACTGGATAGGGCCCTTGCTCTCGAACCTCGACCTGGATTTGCAAAGCCCTGGCCAGCCAACGAGCCTTCTCGGCCAGGGCCGGCACGACTTCGACGCCGCTGACGCGGGCCCCAAAGACGTAGGCTGCAACCAGTCCGGTCACCCCCCGGCCGCAGCCGATTTCGCAAAAATGCTGCCCCTCTTTCAGTCCGGCCCACTCCAGAAGAATGTGGGCCGTCCCCAGGGGTGTCTCTCCGTAGATGAAGTCCTCCACCTCAAAACCGGGAGGTGGCTCCAGATTCTGGCCCAGGCGATGGGCGGGTCCTCGCCAACTCTCCAACCAGAGCGCGTAGCCCAGTCGCCAGTACCAGGAATGCAAGCCCCAGCGGGCCGCGTAGCGCATGGACCACCAGCTGCGATGCCCCAAATTTTGGAGCCCAACCCCGAGATCGGAAAGGGAGAGCATGGCCACAGCTACTGGAGGCAGGCGCACTCAACCTGCCGAACGGCCAATCCATGAAATCTCGCAGAGTGGTGGTCAAATGCGGCACAGCCGTTATGCTGGGAAGCGAAGGCAGACTGCAGGGTGCCCTGTTGATGTCGCTGGCACGTCAGATTCGAGAACTGCGAGACCTGGGCTGGGAAGTGGTTGTGGTCAGTTCGGGAGCGGTGGGTATGGGCCGCAGCCTGCTCAAGACCGGCCAGGAGAATCTGCGCGAGAAGCAGGCTCTGGCCGCCCTGGGCCAGGTTGAACTGATGAACGTCTGGAGGCGCCTTTTCGACCTGCTGGAAGTTCAGGTGGCTCAGGTGCTCCTGACGCGCGAGGACCTGCGCGCTCGTGAGCGCTATCTGAACGCCCGTCACACCCTGGTCACCCTGCTGCAGGCGGGCGTGCTGCCAGTAATCAATGAGAACGATTCGGTGGCCGTAACCGAGATTCGCTTCGGAGACAACGACATTCTTTCGTGCCTCGTAGGTGCGCTGCTAGATGCGGAAATGGTCATCAACCTGACTCAGGCGCCCGGGCTGCTGGACTTTTCGCAGGAGCCGGCACGGCGGCTGCCCCTGGTGGAGGCCATCACCCCCGAGATTATGGGACTGGTGCGCAGCGAAACTTCCCGAGGCGGCACGGGTGGGATGCTATCCAAACTGGAAGCCGCCAAAGTAGCGCTGGAATGCGGCACTTCTATGGTCATTGCCCGAGCCCAGGAGACGGATGTGATTCTTCGAGTGGTTCAGGGGGAAGACGTGGGAACACGGTTCGTGCCCGGTGGCCGCCGCCTCAACAGCCGCAAGCGCTGGCTGGCCGCCGGCGGTGCCCCCAGAGGGAAACTGCATCTGGACGCAGGAGCAACCCGAGCTCTGCTGGGCGGAAGCAGCGTGCTACCGGTGGGCATTCGCCAGATCGAAGGTGAATTCGGCATCGGGGACCTGGTCAGCCTGATCGATCCGGATGGGCACGAGAAGGGCCGCGGACTGGTTAACTACCCCAGCCACGAACTTCAGAAGCTCAAAGGTCAGCCCTCCAGCCGCCTGGAGGAATTGCTCGGTTATCGCGGCCACCCAGAGGCTGTACACCGCGACCATCTTTATGCCCGGGAGAGCACATGAGCATCTTGCGTGAACAGGCCGAGGCCTGCAAAAAGGCCAGCCGTCGACTGGCCTGGCTGGCCACCGGCCAGAAAGACCGCATTCTCTTGCAGCTGGCCAGCCAGCTCCGCGCTCGACAGACGGAGCTGCTGGCCGCCAATGAGCTGGACTGTGAAGCCGGGGCCGCCGCCGGCCTCAGTGTCGCGCTGCTTGACCGTCTGCGCCTGACGCCTGAGCGCGTCGAGGGGATGGCGGCTGGAGCAGAACAGGTTTCGCGCCTGACCGACCCGGTCGGTCGCGAAACTGCCTGGACCCGACCCAACGGCCTGCTCATTCGCAAAGTGCGAGTGCCCCTGGGTGTGCTCTGCGTGGTCTATGAAGCCCGTCCAAATGTCACGGTGGAATCCGCCTGCCTGGCCATCAAGTCCGGCAACGGAGCCCTGTTGCGCGGCTCCCGCTCGGCCCTCCATTCCAATCAAGCCCTGGTCAAAATCATTCAAGAATGCCTGGTGGAAGCGGGCCTTCCGGCCGAAGCCATCGCGGGCGTGGCCGACTTGAGCCACGAGTCCATCACCACCCTGGCCCGCATGAATGGACTGGTCGACCTGATGATCCCCCGCGGCGGCGCGGAGCTGATCAAGCGGGTGGTGGAGACATCCACCGTGCCGGTGCTGGAAACGGGAGTCGGAGTCTGCCACCTCTATGTGCACCCCAGCGCCGATCTGTCGGCGGCCGTGCCCGTGATTGTAAACTCCAAGTGCTCCCGACCGGCCGTTTGTAACTCGCTGGAGACCTTATTGCTGGACCAGGCCGTGGCCGAGGCGGCGGCGCGGCTGTTGGAGCCCGAACTGCGACCCAGAGTGCGCGTGCAGGGCTGCCCTCGCACTCTGGAGATCTGGCCCTGGGCCCAGGCTGCCAGCCCCGAGAACTGGGACACCGAGTCGATGGATCTGATCTTGAATGTGCGCGTGGTCCGCGGGCTGGATGAGGCTCTGGAGCATATCGCCCTCCACGGGACCGGCCATACCGAGTGCATTTTGACGCAGGACCTGGAGGCCGCCCGCCGCTTTCAGCGCGAGGTCGACGCCTGCACGGTCAACCTGAATGCCTCAACCCGCTTCACCGACGGCGGCGAATTTGGCTTTGGAGCCGAAATCGGGATCTCTACCCAGAAAATGCATGCCCGCGGACCGGTGGGACTGGACGAACTGACCACCTACAAATATTGGGTCGAGGGCCAGGGCCAGATCCGTTAGTCTTCGGCCTTCTCGCCCTCGGGCGCCATCTTCACGATCTTGGGGCTGAACTGACCCACGATCTCGACCAGGTCCTCCTGAGCCCGCATCACCTCACGAATATCCTTGTAGACCCGAGGATTCTCGTCAATGCCGGCCGAGACCAGCGTCACCCCCGCCTCATCCAGAAGATGGCGCACATCCTTCCAGCGGAATGTGCGCGTGGCCTCGGTGCGAGACATGGCCCGGCCCGCACCGTGCGACGCGGACATGAGCGACTCGGGCTGACCCAGACCGCGCACGACATAGGCTGGGCTGGCCATCGAGCCAGGAATGACCCCGAGTACGCCTTTGCCGGCCGGAGTTGCACCCTTACGGTGCACAATCAGCTCCTCGCCGTTGTGGAACTCTTTCCAGGCGAAATTGTGGTGGTTCTCCACATCCGCCAGCACCCTGGCTTTCAGGGCGCGCACCATTTCCCGATGGATCACAGCATGATTGGCAGCCGCATAGTCACCCATGAGATTCATGGCGGCCCAGTACTCCTGACCCGGCTCGCTGTCCAGATCAAGCCAGGCCAGGTTCTTCAGCTCGTTGGGCAGTTCGGGATGCAGATCTTTGGCCAGCTGGCTGTAATAGGCGGCCACCTCGGCTCCGCTGCCACGGCTGCCGCTGTGGGAAAGGATGGCAACGTACTCGCCAGCCGGCAGTCCCAGATCTGGTTGGCTCAGGCGAAAGACTCCGTACTCCACGAAATGATTGCCTGAACCGCTGGTGCCCAACTGATTGCGAGCCTTCTCTTTAAGCCGGCCGGTCAAGGGCGTCACCGACCAATCCTGATCCATGGCGGCATGATCGTGAGGCTTACGGAAGGTCGCTCCCACTCCGAAACGGGTCTGCTCCTCCAGCACGTGAATGAGGTGCTGTTTCTGAGTCTCCAGTTCCTTCACCGGTATATCCGTCACCGTGAGCTTCATGCGACAGGCGATATCCACCCCAACGGCATAGGGGATGACTGCCTTGCGCGTGGCCAGCACCCCCCCGATGGGCAGTCCATAGCCAACGTGAGCGTCGGGCATCAAAGCCCCGGCAACGGCCACAGGCAACCGGCAAGCATTGCGCATCTGCCCAATGCTCAGTTCGTCCAGATCCATTCCCCACTGGCGGTAAGGGGCGGGCTCGGGACGCTCGGAGAACTTCGGAACGTCCGCCTCTTCCAAAATCGCACGTGCCACCGCGCCGAAAATCGGATCGTTCACGTGGGCCTGGGGATCAGCCGCCAGGGCCTGCAGGCGCTCTACGATTTGATTCTTCTTAAGGCCCGACTTACTGGCTTCGCCCAGGCCCATCTGCACCCAACGCAGGGGCTTACCGGCGGGAATACCCGCTTCCCGAATCTCTTTCGGTTTCATATCAAAACTCCAGTGTCATTCCCAGGGCGACCCCGACCGTATCCAGCAACTCTTGAGGCTCAAACGGTTTGGCCAGGAAGAAGCTGGCGCCCCCCTCGAGGCTTTCGATCAGGTGATGATTCTCGCTACGAGCTGTCAGCATGATCACCGGAATGTCTTGGTTCCGATGACTCAGACGCAAAGTCTTAATGACCTCGACCCCACTCATCGCCGGCATGGTGTAATCGATCAAGAGCAACTGAAAATCTTCTTCGGCCAGCCTGGCCAGGGCGCTTGGCCCATCTTCGCAGCCTTCCACCTCAAGCTCGGCGCCGGAGTACTGCAACAGGCGCATCACCATGTTGCGAATCGGGTCGTCATCATCAACGACCAGGACGCGTGCCGACATCGACTGACCCTCCCATCCGACCGGAGTCTCAGACTCACGGACAAACAATCATAACAAAGCACTGCGTTAAAAACAAACAACTCCCTCCTCGCGGAGAGAGTTGTTGTTTATCCTAAAGCGGAAAGAAAGACTACTTGGTCTTGTCTTTGAGCCACTTGTAGAAGGGGACCACGTGAACCTGACGAGCGCGGTGACGGTCGTCGCTGGTGATCTTGACCTTCGAACCGACGTGGACGCCGGCCGAGGTGGGAACCCAGTTGGTGCCGTTCTCGTAGAGGTAGAAGGTGATCAGGTCGCCGCTGCCGTCAGCCTTGATCTGGCAACGAACCTGGTCAACGTAGGTCACTTCACCCGAGTATTTCTTGGTCCACGATCCACCATGGAACGGGTTGTTTCCGGTTTCCTGGAATCCGCCCGGGCCCCAGTTGGGACCGCTCCACGGGTAGTACCAAGCTCCGGCGAAGTTCTCCGAGTTGGAGTGACCTCTTTCGCTCTCGTTCTTGGCGCTGGCGGCTCCGGCAACGCTGGCGGCCAGGGCCATCGTGAGAACCAGATTGGTAAGCTTGCGCATATCTGTATCTCTCCTTTATTCGATCATCTTGCTGCACACATCGTGGTGTGACGTTCTTCGCCCGGTTGCACGCTTGTGGCTTCGGGCCGCTGCTTCTCCTACCTGAAAGAAGATCCTTTTCATAGAATCTGAAAATCTTTCGATCGTGTTCGATTCCGAAAGAACGCGGACTGTTATTCCCCCAAACCACCCATGTTCTAAACCCAGGGAAACTTCATGGGCGACCGAAGTTCTAAAACATGCCGCCTTGCGTCGACGATAAACCCCGTGTGCGCTGGATGCAGCCTGAGCTCCTACAAGTCAAGGGAGAAACTTTTGTCAGTCTGCGTGACCCGGCTCAAATTCATCAGGATTTGATGCTCCTCAGCCCTCTGGCCTACCAGTTAACCCAGCTGATGGACGGTAAATCGACCCGCCAAGAAATTTTATTCCAGGCCGAGCAGCGGTGGGGGGTCAAACTGCAGGTGGAGCAGTTGAATCAGCTGCTCAATTCCCTGGAAGAGCGCTACGTACTGGACAATGCGAGCAGTCGCGGTTTTCTCCGCGACCTGCCCTGCCGTCCGGCAGCCCATGCCGGTTCGGCCTATCCCGACCAACCAGATGAGCTTAGAAATTTCCTGGACCAGTTGCTGAGCGACCTGCCCCGAAAGGAGCCTCCGGCAGCGGAAGCATACCTGATTCCCCACATCGATTTACGTCGGGGCCGAGAAAGCTACGCCCACGCCTACTGCGATGCAGCCAATGGCCTGGACGCGTTCGAGCTCTTCGTGGTGCTGGGAATCACGCACGCCTACAGTCACCACCCCTTCGTGCTCACTCGCAAGGATTACCAGACACCCCTCGGTCCGGTTCAGACCGATCTGGAACTGGTGGAGGCCCTGGCGGAGGGTCTCCCCTTCGACCCTTTCCTGGATGAGTTCAATCACCTGGGCGAGCATTCCATTGAATTTCAGCTCGTGTTCCTCCAGCATCTGCGGAAAAAGCCCGTCAAAATTCTGCCCATCCTGTGCGGGTCGTTTCAAGAATGCCTGGAGCGCCCTCACTGGCCCGAAGAGGACTCGCGAGTGGAAGCGTTTCTTACCAGATTGGGGGCAGTCGTACCGCGTCAGAAAACCTGCTGGATCGCCTCGGTCGACCTGAGTCATCTTGGCCAACGCTTCGGCGGAGCGGCATTGTCCGTCCCTGAACTGCAGCGGCTGGAAGAACGCGATCGGGCCACCATGAAAGAAGCGGCCAGAGGCGACGCCCGCGCCTTCCTGAGCACCCTTCAGCAAGACCGAGGGCAGCGCAACTACTGCGGCACCTCAGCCATCTATTCACTGCTGCAAGTCCTGAAACCGGAAGCGGGCCATCTTCTGCACTATCAGCAGTGCAATGAACCGGGATTAACCTCGACGGTGACGGTCGCCTCGGTCAGCTACCCATCGCCGAGCGGAAGTGCTTCATAGCCGAAACCAATCCTTTGTGACCTGACTCTTCGGCCAGATTGATAGGCGTCTTCCCGCTTTTGTCGGGAAGATTCTCGTTGGCGCCGTTCATCATGAGGGTGCGCACACAGGCGCCGTACCCGGCTGAAGCGGCCAGATGCAGAGGGGAACGCCCGTACTTTGTGTCCGGCAAATCTTTATCCAGATTCTTGCTCAGCAAAAAAGCCACCATCTCGGGATGGCCCCGGTCGGCCGCCCAATGCAGGGCACTGCGACCAACCGCGTCCAAACGGGTCGGGTCAGCCCCGCGCGCCAGCAATTGCTCCAGGCAATCTTGCTTGCCGTGGTAGGCCGCGTAATGGACCGGACTCCAGTTTTGGGGACCCACGGGGTCCAGGGTCACATTATTCTCAGCCAAAAAGGTGATGGTGCCGCCCTTGCTCCAGGCAGAGGCGACATGCACCGGTGACATGACGTTGGACTCAAATCCGTCCGTCTGGCCGCCGTTGCGAACGAGCCAGCGCATCAAATCTTCCCAGCCCAGGAACATGGTCCACTGGACCGGGCCCCAGCCGCCCCGATCCTTCTGCTTGGCCAGGTCCGGCTGAGCGCGAAAGATATCACGAACCTGGTCGCGGTTGCTGGTGAAAAGCAGCAGAAACTCGGTCTCGGATAGAGGCTGGTTGAGCTTCTCGCGACCGGCCTTCAAGGTAGCCGCCAGACGAGCGATCAACTTCTCCTTCGGGCCCACGAAATTCTGCAGCACCTTGAGCGAGCCCATGCAAAGGGGCTCAACGCTCTTGAACTGACCTTGCTCCAGGCTGACCTCGGCCATCTCGAGCAAGGCCTCAGCTTCAGACAGTCGAGGAGGGCGCTCGGACTTATTCAAGCGCACCAGCACGTCTTTATAAGCCTCGATAGCTTCAGGCAGCTGATTGAGGCTGCGCAGAGTGCGGGCGCTGGTCAGGACGGTCTCGATGACTTCTCGTGAATACTCGCCAAACTGTTTGATCTGGAGTTCTTTGACCTTACGATAGGCTTCAACGGCCTGATCCAGCAGGCCCGAGGCCCGGGTATTGCGAGCCATCAAGCTCATCACCCCGGCTACTTCCCGACTGTCTCCCGATTTTTCAAAAAGCGGCAGAGCGCGCTTTGCCAGTTCCAGCGACTCCTGGTTCTGACCCCGGACCTCCAACACCGTGGCGAGGTCTCGAAGGCACTGGGCGTAGACGGGCTCATCCCCCATCTTCAGGGTGTCATAAGCCTTGAGGGCCTGACGATATTTCTCTTCAGCCTGTTCAGGCTTTTGCTGAAGACGGTAGAGATTGCCAAGACTGTGGATGGCTGAAAGCTTGACCAGGTCGCTGTCTTCCAGTTCCTTGCCGCGGTCGATGGCTTCCAGGAGCAGCTTCTCCGCCTCTGCCAGGCGGCCCAACGATTGCTGTTGATAGGCCAGGTCGACGTTCTTCTTGACGAACATCTGAGCGGTCATGCGCTTGGTATCACCCTTGGCGGAGCCGAAAAGGCCGAGCATAGAGCATACCAGTAACCCGCCCACAGCCCCCAGAGCGGTCTCGGCCGTGGGAAGGTGCAACGCGAACTTAGCCACGCCCGCACCAAGCCCTGCGCCGAGCACACCAAGCCCTGCCACCAGCGCGTAATTTGTACCTTTTCCTGACTTCTGAGCCATGAGGCCGCTCCGCTATCTAGAAATGCAGACTTGGTGTTCCCTGCCCCGTCAAGCAGACCCTGCTTTGCAGGATGACTTCCCATCCCCAGTGTGCTAACCTAGCCTGACATCGCCCACCCAGGCACTTGGTCGCTACCGGGGAGAATCCAATGAAATACAGTTCTGAATTTTTAGAAGCTATCCGCAAAATTTTAAACGAAACTCGTCAAGACCGGCTCTGCCGACCCTTCCTGGCCAAACGCCCGCAGGCCGAGATTCTGCCTTTTCTGGGGTCGGCGAGTCCGGCTTACTTCTTTCTGGGCGTAAATCCGGCCGGCTATGACGTCAGCGGAGCACCCACTCAGGCCGAGGACTACATCGAATACGCCACGGCCTACTTTGACAATCCAACCAGCGACAAAGGAAGCTTTACCGGTTACCTGCCCTACACCGCCAATCACAGCAACGATTATAGCGCTTTCGGACAGGGAGCCTGCGTGACCCATCTGGTCCCGATTCTCACTTCGCGAAGCTCCGAAGTGACCGCCCCGCTGGCCCGAGCCTGCTGGCCACGCACCCGTCGCCTGGTGGAGAGCCTCAAGCCCAACCTGATTTTAGTCCACGGCTCGCTGGCCTGGAAGTTTCTCACCGGTCAGGAAGAAGACACCACCATCTTGATGGATGTGCCTGAGGCCCAGCGCCAGGGAGTGCCCGAGATCTATGAGAAGCTGGAGGCTGACAAGCTTCCTTTTCAGACCCGCTTTGAAGGGATCTCCGAGGAATATAAGCCCTGGGTGGTGGCCCTGCCCCACCTGGGCGGCACAGGCGGCGGAAAAGAGATTCGCAAGAAGGCCGAGCAAGCCGTGCAGATCGCGCGTCGCCGCTTGAGCGGTGGGCCCGTCAGCGTGACCAGCGGAGCTCGAATTCGAGTCCGTCGTCCCGACTAGGAGGGCTATCTCCTAGCGCCCGCCGGCCGACTTGAGCAGCTTGACCAACTCCGGAAAGCCCTGATCCTTAGCCTGAAAGAGAGGGGTAAAGCCCTCTTTGTCGCGCACATTGGGGTGAGCACCGGCCCGCAGCAGGAGCCGCGCGATCTCCAACTGGCCCTGGAAGCAGGCCACGTGCAGGGGCGTGCCGCCATTGGCCTTTTCCTTGCGATTGGGATCGGCCTTGGCCTGCAAAAGCGTTCGCGTGCTGGCCAGATCGCCCACCAGAGCGGCCTCATGCAGGGGCGACCAGCTGCCCAGATTGGGGTTGGCCCCCAACTGCAGCAAGACCTCAACACATTCAGGATGATTGTTCTGAATGACCAGGACCAGTGGAGTCAGACCCTTTTCATTCGGCAGATTGAGCTGACTTGCGCCGGCCTGGCGCAAGCCCTCGACATCTCCGCGCACGGCTGCCTCGTGTACGGGGGCAGCCCAAACCGCCCCGGCCAGCAGACCGATAAGAACGAGACGGCTTACCAGCTGACTTCCGCCAGGGCCTGAGCCAGCTTGCTGGGATCTTTACCACCCGCCTCAGCCAGGTCGGGGCGGCCACCGCCACCTCCGCCAACTTTGGAGGCCAGATCTTTGATCAACTTGCCCGCGTGGAGACCCTGAGCGTTCAGGGACTTGTCCACGCTGGCCAGCAGAGCCACTCGACCGTCGTGCACACCCGCCAACACGGCTACGCCCTTGAATTGATCGCGCAATGAGTCGGCGACCCACTTGAGGTATTCTCCATTCGCTTCACCCAGGTTAGCGATGACGACCGGGATTTCTTTACGCGTCTCCACCTTGGTCAAAAGACGGGTGGCCTCAGCCCTGGCTTCGGCTCGGCGAGCCTGCTCCAGCTGTTTGTTGAGCTTGCGCTGCGTTTCCAGCAAGGCCTCGACCTTACTCTCCAACTCCAGCACGGGTACACCCAGTTTGCGCGAGAGCTTCTCGGCCACTTGCACGTCCTGGAAGAGCCCCTGCAAACCATGGGTGCCGGTCACCGCCTCGATGCGGCGCACGCCAGCCGCGATGGCGCCTTCCGACTGCAAACGGAACGGCCCTAGTTCTGCAGTGGTCAGGGTGTGAGTGCCGCCGCACAGCTCCATGGAGAAACCGTCGAAGCTTTGATCGCGACCGCCACCAATTTTGACGACTCGAACGCGAGCGCCATATTTGTCGCCAAAGAAGGCAGTAACGCTGTCCGGCTTGTCTTTGTAGTCAATTTCGAACCAGCTCACCGGATGGTTCTCAAGAATACGTTCATTAACCAGACGCTCCACCGTAGCGATCTCGGAGGGTTCCATGGCCTGGTAGTGAGTAAAGTCGAAGCGCAAACGTTCGGGAGCGACCAGCGAGCCTTGCTGGCGAACCGCATCCCCCAAGACTTCGTGCAGAGCCCAGTGGAGGAGATGGGTAGCCGTATGGTGGCGCTGAATCTCCTGACGGCGCACCGCATCCACCACCGCTTTGACCTGGGCGCCGGAGGCGGGAGCCTGGCTCAGGTGATGCAGCACAACACCTTCACTCTTGGTGGTGTTGGTGATCTCCAGACGAGTACCATCACTCAGTTCCAGCCAGCCATGATCGCCGAGCTGGCCACCCATCTCACCGTAGAAAGGCGTCTCGGCCAGCACCACGGCATTGCCCAGCACGGCTTTCACCTCGGTCTCGGACTGGAGATGATCATAGCCCACAAAGGGGGTGGGCGGAAGATCCAGATTTTCGTGAGCAGCACTCACCACGTGCCGGGTCTGCGCGGCCCGAGCTTTGGCCTTCTGGCCTTCCATCAGCTGCTTGAAGTCCTCTTCGCTGACGCTCAGTCCCTTTTCACGGGCCATGACTTCGGTCAGGTCGAAGGGGAAACCAAAGGTATCATAGAGCTTGAACGCCTCCGGCGCAGGGAAAACCTTGCTGCTGCTGGAGAGGTCCTTGACCACGTCTTCAAATAAGTGGATTCCACGGTCGAGAGTGACGTTAAACGACTCTTCCTCGGCCTTAATGATCTTCTGCAGCTTGCTCTCTTCACGCACCAGCTCGGGGAAGGTGGCGCCCATTTCGGCCTTCAGCACTGGCACCAAGTCGTAAAGGAAGGGCTCGCGCAGGTTGATCTTGCGGGCGTAGCGGGCGGCCCGGCGCAGCAGGCGCCGCACCACGTATCCGCGACCTTCATTGGAAGGCAGCGCGCCATCCGCAATTGCGAAACTGATCATGCGGATATGATCGGCGATGACGCGCATGGCGATGCTGTCCATATCTTCCGACATACCCGGGGTATATTTGGCTCCTGACATCTTCTGCAGCACGCGAATAATGGGCTGGAAGACCTCTGTATCATAATTGGAGATCGGCCGAGAAAAATCGGTGGCACCGTTGGTGCACTCCATCACAGCGCAGGCGCGCTCAAAACCCATGCCGGTGTCCACATGCTTGGCCGGCAATTCTCGCAACGACCGGTCTTCTTCGGCGTTGAACTGAATGAACACCAGGTTCCACAGCTCCATCACCAGCGGCGAGCCGGCGTTCACCAGCGAGTGCCCGGACTTGTCAGGAGTCAGGTCGATATGAATCTCCGAGCACGGCCCGCAGGGGCCGGTATCGCCCATCATCCAAAAATTGTCCTTACGGCTGCAGCGATGGATGTTGTGAGGGTTGATATCGGTGACGCTCTTCCAGAGATCAACCGCCTCTTCGTCGGCGGGAACCTGCTCGTCGCCTCCAAAAACGGTCGCGTGCAGCCGGTCCTTCGGCAATTTCCAAACTTCCGTGAAGAGTTCCCAGGCCCACTGGATGGCTTCCTTCTTGTAATAGTCGCCAAACGACCAGTTCCCCAGCATTTCGAAGAAGGTGTGGTGGTAGGTATCATACCCCACCTCTTCCAGGTCGTTGTGCTTGCCTGAGACACGAATACACTTTTGGGTGTCAGCGATACGACGGTGTTCCGGCGTTGCCGAGCCCAGGAAGTAAGGCTTGAACTGATTCATGCCGGCATTGGTGAACATCAAGGTGGGATCATCGTGGGGGACCACCGGTGCGCTATCGACGATCAAGTGCTGATGTTTTTTGAAAAAGTCCAGATAGGACTGGCGGATGGCGGCCCCTTTGAGCATGGAAACTCCTGATTTTATTTGAGATAGGGGGCGTGTATTTGTTCGCCCCGGCGTTCTTCCCTGCCCCTTCAGCATTCTTTCAGCCCCTTGAGCTATACAGGTGGCACACACAAAGATAGAGCGAGCAGAGGACCAAACACATGCAGATCCAGCGTCTCCCCAACAGCAATCACCCCACCCAACTGCAAGGACCCACTCCACCTCCCCCTGAGCAACCCCAGCAGCCCCAGGAAGAAAAGTGGGACAAGGTCACCTTTGACAAGAATTCCAACACCTATCACTTTGAGCGTCCGGGCCTTCACTACTCGGTTGTGCGCACAAACCCGCTGCGCGAAGGCTTGACCGCGGCCGCCTTTGTCGGCATTCCCTCAGCTTTCGGCGCCGCTGAACACGTCTGGCTGGGCGGCCTGGGAGCCACAGGCCTGACGGCGGTGGTCAGTCCTGCCGCTGGGGCCATCATCGGCGGTACAGCCGGCGGCGTGATGGCCTACAAAGGGAGCAACAAGAATCCTATCTTCGGAGCCCTGGGTGCCGCAGGCGGTGCCGGTGTCGGCCTGATCGCCTTCCCCCTGCTCAAACTCCCCGGTGTTTGGTTTGGGCCTGCCGGTGCAGCCGTGGCCGCCGCCGGAGTCGGAGCCGGCGTTGCTATCTGGTCCGCCGTCAATAACAATAAAATCGACGCCAAAGCTCAGGCCGCCGGCTACAAACCCGAGTAGGCGCAGACCGACAAAAAAGGCCAGGGAGCCAATCCCTGGCCTTTTTTGCTTTCGTGGAGCGCAGGCTACTTCTTGACCACTTCCACGGGCCCGTGGTCGTCGCAATGTCCGTCGTGCGGAAAGTGCAGGTGGCCGTCCACCAAGTAGCAAGTATGATCGCCGTGCGGTACAGCCTCGTGTCCGCAGCCCGGTCCGTGGATATGGTCCTTCTCGTGGCTGCTGCAATTGTGGCCGTCCGTGCATTTGTCGGGATTCTGAGAGGAAACCTCGATGGCGTGGTGCTCTACGTGGCCGCCGTCCTTCTGATGATGCAGGTGTCCGTCGTGCAGATAGTCGACGTGATCGCCGTGCTTGATGGCGGTGTGACCACAGCCTTCCCCGTGATTATGATCGTGATGATCGCAATGATGACCCATGATGTGCCTCCGTTTCTGCCTAAGGTTTTGTGATGATGGAAAGATGTTCCTCCCCCTTCGCAGAACGATGGCCCCTATGCAAACCATTGTTTTTACATGCGATGAACGGGGCGTAGCCACCGTCCTGATCAACCGACCGGAAGTGCACAACGCCTTCAATCTTCAAGTAGTGCAAGAATTGCACCAGACTTTCCGCGAACTCCCCGATAAGGTGAGAGTGGTGGTGCTGCGCGGCCAGGGCAAGAGCTTTTCGGCCGGCGCCGATGTCGAATGGATGCGCGGCCAGGCTGTAGCCGGAGAAGAGGAAAACCGGCGCGGGGCGCGCCAGATGGCCGAAATGTTCCAGGCCATCGATAACTGCCGGTGCCCGGTGGTGGCGGTCATCCAAGGCGCGGCCCTGGGCGGAGGCACCGGTTTGACCTGCGCGGTCGACATCGCGATCGCCGGGCCCAAAGCCCTCTTTGGCTTTACAGAGGTGCGCCTGGGCATCGTTCCTGCCGTCATCTCTCCCTATGCCATTCGCCGCCTGGGATACTCCAAGGCCAAGCTACACTTTCTCCTGGGCGACCGCATCAACGCTGAAAATGCCTACCGCTTGGGACTGGTCCACTACCTGAGCGAGGACCCGGAGGCGCAGCTGGAAGAGGTCTTAAAAGAACTGTTGGCCGGCAGCCCGGCCGCCCAGGCTCGCACCAAAAAGCTCGCCCGCACCAGCTACGAACTGGAAGACCCCACCGATTTCACCATCGAACAAATCACGGCGGCACGAGCCCACCCGGACGGACGCGAAGGCCTGAGCGCCTTCCTTGAGAAACGCGCCCCGAACTGGTCTTAAAACCCGGCCCGGGCGTATTGAATATTTATCAAGCCGAAAAGGAACACATGCCCTGGCGGAGAACCTTGTGGACGAAAATTTTTCATTCTTGTCAAGTGGAGTCGGCCCCGGCAAACTCCAGAACTGCGAGATAAGTAAGGGAACCACGCCGTGCGAAAAATGGAAGTGCTCACCGCCCTGGACATCGGAACCAGTAAAGTTGCCTGCGTTATCGGCGAGGCGACTTCGGATGGCGAACTGCAGATTGTGGGAGCGGGCATCAGCCCCTGCCTGGGTCTGCGCAAAGGGGCACTGGTCGACCCGGAGCAAACCGTGCAGGCCATTGAAGCTGCCGTTGAAGAAGCCGAACGCGAGGCGGGCTATCCGGTCACCAATGTGGTGGTGGGCCTGACCAGTGAATACCTGAGCTCGTTGCCCAGTCACGGCGTCTGGGCGATCTCCAATTCGGACGGCGAAGTCACCACCTCGGACGTGCGCCGGGTGGTGGAAGCGGCTCGGCTGGTGGGCATTCCCAGTGACCGGGAGATCCTCCATATCGTCCCCAGAGGTTTTGCAGTGGATGGCCAAAACGGCATTCGCAACCCGGTTGGATTATCGGGTGTGCGCCTGGAGGTGGACGCCCATGTGGTGGCAGCCTCCAGCTCGTTCCTGCAAAATATGTGCAAGACCGTGCAGCGAGCCAACCTTGAGATCGACCCCGATGGTCTGATCTCAGGAGCGATCGCTTCCGCGCTGGCTGTTCTGACCGAAGAAGAACGCAAGCTGGGAACGGCTATGATCGACATCGGAGCGGGCACGCTGGATCTGGCTGTCTATTGTGAAGGCGAAGTCGGCCACTCGGCCGTGCTGCCGGTGGCCGGTGATTTGCTGACCCACGACCTGGCTCGCTTTTTCCGCATCCCGCCCAGCCAGGCCGAGCGACTCAAACTGGAAAAGGGTCTGGCCTCGCCGGAATTCCTGGAACAGAACGCGGACGAACTGCTGCAGGCCAAAACCCTCAGCGGTGAGGGCGTGGTGGAAGTTCCCCGCGGCCAGATGGCCGAGGTGCTGGAAGCACGCCTGCTGGACATGTTTGAGTGGGTGGCTGGGGAACTTCAACGCGCCGAGCGTCTGGGACTGGTGGTTTCAAGCCTGGTGCTGACGGGTGGAACCTCGCAGCTGCCGGGGATCGCCCAGTTGGCTCATCGCGAGCTGAATATGCCCTGCCGGGTGGCCAGCCCCTGTTATCCTCAGGGCCTGAGCGAGGCTCTGGCCTCGCCCATCTTCTCCGGCTCCATCGGCTTGCTGCTGCACGGAGCGGCCCGCCGCTTCCTGCCTCAGGACAAGGGCGAAGTCAAGTCTTCTAAATTCCGCCAGGTCGTGCATTCAGTGAGTCGCTGGCTGGCCGAAGTCTTCTAGCGCCCCAACAATGCGCTGTCCCTATTGCAACAATCTCGACAATCGCGTTCTGGATTCGCGCACGGTCGAAGACGGCACGGCAATTCGGCGGCGGCGCGAATGCGAAAAGTGCCAGAATCGCTTCACCACCTACGAGCGCGTGGAAGAATCGCTGCTGGTGGTCGTCAAGAAGGACGGCAAGCGTGAGAAGTTCGACCGACAGAAGATCCTGGCGGGACTGGTGCGCGCTTGCGAAAAGCGCCCCGTCACGCTGGAGCAGATGGAAGCCATCGTGGTTTCGATCGTGCACCAACTGAGAAATACAGCTCACGGAGAAATTACCGCCGACGAAATCGGCAACCTGGTCATCGAACATCTGGGACGCACCGACGAAGTCGCCTACGTTCGCTTCGCTTCAGTCTACAAAGAGTTCAAAGACGTCAGCAGTTTCGCCGAGGAGCTCAAGATTTTACAGCAACTGCGCGCCACCGTGGCGCCCAAGACCGACGAGTAAGGGGTCAACCATGTTTCATCCGGTCCAATTGATCTTAAAGAAGCGCAACGGCGGCAAACATACGCCCGAAGAAATTCGCTACCTTATCCAAGAGCTGAGCAGCGGTCGTCTGGAAAACTACCAGCTAGCCGCCTGGCTGATGGCGGTCTGGTTCCGCGGCATGGATCACGAAGAAACGGACGTGTTGACCCAGGCCATGATCGAATCGGGCGACCAGGTCGATCTCTCTTCGATCGATGGCGTCAAGGTCGACAAGCACTCTACGGGCGGCGTGGGAGACGGCACCACCCTGGTGATTGCTCCGATTGTTGCAGCCGCGGGCGGGCGCGTGGCCAAGATGTCGGGCCGAGGCCTGGGCCACACTGGCGGCACGCTGGACAAGCTGGAAGCCATCCCCGGAATGCGCGTAGATCTGACCCAACAAGAATTTCTCGAGCAGGTGCGCAAAATTGGCCTGGCCGTCATCAGTCAGACCGGCAAGCTGGTGCCGGCCGACGGCGCGATGTATGCCCTGCGCGACGTAACCGGCACGGTGGACTCGATTCCCCTCATCGCCGCCTCGGTCATGAGCAAGAAGCTGGCCTGCGGGGCGGATGCCATTGTGCTGGACGTGAAATTCGGCCACGGCGCATTCATGAAAGAATTCTCCGATGCTCGCAAGCTGGCCGAAACCATGGTCGCCATCGGACGACTGCGCGGACGTCAGGTGCGCGCGGCACTGTCCTCCATGGAGGAACCGTTGGGCAGCCAGATCGGCAATGCCCTGGAAGTGGACGAAGGCATCCGCATTTTGCGAGGCGAGCGCAAAGGCACCGGGTTGGAGAAAGTAGCTTGTGAACTGTCCGCCCACCTGGTGCAGATGTCCAACCAGGGCCTCAGCCTGGAAGAAGCGCGCCAGAAAGTCACCGAGATCGTCAACAGCGGTCAGGCCCTCCAGAAACTGGGTGACATGATCGAAGCCCAAGGTGGAGACCGACGAGTCTGTGACGAGCCCGCTCGACTCCCTCAGGCCTCCAAGAAAGTCGAGTTCAAAGCCGAGCGGGCCGGCTTCCTGGGCGGACTGGCGGCCGAAACCATCGGCACCGCGGCCATGTGGTTGGGCGCCGGCCGACGCACCAAGGCCGACAGAATCGACCCGGCCGTGGGTATTGTATTGAACGTCGAAAAGGGAGATGCCGTTCAGGTTGGTCAGAGTCTGGCCACCCTGCACGTGAATGACGAAGCCAATCTCCAAGACGCCTTACAGGCACTCCAAGGCGCCTTCCACATCGTGCCGGAGGCACCGAAGCAAGAGCCTCTCATTCGGGAGATGATTTTATAGGGAAGGATTCCTTCTTCTCTGGAGAGAAAATCCAAGCTGGCGGAACGCGAAAGAGTCCAGGGCCAAATATCAATGCGCCGGTCCACCTTTAGCAGCGCCAGAGGGTCTCCGTCCTCGGTTTGAATCCACCCCCGCGTCCGGCGGGAGAGTAGAAAACATAGCCAACCGGCGACGAGACGAAGATTTTTGGGTTGAAATAGTCCATAGAGTCATCTATGCGGCGACAGGTGAGCTCGCGCGCGGTGTATCGACCGCCCCGATTGTCGTCCCTGTCTCCCATCCTCTGGCCTGAGGCGTGCTTTGGGAACCTGTTCTTCGCTCCGCTTGAACTGTGGAGGATTTACATACATCATGTTCCAGGCGGTACGAGGCACAAGCGACCTGCTTCCGGCTCAGCTATCAACTTATCGACAGCTCGAGCAAAAGGCGATGCAGCTGGCGGAAAAATATGGATTCCAAGAAATCCGCACCCCTTTGTTCGAAAAAGCCGACTTGTTTGTGCGTGGCCTTGGAGTCATGGCCAGCCTGGTCGAACGCGAACTCTGGACCTTTAACGACAAGCACGGTCAAAAACTGGCTCTGCGCGCTGACATGACGCCCTGTGTGGTGCGCGCCTACCATCAGCACCGCATGAATAAAGAGAGTGGTTTGACCAAGCTTTGCTACGTCGGCCCGGTCTTCTTGCTTGGCAAAGAGGGCAATGAACCCAGCCGCCAGGCGCATCAGTTCGGCGTAGAAGTCCTTGGCAACGATAGCCCGGCTCTGGACACCGAACTCCTGGTGATGGCTCTGGAATACTGCGAGGCCATTGGCCTGACCGGGGTCAAGCTGGAAATCAACTCGCTGGGTTGCGATAAGTGCCGCCCCGCCTACCACGACGCCCTGCGAGAATTCTTCGCCTCGCGCCAGAACGAGCTTTGTCAAAACTGTAAACGCAAGTATCGCAATCACCCTACCTGGGTGCTTTCCTGCCCCGAGTCCGGCTGCGAAGCCCTCTCCAATTTGGCCCCGACCATCCTCGGGCTGCTCTGCCAGGACTGCAAAACCCACTTCAACGCTCTCAAGCATCTGCTGCAGGAATTAGAACTGGAAGTGACTTTCAATCCGCGCGTGGTGCGCGACCTGGAATACTACAACAGCACGGTCTTTCGACTTTCCGTCAACGGCCGCACGGTGGGCATGGGAGGCCGTTACGACGGACTGGTGCAACAGCTGGGCGGCACAGACACGCCCGCGGCGGGCTTTGCAATGTATCTCGATGAACTGGCGGCCTTGCTGCCCGGCTCCGAAGCCGCCCAGGAAGATCTGGATTTCGTTTTCCTGCCGGAAGGCCCTGAATCCACCAAGGCCTTGCTGCCTATCGCGCTCAAGCTGCGCAAAGGCGGGGCTCGCGTGGAAGTCGTTTACCAGAACGGCTCGGAAGCGCCGGAAGCTCGCTGGCACATCAAGTTGGCGGAGATCAACGCTCTCCGGGGTCAGGTCGAGATTGTCGATCAGGACAGCCGTCAGCAAGAAAAGTGTAGTGTGGAGCGCTTGCTGGCTCGCCTTCAGCACATGTTTGGCCAGGGTCAGCGTGATGGCGATGGGGAAGGCCGCGGCGCTCGCCGCCGACTGAATCGCTTGCGCGGCAAGGATCGGGATCGGGATCGAGATCGGGACCGTGACGCTCAACGCAGACCTCAGGATGAGGCGGCTCCGGTGGCGCCTGTCGAGGCTGCCGAGGACGCAGACGAGAGCAACGAGAATGATGGCGATGGTCGTCGTCGCAAGCGTCGCCGCCGTCGTCGTGGCGACGGTGAAGAGCATGCGGCCGAGCCTCAGGTCAGCGAAGAGCGCGATGAGCGTCGCTACGAGCCGGAAGATCGTCCGGAGCGACAGGAACGCCAGGAACGCCATCAGCGCGGCCGGGATGATCGCGGTCGGGACGAGGGCGGCCGTGAAGAACGCGGTCGAGGCCGTGAGGATCGCGGACGAGAAGACCGCAATCGAGAGGTCGAGCGTCAGGCTCCGGCTCCGCGTCCCGAACCTCAGCCCACCAAGGCCTTTATTCCCTCACTGTCACTGGGAGGAGTCAAGCTGGCTCCCCCTCCGACACCCGCCAAACCAGCCGCCCGGGCCGAGGAGGCGAAGGCCAAGGCGAGCGCACCCTCGCCAGCCCTGGGCAACCTCAATTGGTCCATCAAGACCAAAGCGAATGGCCAGGCTCACGACGATGAAGGCGACAATGCACCGCAAGGTCAGGACCGCCCGTTGAGAGGGCGCCGTCCGGCCCGTCGTCGTTAATTCATTGGAATGTTAGTCCTGACGGAGTTGGGGTAAGAGGCTCTCACTATGCAAGAACCTGTTGAACTGGCGCGGGAGCTGGCCCGCATCGCACGCGAGAACCAGCTGGCGGAAATCGAATATCGCGAAGAAAACACCGTTTTGCGGCTGATCTTCGAACCCAAGAAGAAGTTCGTGCAGGCCACGGCCGTGGCCGCGCCCGTGCAGGCCTCCACCAGCACGGTCGCGGTCGAGGAAGCCCCGCCGGCACAGGCGGCGGCGGCCCTGGGCCCGACCATCAACAGTCCGCTGGCGGGAGTCTTTTACCGCGCTCCGCGCCCCAACTCGCCTCCTTTCGTCGAGGCCGGACAACAGGTCAGCACCGGCCAAACTCTCTGCATCGTGGAAGCGATGAAGCTTATGAACGAAATCTCTGCCGAAGCGCCCCTGAAAATTTTGCGGGTGCTGGTTGAAAACGGGCAGGTAGTTGAGGCGGGGCAGGCTCTCTTCGAGTACGAAGCCCGCTAAGCGATGCAGAAGCGCACCTTCACGCAGACGCTGGCGCGCCTGTTTGGGTATTTAAAGCCCTACACGGGCACGGTGGTGCTGGCCATTCTGTGCACCCTGCTGGTGACCAGCGTGAAGCTCTCGCAAGCCCACTTCATCGGCCGGATTTTCGGCCTCATGTCCAGCCAGCTGGTCAACAAAGAAACTCTGGCCGCGCTTCAGTCGGCCGGTCAACAGGCGGATGCCCTGAGTCGCCTGAATCGGACTTGCCTGCTCTTCCTGTCCGCAATGGTGATCATGGGTCTGTTTACCTACTTGATGCGTTACCTGATCAACAAGGGCGGCCAGCTGGCCATGCGCGACATGCGCAACCACGTCTTCTCTCATGTCCAACGCCTGCCCATGAGTTTCTTCGACCATATGCGCATGGGCGAAATTCAGTCCCGAGCCAGCGGTGACGTGGTGGCGGCCACCTCGGTCTTTACCCAGTTAGCGGACTTCGCCGTCAATTTAGCCCTGGTTGTGCTCTCGCTGGGCTACATGCTCTACAAGGACCCCGGCATGACGCTGACGGTGCTGGCCCTGAGCCCTTTTATCGGCGTGGCCATCGGCAAATTTGGCAAACGCATCGGACGCCTGACCGAGAGCATCCAGGCCCGCTCGGCCGACCTCTCGGCCATTACCTACGAGGGCATCTCCAGTGTTAAAGGCATCAAAGCCTACAGTCTGGAGAACCTGCAAACGGCCCGCTTTGAGGACAAGTCCAAAGAGGCGTATCGGTTCGGAATGGACCTGGTTCGGGTATCGGCCAGCCAATCGCCAGTCGTTGATTTCCTGGGCGCGCTGGGCATTGTCGCCATCGTCTGGTTGGGCGCCTATCGAATCATTCACCAGCAGACCACCTTCGAGCAAATGACCGTCTACTGGACCCTGCTGGTCATGACCACACAGCCCATCAACGCGCTGTCTGGGTTTTATTCCAACTTCCAGGCGGCGGCAGCGGCGGCCGAACGCGTTTTCTATTTACTGGACCAGCCCACCGAAGCCCAGTTGACGGCCGGGCTTCCGGATCTGCCAGCAATTGAAGGCGAAGTAACATTTGAAAACGTGGTCTTTGGCTACAACGCCGAAAAGCAAGCCCTCAAGAGGATGAATCTGCAAGTCAAGGCCGGTGAGGTGGTGGCCATTGTAGGCTCCAATGGGGCCGGCAAGACCACTCTGATCAACCTGCTGGCCCGCTTTTACGATCCCCAGGAAGGCTGCGTCAAGATCGACGGCAACGATATCAAAGCCTTCAATGTTGAGAGTTTACGCCAGCAGATTGGTCTGGTCACCCAGGAATCCATCCTGCTGGGGGGCAGCATCGCGGAAAACATCGCCATGGGTCGCAAGGGTGCCACTCACGACGAGGTGGTGGCCGCCGCTAAACTGGCCAACGCTCACGAGTTCATCACCCGTTTACCGGAAGGCTACAAAAGCGATGTGGGCGAGCGCGGCTCCAGGCTCTCAGGCGGCCAGCGTCAACGCATCGCCATCGCCCGGGCCCTGTTGCGCAATCCCCGCATTTTGGCCCTGGACGAATTTACGTCAGGAATTGACCCGGAGTCCGAGATCCTGATCACCGACGCAATCGAAAAGATCCTGCAGGGGCGCACCTGCTTCGTGATCGCCCACCGATTCAACACCATCCGGAATGCCCACCGCATCATCGTGCTCGACGAAGGCGGCATTGTGGAAGCCGGTAACCATGAGCAGTTGATGGCCAACGATGGTCTTTACCGTCGTATCTATCTGGCCCAGCTCAAACCTAAGGAATCTGAGGTTTTGGGCCAGGCTTCTTGAAACTTTTTGCAGGTCTCGACTGCGCACGCGATAAAAGAAACAGCCCGTCGATAGAGGAGTAAGTTGATGATCCCCATTTTGGAGCTTAAGACCCAATACGCCGAAATTCGCGAAGAAGTAGAGCGTGCGGTCTGCGAGGTGCTATCCCGCACCCACTACATTTTGGGCCCGGAAGTGGCCGCTTTTGAGAAAGAATTCGCCGAGTGGAATGGGGCCGCTTACGGAATTGGATGTGCTTCAGGCACCGACGCTCTGGTCCTGGCCTTAAAGGCGGTCGGAGTCAAGCCAGGGGATGAAGTCATCGCTCCTCCCTTCACCTTTATGGCCACCGCCGGAGCCGTCAGCTCGATCGGCGCACAGCCCGTCTTCTGCGATATTCAGCCTGGCAGCTTCAATCTTGACCCGGCCGAAATCGAAAAGCTCATCACTCCGCGCACCAAGGCCATCGAGGTCGTGCATCTGTATGGCCACCCGGCCGACATGGACCCGATTCTTGAAATTGCCCGCAAGCATCACCTGAAGGTGGTTGAAGACTGCGCTCAGGCAACTGGAGCCACCTATCACGGCAAAAAGGTCGGAACCATGGGCGACGCAGGTGCCTTCTCCTTCTTCCCCTCAAAGAATTTGGGTTGCGCTGGCGACGGCGGTCTGGTGCTGACCAACAACGCCGATGTGGACGAGCGGGTGCGCTGCCTGCGGGGACACGGCAGCCGGCGCAAGTATTTCCACGACGAACTGGGCACCAACAGCCGCCTGGACGAGGTGCAGGCGGCCGTTCTACGTGTGAAATTGCGTCATCTGGAACGATGGAACGAAAAACGCCGGGCGGTAGCGGCCAAATACAGTGAGCATCTCAAGGGTTTTGTCACTCCGCCGCCCGTCGCTCCGGGATGCCAGCACGTCTTCCATCAATATACGTTACGCACCACCCGCCGTGACGAGATGATGACCTATCTCAATGAAAAGGGCGTGGGAGCCATCATCTATTACCCATTGGCCCTCCACCTTCAGCAGGTGTATGCCGCCATGGGTCACAAGCTCGGAGACTTCCCCGTCACCGAGAAAGCCCAGGACGAGGTTCTCTCGCTTCCGATGTATCCGGAGCTGAATGAGGGTCAGATCGAGCAAGTAGTGCAGACCGTCAAGGACTTCCACTCCCAACCCGTTCAGGCCGGTTAAGACCTTGTTTCGCCGGCTTGGGCGTCGTTTTCGCAACCTGCTGACCCGGGATTTCAACCTGGAAGAGCAGCTGGCACTGGCTCAAGAGCAAGAGACCAGCTTCGCTCTTGAACAGGAGCATTTCTACGACTTGCTGGAGCCCTCCACGGCAGCGCTTGAGGAAGCCAAGGCGGCCGCCCTGGGTCAGAATTGGAAAGAAGCCGCCCAGGCCTTGATCGACCATTTCCACGACCGGCTGCGTCCACAGGGCTTTCTCCATCCCAGTGACCTGGACGCTCTGGTCAACAGCTTCAAGAGCCACCAACAGGACTGCCGCCGCTGGATCAAGTCCGCCGAGATGTCCCTGCAGCATCGCTTCGCGCCCCTCCAGGGCGAGGAGCAACAGTTCCCCAACAGCATCGACTGGTATAGCGATTTTGCGGGCGGCTCCTGGATGATGGCTTCTCAGCCGATGCTGCGCAATCACTTCCACACTCAGCCCCTGCTCCCAGAACAACAAGAGGGTCTGCTGCGCAGCTGGAACTTCAATCAGTTAGGCCACCTCATCGACCTGGTTCGCAGTCACTGGCTGACTGGTAATGAGGCCTACGCCAGCGAGTGTATCGTACAGGCGGTGGACTGGTCGGAACGCAACCCCGTCTTCATGGGAATGAGCTGGTATAACCCGCGCGTGGTGGCCACCCGAGCACTCCACTGGTATTTACTGGTGCAGCACCTGCTTGTCTCCAATCTGATGCAGGGCGAACTGCTGACCCGTTTCCTGAAATGCCTGTTGCTGCACGCCGGCTATCTGGCACTCCACCTTCGAAAGTCGGGCGAACATCGACTGCAGGCCGCCTGCAGCCTGTATCTGATCAGCGGTCACCTGCCTGAGCTAATCCCCTGCAAAAAGTGGAACTCGCTGGCCCGCCAGCATCTTCACATCGCCCTGCAGGAAGATTTTTCCAGCGACGGCATGCATCGCTCCGGCAACGCCTCCCTGCACCGCGAGGCACTCGACTGGATGCTCCTCTGCTACCTTTTTGACGTAATCAACTCCCGCAATCCCGATAATCTGCATCCACTGTGCGAGTCAGCCCTGGAGTCGCTGTGCTATATGAAACCGGCTGCTGGCCAGCAAGGCGAAGCTGGAGCCGTTCTCAGCGAAGGCCTGTTAGGACGGGGCGTGGGACCGATCGAGCACTCCAATCGACTTCTGGCCATGGGCGCGCTGCTTTTGCAACGAGGCGACTGGATGCCGGCCGGCGAGGTTCCCGCCGAACTCCTCTGGTGGCTCGGCCTGCAAGCCAATTCTCGCGCTCAGCAAATCGATCGCGGGGAGCCACGCGGCATTCGACGCCTTTTTTCCACCTCGCAAACCTCGGTGGTGCGCGACAACTGGGGCCCACGCTCCACCTGGTGCAGCTTCACAGGCTTCCGTCCGGCCTGGCGCCGCGACCATGATGGACGCTACTGCGACCCGGACCCCATCAGCCTGCCCAGCCACGATGATGCTCTCAGCCTGGCTCTGAACGTGGAGGGCGAACCAATCTTCTTGGAGCCCGGCGGCCCGATCGTGGGTGGTGAACTGGGACGCCTCTTTTCCCGGTTGGGAGCGCACACCGGAGTGCGCATCGGCCGAGAGCTGGAGCCCCTCAATGTGGCTCCCGAGTGCGCCGAAGCCCCTCTCAAAATGAAGCTGGAGTCCTGTAAGGACGGCCACTACATGTGCTCCCAGCGACCCGTCTGGTTTGATCTGGACCAGCCCTTCTGGCTGACCCGAGAAGTGCTCTTCATGCCCAAGAAGCAGCGCGTGGTGGTTCGCGATCATTTAGACGGTGAAGGAGAGGTGCACTTCGAAAGCAACCTGCTGCTCTCACCGCACCTGGACGTGCTCATGCGCGGCGATATGGGTAGCCTTCTGCGGGGTCGCAAAGTCCAGGCCCGAATTCTTCCGCTTTTTCCGGCGCGCTTCCGCTACGAAATGCTGAAGGGACGCAGTCAGGGTCTGCAGGGATTCTTCTATTCTGACGCTGGCAAGGCTGTGCCCACCAACCTTTTGCGCTATTACTCCAGAGTTCAGGCGCCCTGCACGGTCACCCTCTGGATTGCCTGGAACCCCGAGGACACCCTGACGCCACGCGTTCAGGACGTGGAGCGGCTCTTTAAGTCACGCTAAGGAGCTCGGCCGGATCGCCGGCATTTCTGCGGGGCGGGCGCTCCAGCGCGGTAGAAGGGGGGTCATTCTCCGATTCACGCTGGCTCCTGATATGGGACGGGAACTTAGAGAGGCTGATCCCAGGCGGCCAGGGTATGCAAAATCTTGTCTTCCAACTCCACCCCATACCAGGTCTGAGGCACGTTGTTGACCAGGATAGAAAACCCTAAGGTCTGCCCGTAGGAACTGACAAGGTAGCCGGTGAGAGCCGAATGTTCGTCGAGAGTTCCAGTCTTGGCCCGCAAAGTCAATCCACCCAGGCGTGAAGTCAGGGTTCCCTCGCCGCCGGTGGGCAGACTATCCACATAGGCCTGCCCATGGCGATGGCGCCACATGATCTCGACCACGCCCACCAATTGACGCGGGGTGATGCGATCGGTGGTGGAGAGGCCGCTTCCGTCGACCATGACCAGGCCGTCGTCGCTCACATTATTTTTGCGCAGAAAGTCGCGCACGGCCGCTTCCCCGTTGGCGGCGGTGCCCTGGCCACGACTCTTGTAACCCAGAGTCTTGAAAACGTGCTGGGCAAAGACGTTATCGCTCTCTTTGTTGACCTGAGCCACGATATCTTTCAAACGGGGCGACTGATAGCGGGCGATCAGAGGGGCCGATTGGCATTTGGCCACCTCGTTGCCGAGATTGATCAGGCGGGTCTTACCGCCGATGCTGATATTGTTGGTCTTCAAGATGTTCATAAACGAGCCCAGAGTAAAGGTTCCCGGATTGCCCACCGTCACCGTGCGCTTGATCACGCTCCCGGGCGCCACACTACCCCGCACCATGGTCACCTCCGAGTTACGGTCCCGGGTTAACCAGCATTCATCGTAGCCGCCCGTCTTATACAGGCGCTGATACTGAAAGCCCGGACTGGTGGGCTCGGTTTTGACCGAATCGCTGGTGATGGTCAATTCCACAACATTGCAGTTCATGGATAGGGCTCCAACGGGCGCGGCGTATGAATCCAGCAAATACCGATCAAACCAGCCCTGACCAATGTATTCTCGGTCAAATGCGCTATCGTCCCCGACCAGATCCCCTTCAATGCTGGAGATACCCTTCTCCTTAAGCTGCTTGGCGAAGAAATACCAGGGGCCAGTGGGGTTTACGTAGGGCAGACACAGGGTGGGATCACCCTGACCCTTGAGGTAGAGGTTGCCGCGCAGGGTCCCATGATCGGCCGGTCCGCCGCGCAACTCGGTATAATAGCGGAAATCCGGCCCCAACAAATCCATGGCTGCGGCAGTGGTCACCACCTTCAGGTTGGAGGCCGGCACCATCGGCTTGAGCGCGTTCTCGCTGTAAACGATCCGACCGGTCTTGAGCACCTGAACATAAACCCCCACCTGACCATCTCGAAAGGCCGGGGAATTGTGGATCTGCTGATAGATCCTCATCTTGAGCTCATTGGCGTTGGCCGGCTTGGGCGGGGGCGTGGCCACAGCCGCTTGCACCAAGGAAAGACTCAGGAAACAACTCGAGATCAGGCAACGCATTCGAGTTGATTAATCTTCAATCCGGGATTTCCTCCGGCCGGGAATTCAGCCTGCTTCAGAGAACTGTTCGGCCAGCGTGAAATTCTGGGCCCCCCTCAAACGTTTCCTGAAATTGCTACCCAAAGTGTATCGGGAATACGTGCGTGATGACGCCGGCTTTCTAGCCGCCGGTATCGCCTTCTACGCCTTGCTCTCCCTCTTCCCCATGTTGCTGGTGGGAATCTTGATTTTGAGCTATGTGGCGCCGGTGCATGCCTCCGCTCAGGACTACAGCTGGCAAATGGCCTCCATCTACCTCCCGCCCTCGGCCCTGCGCTATGTCCAGACCAGCCTCCAGAACATGCAAGGGCATTCCGGGAGAATCGGGCTTCTTGGTTTGTTAGCGCTGCTCTGGTCGGGGCGCCATCTCTTTCGCGCTCTGGAACTGGGCCTGCACCGGGCCTGGGAAATCCCAGTACGGCGCTCCTACATCCGAGGCAACTTGCTCTCCATCGCTATGATTTTGCTGTGCGCTTTGCTAACTCTGGCTGCGGGACTGGTCACGGCCGTGCTCAGCTGGGTGCAGGCGGTTCTCTCCCATCTCCCCCATCCCCAATTCGCCGGCTTCACACTGGATCAGGCCATTGTTTGGGGTTGGTTCCATACCTGGCTGCTGCAGCCGCTCATCAGCACCCTGCTTTTCCTGATGCTTTACGTGGTCTTACCTTCACGCCAGGTGCCCTTTATGGCCGCCGTTCCCGGGGCTCTTTTTGCTTCTGTCGCCTGGCGCATCTCCAGTTATATCTACGTGCACTGGGCCCTGCGCCTTTTGGAACTCAATCCCGTCTACGCCTCGGTGGGTAGCGTGGCCGGCCTGCTGCTCTGGCTGTATTTTGGAGCCATGGTCTTCATGATGGGAGCCGAACTGGTTTACTGCGTGCTGGAAGAGTATTACCCGGAACTGCCCAAAGTAAAGGCCAGACATCTCAAGAAAGCCAAGCCGCGCAGCCGAACCCTGGCCTGATTACTTCCTACAAACCGCCAGAGGCACTCGTCCGATTAACTCTCCGCGACGCAAGGGGCTGCTGGTTGAGGGCGAATTCAGGCGCAAATTCTGAAACAAATATCGATAACTCTCGTCCCATTCCACAAAGCCGTCGTGATTGCCGTCGGCTGCCCCGGCGCAACCCTCGAGAAAAGCGCTGAGCATGCGGCTACCGGCCGTGACATCGCGCTGTTCGGGCAAACCATCAGCCGAGGAAAGCACGGCCCAACCCTGACGCGACAGGGATTCGGCGAACTCCTGAGCATCCAACCAGAGCTGATCGGAAGCGCTGTTCTGCAGCCGGGTCTGGCTGGTGTCAGCCACCAGCAGAAGGTCTTGTTGACGAATTTCCCCTACCGCCCCTAAAAGGTCCCGAGGACTGAGGGCCCCTTCATCAAACCCCTTGGCATCATAAGGCAGCAGCCCTTTCCCTCCAGATCCTCCGGAAGGAGCCGAGAGACCAGCAAAATAGACAAAGATCATCACGCGCTCTTCACCTTCGACCGCGGTCATCGCTTTCAGGCGCTCCAGGATCTTGGCCCGGGTGGCCTCCTCATTGGCCAGCACCACCACCTGTTCGGGGGCGAAGGCTCCGCCATCAGGGCGCTTGAGGAAGTCGGCCAATCTCTTCAAATCTCCGCTGACGCCCGGCAGTTTTGGAAACTGAGTGGCTCCGTACTGGCCCACCCCGATGAGCAAGGCCCGGCGCCGGGCTGGCACCACCGGCGAACAAGCGGCCTCGCGAAACAACAGCACCTCCCTGGAAAGAGAACGTCGGTTGAGGTCGTTCACCTGCACCTGGGCCCGATTGACCCCGGGCAACAGGGGCAGAAGGATATCCATGCGCAGCCGCTGGGTATTCATGCGTTCGGGAGTCTGCCAGAAGGGCCGACCGTTGACCCGCAATTTGGCATTCAGGAGACCCGAGGGTGTCAACAGCTGACCCTTCCAGGCCACCTTATCGCGCAGAGTGTAGGCGAAATCACGAGGCTCGGTGATCTGCACCTGAGGCTCGTTCTTGGGATCATCCCAGCGGAGCAAGACCTCGCGCTGTTCGCTGGCCTTACCCACCCAGAATTCGTCCACCGATTCACCCAAAGAGAGATCGGCCACCACCCGTAACTTCTCTTTTCCGACAGCTTCCAGGCTGCCCACATTGAGAAGTCGGGTCAACTGCACCTGCTCCCAGGGCTCCGCTCCCATCGTGCGCATGGTACTGCAAGAGAACACGTTCAAACAGGGAGAACTGGCCAGAATCTTGCCACGCTTACTCACCTGGATGCGACCATCATAGGTGACCGATACGGTTTCGGCTTCCTGGTCTCCATCCACGTCAAAACTCTGGGAACGCAGCACATGCGACCCTTCCTTGGCCAGCTCACCGACCGGCGGGCTCTGCAGAGTCACCTTCAGTCGCCCACCCACCTCTTGCTGGGAGACGACTTCGCTGCGCAGCAACCAGTCCAACAGGACCGGGTTTGGATGCTGCTCGTCCAGGCGGAAGGTGCGCGAATCCAGGGGAGGGGTTTCCGGAAGCAGCCCCTGCTCCTCGGCCCCCTGCCAAAAAAGCTGGTGATAGGCATCCAGCACGGCCGCTTGATAAGCATTTTTTTGCGCGGCCACCGGATCACCCAGGGGAATCTTGCCGAAGCCTTCCACCGTGAGTTTGCGATCCAACGACTGCACCGCGTTGGTGGGTGCGGGCTCAGGCTGTTCAGGGGCGGGTTGAGCCGGCGAATGGGTGAACGCCAGGGCACACAGGCCGCAGACGATGATAGCTGGGTAGAGTCGCATTTCGGGGAATTGCTTCCCGCCTCAAGCCTTCAGGCCTTCCCGCCTAGAGCTCGGTATACTTGAGGTTCTTGCCTCGGCATAGTTCCACCGGATACTTCCGGGCATTTTCCTGCATCTTGCTTTCCAAAGCCGACTTCATGTCAATCCCGCAATCGTGGGCCATCAGCAAAATAAAAAAGAGGCAATCGGCCAACTCTGGACCCAGCCGGGCTTTCAGAGTGGGGAGCTCGGCGTCAATCTGGGTGGGTGACTTGAAGCGGAAGATTTCCAGCACCTCAGCCGCCTCAATGGAGAGAGCCATGGCCAGATCCTTGGGATGATGATACTGCTTCCAGTCACGCTCATCGCGAAACTCCCTGATCTGCCGGGTGAGTTCTTGCAGTTCCATCAGGGCTTCTTCTGAGGCTCGGGTTTGGGTTCCGGCTTGGGTTGGAGAGCCTTGAGGCGAGCCACGGCCTCTTCGGCCTCCTTCAAATTGGGATCGGACTCGGCCGCCTGCTCATAAAACTTGAGAGCTTCCTCATTCTTCTTCATATGCTCCAGAGCCTCGGCCTTGAGCATCATCGCCTGGGTGTAGTCCTCGTTCTGATTGAGGGCCAGAGTCGTATATTGAATGACTTTGTCCCAATTGCCGTCCAGTTTGGCCAGATAGGCTCCGCCCACCGCCCCCACGTCCAGCCTCTGCCCGGAAAGCTTATCCACCCGGGCCAGCTGAGCTCGGGCCTGATCCAGGTGCTTGAGAGTGATCATCTCGGCGGCGGCGTTGACCAGGTAGCTGGGATTCTCGGGGTTGAGTTTGCTGGCCAGCTGGAACTCGGCCAGGGCCTCCACGTGCTTGCCCTGAACACTGCTCAAAACTCCAAGATTGTTGTGACTGCGAGCGTCCTTGTTGTCGAGGCGAACGGCCTCGCGCCAGGATTTCTCAGCCATCGCCAGGTTCTTCTGCTGGTAATAGACCACGCCCAGACAATACTGAGCGGCCACGCCGGCGCCCGGAACCCCGGTCATCTTCTGGAAATGGGCCTTGGCCTGGTCGTATTTCTTCTGAGCCATGTAGACCTGACCCAAATACTGATAGGCCTCCAGGAACTGAGGATCGCGGCGGATGACCACCTGAAGTTGCTCTTCTGCCTTAGCGTAATTCTTCTGACCAAAGTAGCTCAGCCCCAGCATATAAAGAGCATCCAGATAGTCAGGGTCCTCGCTAAGTGCCTGATTCAAAAACTGAATGGCCTGATTGTAGTCGCCCTTCGAAAAAAAACCGCGGCCAATTTTGAACTTGTTGCGGGCGGAAGGGGGCTGGGCCAGCAAGGGAAGGCTGAGGGCCAGCAGCAAAATCAGGACTCGAATCATAGACCCTGCTCCAGATTGGGATTGCCTACAAACTTGATGTGGTAGCGCCGATGCAAACTCCGCTCCATGTAGTCGGCATTGCCATAGAGTTGAATCAGAGATTCCCAATGTCCATCGGCCTGAGGGTAGGAGAGTCGTTCGCTCTTGCCGTCCAAAAGGAAATGGTAGGTGAGCGAAGTCTTCTCCCCTTCCACCAAAGCCTCAATGGCAGCCAGACTGGCACCGCGGTCGTGCAGTTCGCGCGCTCGCTGAAAAAAGCTGGAGTTCAGTAGTCCTCCTGGCTGGAGTAGATCAAAACCCTCATATCATCACGAAATCCGGTCAGGATTGCTTCCCCAGGCAAGGCCCGCACCCTCTCCAAACAGCGGTGAATCACTTCATCCTGCTGCTCCGGTTCATCCTGGGGCGCTTCTTCGTTCAAAGCCAGGACATCATCAAAAAACTCATTGATGAGGGCGACAATCAGGCGAAACTCCTCGAGCGTAACCGAGTTCAGGTCGCGCACGATGGTCAGGGTGCCCACCTCAACCCAACCGTCCTCATCCAGCAAAAAGGGAAGATCCTGATAGGGAGCCTGACCGCGCAAGATCTCGTGCACTTCTGGATACAGGCGCTGCAGCTTGAAATAGACTCTCCAGCTCAACATCAGCCGGGCGTAGAAGTCTTCCCACTCATCATCTTGCAGTTGACGATGCATGTAGAAGTCCAGGCGAAGTCGATGGCCGGCCTGGTACAGGCGAGCCGAGCCGATTTCCCGGTAGCGCACCAGCAAGGCCGTTAAAAAAGCGACTCCTTCGGGGGAGTCAGCCACAGTGCTGGTCTCTTGGGAATCCAATGCGCGCATTAATCGACCTGCGCGCTGGCCTGAAATTGACGCACCACGTTGACGCGCACAGGGCCCGGGCGGGTTAGAGCAGAGCCGATCTCAGCGGCCAACTGGCTGGCAAGTTTCATACATTCCTCATCATCGGCCGATTCGGGGCGAACAAAAACGCGAATCTCTCGTCCAGCTTGTACGACCTGACAATCCAGTACTCCTGGAAGTTGTCGGCCCAGCCTCTCTAACGTTTCCATCCGCTGCATGTAATCTTGTGTATTCTCGCGTCGAGCGCCGGGTCGAGCCGCGCTGATGGCGTCCGCCACCTGCACCAGGGTGGCCTCCAGTGTGGTCTGGGGAACATCTTCGTGGTGAGCTTCCACGGCATGACAGACCTGAGGGTTCTCGCCGAAGCGGCGACACAACGCAGCGCCGGTGACGGCGTGGGGACCCGGATCGGTCAGTCCCTTGCCGATATCGTGCAATAACCCGGCCCTTTTGGCTACCTCCACATCACCCCCCAGTTCGGCCGCCAGCAGGCCGCACAGGTGAGCCACTTCCTGAGAATGCTCCAGCACGTTCTGGCGATAGGAGGTACGGAAGGCCAGCCGTCCCAGAGCTTCGGTCAGCTGAGGATGGAGCTTTTTGAGCTTCAAATTCTGACCCGCCTGGCGGCCCTTTTCCTGAAGCTGATTGTTCATTTCAGAGCGGGCCCGCTGCACGGCCTCTTCGATCCGCTGGGGTTGAAACCGACCATCCTGGATCAGGCGCTCCAGAGCCAGTCGCGCCAGCTCGCGCCGGAATGGATCAAAACACGAGAGCGTCACGGTGTTGGGCACGTCGTCGATGATGAGGTCAACCCCGGTCAGCGACTCAAACTGCCTCAGATTACGCCCCTCCTTGCCGATGATGCGACCTTTATAGTCGTCGCTGGGCAGACTCAAGCTACTGAGAGAATGCTGGCTGACCTCGTGCATCACCAGCCGCTGCATGGCAGCAGCGATCTGCCGGGCCGCCAGCTCCTCCCAGTCCTTGCGAGCGACCTGCTCCAGGTATTCACGATTTTTGATCCTGACTTCCTGGACCAGTTCCTCCAGAATCTGGGGAACGCGAGGGTCTTCTTCAGGGTCAGGCCGTTTGGGCTCAGCTTTCTCCTCGACCGGCGCTGGCGGGGACTGCTGAGGCCGCTTGAGCAGCGCGCCCGCCAAACCACCGGCCAGTAACCAGAGCCATTTTGCCATAGACGGGGCTTTGGGGTTGCCATAGGGGGTCCTGCCTCGGGGAGCGAACGGGGCCGGGTGTTGATGCGTTGGATTCTAGCTCTATGGCTGGCCGGCTGTGCTGCGCCGCCTCCGCCCACCCCTACCAATTCGCCCGCCCCGGCCACACCCTCAGCTACGGCCTGGGCCTCAGAGACTCCCGTGGCTCAGGCCACGCCTGTGACCCTCCAGCGTTGGAGCTACGAGGTGGTTGAGCGCTATCCCCACGACCGTAAAGCCTACACACAAGGTCTATGGATGGATCCGAAGGGTCAACTCTGGGAGACGACCGGCCTACGGAAGCAATCAAGCTTTCGTCAGGTGGACCTGAAGACCGGAAAATTCAAGCTGATTGCCACGCTGCCCGACAAGGAATTTGGGGAAGGGCTGGCCTTCACTGACGGCCGCTACTTCTGGATCACTTGGGACACTCAGATCTGCCACGTTTTTAACTCGGCCCTGAAGCCGGCCGGTCAGTTCAGGTACGAAGGCGAAGGCTGGGGCCTGACCACTGACCCCTCGGGAGACCTGTGGATGAGCAATGGCAGCGACAAACTGGTCCTGCGCGATCCCAAGACCTTCAAGGTTAAGCGCACCATCGCCGTGACCAGCAATGGGGAGCCGGTTCCTTACCTCAACGAACTGGAGTGGGTGGGTGGCCGCATCTATGCCAACATCTACACCTCACCGTTCGTGGCCGTGATTCGCCCTGAAGATGGCCAGGTCGAAGCCCTGATCGACTTCACCGGCCTGCTCTCGGGAGAAGATGCCAAGGGTGCGGACGTGCTCAACGGCATCGCCTACGACGCCAAACGCAAGAAACTCTGGGTCACGGGCAAACTCTGGCCCAAGCTCTTCGAGGTCCGAATCCGCCAGGGTCCCTGATTTCCCGGGGAAAACGCGCCCCACGCCAGATTCCCCGCCCAGCCGGGGAATTTCCCCGATTTCCCGGGGAAAACGCGTCCCCCACGCCAGATTCCCCGCCCGGCCGGGGAATTTCCCCGATTTCCCGAGGAAAGCGCGCCCCCCCCGCCCGGCCGGGGAAGCCGCGTCCCCCCTCCAACCAAACGAGCCCTTGCGAAACCGGCTCAGGCGGCGTCGCTGTGGGGACTGGCCAGGCGCTCGCGCAGCAGGCGAAGAAAATCCATGCTGAGAATCTCCTCCGTCGTGAAGCGAATGGTGGGCGGAATCAGCCATGAATCACGAAGCTGATCCCAACTCGTTCGGCGCGCGTGCAGGCTGCTATCAAATTCCAGAACCCTCCACAGCCGACCATTGAAGGCCAGCCCGTCCAGACGGATCTTCTGGCGATTGAGCAGAATATTGATCTGTGGCCAGATAATCCAGCCCTCCCAGACGAAGGCGGCCCGGCGAGTCTTTCCCAGGGGCTTACCCTCCTCGGTCACCAACGAATGATAAGGAAAACCCATGGCTTCCGGGCTAATCAAGGCCCACTCTGCGCCGTCTTCGCACAGATGGACGTAAACGCAAGGTTCCAGACTCGAATCAGCCCGAACCAGACGGCGAAATTCTAGAGGGGGAAGCCTTTGAGGCTGCACGGTCCGATAAAAGCTTGAATAGCCTCGAGGCAAGTCGGCCCAAGTCTGCCCCGGATCGACCTGCACTCCAGATTCGCTCTGCCCCAGGAACTGACGGTGCCGGGTCCAGCTCCAAACCCAATCCGCGCTTGGACCAGAGGGTAGCCCGAGGATCTCCAAAGCGCGCTGCAAGAGTTCTGGAGGCCAGGAACGCTCGCTTCGCTCGTAGCGGGAGAGGGCAGACAGGCTGACTCCCAACAGCAGGGCAAACCGTTGCAGACTCAGGCCCATGGCTCTGCGTTTTTCTCGAATCACAGGCCAATCATAGTCTGCCAGAAACTCGAGTGGTGAACTCAGTTTGGCTGTTCTATGTCAATTCTTCGTCTTGGAGAAAGATGGGCCCAGCAGCAGACAGCCGATTCCGGCCAGAATGGCCATGTCGGCCACGTTGAAGATGTTGGTTCCGATCGGGCCGTAGCCCAGGTAGAGAAAGTCTTGCACAAAGCCAAAGCGAGCCCGGTCGATCAGGTTGCCGGCGCCGCCGGCCACCAGCAGGGCCGTGCCGGCCAGCTCAACGCGATTGACCTTAGGGCTGGTCACGGTGTGTATGACCAACCCAAGCAGAAACAGACTGGGCAGCACCAGAAAAAAGGCGCCACGCAAGAGCGGGCTCCAGTTGGCTCCCAGACTACCCCAGCCACCATAGTTTCGGCTGAAGGTCAGGGTCAAAACGGCAAAATAAGTTTGCGCAGGCTGATTGGCCAGTTGTGAGGCGGCCCAAATCTTGCTGGCCTGGTCCACAGCCAGTGTGAACATGCAGAGCAAAAACACGAAGAGCAGGCGGTGAGATCGGGTCAGTTCCATTGCCATCCGCTTTTCAGCTTGGCGCCCCAGGTCCTTTTGAATTTCTATGGAACCGGCCCAACGTGAACCGTATCCTCTTAGTGGAAGACGAGCCGGTCAACATTCAGGCCGTTTCGGGGATCCTCAAAGACCATGGCTACCAGGTCAGCGTGGCCATCAGCGGAGCGAAAGCCCTGGAGGTGCTGACGCGGGTGCGTCCCGACCTGATCCTGCTGGACGTCATGATGCCAGGGCTGGACGGCTTTGAGACCTGCCAGTTGATCAAGGCCAACGCAGACTTCCGAGAAATTCCCATCATCTTTCTCACGGCCAAAACCGAAACCGACGCCATCGTTCGAGGCTTTGAAGTGGGCGCAGTGGACTATGTGGCTAAGCCCTTTAATGGCCACGAGCTGTTGGCGCGGGTGCGCACTCATCTTTCTCTGGATCGACTGCACCGAGAAAATCGGCGCTTACTCCTCAATGTTCTGCCTGAACCTATCGCAGAGAAACTCAAGTGTCAGCAGGGGATTCTGGCAGAACGCTACGAGGATGCTTCGGTGTTGTTCACCGACATCGTGGGCTTTACGCCGCTTTCGGCGCGCCTCTCACCCACCGAACTAATCGAGCTCCTCAATCACATCTTCTCTGAGTTCGATGAGCTGGCAGCTGGCTTCGGATTGGAAAAGATCAAGACCATCGGGGATGCCTACATGGTGGCCGGAGGCCTGCCAGAACCCCATCCTGAGCACCTGGCCGCCATGGCTTCCCTCTCGCTAGAGATGCACAAAGTTGTGCACCAGGCTTTCGACGGTCTGAATCTGAGAGTGGGTCTGCACGTGGGGAGTGTCATCGCCGGCGTGATCGGGCGGCGAAAATTCATCTACGATGTCTGGGGAGAGACCGTCAACACCGCCAGCCGTCTGGAATCCCACGGCGCACCCGACCGGGTCCACGTCAGTCAGGCCGTTTATCAGCGACTGAGCCATCGATTTGACTTCGAGGCGCGGGGGATCACCGAGCTCAAAGGCAAGGGTCCAATGGAGACTTATTTCCTGCTTGGAGAAAAGTCTTGACCATCGATTCCTTACGAGCCGTGCCCATCTTCGGATCGCTCGACGACCACGCTGCTAACGAACTACGCAAATTGCTCAGCCAGCAGACTTACAAAGCCGGCTCCCGCCTGTTTTCGAAAGGCGACCGTGGTGATTCGATGTATTTGATCGAATCCGGCACGGTGCGCATCTCGATTCACGACCAGGATGCCAACCTGCTGGTGCTGGCAGAATTGGGAGCAGGGGACTTCTTTGGCGAGATGGCTCTGATCGATGGACGCCAGCGCTCAGCCGATGCCAATATCATCGAGGACGCCCGGCTCTGGGTTTTGCAGCGCGAAGCCTTTTGCGCTTTCGTGCGCGACACCCCGGATGTGGCCATGGAAATGCTGGCCGCCCTGTCTGAGCGCCTGCGCCGCACCGACGAGTTGTTACGGGGTCGGGTGAGCCGCAACGCCAACGACGAGGAGGCGGCCCGCTCCACCTTGGCCGACCGGGCGGCGGACCTGATCGCCAACTTTGGGGGCAGTTGGAAGTTCATCCTGACTTTCGTGGGTCTGATCATCGGTTGGATGACTTTAAATACGCTGGCTCACCAACACGCTTTTGATCCGGTTCCATTCAATTTCCTGAATTTGGTGCTGGCCATTGTGGCCGGAATGCAGGCGCCTTTCATTATGATGTCTCAAAACCGCCAGGGAGAAAAAGACCGACTGCGGGCCGACCTGGACTACAGGGTCAATCTCAAGAATGAACTGGCTCTGGCTGAAGTGCTCAGGAGACTTGAAGTGCTGGAAAACGAACGCATTCCGGATCTGGTCAAAGAACTCAAAGCGGAGTTAAGGTAGAATCCACCAGTCCGCGCAGGATCAGCTTGCCCTCGGGGGTCAGGTCAAATTTGGCGTAACGAGCCCCGAGGTAATCACTGTACTTTCCGTCGGGCACATTCAAGGTATGATCGCCCAACCAGATCCTCTGATCGTGCAACTCGTAGCGAATTCCGCTGGAATCGGGCGCCCAGGCATTGACCACACGCCGGCTGTCCATATCCGGACGCAAATAGCCGCTGCCCGGCCAACCGGGGTCGAGTGGCCGCAGGTTCAAGTCATAGCTCAGGCTGACGCGGTTTCCGAAAACCTGCACCCCCTGCGGCGCGATGCGCAGATAGACCACCACGCTTCCGGCGCGAGCGCGTTCCTGATAAACCACCAGAGCGTTGGGAACCCCCAGACACAGCAGCAGACCAAGCCAAAACAGCAGCTTTTTCATGCTGGCCCGGTCAGACGGCGGCGCAGCCACAGCAACAATCCGCCCAAAGCCATCAAAGTCAGGGACTTGGCGTTCGCGTCAAGGTTCAGGTTGTAGAAATAGGCGGAACCGAAGGTTAGCAGATAAATCCAGCCCATGGCCGTCAACCAGCGACTGCGCGACTCGCGAGCTACCAGCAGCACAGCCACTGCCCCCATCACCCCGGGGCTGTTGAAAGTCAGTCCACCCACTGCCAGAAGGCCCATCCAGCACACCAGGCTGATGGCCGCACCCACCTGGAGCCGCCTCAAGACACGGCTTGAAAGCCACAAACAAGCCAGAGTCAAAAGTGCGGTACTGCTGGGGCCGGCTGGATGCTTGCTCCACCCCCAGAAAGAACTGCACAGGGCGGCCAGCATGGTCAACACAGCCACCCCAGCAAAGGTGGCCGTTCGAGGCCCCAGACCACGCCACCACAACGGAGTCTGATTCAAATAGTGAAAGCCCGCCAGCAACGCCAGAGGCCCCACCCAGACATCCAGGGGAACGGCCTCCTCGCCCCCCACCAGCAAGAGTAAGGCGCCGGCCAGAGCCGTCAAAAACCGACCTTGGCTCTCGGGATAAGGGACGCTCATCAGCAAAAGCATCACCCCCAGACCCAGAGGCTCCAGGTGAAACTGCTTCTCGAAGCAACTCGCCATCAAGCAGGTCCCGGTCAACCAGAGAGAGAGCGAGACCTGATGAAGCATCTCGTGACGTGTGCGCGAAGCCAAAAGTCCCGCCGCCAGACATTGGGCCAGGCCCAAAAAGCAGCCCAGCCCGAAGCTCTCTGAAGCCAGCAAGGCCCAGAAAAAGACCAGGAAAAGCGTGGCCAGCCAGGCTCCCAGCCCGGCCAGCACGCGCAAATACCAGACCGTTGGGCGGGCCGCCTGGCTGACCCCGGCTTCGGGCAGAAACCCCTCTTCGTGCAGCGTGGCCAGGATCGATTCCAGCTTCATTCCGGCATCCTGCGCAAAGCCCAGATCAACAAAGCCACCTGAACCGTCACAGCCACCCCCAGAATGAGCAACCAGCTCATCTCGTTCCATCTGCCCATAGCGCGCAACAGACCGGCCGTGATCATCAAGATCAAAGAAAATCCGAGCGCAGCCAGCGTGCCTTTCATTCGGGTCCGGTAGGCATAAGCCGTGGTCACGATCAGCCAGAGTAGCCAGCAACCCAAGGCGACCGGATCATCCTTAGAAAAGACGCTGGTCAGACCCACCCCGGTCAGCCACAACCAGCTAAACACCATAGGCAACTGGGGCCACCCCCACCGACCCCGAAAGCGAACCGCCAGCAACCACCAGCCCAGATTGGCCATGCCGACCAGATTGGGGTCCAGTTCTGCCGAGATCATCGCTCCATTTCCGATGATAACCCATAGGGCCCAGGCTGGTTCAAAGCGCGTGAGCAGAGTCCAGGGTAAGATCAGTCCACCCCAAAGCAGGAAGAAGAGATAGGCCGGCCGGTCGCTGGGATAGGTCTGACTGTAGAGCCCCAATATCGCTCCCACCAGTCCCCCGGCCACAGTCAGCGCCCAACGGGATTGAGGACGGTCCAGGCCGGCCCTCCAGGCGCTCAGGGCCAGACCCAACAGCAAGAGGTCACAGAGAATGAACTTTCCGTAAGCGCCCAGCAAGTGCCAGTGGGCGGACACAAACAGGGTGGCCCCGCACAGAAAAGCCAGACTTCCGCCGGCCAGCAAGTTCTGATCGAGAAAGCTGCGCCATTCATCAAGCTGGACCGGCCTTGTGGCCAGGGCATATGCCCGCACACGCGTGTCCGCCGGCCAGTTCTCTCGGTCGGCGTAGTTAGCGACTTCCTCGATGCTGGCGCTACTCACCAGGCATGGGTTCGTGCGTTTCGGGCTGGACCTTTCCCAGGTTTTCCAAAATGGTGATCTTCTGCCAGATCTTCCGAGAAAATCCGGCGGTCAAATCCTCCACCTCGTCGACGGCCGATAACAGCACCGGATCTTGAAATTCCTGAACATACAGAGCAGCGATCTTGCTGATGAGGGCCAGGCACTCGCTGCAGTAATCCAGGTAGCGATTGAGGTGAAAGAAGCTCATCTGGCGCTTGGCATCGGGCTTTGGGCGCATCACGCTCTCCGGATCCTTGGTCAGCTGATGCATATCCACGATGTGAGCCATAGCTCGCAATTCGTGAATTGCCTTGAGGGCCCGATCACGCTTGATTCGCCCCTCCCAATTGACCAGGAAGACGATGGCGGCGCCGATGAACACCACCGAACTGATGCTGGCCTCTAGGGCCTGAACCGAAGAAGTGAAGTCATCGAACTGAATGCGGCTGATATGGTGAAACAGCCCCACGATCAGCAGCAAAATTGTGGCGCACAGACAGCCGACCCCGACCCGAATCGGAACATTGGGCTGCTGAATCCACTCGGTGCGGGCCACCGTCTCCTGGGCCACCTGCAGCAATTCAGCCACCAGGCGACCCAGGCCGGCGTCAGGAAAGCGCGCCTCGATGCGAGTCTGCAGCGCCGCTACCGTCTGCACGATCTGATCGGCGTCCAGCCGGCGGAACCGACGTTGTTGCTGGGCCTGCCAATCGCTCACACAGCGGGTTTCGAAGCCTCGATGGGGGCTCCTGTAGTGCCTCCTAAGCCCGCAGTCGGGCCAGCTCCTCAAACAGCTCTTTCTCGCGAGCCGTCAGCTTGGTCGGCAGGGAGACCTCCAGTTTGACGTAGAGATCACCGGCTGGCTTACCTGCGGCCGCGGGCAGGCCTTGTCCCGAGAGACGGAAACTGCGGCCGTTCTGCGACTCAGGCGGAACCTTGAGACTGACTTCCTTTCCAGATGGAGTGCGGAAGTTGACCTCCGAGCCCAGCACAGCTCCGTAGAGATCCACATTGGTCTTGCGGATCACGTCACGGCCCTTGATTTCGTAGTCTGGATCTGGCTTGACCTGAATCACCATGGTCACGCCCTGGGCCTTAACCTTGCTGCCCTGAGTCACCCCGGCCGGGATGCGCACTTCCAGACGGCGGGTGCCCTGCTGCTTGCCCGCACCTCGACAGACGGGACAAATGCCGTTGCCGATCACTCCCGCCCCGCGGCACTGCGGACAGACCTGGGGAGAGGCAATCTCCAACTGGCGGGTGGTGCCTGAGTAGCATTCGGCCAGCGAGACTTCCACGTCCACTGAGGATGGTTGCTCCTGTTGAGGCTGAGGTTGCGGCCCGCCGCGCGGCTGCCGCCCACCGCCGCCTCCAAAGAAGCGCTCGAAGAAGCTGGAGAAGCCCCCGGCCGACTCCGCTCCGCCGCCCATCCCCCCTCCGCCGAAGAGGTCGGAAAAGTCGAACTCGACTCCACCTCCAGCTCCCGGCCCAGGGCCGCGGCGAGCTCCAGCGTTGCGCCACTGCGAACCAAGCTGATCATACTTCTTGCGGTTGTCCGCATCCGAGAGCACTTCGTAGGCTTCGTTGATTTCCTGAAAGCGTTTCTCGGCGTTCTTATCGCCGGAGTTCACGTCAGGATGGTTCTCACGAGCCAGCTTGCGGTAGGCTTGCTTGATTTCTTTCTCGGTGGCCGTCTTCGGCACACCCAGGGTCTTGTAGTAATCCTTAAAATCCATCGCTTAACGTTCCTCCACTGCGCGAAAAGAGCCCGCCCCAATTTGCAGGGCGGGCTCCTTCACGTGGTTGACCGGACTTAGTCCTTAACTTCGAACTCGGCGTCGACCACTTCGCCGTCGACCGGGCCCTGCTGGCCTCCTTCGGCGCCTTCGCCACCCTCGTCATCCTGGCCATACATCGCAGAACTGGCGGCCATTACGGCCTGCTGCAGCTCTTCGATGGCGGCTTTGACCTGTTCAGTATCGAAGTCATCGTTCTCGATCAGCTTACGCAGCTTCTCTTGAGCGGCCTCGATCTTGGACTTGGCGTCGCCAGCGATCTTGTCGCCGAACTCTTTGACGGTCTTCTCCGACTGGTAAACGAGGCTGTCGGCCTGGTTCTTGAGCTCCACCTTGTCGCGACGCTTCTTGTCGTCGGCCGCGTAAGATTCGGCGTCCTTCACCATGTTTTCCACATCAGACTTGCTCAGATTGGTGCTGGCCGTGATGGTAATGCGCTGAGCCTTACCGCTGGCCTTGTCCTTGGCTTCCACGTTCAGGATGCCGTTGGAGTCGAGGTTGAATTCAACCTCGATCTGGGGCACGCCACGGGGAGCCGGGGGCAGGTCACGCAGCACGAAGGTTCCCAGAGACTTGTTGTCCTTGGCGAATTCGCGCTCACCTTGCAGCACGTGCACTTCCACGCTGGTCTGCATGTCTGCGGCGGTAGTGAAGGTCTCTTTGCGCTTGGCGGGGATGGCCGTGTTGCGGGTGATGAGCTTGGTCATCACGCCGCCCAAGGTCTCAATTCCCAGCGTAAGCGGAGTTACGTCCACCAGCACCACGTTCTTGACTTCGCCCGAGAGGACGGCGCCCTGAACGGCGGCACCCAGAGCCACGCACTCGTCTGGATTGACGTCCTTAGAGGGTTCTTTCTCAAAGAGACGCTTGACCAGGTCGGTGATGGCCGGCATACGGGTCGAACCACCCACCAGCAACACGCGGTCGATTTCGCTCAGCTTCAGCTTGGCGTCGTCGATGGCGCGACGGCAGGGGCCTTCACAGCGCTTGAGCAGGTCAGCCGTCAACTCTTCGAACTTGGCTCGGGACAAGTCCACATCAAGGTGCTTGGGTCCGCTGGCGTCGGCGGTCACGAAGGGCAGGTTGATATTGGTCGAAAACTTCTGAGACAGCTCAATCTTGGCTTTCTCGGCCGCGTCGCGCAGGCGCTGAAGAGCCATCTTGTCGGCCATCAGGTCGATGCCGTTCTCTTTCTTGAAGGCTTCGGCCACAAACTTCACGATACGCTCGTCCCAGTCGTCGCCACCCAGGTGGGTGTCGCCAGCCGTGGACTTGACCTCGAAGACGCCGTCGCCGATTTCCAGCACGGAGACGTCGAAAGTGCCGCCGCCCAGGTCAAAGACGATGACGGTCATGTTGTCATGCTGCTTGTCCAGGCCGTAGGCCAGAGCGGCTGCGGTGGGCTCGTTGATGATGCGCAGGACTTCCAGGCCGGCGATGGTGCCGGCGTTCTTGGTGGCCTGACGCTCGGAGTCGTTGAAGTAAGCCGGCACGGTGATGACAGCCTGGGTAACCTTCTCACCCAGGTAGGCCTCGGCGTCGGTCTTCAGTTTCTGAAGAATCATCGAGGAGATTTCCTCGGGCGAGAACTTCTTGCCGTCGATGCTCACGCGGTGATCGGTGCCCATATGGCGCTTGATCGACTTGATGGTGCGGTCGGGAGCGCTGACGGCCTGACGTTTGGCGAGTTCACCTACGAGGCGCTCGTCGGACTTGGAGAAACCAACCACCGAAGGCGTGGTGCGCGCGCCTTCAGCGTTGGCGATAACGGTGGGTTTACCACCTTCGAGAATGGCAATCACCGAGTTGGTGGTGCCGAGATCAATACCCACTACTTTTGACATTTTTGAGGGCCTCCTTTTAGGTTACTATCAATTCTTTTCGCTGGGTTGGGCGTTGCGGGCAACTTTGACCATACTGGCGCGCAGAACGCGCTCGCCGATCTTGTAGCCCTTCTGCAATTCCTGAACGATGGACTGGTCGGGCACATCATCGCGTTCCTCGACCATCATCGCCTCGTGCAGAGCCGGGTCGAAATCGACACCGGTGGTCTGAATTACGGTAATCTCATTGTTCTCCAGCAGGCGGTCGAAGCCGCGCCGGATCAACTCCACACCTTTCAGCAGGGACTCCACCGAGGGATTGGCGCGGGCCGCGTCCAGACTGCGGTCGAGATTGTCCACCAGGGGCAAGAGCTCGCGGAAGAGTTCTTCCTTCATCAGCACCTGACGGCGCTTTTGCTCCTCTTGCTGCCGGCGACGGAAGTTCTCGAACTCCGCCGAGATGGTGAGCACATGCTCTTTCAGCTCTTTGGCCTGGGTCTGGGCGACCGCGAGTTCCTGGCGTAAAGCCTCCTCGGCATCCACAACCTCGGGCTCATCGAGCACCTCGGTCTCGGGTTCCGTGGCGACTTGTTCTTCCTGTTCCATTCCCTCTTGGCTCCTTGCAGTTGACCTTTGAACCGACTATACCAACCCGTGAATTTGGCGATGTATGTCTTCTGTTAGAATTGTGTTAGCGCCGGGGGCGTTTCTTGATCGTTAAAGAAAACTAAAATCTTTAAGGAAATGGTCACGAGTTGTTAAGAACATTGGGCTAAGCTGTTAACAGACCGACAGAGAGCGAGGGAGCCGCTGATGTACGCAGTCAACACCAATTTTCAGGGAGTCCAGGCCAGCAGCTTGGGCGGTGGGGCGGGGGCCTTCGCCCCCCAACAGCAGGTTCAACCCTCGTCTGGATTCGCACCTTGCCATGCTCAACAAGTTTCGGCGGGCGGTCTGCAGGGTGCTCAGCAGCTCGGCCAGCAGTTCAACGGTATCGTTCAGGGCGGAGCCCCCACCGTTGCGGTCGTAGACGACTTCGCCAGCGGCAGCGGCCACGGTCAGGAAGTGGCCGGCACCATTCAGCAGGACGGCGCCCGCGCCGCGGGTTTCGACGTGAACGGAGGGGGTGTCTCGCGCGCTCTCGACAATGTCATCGCCGCCGCTCAGAATGGCCAACACTTTGACGCCGTCAATCTCTCTCAGCAGAATTTCCAGGCCTCACAGGAGACCGCGGCCGTGCAGCAGCGCATCCAGGTGCTGCAGTCCATGGGTATTCCGGTGGTGGTCGCTGCCGGCAACGGCGGAGGCAACCAGACCAATCAGTATGCGCTGGGAGCCGCCTACGTGGCCGCAAGCCAGAGCGGCGACTCGGGTCGAGGCAACGTGGTGGGACAGGGCGGCACCACCAGCCTGGCCTCAGCCAATGTGGCCGCGGCCGTGGCCAGAATGCACGCCGGCCAGCGCTAGTTGGTCAGGCCCCTCCAGGCTCGGTCCTTCAGCGCCTGGCTTCGAACTGCAAACGGCGAAGATATTTGCTCAGAATCCAGAGTTCTCGATCACCAAGATCGAAGCTCTGATGAGCCGAAGACCCGGCAAACCCATACTTAACCGACCTGAATATTGCCAAGTCACCCCAACCAAATCGATAGGACTTGATGTTGCTCAAGTCGGCACCAACCCGACCGAACGCGGCTCTGAGGCGTTGGGGTTGAGCATCTTGAGAACCGTGGCACCTGCTACAGTGAGTGTGGAATAGGAACCACTCGGCCTCCGCCACACTGGCGTCGCCCGCCAAGGGGTTGCCACCCAGGTTCTTCACCTCCTCGTAACCCGGCTGCCTGGCTGCGTTAAGGTATCCCTCCTCGAGCAGGACGTCGCGGTGACCTGAAGAGATGGAATATCTAGCGACAACGCTGATGAGGGCAAGGCTTGCCAGCGCCCAAATAAGACTCGTCTTCACGTCGTCAGCGCTTCCATCTCACCATGATAGTAAAATTTAAGCTCGAAGTCTCGGCGTCCCGGCCGCGGTGCGGCGAATCCGCAGCCGCACCGGGAGAACCCCGAGAAACGCCCCGAAGTCTCGGCGATCCCGGCCGCGGTGCGGCGAATCCGCACCCGCCCCGGGAGAACCCCGCGAAACGCCCCGAAGTCTCGGCGTCCCGGCCGCGGTGCGGCGAATCCGCACCCGCCCCGGGAGAACCCCGAGAAACGCCCCGAAGTCTCGGCGATCCCGGCCGCGGTGCGGCGAATCCGCACCCGCACCGGGAGAACCCTGAGAAACGCCC
>JAFEBA010000056.1:71161-124373 GCA_018266105.1 bacterium | reverse complement strand
CTGGTGTCCGGGCTGCGGCGACTACTCGATTCTGGCTCAAATGCAGAAAGTGCTTCCCGAGCTGGGCATCGCGCGCGAGAACTTCGTGTTCGTCTCCGGAATTGGCTGTTCCAGCCGCTTCCCATACTATATGGACACCTACGGTATCCACTCGATTCACGGTCGCGCCCCAACCCTGGCGACTGGCCTGAAGATTGCTCGGCCCGACCTGCACGTTTTCATCGTTAGCGGCGACGGCGATGGCTTTTCGATCGGTGGAAACCACCTGTTGCACGTGTTGCGCAGAAACGTCAACGTCACCCTGTTGCTGTTCAATAACCGCATCTACGGTCTCACCAAGGGCCAGTATTCTCCCACCTCGCTGCACGGTGCCAAGACCAAGTCTTCGCCCATGGGTTCGGTGGAGAACCCTCTGAATCCCATGAGCGTGGCTCTGGCTGCCGAAGCCACCTTCGTTGCCCGTTCGGTGGACACGGACATCAAGCATCTGGGTGAGATGATGAAACAGGCGATCCAGCATAAGGGCGCCTCTTTCATCGAAATCATGCAGAACTGCAATATCTTCAATGATGGCGCCTGGGATCACGTTAAGGACAACGCCACCAAGAAGAACAACACCCTGGTGCTTGAGCACGGCAAGCCAATGATCTTTGGGAACGAAGGCAACAAGGGTATTCGTCTCAACGCCAAGACCATGATTCCAGAAGTTGTGGAAGGCGCCGCCCCGGATGAGCTGATGGTGCATGACCAGAAGCGCTCGGACGCGACGCTGGCCTATCTGTTGAGCCGCTTTACCTTTCCCGAGTTTCCGGTGCCAATCGGGGTTTTCCGTTCGGTGGAACACGAACTCTACGAAGACGGCCTGATGGCTCAGGTGAACGAAGCACGCAAGCTTAAGGGCAAAGGCGATTTGCGCAGCCTGTTGTGCTCATCCGATCTGTGGTCGGTCGGCCAGGACGGCACCGAAAATCACACTCTCACCCGGGGATCGGCTGAGCTGGAAGCAGAGATGCTCAAGGGCTGGGAGTTTGGTTATTCCCAGCAAGCTCTGGGTTCGGTGCGCAAGAAGCTCAAGGATGTGCCGCTGGCGAAACTGCCTCAGGTGGCTTCGGGCGCCTCTCTGAAGCAGGCCCTGGAAGTGATGCAGGAGCACGGCTGCCCGACTTGCGTGGTTGTGGACGCTCAGGGTTGCTACGCCGCCACTCTGACCTCCGGCGACCTGTTGCGCGTGGCCACTCTGGCCAGCGATCCGGCCGCCGTCACGGTGGAGCAAGTCGCGACCTGTAAAGAAGGCTACGTGACCATCGGAAGCTCACTGAACCAGGCCTTTCAGCAGATGGCCAGACTGGGACTGCCCGCCATCACCGTGGTGGACCAGGATCTCAAACCCCAGGGTTGGCTCACGGCTGCGGCCGCGGAAGCCGCTCTTTAGCGGATTGAGGGGAGAAGGGGGCTCCCCTCATGTCCATTCTGGGCAAACATAGTCCAAAACTGAAGCAACTGCAGCAGTTGGATAAGGCCTCGGTGAGGCGCGAATTGGGGCTCTTCCTGGTGGAGGGTCCCAAGTTGTTGCTTGAGGCTCACAACGGCTGGCACGAGTTGCAGGAAGTCTTCTGTGATCCCGCCCGCCATCAGTTTGAGCTGGGGGTTCCTTGCTGGCACGTCGATTCTCAGCAACTGGATCGGATCAGCGAGGCCCATCAGGGAGTGGTTGGGCTGGTGGCTCGGCGTGAATGGCCCGCACTCCATACCTATGATCGTCTGGTGGTGGCCGACGGCCTCTCCGATCCTGGCAACCTGGGCACTCTCATGCGAAGCGCCTGGGCCGCCGGCATGCAGGCGCTGGTATGTCTGGGTGGAGTGGATCCCTATAACCCTAAGGTGGTGCGCGCCAGCGCCGGAGCTATTTTTCACCTGCCCGTCTATCGCCTGCAATCAACCGAGGCCCTGGCCGAGTATCAGCTGGTCGGGCTTTCTCCTCGGGGAGGGTGTGACCTGTACTCCATGAGTTGGCCTCAGCGCTGGGGCTTGGTGGTAGGAAATGAATCCCACGGTCTTTCCACCGGGGTTAAGACCCTGTGCACGATTCCGATGCACTCTCCGTGCGAGTCTCTGAATGCGGCCACAAGCGCTTCGATCGTGCTCTTCGAGTACCGCCGTACTCGTTTGGCCATCAGTTCATAACTCGGCAACCGATTGGACGGGGGGCGGATCTAATCTAAGGGTGCGATGAACTCGATCACGCCCAACCTGTCCGTCAAGAAGCCGATGTGCACCGGGAATCCCTGGGGCGCGGTGGCTCCGCGTGCGCACGTGGGCGAGAACGAATACAAACTGGTGCCGGACAGCGTTCAGATTACGCCCGGCCAACCCGTTCAGGTCCAGCCCAAGGCCGGCTCCAATGTCGAGTCGCTTTCCAAGCAGTCCGGCATCGCGCCCGCCCTGGCCGCGACCGGCTCCCCACCCTTGATGGTGGTGCTGCTGGGTGATCAGGACTCATCCAAGAAGGACCAGGCTGAAACGATTTCGCAAAATCTCGGCCTGGTGCACCTGCATATGGGCGATATGATCAAGAATGAGGTCAACTCTGGTTCAGAGCTAGGTGTCAAGCTGAAAAAGGCTCTGGACAGTGGGGATGAATCACCCGCCCTGCTGCTTTACGACCTGGTCGCCAGAAGGGTTGAACAGCAGGATGTTCAGGAGCACGGTATGGTTCTGGACGCCTACCCGGAGGATTTCCAGCATCACAAGGCCGAGGCTCTCTTGCAAGAGCTCGAAGGTTTGCGCCTGATCGAGCTGTCCAAGCCTGAGAAGAAGTGCTCGGATTGCAGCCCGGTCGTGCAGGCGGCTCGCCAGCGCGGCGCCTATTTTCAGGTGGATGACGAAAAAGACCGTCAGGACACCGCCGATGTGCTGGAGGCCCTGGTGGATAACTTCCACAGTGCCCCCGTGCGCATGCTAGCCATCTAATTCTGCGTCAGCCCCTTCCTCCGGGCAGCTGGCTCGGCGACGGTCAGTTCCAGCTGGGCGAGTTGATCGGTCAGGGCAGTTTTAGCTTGACTTACGCGGCCACTCAGGGCAAGTGGCGCCTACCGGTCGCCGTCAAAGAATTCTTTCCTCAAGGTTGTCTGCGTCAGGGCACCACCGTTCAACCCGGCTCCCCCTGGGATCAGACTTCATTTCAGCGCGGACTGGAGAGCTTTCTTCGCGAGGGCAACACTCTTGAGCGTTTCTATCATCCCGGGGTGGTCAGGGTGCTGGGTCAGTTTAGCGCCAACGGCACCGCCTATCTGGTGGAAGAGTTGCTGCAGGGCGTGACCCTGGGCCAGGGCTTGCAAAGGGCCGGGCAAATGTCGTTGAACCGCATGCTGGACCTGGCCGCCCAGGTCGGCCAGGCCATGCTGCTGGTGCACGCGGCCGGCTTGATTCACTCCGACCTCAAGCCGGACAATCTCTTTCTCACCCACCACGGACGCTACGTTATTCTGGATTTTGGGACGGCCGGGGCTCATCGGGACCAGGCCAGCCAACGCGAAGTCTCGCCAGGTTATTCGCCCCCGGAGCAGTATGAGCGGGTGGCCCTGACTCCGGCCGCCGATGTGTATGCACTGGCGGCGACCATGGTTCACCTGGCCGAAGGTGCTCCGCCCCCTGACGCTCGAGCCCGCCTGCAGGGTCAACCTCTGCCCGGTTTGGAGACGCTCTCCGAGCGCTTGAGGACTGCGGTCCTCAAGGCTCTGGACCTGAATCCAGCTCAACGAACGCAATCTATGCGGGCTTTCCTGGAGAGTCTGGGCCTGGATGTTTCTCCCAAGGCTTCTCTGGCCCAGCTGCCGACCTTTGAGGCGCTGAACCGTAAGGCCGCCCACAGCGGCGGTGTTAATGCCTTGAGCCTGGACACGCGGACTTCTCGGCTGTATTCGGCCGGTCGAGACGGATGCTGGTGTTGCTGGAGCTGGCCTCAATTGGAGTTGTTGCACAGTCAGAAAGCGCACGAGTCCCCCGTCCATTGTCTGGCCCTATCCCCAGATGGAGGCTATCTGGTCAGCGGAGCACAGGACGGCTCCATTCGCCTCTGGTCTGCTCAGGGTGGAGGGGGTCATGCTTTGGTGGAGTCTGGGTCGGCAGTCAACGGTCTGGCCTTTCATCCCCGCCAGGGTTTGGTGGCCGCCTGTTTTTTGAACGGTCAATGCGCTTTGCTCGGACCCTCTTTTAGTCAGCCGTTGGGCTGGCTGGCTCACCAGGGGTCCGCCAACGGTCTGGCCATCAATGGGGACGGAGACATCCTGGCCACGGCCGGAGATGATAAATCGGTGCACCTTTGGAGCTTGCCGGAGGCTGTCTATCAAGGGAGTCTGCTGGGACACTCAGCTCGCATTCAGGCCATCGACTTTATGCACGGGGGCGCCGGAATCCTGACCAGTTGCGCGGATATGACGGTGCGGGCCTGGGAGTTGGAAGGTAAAAGTGAGATGCGCTGCCTGCGCGGCCACAAGGCCATGGTCTGGTCGGCTTTGGCCTGCGATAACCTGATTTTGACGGCCTCGGCCGATCGCAGCCTGAGAGCCTTTGGCTTAGATGGGGGGCGTTTGCTGCTACAGGTCGAAGCCCACGAGCAGTGGGTTCGATGTCTGGCTTACGATCAGTCTTCGGGTCTGGTTGTAAGTGGCGGAGGAGACGGAAAGCTGGCCTTATGGCGAATTCCTCCAGGCACATGTTGACGCGGGATTGTTGAAGTTAACGCGCCGGCAACAATTTGCGAAAGAAGTTAACTTTTAGGTACTCCCAAACGCTTGCCTGTGTGCTTTGCTAGAAGCAAGCAATAGACGAATCAGGAGGACTTTCCAGATGGCAGTAGGCGGTGTAGGCGGTGGCGGCGGCGGTGGCGGCCAGAACATTACGAACTACAACCAACAGGCGATGGACCAGCAGATGGCCGTCACGGACCAGCGTCAGGCTCTCTCGACGCAGCGTCAGACCCAGTTGGAACTGAAAAAGGCCGATGAAAATGACCGTGCCAACGTGGCCAAGCTCATGACCTCGATTAACGACATCACTTTCGGCATTCAGAAAGACAAGATGGCCTCGGCCAACAAAAACTCGGAGTCGGCCCGCGCTCTGCTCTAGGAGCCTGGCCGATTCGCCCCGCAGATTTGATACCAGGAGTAGGATTCACGCCTGTCAAGGGGAGTTTCCGGCCAAGCTCCTAGGTTCCTCAGTCTATCCAGAACACAAAAAGACCGGCCCAAGAGCCGGTCTTTTTGTGTTTTCGAGGGACTTGGATTGGAAATGCGAAAAGAGTCCCTGTGACAACTCATTATCCTACAGACCTGGGGTCCCGGGCTACTTTAGGGGAACCGGAGAACCTTAGCTTTGACGATCGAAGACCTTGTCAAACAACGTATCCTGATTCTCGACGGCGGCATGGGCACCATGCTTCAGCGTCGGGAAATCACTGAAGAGCAATACCGCGGCGAACGTTTCGCCAACCACGCCGGGAGCCTGAAGGGTAACTGCGACCTCCTCAACTTGACCCGACCGGAGGTGGTAGAAGCCATTCATCTGGAGTATTTTCGGGCTGGCGCGGACATGGTGGAAACCAATACCTTCAGCGGCAATTTCATCTCCCAGGCGGACTACAACATGCAGTCGCTGGTGGCCGAACTCAACCTGGAGGGCGCCCGCATCGCGCGCCGGGCTGCTGATCTGGCAGAGAAGGAAGATGGCAAAAAACGCTTTGTGGCCGGCTCCATCGGGCCCACCACCAAGACCTGTTCGTTGGCGGTGGATCCCAACGACCCCGGCTTCCGTGCTTCGACTTTTGAGGAAATGGCTGACGCCTACTACGAACAGATGGTCAATCTGCTCAAAGGGGGCGTGGATGCGCTGCTTTTCGAAACGATTACGGACACTCTGAACGTCAAGGCCGGACTCTTCCGTCTGGAAGAAGCCTTTGAGGCTGCCGGTCGGCGTGTGCCGGTGATGATTTCGGTCACCATCATCGACCAGTCGGGTCGTTCCCTTTCTGGTCAGACGGTGGAAGCTTTCTGGAACAGCGTCCGCCACGCCCGGCCTTTCTCGGTTGGCCTGAACTGTGCTCTCGGGGCTGACCTTCTGCGGCCCTACCTGGAGGAGCTGAGCGGTCTGGCTGACTGCTACATCAGCTGCTATCCCAATGCCGGCCTGCCCAACGCCATGGGGGGCTTCGACGAAACACCTGAGCATTTCGCAGAAGTGATGTGCGACTACGCTCGCCAGGGATGGCTGAACATTGCTGGTGGCTGTTGTGGCACGGGTCCGGAAAATATCGCCATGCTGGCCCAGAACATCCATGGAATCACGCCCCGGCAGATCCCGGAAAGACCGAGGTATCTGAGGGTGGCCGGACTGGAGGCCTACAACGTCACACCCGCCACCGGCTTCTCCATGATTGGAGAACGCACCAACATTACCGGCAGTCCCAAGTTTGCGGAGCTGATTCGTCAGGGTGAGCTGGAGAAGGCTCTGGCTGTGGCCCGCCAACAGGTTGAGAACGGGGCGAACCTCCTGGACATCAACATGGATGAAGGCATGATCGACTCGGTCGCGACCATGCAGCGTTTCCTCAATCTAGTCGGTTCGGAGCCCGATATTTCCAAGGTTCCGCTCATGCTCGACAGCTCTCGCTGGGACGTGCTCGAAGCTGGATTGCGCCGGGTGCAGGGCAAGTGCATCGTCAACTCCATCAGTTTGAAGGATGGCGAAGCCGAATTCTTGCGACGCGCTCATCTCTTGCAGCGATACGGTGCAGCGGCGGTCATCATGGCCTTCGACGAAAATGGCCAGGCCGACACCCGCGAGCGGAAGGTGGCCGTCTGTCAGCGAGCCTACAATCTGCTGCGCGAGAAGCTCGACTTTGCCCCTGAGGATATGGTTTTTGACCCCAACGTTCTGACCGTGGCCACGGGCATGGAAGAACACGACCTTTATGGCCTGCACTTTATTGAGGCGGTCGGCGAAATCAAGAAGGCCTGTCCAGGGGCGCTAACGGTGGGCGGCATCTCCAACGTCAGCTTTTCTTTCCGCGGCAACAATCCGGTGCGTGAAGCCATGCACGCGGCCTTTCTCTATCACGCCATCAAGAATGGACTTGATTTCGGTATCGTCAACGCCGGCATGCTGAGCGTCTATGAGGAGATTCCGCCCGACTTGCTGGCCTACGTGGAAGACGTGCTCTTGTTCCGGCGTCCGGACGCCACCGAGCGAATGGTTGCCTACGCTGAAGAGTTGAAGGCCAAGAACGCGGCCGCCGGCGGCGGTCCGGTGGTCAAGGAAGCGGCCGAGTGGCGCAGCTGGCCTGTGGCCGAGCGACTCAAGCACGCTCTGGTGAAGGGTCTGGTTGAGCATATCGAGCAGGACGCCGAAGAAGCCCGCCAGTTGCTGGGTCGGCCCCTGGCGGTGATCGAGGGGCCTATGATGGACGGCATGAATGTGGTGGGTGACCTTTTTGGCGCCGGCAAGATGTTCTTGCCTCAGGTGGTCAAGAGCGCGCGCGTCATGAAAAAGGCGGTCGCCTATCTAGAGCCGTTCATGGATCAGGAACGGGCCGGCAGCGGATCCAGCAAAGGCACGGTGTTGCTGGCGACGGTCAAGGGTGACGTTCACGACATCGGCAAGAACATCGTCAGTGTGGTGTTGCGTTGCAACTCTTACGAAGTGATCGATCTGGGCGTCATGGTCCCCTGCGAGAAGATTTTGAGCGCGGCCAAGGAGCATGGGGTCCAGGCCATTGGCCTGTCCGGATTGATCACTCCCTCTCTGGACGAAATGGTTCACGTCGCCAAAGAGATGGAGCGCTTGCAGGTCGGGTTGCCGCTGCTGATCGGAGGAGCCACCACCAGTCGTGCTCATACGGCGGTGAAAATCGCTCCGCGGTACAGCCTGCCGACCATTCACGTCAAAGACGCCTCGCGAGTGGTTCAGGTGATGCAAGGGTTGAATGAGCCCACCTTCTGGGCCGAGCAGCAAAAGGACTATGAGGAACTGCGCCGTCGCCACGGCGAGGGTCAGGCCAAGGAACGCTTCCTTTCTCTGGAGCAGGCGCGGGAAAACCGACTGAGGCTGGACTGGAGCGAAGCCAGACTGGCTCAGCCCGAATTCTTTGGTGTGCGCACCTGGGAGCCAGAGCTGGCCGAGATTGTGCCCTATATCGATTGGACCCCTTTCTTCTCGACCTGGGAGCTGAAAGGCGCCTACCCGCGTATCTTTGATGACCCCCAGGTGGGCAGCGAAGCCAGGAAGTTGTTTGATGACGCTCAGGCGCTGCTGCAACGCATCATCTCAGAGAAACGCCTGAAGGCTCGGGCCGTCTATGGCTTCTTCAAAGCTCAGGCTGAGGGCGATGACATTCTGTTGGAAGGCGGCAAGTGGCGCCTGCCCACCCTTCGTCAGCAGATGGTCCGAGCCGAAGGCCTGCCCAATATGGCTCTCAGTGACTTTGTCGCTCCCGATCGGCCTGACTCGATCGGCGCTTTCGCGGTCAGCACCGGCGAGGGTCTCGACCTGCTGGTGGCCGAACTGGACGCTCAGCACGACGAATACAACTCGATCATGGCGAAGGCTCTGGCCGACCGCCTGGCCGAGGCGCTGGCTGAGCTCCTTCATCTCAAAGTCCGCCGCGAATGGGGTTATGGCCAGGAGGAGAAGCTGGAAATCGGCGATCTGATCAAGGAGCGCTATCGAGGCATTCGACCCGCGCCTGGCTATCCGGCTTGCCCGGACCACCAGGGCAAGCGCATTCTGTGGGAGATGCTGGATGCTGAAAAAGCGGCCGGCATCCAGCTCACGGAAAGTCTGGCCATGTGGCCGGCCAGTTCGGTTTCGGGCTTCTACTTCGCCGCACCGGAAGCGCGCTACTTCGCGGTGGGCCGAATCAGCAAGGATCAGGTCGAAGACTATGCCCGCCGCACGGGCTGGTCACTGGAGGTGGTCGAGCGCTGGCTCAGCCCCGCCCTGAATTACGAGCCCGAGTCCGCTTTGAGTGTGCGCTAGGAAGTCTAAGGCCCGGCCAGCACTCGAATCCAGGGGAACTCCGCCCGCACCTGAGTTCCGCCCTGCTCCGGGCTGTAGACCTTGACCTCGCCGGCCCAGCTGCGGGCGCGCTCCTGCATTCCGAGAATGCCGAAGTTGCCGCCCGCAGGCTTGGGATCGGCAGGTAGACCCCTGCCGTCATCCGTGATCAGGGTGATCAGTCGGTCGCCTTCGTGTCCGAGTACTACCTGCACGTTTCGGGCGGCAGCGTGGCGGACCACATTGGTGAGGGCTTCCTGGACGATGCGGTAAATGGCCAGGGCCGCTTCGTTGTTGAAGTTGGTGTTGCTCAGCTGGCATTCATAGCTGGTTTGCAGCGGATAACGAGCCCGGATTTCGCTGACAAGCTCGTCCAGGGCGTGGCACAGGCCCATTTCTTCCAGCAGCGGCGGGCGCATCTGTTTGGAAACACGGCGCAGGCCAGCGATAGTGGAGTCCAAGAGATTGTTGAGCGAGCTCAGCCGTTCTTCGACTCGCGGATTGTCGTCCAGGTGGCGCTCCAGCCAGGCCAGCTCGAACTTCATGGCCGCCAGTTGCTGTCCGAATTCATCGTGCAATTCTCGGGCCAGGGCGCGCAACTGCTGTTCCAGCAGGTTTTGCTGGCGCACCGAAAGCAATCGCAGTTGCTGCCTGGACTCTTCCAATTGCAGTTCAGCCCGTTTGAGCCTGGATATGTCACGCGCCACCACCACTCCGCCGATGGGGTCTCCGTTGGCGTCGCGCATGGCCGTAATGGAACGAGAAACGGCTACTTCGTGGCCGTTCTTGTGTAGAACCCGTGTTTCCAATGGGGGCAACTCTTGCTCTGAGTGGGCCTTCTGCATCAGCAGTTCGATCTCGCGATGGCGGCCGGGCGGCACCAGTCTGAAAGCCGAATGGCCGATCATTTCCTCTGAGCTCCAGCCCAGCAGTCTCTCCGCGCCCGGGCTCCAGAGCAGCACCGTGCCCTGCATGTTGACCCCGACGATGGCATCGTCGCTAGCTGAGAAGAACCAGGCCATCATCTGATTGGCCAGCAGCGAGGCTCGCTCGTGGGTCACGTCTCGAATAATGGCCGCACCGCCGATCAGCTCGTGCTCTGGACTGAAAAGGGGCCGAGCAAAGACCTTGATCCAGCGGCCCTGGGGGAGGGCATCGTTGATCAGCACGATTTCCTGGTCGATGTGTTCCAGCCGGCGCATGGCCTGGACCAGGGGAAGCTCTTCGGTACGCAGCAAGCGTTGTTCAATCGGGCAATGCAGACCATAGTAACCGGCCCATTCATCTGGTGGCAGGCCGCGACGGGCACCCTTGCCCAAGATTTTCGTATTGGCCGCGTTCCAAACCTGGAACTGCCCGGCCGAATCAACCACCACGAAGCCTGCATCCAGGCTGTCGATCATCGGCCCTATAAATTGTGGGTCGGCGGGTAGTTGAGCGAACTCATCCATCCAGCTTGCAGTCCTTCTTTCGATACCGGCAGAACAGTTCGTAGTATTGGTGGAAGGGCATGTGACGCGCCCCAAATTGGGCCAGCGTTGAGGTCACATCTTGACAGTCTATCAGAATATAACCTCCTCGGCACATCCTGCGATAAAGTTCGACCAGGCAGGCTTTACTGGCATTGTCGGCCCGACTGAACATGGATTCCCCGCAAAAGGTCCCGCCCAGTGCCAATCCATAGAGTCCCCCGACCAGTTGATCCTCTTGCCAGGCTTCCAGACTGTGAGCCCATCCGGCTTGGTGGAGTTCGCAAAAGGTGGTCTCGATCTCCGCATTGAGCCAGGTATTACTTCTCTGGCCGCATTGGCGGATCACGTCCGGGAAGGCCTGATTCAACGTCAGGCGGTAGGGTTGGCTGCGCAACCAACGAGTTAGACGCCGCGGAACTCGAAACTCCGCGAGTGGGAGGACCCCCCTTGGATCGTAACAATAAGCCCGCACCCGACCATCCGGGTCCGCCATAGGGAAATAGCCATGCTCATAGAGCCCGAGATATCTCTCTGCTAAAGGGGACACGGTGGTCGCGTAAAGTTCTGGTTAATTCTGGGGGGGTCCTCCAGGCCGTGACTCCAAACCGAATAGTTGCTTTGGAGTCACGGCCTGTGTTGGCTTTCAGGCTTCAGGCGGCCTCGGCCAGTGGGAGCGCGGCCAGTCCCAGCTGAGTCTGGTAGGTCTCGACGGCCAGAGCCTGAAATTCCTCCGAGATCGAGCGGTCCACGAAGTAGGCGCTGTCCCACCAATCGCCTTTTTCATTTTTCCGGCCGGGCATGGAGAGGAACAGCTTGCCTTCGTTGGTCTGACGGATGTAAGCGCGGATGAAGACCGGGCCGTAGCGCAAGGTCACTCCGGCCAACGCTCCCGTTCCGCTGAAGGGGTTGAGCCTGACCACCTGAGGCGTATGGGGATACAGGGTTTTGGCTTCGCTGGTTTTGATCTGAGTGTTCATCATGTGTTTCTCCGTGTGTTGTAATGTCGTCGTGGGGGTCGGGCACCCGAACTCCACGGGCCCGACATTACTGCAGCCGAGATCCTACGTGTTTACACCAGTTCTGCCGTACTATTACTTTTCTTATTTCATGACCAAGACAAATTCGTGGGTTGAGGAACTTTCCATGAGGGCCGGCGATTTGTTGCCGAGCGGGAGTTTTCCAGGTCCAGCAGGAAACTCACCTAGATTCCTTATCACGAAAGAGGTTTCCGTTGCAGGCAACTCGCTCTAAGTATGTCGCTTTCACTCTGACCACCGCACTCTTCCTCTCCCACAGCGTTCTGGCCGCTCCTCCTTCCCCGGATGCGGTCGGAGGCGCCGAATTCGTTAAAAACTTGACCGCGCTGATCAGCTCGGAGTACATCTACAAAACTCCCTCTGAGAAGCTCTTCGATGGCGCCGTGGAGGGTCTGAATTCAGCCGTGAAAGCGAAGAAGCTTGCCGGTGTGAAGCTGGAGAAGATCCACTCCAGGGGCGATTTCGAGAAAGCCGCCAAAGAGTTTACCGCCGACTTCTATAAGGTGGCGGCCAAGCATCCGAAACTGCTGGCGGATGAATATCTCCAGGTGGCGGCCGTGCGCGGGATGCTCAAAACCCTGGATGACCCTTACACCGTCTACATGGACAAAAAGGAGTTTCAGTCCCTCAAAGAGGCCATGAACGGCACCATCTTCGGCGGCCTGGGTATCTACATCGAGCTGGACAAGAAGAACAATAATGCTCTGACCATCATCGAGCCCATGGCCGACACCCCGGCCATGCGCGGCGGCTTACGCTCCCGTGACGTCATCATCCAGATCGATGACACCCCCACCGTCACCACCACCATCCCTCAGGCGCAAACTCTGCTGCGCGGAGAGATTGGCAGTAAGGTTAAGCTCCTGATCAAGCGAGCCGACCAGGAGCCTTTCTGGGTCGAGCTGACTCGCGACCAGATCCGCACCAGCAGCGTCAATAGCAAGATGGTCGATCAGGAAGGCACCAAGATCGGCTACATCAAGCTTAAAGTCTTCGGCGAGAATACCAACAACGAGATGGAAAGCGCCATTCGCACTCTAGAGGAGCAGGGCGCCCAGGGTTACATCCTGGACTTGCGCAATAACGGTGGCGGTTACATCAACGCGGCCGTGGATGTGTGCTCCAAGTTTCTGGCAACCGGCAGCCGGGTGGTGACGGTTCAGGAACGCGGGCAGGCTGAAGTGCCCTATCCAAGTCACCCCAATCTTCATCCCAACAAGCCTCTGGTCATGCTGGTGAATGAGTATTCCGCCAGCGCTTCAGAGATCACGGCCGGCGCCATGCAGGACCTGTCGCGTGCCAAACTGGTGGGCAACAAGACGTTCGGAAAGGGCAGCGTTCAGAAGATTTTCCCCCTGACCGAGGGCTCTGCCATGAAAGTCACCACCGCTCACTACCATACCCCCAACGGCAAGGACATCCATAAATTGGGAATTGAGCCGGACATCAAGGTCTCCATGAACATCCAGAAGGTCGGCACCGAAGAAGATGATCAGTTCAAGACCGCCCTGGCGACCGCCGTGTCTGAAGTCAAGGCGCAGCCGGCCGCGGAGGCTCCAGGCCCGATGGTGGTGGCCTCGGTGGAAGATGAGCTGAAGATCATCGACGCTCAGAAGGCCCAGGGATATTCGGTCACCAAGCGAGAATTTGTGCGCGAACAGGATCACCTGTTTGAGGAGATCACGCTGGAAAAGCCCGGTGACTCGCGCAAGCTGCGCCTGGAACTGCCCTTTCTGAAGCAATAGGAGTTATATGAACTTTCACCGCTTGGGCGTCCTGATGGGCGGCTATACTCTGGTTGGGCTGGGCTTTGTCAGCGCTGGTTTGATTTCTCAGGTTTACCTTCCCAGTCCGTACGTCAGGCCGCCCGCGGTGGTGGTTGAAACTCCCGGTTTGCCGGATGCGTCCGCCACTCCCCAACCTGCGGAAACCCCAAAAGAAGCCAGCGATTCGCTGGCCAATCTCGACGTCGTCCTGGATTTGCTACACCAGGAATACCTGGATGAGGTCAATGACCGGGCGCTCTTTGCCAGTTCCTACCGACTCCTCAAAGAGTTTCTGTCCACCCAAAAGGTCAACGTGAAAGACTTTCCTGCTCTGCCCCCCAAGCTGGAGGACCGAGCTGCGCTGACCGAGGCCTGGAAGGACATGCTGGCTAAAGTCGAGCCCAAGGTGGCCGGCAAGTTCGACCACCAGCGGCTCGGCTATATCGCCCTCAAATGTATGCTGGCGGCGCTGAAGGACCCCTACTGCGTAGTCTTGGAGCCCCGCGAGTTCAGGGTCTTTGAGGAGCACATGGCGGGCGGTAACTTCAGCGGTATTGGCGTGATGATCGAGCTGGACCGCGAGCACAAGAATCGAGTCACTGTTTCCCAACCCATCCCGGACGGTCCGGCTGATAAGACCGGGATTCAAACCGGGGACGTGCTGGCCAAGATCGATGGCCAACCCACAGAAGGCTGGGACATCGAGAAAGCGGCCAACAAGATCCGCGGTCCCCAGGGCAGCATGGTCGCGCTCACGATTTATCGCCCTAAAGAGAAGCGTAGTTTTGATGTGAGCGTCAAGCGTGACATCATCCACGTTCGCAGCGTCACCTCCAAGATTGTCGCTCCTCACGTGGGTTATCTTCAGATCAATGTCTTCGGTGAAGAAACCGTGGGTGAATTCGAGGAAGAAATCGCCAAGGTTCAGGGTAAGGGAGCCACTTCATACATCGTCGACCTGCGCAACAACGGGGGTGGCTATATCAACGGAGCGATCGAGATTTGCAGCCACTTTGTGCCCACTGGCAAGACGGTGGTCTCGGTGGTCAACAAGCGTCTCCATCGTTCTGAAGAGCACGAGAGTCTGGGTCGTGAGCAGTTTGAGGGACCCATGGTGGTGCTGGTCAATCGCTTCTCGGCCAGCGCCTCCGAGATCACGGCCGGTTGCTTGCAGGATCATCATCGGGCCAAGCTGGTGGGGGAAACCACCTTCGGTAAAGCCAGTGTCCAGCAGGTAGAGCATCTGGCCGACGGGGGCGCCTTCAAGTATACCGTCGCCCACTACTTGACCCCCTCGGGCAAAGATATTCATCGCAAGGGCATCAAGCCGGACATCGAGGTCAAAGTGCCTATTGAGGCCAGGATTGGCAGCGATAAAGAAGACAAGGTCCTGCAAGTGGGTATCAAAGAGCTCCAGGCGGAGATGAAGAAGTAGCCTCGTCCCATGCTGGCAGAAAAACTGAAGCTCCTCCCGGATAAGCCCGGGGTGTATTTGATGCAGGACGCTAAAGGCCGCATCATTTACGTGGGCAAGTCCGCCTCCTTGCGTCAGCGCGTGCGCAGCTATTTCCAGCCTTCCTCCGATCACGCTCCCAAGATTCGCTGGATGGTTTCCAAGGTCAGAGACTTCGACACGGTGGTGGTGGACTCTGAACTGGAAGCACTCATCTTGGAGTGCAACCTGATCAAGAAGCACCGCCCCTATTTCAATACCAAGTATCGCGATGACAAGCGCTATCCGCTACTGGAGGTTACGACCGGAGAGGAATTCCCGCGCCTGCGCGTGGTTCGTCGCCAACGCAACCCTCGCAATCGTTATTTCGGCCCTTTCCCGGACGCTGGCGCGCTGCGCCGCACTGTCACCATTTTGCAGAAGATGTTCCAGCTTCGGACTTGTTCGCTGGATATGGACAAGAAGATCAAGCGTCCCTGTTTGGATTACTACATCGGGCTTTGCACTGCGCCCTGTACTCGCTATGTGGATGCCCCTCATTATCGCGAGCAAGTGGAGCAGGCCATCGACTATATGGAAGGCAACTCCGACAATCTCTTGCGGCGTCTGCGTCAGGAGATGGAGAGTGAAGCCGAGGCCCTGAACTTTGAGCGCTGTGCGCGCATCCGCGATATGCTGCTGGACCTGGAGCGGACCGGGCAGAAGCAGAAGATGGTTTCGGATCGGGACGAGAACGAAGACTACCTGGCCGTCAGCTCCACCGGGGAACTGATTTGCGCTCAGGTGTTGCAGGTGCGCGAAGGTAAGTTATTGGGGCATCGTTCTTTTCTGCTTGAGTCGCCCGGAGGAAGCGAGCCTGGAGAGCAGATGGCGGCCTTCTTCAAGCAGTATTACCAGCAGAATACCTTTGTCCCCAGACGCATTCTGGTCAGTGTGCTCCCGGATGAACACGAGCTTTTGTGCGAGTGGCTGAGCAGTCTGTCGGGTAGCAAGGTTGAAGTTCGCCTGCCTCAGCGCGGAAGCAAGCGAGAGTTAATGGAGCTGGCCCAGAAGAATGCCAATCAGACCCTGGAGCAAGAAAGCCTGCGGCCCTCGCGCGGGGTAGAGCAACGTCGTCTGGCTCTGGAGGAACTGCAGCAAGCGCTGGGGCTTTCTGAGGCTCCCTGGCGGATGGAGTGCGTGGATATCTCCAACTTTCAGGGCCGCCAGGCGGTCGGTTCGCTGGTGGTCTTTGAGCAAGGCCTGCCGCGGAAGGATCAGTATCGTCGCTTTCGCATCAAAAGCGGCGACACTCCCGACGATTTTCGGATGATGAGGGAAGTCTTGACCCGGCGTTTCTCCCACTCACCGGATGACCGCCGTAGCTTCGACGGGTTGCCGGAACTGTTGATTGTGGATGGGGGAAAAGGTCAGCTGGGCGTGGCCGTCGAGGTGCTGGCCGAGCTGGGTCTGAGCGACCGGGTGGCCCTGGCCGGTCTGGCCAAGGAAAACGAATGGTTGTTTGTGCCGGGCCGGAGCCAACCCGTCGTTTTGGCACGTACCTCTCGGGCCCTTCTCACTGTGACGCACATGCGCGATGAGACCCATCGCTTTGCCGTGTCCTATCATCGGAACGTGCGCAAGGTTGCTTTCAAGCAGTCCGCTCTGGATGACGCCCCCGGCATCGGCCAAGGGCGCAAGCAGGCTTTGCTCAGACATTTCGGTTCCTTGCGTAGGTTAAGCGCCGCTTCGCTGAAAGAACTGGCTCAGGTCGAGGGGATGGGGCAGAAGTCAGCGCGCAAGTTATTCGAGTACCTGCATCCGGCAGGCGAAGTGGTAATGCCCTCCGAAATGGCCCCGCATGGCCAGCAAATCGAACCGAAACAAGAAAAAGAACCCTCCAGCAGCGCCTCCGGCCCCGGCTCAGCCAGTCGTGGAAGAGGCCGCTCCCGTCGCAATCGAGGAGGCGCCTGAGGCTCAACCCGAACCCGAAGTGGTGGCCCCGGTCGCCAAAGGGGCTGGCAAGAAAGCTTCCAAGAAGGGCAAATCCACCGAATCGGCCGTAGCCGTGTTGGAAGCCCCCCCCGTCGAGAGTGCTGAAGTCGCCGTAGCTGAAGAGGCCGTGGCCCAGGGCCTGGCGGTGGTACGCCCGGATACCAGCGGTGAATCGAGTCTGCGCGGACTGGGCCTGCAGGCCGAACTGGACAGCCTGAAGGCCCAGCAAGCCGAATGGGAACAGGCTCGCAAAGCCTGGGATCAGGAACGTGCCCAGTTACTGGCCGAGCGTGACCTGGTCGAGCAATTGCGTCGCAGTTGGGATTCCGAGCGTTCTGAACTGCAGGACAAAGTGGCCGAGGGTGAACTGGAGTTGGAGTTGACCCAGCGCCAACTGGCGGAATTGCAGACCGCCAGTGGGGAGCTGCAGGCTCGACTTACCCGGGCTGAACAAGAAGCCGCCGACGAACTCAAGCAGATCACCAGCCTTCAGGATGAGGTGGCCGAGTCTGCCCGCCGTCTAGAACAGCGCGAGACGGAAATGGAAGAGTGGTCTGCTCGAGTGACCGAACTCCAGACCAGCCTGGACGAGCTTCGTGAAACCGAGAGCAACCTGCGCCTGGAAATGGAAGAACTCGAGCTTCTCAAGGAGGACCTCGAGGAGACTATCGTGGAGCGGCGCCGTGAACTCAAGGTTCTGCGCGTCAGCGAGAACGAGGCCCGGGCCTTTGCCGAGGAGTGCAAGAGCTTTCGCGACGAGGCCGCCGGTAAGATCGCCGCAGCTGAGGCTGAGGTCCAGGCTTTAAAGGCCCGCCAGGATGAAGAACTGAAAGTTCTTGAAGAAAGGCTGGAGCGCGCTCATCAGCGTCAAGAAGAACTTCAGGCTTTGGTGGAACAGGCCAAGAGTAGCGCCAATCAGGATGCGGTCAGGGAGGCTGAACGCCGCCATCTGGAAGCCGAAAAGCGCCTGATTGAAGCCAACTCCGAGCTGGAAGCGCTGCGCAAGGACGGAGCCGACCGGGAGCGGCTGGAGCGCCGTTGTTTGCTCTTGGAAAATGATCTCAAGGCCGCCAATCAGGAATTGATGAACCTTGAGCGCAGCCAGTCTCGCCTGGAGACGGAAAAGCAGCAGCTCAGCGAGGAGCTGGAAAAGGCCAAAGCGGCCGGCTCTGGTGGTGGTGCTGATGAAGCCGAACTGCGGCAGTGGAAGTTGCGCGCCGACGATCTGAGGGAGTCCTTACGAAAGCAGCGCACCGAAAATGAACGCTTACAGGAGCGCGTGGATGTGCTCATCAAGGCCAAAGAGTTGGAAGAAAAGCAGCGCAAAGAAGTGGAGAGTCGCTTACGCACCGCCCTGCGCATTCAGGCCCGTCAGCAGGGTGGATTCTAGGGAAATTGGCCGGATAGCCGGCATTTCTGCGGGTTGGGAGTAGGATTCAGCCTTTCAAGGGGCCAGGCTCCCACGATCCAGCCCTTACTTCTCCCGGTTGAATAGCTTGACCAGGAACGGATCCGCAGCGCGGGTCCGTTTTTGTGTAGCCAGCTCCTGACGAAGGTACCCGCCCAGGGCATCCGCCTGTTCGGACTCCACGGCCGTGAATTGCAGGCAGTGCTGGGGACGGTCATCGGCCCCCGAGCGGACCACCTGGGCCGGCATATCCAGAACCGTAAAGGGCAGACACACACTGACTTTGGCGATGCTGCCTTCGCGCAAAACCTGGTCCGGGAGGCTGGCCTGCACTCCACCCTGGCTGAGGTCCAGGCTGTGGGCTTCAAAGGTGCGGCGCACTCCCGGAACCTTGATTTCCATATAGACCTCGGTGGCCACGCGGATACTGTTGCGGCGCTCGTTGCGGCCCTGGCAGAGGCGGCCCACCCAGTTGAGTGCCAGCCTTGAGGACGGTTCAAGGAAACGCAGGCCTGCCTCGACCCCCTCTCGGGTCCAGGCGACCTGGGCGTAAACCCAGGCGCGAGGCCCGCAGGGAAGCCATTCGCTGAAGGTGGGGGCGAGTCGCAGCAGGGTGCCGACCGCCGGCAAGTTGCTGCCCTGCAGGCGAGCTCCGGTCAGGGAAACGTCTTTGAGAAAGGCCACCCGCACCGCTCCCCGGACTTCGCAGTCTACGGCCTCGTCACAATCGAATCGTCTCGCTCGTCTGGTCTCCAACATGGTTTGCCCTCCTTGAGGAATATTCCACTCCATGGTTGGCGAACAAGTTTTCGATGCCTCTTTAGTGTCGGGAAGATTTTTGCCTCGCTCGCGAATAGCCTTAGAATGCGTAAAATTGATGTCGCTCTCTTGCTTGTGGTGGTGGCTTCGGCCAGCGCCTGGTGGAGCAAGCCAAACCCGCCCGCCGGCCCTCAGTCAGTTCCTGTGGTCACCGCCACTCCCATGCCCGTCCTCACTCGCAGCGGTCGCTACCAAATCCTGATGCCGGAGTATTTTATGGCGGATGTACCCATTGGTTCAGACGATAAGGCGGTAGAAGCTGCCCTGGGCAAGCCCACCAAGGTCGACGAGAGTGCCGAAGAAACCAGCATCTGGACCTACGAACGGGATGGTCAGAGCTTGAACGTGACCTTCCTGGATGGTCGGGTCATCGCCGAGGGGGGAACGGGACGCTGGTCTTTTCGGGATCCCCTCAAGAGTCGCAGCTGGTTTATGGCCAGTCGGTCGGAGGTGTTGGCACGCTTTGGCAAGCCGACTCGCAACCAGAATCGCACCCTGGTCTTTCCGTGTCACCCGGGCGAACTGACTTTCCACCTGGACTCCCAGGATCGAGTTCAACAGGTCTGGATTACCGGTGAGGTGAAACCGCTGGCGCCTAAGTAAAGGCCCGGGCCAACATCTGGGTGTGAGTCGGGAAAGCAAGTTCCTCGGGACCGGTTAGCACCACCAGCTCGCTGACCTCTTCGTTGCGGAAGCTGAGGTCGATCTGGCTGGCCTGTCTGGGCTGGGCCCGGCAAAAAATCAGCAGGTTGCCCTCGGGCACACTGATCAGCTCCAGCAGCGTCAATTCCTCCGGAGTGATGACCAGATTGGTTTCCTCCAGGACCTCGCGGCAGCCGGCTTCTTGCCAGCTCTCGCCGAAGTTTACGAACCCTCCAGGCAGAGCCAGCTGGCCTATGCGTGGAGGGATGGCTCGGCGTACGGTCAGGACTCCGCTTTCCACAGGTACGATCACCACCGCCACGGGCGTAGGGTTGCGGAAAAATTCCCGGGAGCATTCAGGGCAGCGCTTGGGCCAGGCAGGCTGGTCACCCATCGCGCCGGCGCATTGACTACAGTATCTCATCACCTCGTCCTTTCAACCAATTCTGGGCCTGAGCCACCGAGGTCCAGCCCTGATCCAGCTGGGCCTCGAAAGCAGCTTTCTTGATCCGCGCCACCTCCGGTCCCTGAGGCACTCCGGCTCGCAGGATTGCCTCGCCGTCCAGTAGAGGCTTCAGGTCGGCCAGCTCGTCCAGATAGCGCAAGATTCGCTCTTCACTGCGCTGACGATGGACCTTACTGTCGCGATTCAAGGCCCAGAGCACGACCATTTCGTCCGCGGCCAGGGGCTTGAGAGTGGCGTAAAGTTGACTGTTGCTCAGATTGTCCCGAGCCAGGCGCCAGAGCACGTCCGGCAACGGATTCTGGGCATTCAAGTGAAAGTGATAGTAGCGCAGCAGTTCTTTCAAGGGTTCGGGCTTCCAGCGGTTGAGCCAGGCGCGCACGTAGACCCGCCAGGGCTCGACCGGCAGGCGGCTGGAGAGCGCTTCCAATGCGGGCGGAACGGCCTGGAGCAACTGGCGCACTTTGGCGTCGATGACCAGATCGGGATGCAGACTCACCAGCACCCGCAGCTTGTTCAGCCGCTCCAGAATCGTGACGGCTTGTTTTTCGGAGAGGCAGAGCACGATTTCATCGCGAATTCGCTGCGGTCCGGCCAGGGGTAGAATGCGCTGCTGAAGGGCGCCTCGCAGCAAGTTCTCGGTGGTGTTGCCCAGGTGAAAGCCTAACCGCTGCTCCAGCCGCACGGCTCGTAAAATGCGGGTCGGGTCATCAATGAAGGAATGGTTGTGGAGCACGCGGATGGTCTGGCCGGCCAGGTCGGCCTGGCCGCCAAAAAAGTCGACCAACTCGCCGAAGTGGCCCTCGGTCAGGCGTACCGCCAGTGCATTGATGGTGAAGTCGCGACGAAAAAGGTCCTGCTTCAAATTGCTGCTATGCACTTCGGGCAGGGCGGCCGGACGCACGTAACTTTCCTGGCGGGCTCGCGCCACGTCCACCTTCTGGCCGTCGGGCAGGATCAAGGTGGCCGTCTCAAAGCGCGGGTGGCGGTGCACCGAGGCCGCCCAGAGGGTGGCCAGTTCATCCAGAAAATGGTCCACCGTGCCTTCCACACAGAGATCGAGGTCCCAGGTGCGTTCGTCCAGGCGACGCAGAAGCAGGTCGCGCACGAAGCCCCCCACCGCGAACACCTCCACCCCACAGCGCCAGGCCACCGAGCCAGCCTGCTTAAGCAGTTCCAGCGAACGGTAGGGGAGCTGCAGTAGGAAATCGCTGGGGGCGGCTTCTTCGCTAGGGGCGCGCAGCCGGGTGGTGTCATAGAGATGGCGTAAAAGATCGGTGCGGCTGATAATGCCCAGCAACTTGCCATCTTCCATCACCGGCAACCGGCCGACATTGTGTTGCACCAGCTTGGCTCTGGCTTCGTCCAGGCTGGTCTCGGGAGCCACCGATAGGACCGGACGGGTCATCACGGACTCGGCCGGCATTTCTCCAAGATTGTGAGCCAGGGCCTTGTCCAAATCCGAACGTGCCAGCATTCCCACCACCTGGCCTTCTTTGAGAACCACTGTGGCCGTTCGTCCCAGTTCGCGCAGGCGCTGGTCAGCCTGAGCCACCGTACAGTTGCTCAGATCGATAGGATCGACACGGGGGCTCATGTGGTCGCGCACGAGATCTCCCTGAGTTGAGCCAAACTTCAAGTTCTCCAGCAAGCGCAGCATGGCATCCTGGGGGTCGCCGTCCGCAACCGAGGCCGAGGCGGCACAGGGATGGCCTCCCCCGCCCAGAGCCTGAAAACCGCTTAGCAGGTTGAAACGGGGATGGCGGCTGCGTCCGATCAGGTAGATACGGTAGCCCATCGAGACCGAGGCCAGCACGATGTCGACTGGTTCTTGTTGTAGCAGGCGCCAGACGACCTCGTTCATTTCCTCCACGTAATGAGGTACCGAGGCCGTCAACAGCAAGGCCTGGGCTCCGTCCACATTGATCCGCCTGGCATTGGCCATCATCTGGTCGCGCAGTTCGCGCTGTTCCTGACTGAGCGGTTGCTGCAAAATCTCGTTGACCACGCTCAACTTGGCTCCCTGTTCCAGAAGCCAGGCCGCGGTGCGCAGATCGGTGGGGGTAGTGGAGGCATAGGTGAGGTTGCCGGTCTCCTCATAAATGGCGATCAGAAAGAGAGTGGCCTCGGCCACGCTAAGTTTGGTCTCGCGAGGTAACTGCTTGAGCACCACCGTGACAGCTGCGCCCAGCATCTCGATATGAGATACGTCGCCGTGCACGCATTCGGCGCTGGGCGGATGATGGTCGTAAATGTGGACTTCCACACCGCTCTGCTGGGCCAGCAAACGGAAAGGCCCCAGGCGGCGCGGGTTGCTGGTGTCCACCATGACCAGGCGAGTGACCTGGGCGGGGTCCACCTGCTTGGCGCTTAGAACCGGGAATTGACCCTGGTGAAGATGCAGAAACTCACGCACTGAGGCCCCAGGTTTGCCCATGGTGACCAATTTGGCTTGGGGATACAGCCTCTGGGCCGCCACCATGGAGGCGTAGGCATCGAAGTCCGCGCCGGCGTGGGAAACAATGATTTCCATTTAGAGTAGCTCGCCCAGCTCATTTCCCCAGCCCCGGTTGGCTCCAGGGTTGGCGGGACTGGGGTGGGGGATGCTGAGCACCTGAATGGGCAGGCTGTGCCTGTCCACCAGCGCTTGAGCCTGTTGCTGAGCCCACTTCCCAACCCCGACCAGTTTCTGGGGCTGCATCTGTTCCAAATGAGCCAGCAGAGCCTGATCGCACAGGGCCAGCAGGGCGGTGCGCTCGGCCTTGGGGAGCTTGTCCGGGGTCAGGTTGCGGCCGCTCTCCTCCATAAAGACGAGCGGGCAATAGTTGGCCACATAAGCCTTCTTAAAGAAGTCTTCCGGCTTGGGAAATTTCTCGCGCAGATAACCCCAGAGGCGGCGTCCACTGACTTCACTGCGCTTGCAATCCCAGCCCTGTATGGGCCGCTGAGGGTGCTCTCGGGCTGGCTTGCCGATCCGGCCGCGGATACCCAGCCAGTCCCGGGCCAGCTCGACCTCACCAAAAGGGATACCAGTTTGGGCCATGCCCCAGGGCCCCGGATTCATTCCCAGCAGCATGAGTTCTTTTTGCCCCTGGCCGTAACGGCGCCAATAGTCGAGGTAGGCTTCGGCCGCATACTCCCAGGGGTTGTACACCCAGGGGGCGGAGAATCGAAGCTTGGCAAATTCCTGATTGAGCCGGGTGATCAGCTTTTCCACCCGGGCTGCTTTGGACTCCATAGCGCAATTTCCCGCTGCTTCGAGCCTTGGCCAAGGGAGGCAAGCGTTTGGCGATCCTGCTGGCGTGGAAAAGACCAGTGTGGAAATCAGCAAGTTATTCGCCGAGTGGCACCCTGTCATGGTCCACTTTCCAATCGCTCTCCTTTTTTTTGCCGTGGCGCTGGACGTTTTCGCCTGGATCACCAAAGACCAGCGGGCTGCCTGGGCCGGTCAGGTGGCCACCGCCGCCGGAACCATCGGCCTGATGATGGCCTTTATCACCGGGAACTACGCCGAGATTGTGGCCGCCCATCAGCAGATCCGACAGAAGCCAATCGCTGATCATGAGGCCTGGGCCACCGCCACCTCATGGACCTTCATTCTTCTGACCGCCTGGCGCTCATACCTCAAGCCGGGTTCGCCCCGCCTGAAATACTATCTGCTAGCGGCCGTGGCCATGCTGACCTGTCTGACTGTGACCGGCTACAAGGGCGGGCGTCTGGTGTATGACCATGCCGCGGCCGTGCATGTTTCCACCCAGGCTCTCCCGATCCCGGCCACTCCCGAGGACCTGGCCAACTTGCGTCTGGAAAACGGTCCGGACGAGATCGCCTATTCGGGCATGATGCACCATGTTTTCGGCTGGTTGACCTTGGGCCTCGCCCTGTGGCAGGCCTACCAGCATCTCAATCTGCCCGGGCAGGATCGAGTGCGCGCTCTGGGACCGGTGGTGCTCACAGGTGGCGGGGTTTTCCTGATGATATTCTCGGATTGGGATGCCTGGCCCATGGGGAACACCCTGCCCGTCACCGATCCAGAAGTGCTGTTCCACAAGGTGCTGGCCACCATCATGATCTTCTTTGGGATTGGCATGAATTTGGCTCGTAAGCGGCCCCAGGGGGAGGTCAATTCATTACAATCTCATCTGCTGGCCATTCTGGCCCTGGTGGGCGGAGGGATGCTATTTACTCATGTGCACACCGGCGCCCCCTTCTCGCATACCGCAATGGGGGTTTATGTGCAGCACTTTGCGGTCGGTTGTCTGGCTCTGGCTTGCGGGGGGGTTAAGATGTTGGAAACCGTCCTGCCTCTTCAGAAGAAGCTCTGGGACCGCTGCTGGATTCTGTTGCTGGTGATCATCGCCATCAACCTGATCTGGTATGTTGAGGGCTTCCCCTGGTATATTCACGATCAGGGATGATTTGTTTCGCGCACGGGAACGACCCCGGTTTTCTTCCTCCCATCGAACTTTTCGGCAACTGGGTGTTGGCCATCGTGACCCTGGTGATGGCGGGGGGACTGGCTCGAATGGCTCTGGGGCCGTTGCTGGAGCAGGATGGTGACCCCAAGAGCCGCAGTGAGATTGCCGGTTGGACTGCCATCTCGCTGGCTTTGCTGGTGGCCATGGCCACCTGGATCACTCGCCAATCCCTGATCGAGGCGGTCTCGCCGGCCGTACCTCCCCAGGAACACGCTCACTCGATGTATCACGGCGGCCAGATGGTGATGTGGGGTGACTATCACGCCGAAGTGGCCCGAGCCGTGAGTGGCGAGTATCGCCTGTGGATGACCGACAAATACCGACGGTCGATTTCGGCCGAGTTTTTCTCCGGTTCGGTGGCGCCACGCGACCCTAGAACGGGGGCTCTAGGCCCCTCAAGACCCCTGGATATGAGTCTGGATAAGGACTACCTGTTCGCCAGTCTGGACCGGAGCGTCAAGTCAGTGGAAGTGTTCATCAAGTACCCTGGCAACTCGATCAAACTGGACTTCGAATTTGACTCGGACAAGGGACGTAAGTCGCTGAAGGAATGGTGCGGAAGGTAGTCTAAGCGGGCTTCACTACTCAACCCCTCTTGGAGGCCTTTTCTGTGAAAGCACCTGTGCGAGTCGCCGTTACCGGCGCCGCGGGCCAAATCGGTTACGCGTTACTTTTCCGCATCGCCAGCGGAGCCATGCTGGGTCAGGACCAGCCTGTCATCCTGCAACTTTTGGAAATCACCCCGGCTTTGAAAGCGCTGGACGGTGTGCATATGGAGCTGGACGATTGCGCCTTCCCCCTGTTGCACGGGGTGGTCAAGAGCGACGACCCTAAGGTCGCGTTCAAAGACGCAGACTACGCTATCCTGGTGGGCGGTATTCCCCGTAAAGCCGGAATGGAGCGCAGTGATCTGCTCAATCTCAACGGTGGCATCTATAAGCCGCAGGGTGAAGCCCTGGCTGCCGTGGCCAGCAAGAACGTCAAGGTACTGGTGGTCGGCAATCCTGCCAACACCAACTGCCTGATCGCTATGAATAATGCCAAGGGCCTGGATTCCAAACAGTTCACGGCCATGACCCGGCTTGACCACAATCGCGCCATCTCGCAGCTGGGCGCCAAGCTGGGCAAGCCTGTCACTTCCATCAAGAAGATGACCATCTGGGGCAATCACTCGGCCACTCAGTATCCCGACCTTTTCCACTGCGAAGTGGACGGTCAGAACGCCGCCAAACAGGTTAACGATCAGGAATGGTTGGAGAAGAACTTTATTCCCACCGTGGCCAAGCGCGGAGCTGCCATCATTGAAGCTCGAGGCCTGTCCTCAGCCGCTTCGGCCGCCAATGCGGCCATCGACCATATGCGCACCTGGGCTCTTGGGACCGCCGAGGGAGACTGGACCAGCATGGCCATTCCCAGCGACGGAAGCTATGGCGTGGCCGAGGGCCTGATTTACAGTTTTCCGGTGACTTGTAAAGACGGTCAGTACACCATCGTGCAGGGCCTGGAGATCGATGAATTCAGCCGAGCCAAGATGAAGGCTACCGAAGCTGAACTCGAGGAAGAACGCGAGGATGTGCGCAAGCTCGGCCTGATTTAGCAACCGCACAGGACGCATTCCTACGAAAGGGCGCTCCTCAGGGGGCGCCCTTTTGCGTTCCAGCTGCGCAGCAGGAATCGGCTCCATTTGACCAGACTCTGAAGGCTGCGCAGGAGCCAGCCTCTACGTTGCCGGCGCAAGCAGCCGGTGGCGGCTACCGTGTGCCAGCGTCGCAGTCCTTGGTCCTGACTATCGAATCGGACGGTGTGAAGGTGATCGAAGCGTTTCATGCTTGAAGCATACTCAAGCGAACTCCAGTTGTCCTGACAGGTTCTGACAGATTGAGCTCAAGGGGCGAGACGAGTTAGAAGTTTTTTCAAGCACTGAAGAGGTGGTGTTGCTCGCTCTCCTAAGCAGCCAGTATATCTTTGAGAGTGGAGGACCACATGCAAAGTCATGAAGAGAGAACCCGCACCGAGCGGGTAGTCCATGCCGTGACCGTGACCGCCGAAGGGGTCAACCGAGACCTGACCAGTCTGACCAAGAATGTTCTCGTCAATGCAATTCAAGGCTTCCAGGATGTGACTGGAAGCGTGGCTCAGGCTGCTTTAGAAAACACCCGAGGTGGAGTGCAGGGAGCGGCCATCGTTGGCCAGGATCTGGGCGACCTCAGCAAAAAAACTGCCCTGGGCGCCATCGCCGGGGCCAGCGAAGTGAGCAACCAATTGGGCGCGGCCCTGAAAACCGCCGCCATCGGTTTCATTCACGGCTCGGCCGACGTTGGCAACGAGCTGGGCAAAGTTTGCAAAACGGGCGCCATGAACGCCATCCGAGGAACCGGTGAAGTGTGCGCCGAGCTTGGCCAGGTGACCAAGGAGAATGTCATCGGAACGATCGAGGGCAGCACCGAAGCGGCTTCCTCCCTGGAGCAGTTTCTGACCGTGGCCGCTCGAGCCGTAATGCGTGGAGTCTCGGAATTCAAGTCCACCAGACCTGCCGCCAACGAGCCGGTTCGCCCGCACGTACCCACTGCCAGCCTGGACAACATGCCGCCGGTGGTGAGCGAAAAGCGAACCTCGCCTAAAGCATAGAGTTCCTTGGGCTTTCGAGGGAAGAGGCCAGGCGCGCTGTCCGTTCGGCGCCCTGGCCTTGTTCTTTTTGGTCCCCTTCAGGGCCGCAGCCGTGCGATCTCTTTGGCCTTTTTCTGCGGCCGTCGACTGACCACAAGGACATTGGTCAGTTGTCGTCCGGGTTTGCTGATAAATTTGCCATTCAAGTAAAGTCCGGTGGAGGTTCCACCGTCCAGGTTAATCGCGTCGCATGCGCCCAGAGCCCGCATTGCGGCGGCGAACTGGCCCAGCCGCACGGGTCGGTTCACCGAGACCAGCAGCAGGCGACCACTTTGAGTCGTGGCCAGACCGGACCGGGCCGCCGCTCTGAAAAGGCCTGGGTCAGCAAATCCCTCCGATTCAGGGCACAGCACGATTCGGTGCTTGCGCAGCAAGGTCGGACCGGCTGAAACCCCCAGAGCCGTGTTCTTCCAGTTGATTCGTCCACCGGCGCGTCCTGCTGTGTCGAGCCAGCGCACCCTTCCCTGGTGGGTCAGGCTAAAGGTGTGACCGGCCCCGCCGGATTCCAGCAGTCGACCGTTGCGCACCAGGTTGCATACGATGGTTCCGCTGCGGACATCGAAAAAAGTGCCGTTGATGGCGGCCAGTGCCCGGGTCTGGTGCACAAAGCTCTGAAAATTTAGAAAGCGCGCTCCCAGGTCGCTGGCCCGTACTGCTTGCACCCGCAGAGCGGGGCTGCGCAGGTCGATGTAGATAACGTGGCATGGTATGCCGGCTGCGTAGATAAGTCGGTAGCTGATCGACTGACCGCCCTTACGACGTGGGGCCTGCGGCTTAATCTCCTTGGGAGAGGCCGAGGCTATGGGCGAAAAGGCCTGGCCAAGAAGCAGAACGCAGAGAAGTAAAAGGAATGCACGCGGGCCCACTTGTCTGTTTTCCACAAAATCGCCGATCTCACCTACTTCGGAATGCCAGGGGGACTTCCCAAAGCAAGAGCCAAATTTCTCCAAGATGCGAACACTCCACGAACCCGCCATGATGTTTTTGCTGGCGCGCCAGAAGGATCGTAAGGCTTTGGAGGATCGGACCGTCATCTCGGTCTATCTGGCCAGTTTGCTGCTCGGCTTCTTTATGGCCTGGCTGTTTGAGAACGCCGCCGTGATTGTCCCCTGGAGTTCGGTCACGGCTTTGCTGGCTCTGGTGCTGGTCCGCTCCATGAGCGACGCTTCGACCCTTTATCAGCTTTTAATTGGCGGCGCCTGGCGGGAGATTCGGCTCAGTCGGCTGCATTCAAGTCAGGTTGTAACCGGCATTCTGGGTGATGGTCTGCGTCACCAGATGGCCTGGGGTGTTTTGCCGACCCTGGCCATTCTCTACTCCCAGCCCGGTCATGGGCTGGATTGGTTGGGCCTGCTTTTTTTGGGAAGCGTTTTCGCCAGCCTGATTGGTCAGCTTTCGGTCGTGCAGCGCATCATTCCCAGGCCTCGTTTGACCTTTCCTCAGGGCATCGTGGCGATCTGTGCAGCCGCTTTGCTGGTCTTTGCTAGCGGCTGGATTTCCTGGTGGGTGCTGGCCTTGCCGGCCCTGATCGAGGCCGCAGTTTTGCTGTTGCTGCTCACCTCCAATGCTTTGGACCAGATCCCCGAGGGGGTCATGGCAGCCCCCGAACTGGTGGTGGCACGCCGCTGGGGCAGCTGGATGCCCTGGAATGAGAATCCCATCGTCTCGCGCGAGTGCGCTCGCGAATCCTGGCGCCTGGGCGGGGGCTGGCTGACGGCGGTGGCTTACTTTGTCGGCTGGGGAGTGGTGCTGCTGGCGCTTCCCCTCGGCTATCTGGGTGTGACTTACTGCAGTGAAGGGGACTGGCCCCTTTGGGTGACCGCTCAAGGTGCTTTCTGGCTGATGTCTTACCTTCTACTGGCCGGGCTGATCCAGGCCATGCGTTCCGCCCAGCGCGTCTTTCGCGCCCTGGCTGAAGAGCGCGACCGCCAAACTTTGGACCTGCTTGTGGTGACTTCACTGGACCCGGTCGATTTCGTGGATGGTTGGGCTCAGGTGGGCTACTCCACGCGTCAATTGGAAATGGCTCTGGTGACACTGGGCTGTCTGTTTGCTGCCTTCACTTGGGGTCCGGCTCTGGACCAGCTGGCCCTGATCGCCTACGCCGGTCTGTTGAGCGTGGGGATGTGCGCGGCGGGGGCCTATTCTGGCTTATTGCTGGGGTTTCGTCACTGTGCCCGAGTAAAGCGTAAGCGCCACATGCTTTTCCCCCTGGGAATGTTCCTTTGGGTGGTATTGACAGCGCCCTTCCTGGTCAATACCTGGACTTACCTGGTCGTTCAGGCCTTCGCACTCTATTTCTTGAGCCGCTACGCTCGTGCTCAAGCGATGGCCAGTCTGGGCAGCTGATTTCGCAACTATTTGACTTCGAGTTGAAGTTCGGCTGAATCTTTGCGCGTCCCGTCCAGCACCCGCCGCACCACTTTGGCTAGCTCAGGGTCGTATTTGAGCAGCTGCTGAAAGGCCTTCTCGGATAAGTCTTTGTGTCCCAGGCCGGCTTCGGCCAGAGCCAGGCTGGCGTAAAGATTGTAGAACTTGGGGGCGACTTCCAGACCCTTTTGGGCGGTTTCAAGAGCTTGCTGATAATCGTTGCGTTCTCGGTACAGGCGACTGGCAGCCAGGTAAAGATTGGCGTCCTGGGGATAGAGCTGGATAAATTCCAGGCAGCGCTTGAGGGCGGCCGGACCCTGGCCGGCCTGCTGCAGAGCTGTGACCAGGGTTTCTGAGTAGAGCGCCATCGCTTCTGGAGACTTCTTCTCCTGAGCTCCTTGCGTCAGAGCCGTTTCAAGGTAGCCAATGGCCTCTGGGGCCTGCTGCTCGAGCACCAGGACGGTGCCCATCAGGGCGTTGTAGTCCGCATTTTTAGGATCCGCCTTCAGGACTTCTTCGGCGCAGCGGTGGGCGCTGGGCAGGTCCTGTTGGGCCAGTGCTGATTTTGCGAGCACGACCCGAGCGCGCAGACTCTTCGGATCGGAGGCCAGTTCCTGCTCGGCAATTTTGCGTGACTCGGCCGGCAGACCTTTGTGTAAAAGTTGATCGGCTCGATCCAGGTCGGCGGGAGCGGCCAGAACTGCGCTCGAGAGCAGCAGGGAGAACAGAAAAATTTTCATCCCGGCAACTTCCGGTCGTACAGGGGCTTTCCTCTAAAACTTCAGCCGGCTGAGCTGGCGCCAGGCGTCCGCATCCAGAGAAGAGGATACGGCCGGGCCTGGACCGGCCGGGTTCAGAGAGCGTCGCTGCTCCTCTTTCAAGGCGCCTAACGCCAGCCGGGCCGCCCCAACTTCGGGCCAGGCCTCTGCCTCCTGCCACGAAAGTTCCGGCAGGTATTTTTCGAATTCAACTTTCATCGCCTCCCAGAGGGGCCCGTGCAGCCGCCCATCCAGCCAGGCCGCTCGGGTCGGATTTTGCAGGCGCACTCGGGAAGTCAGCCGACGCAAGAGATCGGAGAGACGACGGGCGGCCTTGCCGAGCAGGGCCAAGCAGGCGGGGTCGGGGCCCGGATAATCGGCCAGCTCTTCCACTCCGCGGCGTAAGGCCACCGCTCGTGACCGCATCGACTCGCGATCGGCGGGTTGCTCGCGGTAGGCCGCCAGAGTCCTTTGCAGGCGATGTTGAGAGGGGCCTTTGACTTCGTCCAACAGGCGCAACGACTCTCGGGCCAACCACTCCAGCCCGCCTTCGCCGTGGGCGATGGACAGGGTGCGGTGATTGGCTTCTCGGGCCAGGGCCAGCGCCTGACAAATGGGTTCTGGCCCGTTTTTGGCAGCGCATCCGGAATACATGGTCCAGTGCTCTGTGGTGAGCAGCACGCCTGGCTTACCTGAGAAAGCTCCGGCCAGAGCGGCGTCGGGCCAGCTGCAGGCAAACCAGCGTCCGCTGAAATCTTGCATATATCGGCGTAACTCCGCCTCACGTTCGTCCGTGCAGCACACCGCATAGATCAGATCTTCTTGGAGGGGAGGCAGTTCGCTCCATTGATTCAGGACGGATCCGCTCGCATCGCATAGGGCCGCCCGGGTCTCCCCCAGACGGGCTGCAATTCCAATCAGCATAAGTCGGGGTTCTGTGGGGGGACGTGAGTACCCTGGGCGCCGTTATTGACAAGCCTGTCTGGATCCGGACCGGGCGGCCTATGGTCGAAAGGTTGGAGGTTCCTAAACCATGAGGTTTTCCTACTGGATTGTGCTGCTTTTCGTTTGGACCTTCCCGTGCCTGGCCTGGGCGGATAAGGAGCCGACCCCCACGCCCACAGCCGTGAACGTGACCAATTCAATTTCACTGGGTGATATATCCAGCAGCGCGGATTCGGTGGCCACTCGACTTCAATCGCTGGAGGCGGAACTGAAGGATGATAACCTTTTGTGGGCCATCCGAGACAAGCTTCCGCCTCTCACGCAAGAGATCGATCTACGTCGAACTGAGGATGCCCGGGTTTTGCAATCTCGCCCCGACCTGGACACTTTACGCGGTCTGGAGAACAACTGGAAGATACTGGGCCAGGACCTTCCCGAGTGGAGACAGAGTCTGGAGGTTCGGGTCACTCGACTGGACGAGGAGCTCAGTCAGCTAGACCAGACCACCGAAAGCTGGGTGGCCACCGTCAGCGCCGCCGGCCTGGCCGGCTTGCCGGCCGACTTGCTGATGTCGGCTCAATCCACGGTGGAAAGCATCAAGAGCGCTCAGGAAAATCTGCGCAAGCGCCGCACTGAGGTCGTGGCGATGCAGAACGCGGTGGCTCGCCAGGATGCTCGGGTCAAGGAAGCCATCGGATTGCTGCAGGCCGCTCGTCGGCGCACGGTGAGTAATGTCTTTGTCCAGGACAGCCCACCGCTGTGGAGCGGGGAGGTGGTGAATCGACTCGGGCCCGCCCTGGTCTACGATATCGTCGCTTCCTCGGCTGTTCAGGTGGAAGCGCTGACTGCCTATTTGCAGCGTCAGCCCGGCAAGTTGCTGACTCCTCTGTTTTTCCTCGGATTATTCTATCTGTTGCTTTCTCGAGGGCGTCGCTGGGTTGAGACCCGTGAGCAGGCTGAAGGCAATACGGCAGACTTTACGCCGGCCCTTATGATCCTGCAAAGCCCGATGGCCACGGCTGTGCTGCTGTCCGTGATGGCGGTTCGAAATCTCGACCCCTCCGCTCCTCGTCTGCTGATGGCGGCCCTCGGGGCCATCGCCCTTATTCCCGCCATCGCTCTGCTGCGTCGTCTGGTTGAGCCTTATCTGTGGCCCATTCTCAACGCGCTTGTGGCTTTCTACTTCGTGGACCAGCTCAGGGTCATCGCCGTTACCATCCCTCTACTGGCTCGTCTTTTGCTCTTGCTGGAGGGATTGGCCGGTCTGCTTTTCTTGGCCTGGTTTAGCAAATTTGGTCACATTCGTCTGCGCCGGGCCACCGCCACCGAGCATTCCAGTCGCATCGACCTCGGCACTCAGGCTTTCGTGGTGGCTCTTGTTTCGGCATCGCTGGCCAATCTTCTGGGCTACCTCTCGTTGGCCAATCTGATCACCAATGGCCTGCTTGGGGCAGCCTACCTGGGCATCATCCTTTACGGATTGCTGAAAGTCATCGAAGGGCTGCTGGTCATTCTTCTCCAGGTTCGACCGGTATCCCTGATTCGTAGCGTGCGCATGCACAATCGAGTCTTTCAGCGACGGATCATGCGTGCGTTTCGTTTCCTGGCGGTGCTGCTGTGGGTTTTGATGGTGCTTGACTTGCTGGCTTTGCGAGAAACCACCGTGTCCTGGGTGGTCGGGTTACTGAAGGCGCCGATTGGATTCGGCAAATTCTACTTTTCGCTGGGGCCCATCCTGGGGTGTGTGCTGGTCATCTACCTGGCCGTGCTGGCTTCTCGCTTCACCCGGTTTGTGCTGAGTGAGGACATCTTTCCACGCTTGAAGCTGGGTAAGGGAGTCGCTTACACGGTCACCACCACCGTTCACTATGCCATCCTGGTGGTAGGAACTTTAACCGCTCTGGCCGTGGCCGGAGTGGATACAACCAGGTTCACCGTGGTGGCCGGCGCCCTGTCGGTGGGCATTGGATTTGGACTGCAGAACATCGTCAATAATTTCGTTTCCGGACTGATCTTGCTGGTCGAGCGGCCGGTCAACGTGGGCGATACGGTGAAGTTGGGCGAGCATCAAGGAGAATTGCGTCGCATCGGGCTGCGATCCAGCGTGCTGGTGATCGGGGACGGCTCGCAGGTGATTGTGCCCAATTCCGATCTGATCAATCAACGGGTGGTCAACTGGACTCGGGCCGGCATCACCCGGCGTTGCGAGTTGAAGTTTGGCATTACCCTGGGGGCTTCGGCCGAGACTGCGCTGGAAATTATGGCTCAGGTGGCCGAAGAAAACCCACGGGTCCTGAAAAGTCCGTCGCCAGCCGCTTATCTGCTGGGCTTCAATGGAAAGTCGGTGGAGATGCAACTGCTGGCCTGGGTGGAAGACTACAGAAAACTTCCCCGAGTGCGCTCCGAACTGGCGGTGGAGATCACCCGGCAGTTGCGCGAGGCCGGTATCGAGTTGATTGCGCCGACTTAACCGACGTAGTGGATGGCAGTGTAACCAAGGGTCAGCATGGCCATCAGGTAGGCCAATCCGGCGTTGAAATGGTCGGCGGGGGGGGTGCTGGAATTGCGAGTGTTTCTCATAAGCCTCACTTTACCGTTTGGCTTCATGATTTACCTGACAAGTTCTGACGCCTGCGCTGGACGTGCGTAAATTGAAAAAAGATCCACAGGCAATTGGAGCTGATTCAATCGGCCTATCCGACTTTCTTGAAAACGACCGTGCTTCCGGCCGGTAGCATGGCGCCCTGATTGCCTTGCAAGATACCTCCGAAGTTGCCCAGACCTGTGCCGCCATACTGGGTCGCGTTGGTGTTGAGCACTTCCTTCCACTGTCCAGGCGGGAGATTCAGGCCGTAGCCGCCCCGGTCTTGGTCGGACAGGTTGGTGGCCACCACGAACTGCTCGTTACCCGAACCGCGCGAGTAGGCGATCACGCGATCCTGGTTATTGGTCAGAACCCGATTGATGGCTCCGGTGGCCGAGAATGCGTCAGAGGAGCGGCGCAGGCCGATCAGGTCCTGGTAGACCTTGAACTGGCCGGCCCGGAACGAGCAGATTTCAGCCTGAGCTTTTTGCTCATCGTTCATCTTTTGATAGCGCTCGAAGTATTTTTCTTCGCCCGGCTTGAGGGCGGAGCGGTCCCCACGCTTGAAGACCTCGAGGCGATCGGGGGTGACTTTAAAGTTCAGCCAATCCGTATCGTAACCCCAGGTCGAAGTCAGTCCGTGTTTGAAGTCGTTGTTGGCCAGGAATTCTTCGCCCTGCCACATCATGGGCATGCCTGGCCCGGTCAGGGTCAGAGCGGCACCCGCGCGGGCAGCGGCCCGCGCGTAGCTGCCCATGACTTCTTTGCTGTGGGCAGCGGCGCGACCCACCCATTTGCCAGAATTGCCCACTTCGTCGTGACTGTGGGCATAGAGCACGGCCCGATCCCAGCCGCTGACACCTTTGTGGTTGAGCATGGCGTCCATCAGGTGGTCCACGTTGTCCGAACCTTCAACGCCCTTGTAGATCCCTTCACGTGCGGCATCGTTCCAAACCGCCTGGAAGCCCATGCCTTTTTTCTCGATGCCCCATTGGTTCTCGTGGGCTTCTAAACCGGCCGCCACCAGCCAGTTGCGCGAGAAGTCTTCGGCTACCGTCACCGTTCCGGGCTTGACGACTTGCAGTGTCCGGTTGATCTGGCGCAAAGTGTTCATGCCGGCCACCTGCTCTTCGGCCGGGCCGGTATTGTGCAGCACCTGGACAAAATCAAAGCGCAGGTTGTCAAAGCCCATTTCAGTCAGTTGCTGGGTAGCGTTGTTGGCAAAAAAGTCGCTGACGCCCTGTTCGCGATAGGCCGGCTTGCGACCCCACGGAGTCTCGCCGCCGTTGGCAAAGAAGCTGTTGGCATCTCCGTCGATTTGCCAGAGTGGATTGTCTCCATCCGTTTTGCCTGAAGTATGATTGTAGACCACGTCGCCCATGGTGGAGAATCCGCGTTTGTGGGCCTGATCGTTGAGCCATTTGATGGCGTCCGTACCGCCGATCCAGACGCTCTCCTGGTCCTTGGCTTCATCCGGTTTGATCAGCCCGTCGGCCACGGCCTGGTCCCGCTTCATTTCGAAGCCATAGGCGTCCGCTCCAGCAAAGAAGAAATCGGTGGTGTAACCCCAGTCGCGTTTGCCGCCAAACTCGGAGGTCGGCATCATATAGAGGTCGGTGACGCCCATTTCCTCCAGATAGTCGAGGTTGTTGACCAGGTCCTCGGCGGTGGGGGCGACCGCATTGTCCTTGGGAGCCAGGAATGAACCCACGTGCAGTTCGAAAATTACCTTTTTGCGAAAGTCGGTTTCCTTTCGCGGCACGTCATTGTGACGGAAGACATAGCTTGATTCTTTGACCAGGCTGCGACGGGCCGAGCCGGGACGCGAAGAAATGGTATTGTCGTAGGGGTCGTTGAAAGGGGTTTTGACTCGCTCGGCCGCACTCAGCTTGCCGTCACCATCCTTGTCGCCCACCATCTTTCCGTCTTTGAAAATCTGGAACTCGTATTTCAAGCCCTCCAGATTGGGGAAGTTGTTGACGACGGTGGTCCAGCCGGTGCCGGTGCGGTTGGTGTCCACCCGGGTCATCTCGATGCTGCCATCTTCGTTGACCTTGTTGACCCAGAGGTAGGGAATTAGTTTGGGGGAGTCGGCTAGCGACCAGGACTTCAGCACGTCCACGTCGCGTTTGTCGGCCGGGCTGGCCTGCTCGTAGCTGGGGAACTTGGGCTCACCCAGGCGTTCCAGCAGCTCGCTCTTCGTGAGTTGGCGGTCTTGCTGGTCGCGTAAGACCAGTTGCACCTTCTGGGCGTCGGCGTGGTTGTCCACATTGAAGCGGGCGAAGGTGGGATTGTCGGCATAGTTGGGGCCGCCCTTGCCGGAATCGTCATACCAGCCGGTTTCGAAGCCCAGGACCGGGTCCACGAAGATCTTTTCCAGGCCTCGCTGTTGGCCCATCAGATAGCGGGAGTAGGGGTCGGCATACTGCACCGGCTTGCCGCTCTGAGTCTTGAGCAGGTTGCCCTGTTCATCGCGGGCGGAGTAAAGGTAACTCTTTCCTTCCAGGTCCTTCCACTGGCCGGGCAGGCGCAGACTCCAGTTGCCGCTGGCCTCATCCTTGCTCATGGGAATGGACTTTTCCAATTCGCCTTGGTCATTGTAGAGGTCAACGTTCAGCCGGTAGTTGGCCAGGTTGTCCTTGCCCATCGCGGGTGCCCAGGTCTGGAAGCGGGCTCCGCCCTCTTCCTGATGCACGCCGTAGAGGTGATTGGATACAGGGGCGTAGCTGGCCACGGGGGTCTGACCTAATTTTAGCTTCAGAGGCTTTTCCTGGAGTACGGCCCATTTGCCGTCCTTGCCTTCGGCGCCCCACTCGAATTCTTGACCAGGCGTCCCTTTAAGGGTAACGCGGGCCGTGTAAATTCCATCGCCCGCCTTCTCGTCGCCACGGGTTCCGTCGTCCACCATGTCCACGGCCTTGCCGCCGTTCCAGTTGGGGTCGAAAGTTCCAGTCTGCGCATTGAACGAGCCTTTCAGGCGCAGGTCCGAAACATTGCCTGCCAGGCCGCGGGTATCGTACTCAAAGGTCCAGGTTTCCGTGATGACCCCGCTTTGGGGCTCCGCTGCAGGAGCAGGCGTCGTGGCACGGTTTACGGGCTGCGTGGAAGAGAGATTCGACTGGATCTGCACGGGCGACGTCTCCTGGAGTTTTTCTTGTGAACAGCATAGCGGAACGGTCTGAAAGAATTTGGAATGCTTGGTGCCTCCATGTAACGTTTTTGTTACGTTCTCAGCAGGCTGGCGGCGCTGTAATAATTTGTTCAAGTTCAGCTGTCTGGCTGAGCCCCATAGTGGAGCTATGAACGCGATGGGTCATATGCTGGTCGCCAGGGTTGCCTGGGACAACCTCACTCCCACGGCGCGGGCCGCCGTCGAACGCCTGACATCCAACCCTCATAATCCCGGCGCGGGCCAGGATTGCACGGCAGAGGACAACGACGCCTATACGGCTGCGGTCTGGATGGATGACGTCCGACCCACCTACAAAGAACTGCATTTCGTAAACACGCCTCTGGATGGCGATGGTACTTTGCCGCCCGGGCCCAATAGCATCTCCTTTCTCAATCAGAATCTGGGTGTCTTGCGCGACCCCAAAGCCAGCGAGGATCAGAAGGCTGAGGCTCTGCGCATCACCGAGCATCTGGTGGGCGACCTGCACATGCCCTTGCACAATTCCGACAATCACGACCATGGCGGGAACGGTTTTAAGCTCAACGGTCACGATAATCTCCACTCCTTTTGGGACAGCGGAGGTAAGCAGTGGAGCAATGTCCCGCGCCCTCTAAACGCGGCCGGCAAAGCTCAGGTTGAGAAGCTGGCGGCCCAGTTGGAGAATCAATATCCCATGGACAAATACCGCATCGACGCCAGCAATCTTCATCCCGAGGACTGGTCTCACGAGGGCTGGCAGTTGTCTAAGGACGATGTTTACCAGGGCGTGACCCAGGGCGAGGCTCCCAGTCAAGAATATACCGACCGCTGCCGCAAGGATATGAATCGCGAAGCGGCCCTGGGCGGTTACCGCCTGGCCGGTTTGCTCAACGGCATCTTTCAGTAACTGCATACCGCCCGATAGGGACCCCCGGGCCTGGGGCGTCTCCCTTCGACCCTGCAACATAGGATCGAAAAGGAGGTCGCCATGGGAATATCTGAGCAAGTCGATCACGCAATTTTGGAGACCCCCGACCACGAGATTCGCAACCGGGTTCATGAGTTGGAACAGGAGTGGAGTGAGTCCCGCCGGCTTGCTGCTTATGCCGGAAGCGGGGGGCTGCTCAGCCTGGCCCTGGCTCGCTCTCTGAGTCCCAAGTTTTTAATGCTGCCGGCGTTTTTGGGTAACTCGGCGCTGCTTCAATTGTTTCCTCGCCTGGGGGGGCGACCGCGCAGCCAGATCGATCGTGAGCGCTATGGTTTGGAGCAGCGCCTGCATCCTCGCGACCCGCTCGCTTTGATCAACAGCGGTCGACGCCACGGCAATCGCTACGACCGGGTTCGCCAGCGTACCGACCCGGTTGTGAATCAGCGAATCGATGACGCGATTCGAGGGACGGTTGAGCGAATGCAAGGCGCCCCGCCTGCCCAGATTCGAGCCCGACTCGATCAACTGGATCGGGAATGGGATGTCGACCAGGTGCTCCAGGCCCAAACCGCCGCCCTCGCCAATCTGGGTTTCTGGTTCGCCCGCAGGGATCGGCGCGGCTATCTGCTGGCCGGCCTGGGATTCGTCAGTCTGCTCAGCCACGCTGTCAGCGGCTGGTCGCCCCCTCTCCCTTTGCTGCGGCGCCTAGGGGTTCGAACCCGCCGCGAAATCGATCGCGAGAAGTTTGCTTTGCTAAGTCTGCTCTAACCAAGACTCAGCTGGGAATTCCGGTGCCCACTCCAAACTGGTCCCAGTAGGTGACATTGCCGTTGTATTGCTTGACCATGCGGATCCTTCCGTCCTGAGACTGAACCAAAGCCAGTAGCCAGGGGAGCTGGGCACAAAGCCGGTAGACGGAGCGATGGCGCGTGCCGACCCCAAGGGTGGACTCGGTCCGGGTGGCGGCGGCCTCGATATCCAGAGCCACTTCTACCTCCTTGACGGCTGGCAAATTGCCGGCGATCTCGGCCCCGAAAGCCAGCAATTCCAGGCCCTGGGTCATCAGCACGGCCCCGTCCATGGCCAGCAATCCGGCCAGTGTGTAGGAGAATTCCTCGAAGGCTTCGTCCAGTTCACTGAGCTGGGAGTCCTGGCTGGCCCGGTAGTCTTCCCATTCGACCCGGTTGGATTCTGGGAAGAGCTCGCCCAGACGTCGCATGAGCTGGGTTAGCAAAGAGCGGTAAAGCCGGCGGGACTGGCTGTCCACGAAGCGATGTTGGAGATGCAAAAAGGGGTTCTCGGCCTCGAACAAATGGCTCTGTTCGGCGGGTATAATTAGCAGGCTGCCTCCGTGTCCCCATTTTCGCAGCAGGTTGAGAGCTCGACGCAGCGTTGCCTGGGAAAGCGAGCGAGTGATTTTGACGTCGATCTGAACCGGAGGGCAGTTTTGACAGGCGGCTACGTGCAAGTCTTCCAGTTCATAGCGAACTTTCAGGAAGACCTGTTCCAGCCACTGGGAGCTGAGAACTTCCGGAGTGGGACCGGTGATCTTGCCGCCAATCAGATGGGCGATGAGTCTGGAGCCGGCGTAAACGGACAGGCATCCGGGAGCGGTGACGGCAATGGCCAGACTGTCGGCCAGGGCCTGAGCGGGCAGGCGGCGGCTGTACTGGCTCAGAGCCCAGCGCGCGCCTGAATTGATAATCCCCCAGATTTCAAAACCGGACTCGCTCAAATTGACGCCGATGACTGAGCGCTCGGAATCAACCGTTGGTGACAACTTGGCCAGGGCAGCTGGCGTGAAAGGCCGGCTCTGGGCGAAGCGCAGACAGTGATGTCCCCAGGGCGGGCCCTGCGGGGAATCGATGGGCTCTACCAGAGCCAGGCGAAAGAGCACCGGATGCAGTTCTTCCGTCAGCAAGCTGGCCTGGTAGCAACAGGAGAAGAGTTCCGTCAGGCGACTTTGGGGCGGTAAACGGTTGGGCTGGTTCCAATGGGCTGCGGTGTAACGGGCCAGATCGGGCGGATAATCAAAGGGCACAATCTGGCTCTTCAGATATCTAAGGGTTTACTCCTGGGAGCCTGGGGTTAGGAAGTGTGGATGAGTACCCACTTGATGGCTATGTGTTTTGACTCGGGAGCTTCTCCCCAGGTCCACTTTGGAGAACTGCCCAGCGTGGAGGGTCCGGAGAAGGTGCCTTGCGGTTGGGGATTTGGCTGGTATCCCGAGGGCGAACGGGCCGCCTCGGTGGTGAAAGATCCGATTTGTCGAGGCAACAGTGGACTGGTGCGCATGCTCCAGGACTGGACCCACTTTCGCTCTACCATCTTTCTCTCGTTTGCCCTGGGGGCCGCCGATCGACGGAGTCAGCAGGATACCCATCCTTTCCAACTGCGCCACGCCGGACGCGATTGGTTGCTCTCTCACAACGGCAAGTTGCGCAACTATCAGGTCAAGCTGGCTCTGCAGACCTACGAGCCTGTGGGGAGCACGGATTCGGAGCATATCCTTTGCTGGTTAGGCGATCGGCTGCGTGAAGCGGGGGCCAGTCGTCTGGCCGATCTTGGCTGGCCCCGACTGCACGAGCTGTTTATGCAGATTAATGAGCTGGGCACGGCCAACCTGGTCTTCACGGACGGTCTGGACCTGGTTTTTTATCATGACAAGACCAGCCACCATCAGGTGCTCTGGACTCGGCGTCTGCCCACCGAAAAACCGGCCCACCTGCACGCCGGGCTGATTCGTTTGGACCTGGACGATGCCGTGGAGCACCAGAGAACGGCGGTGCTTTTTTCGACCTTGCCTCCTTCCGAGGAAGAGTGGCTGAAAATGGAGCCCGGCCAGATGTTGGTGGCTCGGCGCGGCACTCTGATTTGGAACTCGATTCCCGAGCAGCAGCACCAGCCGGCCGCGTTGCGGCCGGCCTTGCCCTCGCGGGAGCTTCGCACTCGCACCGTGCGCGTTCTGCACGAGACCACTTACAGCTATGAGACGCCGGTCGAGCGCAGCTCTCACCTCTTTCGTCTGACCCCGGTTTGCGATCGCAATCAGGAGATTCTGGAACATCAGCTGACCCTCAGCGTGGACGGTGCCCGCCGCCAGTACGAGGATGTTTTCGGCAATCTGACCACCTCGCTGGAGGTGGAATCGCCGTTTCATGAACTCAAAGTGGTGAGCCACTCGCTGGTCCGCATTCACAGCATGAATTACGATGCGCTTTCTCTCCCGAATCAGCGCACCTCCATCCCGTTGGTTTGGATGCCCTGGCAGCGCCAGATGATGTCTCCTTACCTTTTGCCGGTGGAACTGCCCGAGAATCAGTTGCTGGCCCTCTCCGACTTTGCCATGGCGGCGGTGGAGCGGAACGATTTTCAGTTGGTGGATACCTTGATGGATCTCAACCAGCAGATCAAGCGCGATTTTGAATATGCGCCAAGATCCACGACCCTGGCGACCACCCCTTTCGAACTGCTTTGCAACCGTAAGGGGGTATGTCAGGACTTTGCTAACCTGCTAATTTGCCTGGCGCGCTTGTTGGCCATCCCGGCCCGCTATCGCGTGGGTTACATACGCACCGGCGCTGACTATTCCAATCAGGTTCAGTCGGAAGCTTCGCACGCCTGGGTGGAGTGTTATCTGCCCTGGATCGGCTGGGTGGGGTTTGACCCCACCAATGGAACCATGGCCGATCTGGACCACGTACGCGTGGCCTGCGGACGAAGTTATACGGACGCTACGCCGACTTCCGGCACGCTTTATCGAGGCGGAAGTGGCGAGCGTCTGAGGGTTCGAGTCAAAACGGAGGTCGTGGGGGAATGAACTGGTCACAAATTGATGCTTGCGGACAACAGGTAGACGCCTTTTGGGCGCGTCACGGTCTGAGCATGACAATGGGCGCGGAGCCCACCTATCTGGATGCTGAGCAGGCCGACCAGCCTGAATGGACGGTTGCCGCGGTGGGTGAAGCCAAATGGCGGCGCGCTCAGCAGCTGGCTTTGCGACTGCAGAAGCGCTTTGCACCCCAGGGGCTGCTGCAGCGCAGCCAGGGAAAATGGTATCCAGGCGAGGATTCCCCGCGTTGGGCCCTGCGCTGTCTCTGGCATCAAAATCAGTCTCTTCTTTTGGAGGGGCATCAGCAGCTCTCCGCTCGGGAGCTGCTGGGGTTTGTTTGCAAGGCGCTCGGCTTGCCCGCCAGTTTTTGCCGGCAGGTCGACAATCACCCCAGTCAGGTGCTTTTGCTTGCCTACGATGACGAGTCGGGCTGGCAGTCCGGACCCTGGCCGGGTAAGCGACTGGCTTTGGTGGACTGTTCTGGACCACCCGGTATGCGGCTGCCCTGGAGTGACGAGTGTCCGGTTCGGACCGCTTTGTGCGTCAGCGAAGCGGGAGGTCGATTACAGGTCTTTCTGCCCCCGCTCTCGCGGGTTTCAGCCTGGATGCAGTTGTTGCAGGCCCTGCGTCAGAGCGGGGCGGCCCTCGAGGTCAGCGGCTACGCACCTCCCATCCCTGACCTTCAGGATGAAGGCCTGGAGGGCTTTCGACAGCTTTCGGTCACGCCCGATCCGGGTGTGATTGAGGTGAACCTGCACCCTGCTTCCAGCTGGCCTGAACTGGTCGAGATCGTGGCCGGTGTGGATGAGGAAGCTCGGGCTTGCGGGCTGGTTTCCCATCGCCTGGGCCGGGATGGATCCGTGCTGGGCAGTGGGGGAGGTTGTCACGTGGTGGTGGGCGGACCCAGCCCCAGGCAGAGTCCGTTTGTCCGGCGGCCCGATCTGTTGCGTTCGATTCTGACCTACTGGAATCACCATCCGTGCCTCTCTTACATGTTCTCGGGTCTGTTCGTGGGGCCCACTTGCCAGGCCCCCCGGGTTGATGAAGCACGCCATGAAACACTGTATGAGTTGGAGCTGGCTTTTCACGCCCTGGAAGATGAGTTGGAGCCGGCCATGCTGGGACGAATCTTTCGCGACCTGCTGGTCGATGTTTCCGGGAACGGGCATCGCAGCGAAATCTGCGTGGATAAACTTTTTGACCCGCTGGCTCCGGGCGGTCAGCAAGGCCTGCTCGAGTTCCGTGCACTGGAAATGGGTCCGGATGCGCGCACCAATTTGACCCTCATGCTGCTTTTGCGGGCTCTCTTGGGGCGCCTTTGGAAGTCGCCTGAGCGGGGCCCGTTGCGCCGTCTTGGCACGGAGTTACATGATCGCTACATGTTGCCCACCTTTCTTTGGGAAGACTTGCTGGCCGTTTTGGCGGACCTGCGGGAGCACGGCCTGAATCTAGAGCCCGACTGGTTCCGACCTCATTTTGAGTTTCGCTTCCCTTTGCTGGGCAGCTGTCGGTGCGCGGGCGTGCTACTGCAACTGCGCCAGGCTCTGGAGCCCTGGCCGGTGTTGGGCGAGGGTCTGACCAGTCAGGGAACGTCGCGTCCCGTGGATTCTTCTCTGCAACGGGTGGAAGTACGTCTGTTCGGGCTGGACTCGGAACGCCATCGTCTGGCCTGCAACGGGCACATCCTTCCCTTGCATCCGCTGGGAGAGGGCGAATGGCTGGCGGCCGTGCGCTTCCGCGCCTGGCAGTTTACTCACAGTCTGCATCCGAATCTGGGAGTGCAGTCTCCCTTGCGTTTCGATCTCTTAGACGGCGAGAAGATTCTGGGCAGTTGCCGCTATCACACTCCCCATTGGGATTGTCTCCCCGCCAGCGATGAGGAGGCCGAGCGCCGTCGAATGAGCCGCTTTGAGAAGGCCGTTCAAGGCAGCCAATGGCCGGGGGGCTGGAATCAGCCGGGCCCCAATCCGGAGTATCCGTTGACGCTGGACCTTCGGCTGGCCGCAGCAGGCCGCTGATTGTCAACAGCTCCTGGTCAGGCAATCAGGTCGTTGGATTGGGCTGGGGGGAAAATCACCCGAGCGAATGAACTGGTCGCGAGGCAGTCCGACCTCTCAGGGGCGCGGTAGCCTTCTCAGGATAATGGTCCGAAAAGAGTGCTCAAACCGTGTTAAAACATTTCAACCAACTCGCGCTGCTGATTGTGCTGCTGGGCTGTCCCTTCACGGCCCAAGCTCAGTGGATGTTTACGGATGAACGACAGCTCCCACGTGACTACCGCGTTCGCGAGCCCATTCAGGCGGTGGACCCGAAGTTGTGGGACCAAGTCCCCTGGCAGCAGATCGGGCCGGGCCAGCGCCGGCGTGTGCTGTTCAATGATCGGCTGACCATGGTCTGGTTGGAAATGGATCCGGCCCCCCAGCAGCCAGTACTGCTGACTCACTATCACGCTCACGATCAAATAACGATGCTGGTCGAGGGTCGGGCTGAAGTGCGTGTGGGTGACCAGCAGCGGGTGGTGGAAGCCGGCGCGGCTTATGTGGCTCCCTCCAATGTTCATCACGGATTACGCCCGCTCAGCCCGAGGGTGGTGATCGTGGAGTGCTTCAATCCGACCCGGGAAGACTTTCGTGGCTCCAGTGGGCCCAGGCCCGCCGCAGCCTGCACTGCCAATCAAGTGCGGGCGCTGGTTTATGAATGGTTTGGACTGTTAGAGCGGGGAGCTGATGAGCAGGAATTCTTGCGTCGGATGGAACCGCGGTCTGAGCCTCGGGCCCGGCTGCCCAAGGGGTCGACCGAGATTAGCGACCTGGTGGTCCAGCCGATCGAGGGAGGCTACGAGGCGATTATTGAGCTCCACGACGGCTCTCGTCAGATCTGGCATGTGCGCGACTGGGAGGGCTTCCCGGTGATCCATTCAATGGAAGAAATCTGGTGAACAATCGCTATTTTCTAATGCGCCACGGCGAGAGTGAAGCGAACCTGGCGGATAAGATTATCAGCTCGCCTGAGCAGGGGTGTCAGGCTTACGGTTTGAGTCCCCTGGGTCAACAGCAGGCCGAAGAGAATGCTCGGGCCAGCGGCTTGGGGCCTGAGACCAGGATTCTTTGCTCCGATTTCTTGCGCACCCGCCAGACGGCCGAGATCGCCGCCCGGGTCTTGGGATGTCCGCCTCCGCGTCTGGAGGTTCGTCTGCGTGAGCGTTTCTTCGGAGCTTGGGAGGGAAGTTCGGCCCGCAACTATGAGCCGGTCTGGCTCCAGGATGAATCCGGTCAGACTCAGCCTGGAGTCGAGTCCGCTCAGGATCTGACGGCCAGGCTCGCGGCCCTCGTCGAGGAGTTGGAGAAAGAGCCTGGCGAGCATTGTTTTTTGCTGGTCTCGCACGGTGACCCGCTGCGATTTTTGCAGATCTGGGCGTTGGCCCGGCCCACGACCGCACATCAGAGCCTTCCGCATTTTCGCCCGGCCGAAATCAGGCCCCTGAGATAAAGATGGCACTGAGAGTGGGGGAGAGGCTTCAGGACCGCTACCTGGTGCGCGAGGCCATCAAGTCGGGGGGGATGGGCTCGGTTTTTCTGGCCTATGACGATCGTTTGCAAGGACTCTGTGCGGTCAAAGAGATGCACCCGTCCGAGGACGAGTGGGCGACAAGGCGCTTTCGTGAGGAAGCTACCACCCTGAGCCGCCTGCAGCACGCGGGAATTCCTAAGGTGAGGGATTTCTTCGTCCAGGATGGGCTGCATTATCTGGTGATGGACTATGTGGCAGGAGACACGCTGGCGGTCGAGGCGGGCTCCATGACGGGCGCACAGGCTCACAAGGATCTTCTGGAAATTCTGTCCATTCTGGACTACCTGCATGGGCTGGACCCGGCCATCATTCACCGCGACATCAAGCCGGGCAACCTGATTCGGGAGCGACAGAGCGGCCGCTTGATTCTGGTCGATTTTGGCCTGGCCCGCAGCATCAGCGACAACACTCAGACCACGGCTGGAACCGTCATGTTTTGCTCGCCCGAGCAGATGGTGGGCAAAGGCACGGTTCGCTCCGATTTGTATTCGCTGGCGGCCACCTACTACGTATTGCTCACCGGTTTACAGATCCAGATGGGCTGCTGTAAACCGATCCTCTTTCATCGGCCTGACTTACCCCCGGAACTGGCCGAGGTGCTGGACACGGCTTTACGACTGGACCCTGAGCAACGTTATGCCAGCGCACGAGAAATGCGCCAGGCTCTGCTGGGTCAGGGCACTCCTCTAAAGCGGCCCCGACCGCGTCCCCCGCTCTGGACTTTGGTGCTGGCTGGATTCTGCGCGGGTGGCTACTGGGTCTGGCCTCGGCCCTCCCCATCACCTCAGCCTCCTTCACCCTCACCCTCGGTTACAGTTTCGCCCACCCGCGTCCCAGCGCCCACTCCGGTGCTGGTCTTCGCGCCCGAGCAGGGAGGCTGGGGTCTGAATGTTCAGCCTGGCCAGCAGCCCGAGGAAGTTTTGGCCAAAGTCTTGGAGCAAAGCAGTCTGCAAGGTGTCAATGGACGACCGGTGGTGCTTTATGATTCCAGCGGCAGGGTTTTGAAGGTGGGCATTCTGTTGCCGGAGGGTTCGCCTCCGCCCAAGGGATTGGCTTCCTTCCGTCTGCCTGATGGTCAGCTGGCCTGGTTGGTGGTGACCGGTGACTACGAGCAACTTCCGGCCGAACGGAATCGATTACGAGAATGGATCAACGGCCAGGGCCTGAAACCCGGCAGTCAGTTTTACGAGGTGCGACGCATTGGGGAAGCCAACCAGTCCAAGGCTGAGCGCTGGGAAACGGATCTATGCTGGCCGGTACGCCGCTCAAAGTGACCGTGGGTTTGGCTCCGCGGCCGGTTTCGCGTAGACGGCAACAAATCTGAAAGGCTGGTCTGTCGGGGTGACTGAAGAACCGCTCTATCGCAATGGTGTGATGTACGATCGGCTGCATCAGGGGTTTTGCGAAGATCTGGATTTTTACGCAGAAGAGTCGCGACGAGCAGGTGGGACGGTGCTCGAGCTGGCGTGTGGCACGGGTCGGCTGACCATACCCATCGCCCGAGCTGGCGTCGAAATCGTGGGTCTCGATCGCTCTCCGGGAATGCTCAACCGCGCTCGCGAGAAGGCCCCGGATCTGACCTGGATTTCGGGCGATGCTCGGGTGTTTGACCTGGGCCGGCGATTCGCCCTGATCCTGATGCCGTTTAACTCGATGCAGCATTTGCACGATTATCAGGACGTATTGAAGCTGTTGGCCCGGGTCCGGGCTCATCTTCAGCCCGGCGGTCGTTTTATTTTCGACCTCTTCAATCCCAATGTGGCCTTATTGGCTCGCGATCCGGGCGAGATTCGGCAAGCTTTCGACGGTTCTGAATTTGAAGTTTTGGAGTCTTCCTTTTATGACGATGCCAGCCAGTGCGTCCATACCACCTGGCGTTTTCCCAGCGCCGTGGAACAGCTGGTGTTGCGCTGCTATTTTCCCCAGGAAATGTCCGGGCTGTTGGACCGGGCTGGATTTGAGGTGCTGATGAAATACGGGGATTTCGACCGCACTCCGTTCGCCAGCGGTGCGCCCAAACAGATCTTTGTTTGCCGCTCCAGGTCTTAGACCAGCTCACCAACTTAGGGCCTGGCCTGCGTATGCGGTGCACTCCTGGCCAGACGGGGTTTGATGTAGGCCTCATAGGCGTAAAGACTGCCGCAAGCGATCGCGCTCACCAGCAGCAGGCTGGCGGCAATCTTGCCGATGGGCAGGCCCTGTTGCGGTCGCCTTTCCGCGCGGGGCAGCGAAGGGAGTCGCAAAATGCCGTCGTCCGGTTCTTCCTCTTTGACGGCCTCGATGATCTTCATGGCGGTCTTGGAAAGCGCCTCGGGCGGCAGCAGGGCCGGGTTGAAGGCGCTGCGAGCCACCGGTTTGTCCCAAATTTCTTCCAGGATGGCGGCCATGCCCGACCAGCCCGCTTCTCGCAAGATTAAGCAGAATTCGCTGTAGGCCGTGCGCGCGGCGGGCAGGTGAGAGCCCCGACGCCAGGCCCGGATGGCTTCCTCCTGGAGTTCATCCGAGTCGCTATAGTCACCGGCTGCACTCGCAAAGACCGCCTGGGAGTTGAGGCTATAGCAGACCCTCAGGTCGGTCTGACCCAGCAGTTTGGCCTGGCGTTCGGCTTTGGCAGCGTGGCGCCGCGCCGAATCCCACCGGCCTTTGAGGGCCATCTCCCAGGCCTCGCGAATCTGGTTTTCCCACTCTTCCCGGGGGTGCTGGTCGTCACCCTGGTCTTCGTCCACCGACACCTGGCGCATCTGATGCTCGGCCTTGTAGGTCACAAACGGATCACAGAGGCGCTCACCCAGGATCTCGGCCAGAGATTCAAGACCGTAGGTTTTCATGAGTTCCTTAAGCTGGCCCAGGTAGGGTAAATCGTGGCGCTGACGAGGTTCCAAGGCCTCCCAGACGGTAACGGCCTTGCGAAACAGCACCTGAGCAGAATCGTAGTCTCCGGTGGCGTAGGCCATGATCGATTGCAGTTGCATAAGCAGAGCGCCCGGGCATTGCTGCATCTGCTCCAGTGACATCTGCTGCTCAAGCAGGCCCAGCTCTTTCTGGGCCTCCAGCAGATTGCCGCGAACCCGAAAGCGCAGGGCCATCTCGACTCGCGAACTCCAGTCTTCGAGGATATTGAATTGAGTGGTTTCCCATTGCCCAGATTTGAGCCCGCTTTCCAGATCGGCCCAGGGGTCAATGAGCGGACACTTCATTTGCGAATGTCGTTGGGCCACGATGTTGGCGGCCTGAGTTTGGCCAGCCTGGTTCAGGGCCTCAATGTAGCGCTGATGGTTGGTGCCTGCATAAGGACTGACGGACTCATCCAGGGCCAGCCAGAAGTTGATGGCTTCCTGGCGCGCCAACGAAGACTGAGAGTAGTCCCCGGCCAGAAAGCCGCAGATGGCTTCGGCGTTGTAGATCAGGGCCTGCTCGTGCTTTTTGCCGATCACCAGTGACTTGGCTTTATCCACCGAGGCCAGAGCTGGTTGCAATTTGCCCTCGGCGGCTGCCTTCAGGGCCTGACAGAGCAGTTCATCCCAGTCGGCAAAACCTTGCTCCGCCAGGGAGCGGCTGGCCACCCGTTGGCCCCCAACCGGCGCGTAAGTTTCCTGGCTGGCGACCTCAAGGCGAGGTGGGGGCGATGCCGGAACCTGCGAAAGGGGGGTCAGCTGGGGTTTTTCGGCGGGTTCATCCCAGGGGTTGAGCAGGGGGGGTTGCTTCTGCTCGTGCAGCTGGCGGATGCTTTGAGCCCGCTCGGCGAAGCCATAATGGCTCAGTAGTTGGAAATACCACTCTAGAGTGGCCTGCAGTTCCGGGGCTCCGGGGTGCATTCCGCTCTCTCGCCAGGTCTCGTTGGCCAGTTCCCACTGTTCCTTGGCATACTGCCAGTGGCCCATCTGATTTGAAAGCAGGGCCAGCTGATTGTAGACCAGCGCGCGCCAGAGCGAGAAGTCCGGCCCTCGCAACTGTAACAGCACCTGTTGCAGGCCCCGACCGCCCAGGTCGCAGCGACCTTTGGACCAGAAGTCCAGAGAGGTCTGTAGCTGCCCGGCCCAGGCCGGAGTGCCTTCCGCTGCCATTCAAAATAGTTAGGCTATGCGCTTGCGAGTCCTGCCTTGGATGGTTCCAATGGGGAGCCTTGCCCAATAAAAATGGCAACACGAATGATCTAGACTGACTTGTGGTCGTTTGCAGTTGCTGCAACCAGAACGTACTGAAGGCCTGGCTAACCACTCGGGAGCAGCCGGCTTGCGAAGACTGCATCCGGTATCTCCCCGACTGTCCCTACTGTGAGCGAGCGATTCTCCCGGACGACGGGATCACTCACTATTTTGAGGACGACGACGAGCTCTCAACCACCACTTCTTATTGTCACGCCTGCGCAGAGGGAAAGCCGCTCTGTGTGGTTTGCAGCCTGCCCATTTTCGCGGAGACCTCCAGGCCAGGATACTGTCCGCGCTGCATTCTCGAGCGTAAGTTTTGCCTCCACTGTCAGCGAGATTGCAGCGAGCACTACATCATCGTTCCCGAGGGAATCTTCTGTCCCTCGTGTTGTCCTTGTGACACCTGCCGGGCCATAGGTGTGGAACTGTTGGAGGGTCGCTGCCGATTCTGCTGGGCCTCGCAAGTGAGCACCCTCCAGGAGGGGCTGGATTTGTATCCGGCCGCCTACGAATTCTTGCACGAGGTCATGGGATTGAGTCTGACCCGCGTTCCCGAGCTCAAGTTGACATTGGAGCAACCCGAGGTCCGGGTGCGCCAATATTCCAGGGCATTGCCTGGTGGCGGGCCCGGTGGCTTGCATAGTTCAGAGGGCTGGATCTGGGTTAAGGGGGATTATCCCGACCATCTCTGCGTGTTGGTTTTGGTTCATGAACTGGCTCACGCCTGGCAGCATGAGAATTGCCCCCCGCTCTCGGACGAACTCACCGAAGGATTTGCAGTCTGGATGCAATATCAATGCGCGCTGCATCTCGACTACCCAGAGTTGGCTCAGGTCATGGTGGATAATCCTTGTCCCGTTTACGGTGGTGGCTTGCGCGCCTGCCTTGCCTGGGAGAAGGCCCATGGAACCGCTCGCTTTCTGTCCGAGCTGCTCAGCAGTCGGGATATTCCGGCCAAATATAAACGGAACTAATGGTCTGGTCGGGTCCTACTTGTCCTGGAAACCCTGGGTCGCCAGCAACAGTCCGCTGCGATCTCACACTCCTGGTTGCTCAGGTTGGCGCGCAAAAACTCTAGCGCCGGGCGCTTGCGTCCTGCCAGGAGCTCCGCCCCTCGGGCGGCGATTTGAAGCGGAGACGGGACGAAGGGTCGAGCCTGGCTGCCAGGAAACCACAGCAATGGACGATATTGAACAGATGGTCGAGTCTGAGCGACAAGCTGGAGAGCTCGATTCTAGCGGAGCCTTTACGCTGGATCGAAACAAGGCCTTTCACAAACTATCGGCTCACCAGCTTCCCAGTCCGCAGCACTGGATCTTGAAGTTGGTTCAGGCTGCGGTGACCTGGAACAACGAGTCGGTGGAGGTGAATCGTAGCTCGCACGAAGTCAGCGTTCAGTTTGCAAAGGCCTGCAGCCTGGAAGAGGCCGAGCAGGCTTTCTTTCGAGTGGAACCGGCGCCGACGAAGGCCATGGATCATTTTCAGCGGGCTTTGCGTGGGGCCGCTCATTCTGGGGGGCTGACCTACGCCCCACCCGACAGCCACGAGGGACTGACCTGGAACGGTGAACGTTTGGAGCGCACCAAGGTGGTTCCGAGTACGCGCGCCCGACTGGCGGTGACAGCAAGCCGTCCCCAACAAGAGCAGATCGCCGAGCTGCTTAGAAACGCCGCTTTCGCCGCGCCTTTGCGTCTGATGGTAGGGATGGAGCCGGTGGATGGGTTCTCATACGCGGTCCGCTGGACCGGCTGCCCCAGTCTTCGCGAGGTGTGGGCTCAGAGCCCTCAGATTCCGACTCTCCACTGTCGGGAGTCCGGGTGCCAGGGCTTGTTTGCCGCCATCAGTTGGGCTCAAGACATGGAGAACGAAACTCCTGTTTCCGTGTTGTGGGTGCTGGACGGGATCGTCATCGAGCAGGAAGCCCTGGATTTTACGGATCGGGTCTCGGCCACGGTTGTCGTCTCGGCCGCGGGTCTGACCACCGACTTAAGCGGATTCCGCCTGCTCCTGACGGCGGAACGCCAAACTCGTTTGGATCTCGCCCTGACGGCTCTGCGTCCGGCCTTGCTGGATGTGTGCTTGCCTGTGCCTCCACCTTTGCCTCCGAGGTCGGCTTTGAAAAGTTCGGCTCTGCTGGTTTCTGGCGGGGTCCTGATTGCCGGCTCCTTCCTGCTCGGGTTTCCTCCCCTGCTTCTGATCGGCGGTTTTTCTGGGCTGGGAGGGCTGGCCATGCGCTTTCAGGGAGACCCGGCGCGTGACACGGTACTTTGTCAGACTGAGGCTCTGGGTCGTTTACAGAGGGCCTGGCCCGATGGACTTCGCCAGTCTCCCGGCAAAAGTCGCCTACCGGAATCTCTACCAGAGCTCACCTCCCGGCCGCCGGCATCCTCCTGCGAGGGAAGGTCGCCAAAATGGAGGCGATCCGTTTCTAAGCAATCCGAGTAGCCCCTCAATTGGCAAGTCCGTGACGCTTTCAAAAAAAGAAGCCCCCGGCCTTCGAGAGACCGGGGGCTTCTGGTTCACCCTTGGCGATCAGGCGTTGTACTTGCCGGCTTCCAGCAATTTGGCGGCGATGCGCTGCAGCGGGATCTGGGTGTTGGCGGGAGCGGCGCCGACCAGGTAGTCGACCTTGCCCACCGTTTTCTGCAGGGCCTCACCGGCGGGCAGCAGGTTGGCCAGCAACTGGCGCGCGTTGGTCCACAGGCGGGTGGTGGAATCGACCAGGAAGACATTGAGGATGTCCTTCTGCAGCTCGATCTTGTCCTCGCCCTTTTCGCCGGCCTGTTTGGCGGCGCGCAGCCAGGCGCTGTCCATGGCGAACACCTCGATGGCCAGATCCGCGATGCGCATCAGGGTTTCCTGGTGTTTCTCCTCGGGATTGTCGGCGGCGATCGTCTGGATCGCGGTGCCGGCGGCCAGCAGAGCGGCTTTCTTGGCATTCACGACCATCTTCTTTTCGGCCTGGAGCACATTGCTCTCGGTCTCGGAAACGCCGGCCAGCAGGTTGAGTTTGCCGGTCATGGCCTTCTTGAGGATCGAACCGGTGATGGTCAGGCGGTTGATCTCGTTGGTGCCTTCNNGCCTTCGAAGATGCGGTTGATGCGCGAGTCGCGATAGTGGCGCTCGACCGCGTACTCAGCCGAGTAGCCATAACCACCGTGAATTTGCACGGCCTCGTCAACCACGTAATCCAGGTACTCGGAGCAGGCCACTTTGAGGATGGAGCATTCGGCCACATATTCTTCGATGGCCTTGAGCGCGGCGATGGCGTCCTTGGAGTCAGTCTTGCCCAGCGAGGTCTCGATCATGCCGGCGGTGCGGTAATTCATCGAGTCGCCCACCCAGCAGCGGATGGCCATCTGGGCCAGTTTGTAGCGGATGGCGCCGAATTCGCAGATGGCTTTGCCGAACTGAGAACGCTCCTTGGAGTAGGTGATGGCGTCGTTGAGGGCATACTTGGCAGCGGCAGCGCACCAGGCGCCGAGCTTGAAACGGCCCAGGTTGAGCACGTTCAGAGCGATCTTGTGGCCTTTGCCGATTTCGCCCACCAGGTTCTCCACCGGAACCTTGACATTTTCCAGGGTCAAGGCGGTGGTGGAGGAGCCGTGCAGGCCCATCTTGCGCTCTTCAGCCGCGGCCGAGAAGCCGGGAGTGTTGGTCTCAACCACGAAACAGGTGAAGTGCTGGCCATCCACTTTG
>JAFEBA010000056.1:1552-71149 GCA_018266105.1 bacterium | reverse complement strand
GCGATGCCGCCGTTGGTGATCCACATTTTGCTGCCGTTGAGGATATAGTGCTTGCCGTCTTCGCTCAGCACAGCCTTGGTACGGGCGGCCAACGCATCTGATCCCGAGTGATTCTCGGTCAGGGCGTAGCAAGAAATGACCTCGCAGGAGGCCAGTTTGGGCAGCCATTTCTGCTTCTGCTCTTCGTTGCCGAAGTAGCGCACGGGGGCGGTGCCGATGCCGGCGTGCCCGCCGAAGGAGACGGAGAATGAGGCCAATCGGGCGATTTGTTCGGTGATCAGCATCATGGACAAAAGATCCAGTCCGGTTCCGCCATACTCTTCGGGGATCTCGGCGCCCAACAGACCGAGCTCAGCAGACTCGCGCAACACGGTCTTGAGCATCTCGTGGTCTTTCTTTTCAATCTTCTCAGCGTTGGCCATCACGCGCTCGAGCATAAAACGCTCGGCGGTCTGGGAGATCATGCGGTGCTCTTCGCTCAGGTTATCGGGCGTAAGCAGGGCGTCGACGGGAAAATCTTGGGTGAGGAAGGCTCCACCGGGGAAAACTTGAGTGTCGGTGATGGACATAGGGCTCCTTGCTTTTCAATCCTGGTTTTCGGAAGAGGCGCTTCCGCTCGCGCCGGGGACGACTCGGCGGCGCAACCACCGACCCATACCCAACATTCCCACTAACATTACCCAACTCGCGGCCAGCAAACGCCAATTGATGGGAACATTTTGTCCGTCAAATTGTTGCAAGGAAGCTCCCAGCAAAACCACCGAAGACGTACCCGGCAGATTCCCAATAAAACTTGCAATCAGGAAGCGTCCCAGGGGAAGCCTGAGCGCTCCACCCAGATAACTGACCGGATCGTACGGGAGAAAACACCAGCGCAGGATCACGACCGAAAGAACCCCGTGGGTGCTCATCAAGTTGATGCAGTAGTCCAGCCAGCGGGCCACCCCTCGGCGCAGACCCATCGAGCGTCCGATTCCGTAGAACAAAAGAGCGGCGGCCGCTCCGGCCAGATGTGCCCAGAGCAACCCCCACCAGGTTCCGAAGCAGTAACCCGCAGCCAATGAGAACAGAGCTGCCGGCAGCATGGTCAGCGGGCGCAGGCAGAAAGCCAGAATGAAGACCGCCGGCCCGGCTGGATTGGTGTCCAGCCACTGCACGAAGACCTTGAAAATCTGCAGCGGACTCTGTCCAACAAAATGGGAGTAGCAGGCAAAGCCCGCTACTCCCACCAGCCAGGTCAGAAGAACAACGAGAGCTCTACGGCTCAGACGGCGGCCTTGGTGGTCATGTGACCGATGATGTTGTCACCGAACTCGGAGCACTTGATTTCGGTGGCTCCCTGCATCAGACGGGCGAAGTCGTAGGTGACGCGCTTGGAAGCGATGGCACCGTCCAGGCCATTGATGACCAGGTCGGCAGCCTCGCCCCAACCCAGGTAACGCAGCATCATCTCGCCCGAGAGCACCACCGAACCGGGGTTCACCTTGTCCAGGTCGGCATACTTGGGAGCAGTGCCGTGGGTGGCTTCAAAGATGGCGTGTCCGGTCACGTAGTTGATGTTGCCACCCGGTGCGATACCGATGCCCCCCACCTGAGCGGCCAGAGCGTCGGACAGGTAGTCACCGTTGAGGTTCAGAGTGGCGATGACGTCGAAATCTTCCGGGCGGGTCAGAACCTGCTGTAGAGTGATGTCGGCGATGGCGTCCTTGATGATGCAGCCGTTGGGCAGCTTGCACCACGGACCGCCGTCCAGTTCCACAGCGCCGAATTCTTTCTTGGCCAGATCATAACCCCAGTCGCGGAAAGCGCCCTCGGTATACTTCATTATGTTGCCCTTGTGCACGAAGGTAACGCTTTTACGGTTGTGCTTCACCGCGTATTCGATGGCCGAGCGCACCAGGCGCTCGGTCCCGTGGCGCGAGACGGGCTTAATGCCGACTCCCACGCTGGCAAGATCTTCCGCTCCGAAACGAACCTTTTTGAAGTCGGCCGGCATCTCTTTCTGCAGGAACTCCAGAATTTTCACGGCCTTTTCTTTGCCGGCTTCAAAGTCGATGCCCGCGTAGATGTCCTCGGTGTTCTCGCGGAAGATGACCATATCGACCTTCTCTGGAGCTTTCACGGGCGAGGGCGTACCCGCGAAGTAGCGCACGGGACGCAGGCAGACGTAGAGGTCCAGAAGTTGGCGCAAGGCCACGTTGAGCGAGCGAATGCCGCCGCCCACAGGAGTGGTCAGAGGGCCTTTGATGCCCACCAGGTATTCGCGGAAAGCTTCAACCGTCTCGTCCGGCAGCCAGTTGTTGAACTTCTTGAAGGCCAGTTCTCCGGCATAGACTTCTTTCCACTCGATCTTGCGTTTGCCGCCGTAAGCTTTCTCTACGGCCGCGTCCAGCACGCGTACGGAGCTTTTCCAGATGTCCGGACCGGTACCGTCCCCGATCACAAAGGGGATGATGGGATGATCCGGTACGCTCAGCTTACCGTCTTTGATGCTAATTTTCTCTCCAGCCATTTTTCGCTTACTCCTTGGCACAGTAGGTGGGATTGGAAGCCGCGCCTTTGCTACCGGGGGGAAAATCCCCTTTCCCCGAAAAGACTCCTGAATGACGCGCTTTTTATTCATTGCTCTATGCCTGCTGATCCCCTGCATGGCGGTGGCTCAGAATTGGCAACTCAAGCCGGGCACCGGCTACGGACCGATTCAGCTCAATCAGAGCCTCAGCGAAGCCGAGGCCAGCCTGGGGGCGCCGCTTTCCTCCAAAGCCAGCGAGAGCGATCCGCAGAGTAGCCTCAAGACCTACAAAGGCGACGTACTGCTGCTGGTGAACGGACAGAAAAAAGTTCTCGGAATCACCACCTGGGCGGGCAGCGCCCGGATGGCCTCCGGCCTGGGCGTCGGCAGCAGTATCTCACAGGTGGTCTCCGGCTTGGGCCAGGGCCTGGCTCGCGGACCGCAGCAGGTGGCCTATCCCAACGGCATCGGCTTTGCCTACGACGTTAATGGCAAGGTAGAGCGCGTCTTCATCTTTAAGGCCGAAGCTCAGTCAGCACTACAAGGGGATCGTTTGATTGTGGCCGGCAAGCGTTGTGGCGACTTGAAGGTGGGGATGCCCATGAGTGAACTCCAGCTTGCCTGGGGAGCGGCTCCGGTGGTGGACGGGAAGAATCATCGCTGGCCAGACAAGTTTGTGGGCGTCCTGGCCGAGAGCGGCCAGGTGGCTGCCATTACCATCACTACCGGTGACTACATCTCGCCCAAGGGCCTTAAGGTCGGCTGCTCGCGCGGCGAGGTGATCAAGGTCTACGGCAAGGCGCCCGATACTTCAGGCGGGAATCTCATCTATCCGCATCGCGGCATTGCCTTTTACCTGGCCGGTGAGACAGTCTCCACCATTCAGGTCTTCAGCCCGATCAAGTAGCTACTTGCGAGCCACCAGGTAGAAGTTGATGCCGGCGTAGGCGGATTCGACTTTCTCCACTGCCGAGAAACCAATCTTTGCGAGTAGATCCTGGACTTCTTCGGGTTGGCGTGGGGTTACTTGGGGAGCCCGCAGCATCTCGATCTGGTAGTCCAGAAAGCGTCGAGCGGTCTCTTCGTCCACGCCAGAGGCCACGATGCGTTCCAGGGAACCCCCGATGGCTTTCAGGTCGGGTGTGACCTGGGGGCTGGAGAGTGCAATTTTCCCTCCCGTCTTCAGGACGCGAAAGGCTTCGCTCAGGGTGCGCTCGAGATGGGTCAGGTAGAGCACATTGTTGGAGATGTAGGCATCGAAACTCTCGTCCTCAAAGAACAGATCTTCCACATCGCCTTCGCCCACCAGGAGCCGGCCCGGACCTTCCAGTTGACGGGCCCGGCGGACCGCGTGGGCCAGCATTTCCAGGCTGCGGTCCAACACGGTGACCTCGTGGCCAGCCAAAGCCAGGGACTCGGCCAGTAGACCGGTGCCTCCGCCCGCCTCCAAAATCTTCGGGCACTGGCTCAGGTCGCGCAGATAGCGTTGGCGTAAATCCGTAAAGACCGTGGGTTGGCCGCTGGCCGGCACCAGCACGGCGTCGTAGACATCTGCCATCTTGGTCCAGATGGAATGCTTGTGCTCATCCACCAGCGCGGACAAATCCATGGTTCCCATTTGAAGGTTGGAAAAGTCGCAGTAGGAGATGCTGGGGATGACGGGGACGGGCAGGTCCAGCAGCAGGTTGGTGACCATGGTGCCCAGCAACAGATGCGAGGTGCCGGCCGAGACCGGGTTACTGGTGATGGGCAGCAGTCCATTGAGGACCTTGAAAGTGTGCAGTCGGGCGGCTCGGTAAGTGAGGCCATTGGTATCGGGAAAGCGGGTTTCGTGGGGCATGATGCGCGAGGCCGGCATTGTCCAGGCGTTGCGCAATCCAGGGTCGCGTGGGCAGGCGAAAAACTCTTCGAAATCGGGTCCGGCAGGGGTGAATACATAGCAGATTGCCCCCCTGCCCACCAGCAGCCCCGTCACCACAGGGATGTTCTTTTTGCGGCACAGGCGATGGAGACTCAGTTTTACGTCCGGCCGCAGGAAGTCCACGGCGTCCACCACCACATCCATTCCGTCTACGAAGCGATCCAGGTTGTCCAGGGTGACGCCCTCAGGGAAAGCCTCGAGCTTGATTTCGGGAATCAGGTCTCGGATCCAGGCCTCAACTTTGGCTGTCTTGTTGCATCCTTGATTGGAAAGAGTGGCCAGGGGCTGCCGATTGGCGTTGTGACGCTCGAAAGTGTCCGGATCGGCGATGCGTAAATGGCCGACGCCCAATTGGGCCAGGTTCACCGCCCCAAAGGCGAACGCCCCAAGCCCGGCCACAGCCACTCGAGCCTGGCGCAATCGCTCGAGCTGAGCCCGGCTGTAGGCCCCTTCATTCTTAAAAAGATAGTCGATCATGGTCTCCCCTTAATTAACCCTTGGCTCGGAGGGCACTTTGATCCCGGACGAGAAACAGCCGCCATGAATGTTGTGACCCAAAGCCCGCTGAATGCCGAACCTGACTGGGACGATTTTCGTCTGCCGATTACACCTCACTTTTTTAACCGAAACCACTATGAGTTCCCGCTGGTTGCTGACGAAATCCAGGTCTGTGGTCGGATCTTCACGGTGGAACAGATGCGCTCCTTACCGACTGTGCGTCAGGAAGTCACGCTGGAGTGCGCGGGCAACGGCCGATTGTTCATGGACCCCCTGCCGCCGGGAACCGCCTGGGGCTGGCGCGGAGTCTCCAATGCTTGCTGGACCGGAGTTTCTCTGGGGGAGCTGTTGAAACTTGCTGCCCCTCCCGAGGATACAGTCGAGCTGGTCTTTCAGGGTGGAGATGTGGAGTATGCCCGGAGCCTGCCGATCCAGGAGTGCTACGCACCCGGGATTTTGGTGGCCTATGCGATGAACGATGAGCCACTGTCGATTAAGCACGGTGGCCCGATCCGTCTTGTCGTTCCGGGGCTTTATGCGATGGCCTCGGTCAAATGGCTGACCGAGATACGGGCGGTCAATCAACCCTACCAGGGCTACTACCAGGTCGAGGACTACCAGTTTAAGCCGGTGGATGGCCCGGTTCGGCCGGTTTCGACCATGTTGCCTCGCGCGATGATTGTGACTCCCAAAGAGGATGAACGACTGGACGGCCAGGTGGTGATCAGCGGCTGGGCCTGGAGCGGTTTCGCCCCGGTCGAGTCGGTGCAGGTGCTGGTGGATGGGCAGGAGCTTCCGGTGGAGCTGGCTGAAGCACGCGGACCTTTCGCCTGGCGAGGTTTCTCCGCTTCGGTCCGACTTGAGGCCGGACAACACGAGGCCTGTGCTGTGGCGCGAGACTCGAAAGGTCACGTGCAGCCGATGCAGGCCTTGTGGAATCAGCAAGGATACGAGAACAACTCGGTGCGCCGGGTCCGCTTTCAGGTCTCCTAGCTGGGCCCGGAGCAGGTCAGGGAAGGTCCAGGATGTGCTCCAGGCCTTCGACCAGACCGGTCAGGTTGCGAACGCGTTGGATGGCCAGCATGACGCCCGGCATGTAGGCATTGCGGGCCCGGGCGTCGTGCTGGATCAGCAGGGTCTCCCCATGGCTTCCGAACATCACCTGCTGGTGGGCGAGCAAGCCGGGCATCCGCACGGAGTGGACTCGAACCCCTCCGATGGAGCCGCCCCGGCAGCCTTTGACGGATTCTTCTTCCTGAGCCATCGCTCGAAAGCCGTCGCTGCGAGCCTTGCGCATCATTTCCGCGGTCCGGCGGGCCGTGCCGCTGGGCGCATCCATTTTCTTCTCGTGGTGCAACTCGATGATTTCCGCCCAACGGAAATACTTTGAGGCTTCTCGGGCGAACTTCATCATCAGCACCGCGCCCAGGGCGAAATTTGGCGCCAGCAGCACCGGCTGGTTGTGATTGCGGGCGGTCTCTTCGATCTCGGCCATGTCCGAGGGAGGTAAGCCGGTGGTGCCCACCACGCAAGCCATGTTGTGACGCAGGGCTGAAAGCACGATGTCTTTCACGGCCGGTCCGAGAGTGAAGTCGACCAGCACGCCGCCAGCGGCTTTGGAGGTGCATTCCTCGATATCGTCGCTGAGCAGCACGCCGCAGGGTTCCCCGTGGGTCATTGTGCCTACGTCTTCGCCCACGCCCCGAGTGTGGCCCAGGGCCGACACCAGTCGCAGATCGACTTGTTGCAGAACCGTCTGCACCACTTCCCGCCCCATTTTGCCATTGGCTCCCGCCACCATGACGGGAATTTGGTCTTCGGTATTCATAGAGCCTCCGTGGTCTACTTGGACATTGCGTAAAATTCAGGTAGTGGTTGGGCTTTCACGCCGTCCACTTCGCTCACCGGACCCAGAGCGGCCAGTGAATAGCGAGTGGGATCGAGCAACCAGGCGGCCAGTTCTTTCACCTCTGAATGGCTGACCTGGTCGATCTTGCCGATGGTTTCTTCGATGGGCACGAAGCGGCCGAAGTAAAGGTTGTTGCGGGCGATGCGCATCATGCGGCTGGAGGTGGACTCCAGGTTCAGCGCCAGGGCTCCCTTGAGCAATTCCTTGGCGCGCTCCAGTTCCTCGTCGGTAATGCCGTTGCTGGCCACGTCGGCGAAGATGTCGCGGGCCACCGAGATGACTTCCGGCACTTTCTCGGCGCTGGTGCCCGCGAAGACGCCGAAGGTTCCGCAGTCCGAGAGGGCTGTTTGAATAGTGCTGACGGAGTAGACCAGGCCGCGCTTCTCGCGGATTTCTTGAAACAATCTGGAGGACATGCAGCCGCCCAGAACGCTGTCCAGAACCAGCATCGTGTAGCGGCGCGCATCGGTATAAGCAATCCCCGGTGCCCCCAGGCACAGGTAGGTTTGCTCGCAGGCCTTATGGTAAACCGAACGGTGCTGTTGAGGGGCGGGCGTGCCGCTTCCAGGCGGGCTGCCACCGTTGGGCCGAGCACCGCGGAAATGTTTTTCCACCAGTTCGACCAGTTGTTCGTGATCGAGCTGGCCGGCCGCGGCGATCATCAGGTTGCCGGGGTGGTAGCGCTCCTCCACGTAGCTGATCAGGTCCTGGCGCGAGAGGGAGCTGACCCGAGGGGCGTAGCCGATGATCGGCCTCCCCAGCGAGTGATTTCTGTAGAAAGCCCGATTAAAGAGTTCAAAGACCTGGTCGTCGGGGGTGTCCTCGTACATCTTGATTTCTTCGAGGACCACGCCCTTTTCGCGCTCAATCTCCTCAGCTTCAAAGAGCGAATGGTTGACCATGTCGGAGAGGATGTCCAGAGCCATGGGCATGTGTCGGTCCATGACGCGGGCGTAATAACAGGTGTGCTCGCGGTCTGTAAAGGCGTTGAGTTGGCCCCCTACCGAATCCATGGTCACGGCGATATCATAGGCCGAGCGGCTGGTGGTGCCTTTGAAGAACATATGTTCAAGGAAGTGGGACAGGCCGGCCTGTTGATCGTTTTCAAAGCGGGAGCCGGCCCCGCACCAAATCCCCAGGCTGCAGGAGCGCAGTTCGGGAACGCGCTCACTGACCACGGTTAAGCCATTACTCAAGACAGTCTTCTGTTGCATCCAGAACACGGGTTCTGCAACAGGCCTTCATCTCCCCCTCTTTCAGTTATTTTTGGCCGACCGACCCTTTACTGGAAAGGTGAATCAGGGTCGCATCCTCGCTCTCGACGTCGACTATCAGGGTGAGCAGGCCCGCGCCGGTTGGGTGCTCTTTCAGGATTGGAAAGACGCCACCGCTTTGGAAGAAGGGGCCTTGCTGTGCGGGAAGGTGGCAGAGTATGAGCCAGGCGCTTTTTACAAGCGGGAACTGCCGTGCTTGCTGGCCGTTCTTGAGCACCGGCCCCAGGCCGCCATCCTGGTGGTTGACGGATTTTGCTGGCTGGGTCCAGACCGCCCGGGTTTAGGCTGGCATCTCTATCAGGCCCTGGGCGGGCGCTGTTCGGTGGTCGGGGTGGCCAAGACAGCCTTTCACGGCAATCCGGGCACGCCGGTATGCAGAGGAAGCAGTCAGAATCCCCTCTTTGTCACGGCCTGCGGGCTGGATGAGGTTGAGGCGGCCCGACATATCGCCGAGATGGGTGGTCCCTTCAGGATGCCCGCTCTGCTCAGGCGGGTCGATCAACTGGCTCGCGGCCGGTGAATTAGTTTCGGCGCAGTAGCTCTCGGGCCAGGCGTTGGGCGGTGTTGGCTCCCGCGTCGCCGCTCAGCATTCGCGCGATTTCGGCCTCGCGGCCTTTGCCGGTGAGCACGGTTAATTCCAGCTGGGTTCGCTCGCCATCGCTTTCTTTGGCCACCCGGATGTGCTGGTCGCCAGCCGCTGCAATGACGGCCAGGTGAGTGACGCACAGCACCTGGCGCTGGCGGGCCAATAAGTTGAGTTTGCGAGCCACGGCTTCGGCCGCGCGACCGCCCAGGCCGGCGTCGATTTCATCAAAAATGAGGGTGGTCAGCGGTTCGAATTTGGCGAAGATGCCGATAATGGCCAGCATAATTCGGGAAAGCTCACCGCCCGAGGCAATTTTCGCCAGCGGTCGGGGAGGGGTGCCCGGGTTCGGGGCCAGGAAGAATTCCAGAGCGTCGGCACCGCTCGGACCCGCTTCTGTCGGCTGCTGATGGACCTCGAAGCGCATATTCTCAAGGTTCAGGTCGCTCAGTTGCAACTGCACCTCTTTCTCCAGCAAGCGCGCCTGTTTCTGGCGGGATGCACTGAGTTGAGCGGCCATGCCGTTCAACTCCAACTGAAGTTCGGCCTGGCGTTTCTGCAGATGTTCCAGTCGCTCTTCGGCGTTCTCCAGGTCGGCCAGTTTTTGTTGGATGTCCTTGGCATAAGCCAGAATGGCTGATACGTCAGGTCCGTATTTGCGCTTCAGGGTACGGAGTAGCTCGGCTCGTGCCTGGAGTTGGTCGAGGTGCTCCGGCTCGACCTGCAGGTCGTCTTGATAGCGGTTGAGGGCGTGCGATACGTCTCCCAGTTGGGTTTCGCACAGGGCGGCCTGTTCTGCGAAGGAAGCCGAAGGGTCGAGCCGATGCAGGGCCAGCAGCTGCTTCTGGGCCTGGCCCACTGCATCCAGGGCGTTGTCGATGTGCAGCAAGGCCTGGCGGCTGCGCTGGCCCAGTTCTTCGGCGGCGGCCAGGCGCCGGATGTTGGCTTCAATCTCGCTCTCCTCCTCTGGCTGCAGGCGAGCTTCCTCGATCTCCTGCAGTTCGAAGCGCAGCCATTCCAGCTGACGATTGCGCTCGCGCTCGCTCTGGCCCAGGTCCAGCAATTGTTTGGAGACGTCCTGTGATTCTCGGTAGAGAATGCGATAGCTCTCCAGCAAGGGTTGGTGATCTGAGAGACGATCCAGCAGTTCCAGATGCCGGGAGGGACGCAGCAAACGGTTGGACTGATGCTGGCTGTGGATTTCCAACATCAGGTTGCCCAGTTCGCGCAATTGGGACAGACTGCAAAGGGATCCATTGAGTCGGCACGAGCTGCGCCCGCCGGGACTGACCTCGCGCAGGGCGATGGCTTCGTCCTCTTCGTCCCAGCCCTGTTCCACCAGCCATTTCTTGGCCTCTGAGGAGAGTAGAAAGCGTCCGGTGACTCGAGCTCGTTTATGAACCACGTCGCGGGCCGGGTCGCCCAGCAGGAAGCCGAGCGCATCCAGCACGATCGACTTGCCCGCTCCGGTCTCGCCCGTGAGCACGTTCAGGCCCTCGCGAAATTCCAACTGCACCGAGTCAATCAGGGCAAAGTTCTCGATTTGCAGTTCGACCAGCACAGGTTATCCCGTGATTTGTAGATACAGCGCCGTCATTTCGGGAGAGGGCGACATGTTCAGCTCGTTTTTCATCACCTGGCTGCAGCTTTGATACTGGCGGGCGGCCAGTTCCGGCTTGCCTTGGGCGATGTGCGAGCGCATTAAGGTAATATGGGCGTCCTGGTGACAGGCATCGATGCGTAGCAGGCGCTGGGCGTAGTCGATGCAGACCGGGAAGCGATTCTTGTCGAAGAAATGGTCCATCAGGGTCTGCAGCATTTCGCTGTATTTCATGTCCAGCTCTTCACGAATAAAGACGGCCCAGTCTTCGTAGTAGCCTTCCATGAATTCGCCGGTATAGAGAGCTTCCGCTTTCTGGAAGGCCACCATGGCTTCATCTTCACGACCTTCTTTGATGCGGGCCTGAGCCTGGTCGTAGAGTCGCTCAAACTCCTGCATGTCGAAGAAATAGCTGCGCTCGGAGTTGAAGCGATAAAAGCCTTTGCGAGCCAACACCACGCGGTCGCTCTCACCCGGGAAGACGGCTTCCAGGGCCTTACGCATATGCGAGAGGGCTGCGTATAAAGATTGGCGGGCCTTCTCTGGCTCGTGGTCGGGCCAGAAGAGGTCCATGACCTTTTCGTCGGGCACATCGCGGCCGGCGTTGCAGGCCAGGTAAGCAAAGAGATACTTGGATTTGCGCGTCTTCCACAGCTTTTCGCCCACTTCTTGGTCGCCCAAAAAGACGCGGAATTTGCCAAATCCATACATGGATAGGGGTGGAGACTGCGGGGCGCCGCCTCCCTCGCGTGGAGCCAGTCGAGAAATCGCACGCTCACGGGCGCCCGTTTCCAGTTCCATGAAGAAAGGCTGCAAAGTATCGTAGCCGATCCAGGCCAGCAGGTTTTTGGCCTTGACATGTTCTTCTTCCTGGCCTACCAGCTGCAGCAGAAGAGGAATGGCCACGTAGCGCTCTTGTTTGAGTACCTGCTGGAGGCCATTTTGATCGATCAGCTCGACCGCTTTCTCGACCGGTTCCTGCCAGTTGCCTTTGCGCTCGCGCTCCACTCGGCCCTGATATAGAAGCCCGATGGCGATGTCGAGGTGAGATTCCCAGACATTAAAGATGTCCTGGGCCGTTTTGAGTTCGGCAATGGCCTGCTCGGTTTTACCCAGATGTCCCCAGCACAGGCCCCGCAGAGCGCGAGCCCGTCCCAGCACCAGCTGACTGCTGGCCTGAGCCCACTCGATGGCTTTAGAGGCGGCCCCTTCGGCGTCTTCGTAGCGTTTTCGGTGAAGCAGGCTCAGTCCCAGCCCGGCCGAGGCTTCGGACAGGGCGGTGCGGGAGCCGTCGTTGCCCAGCAGGTCGATGACCTGCTGGAAGCCGCTGCCGGCGGTCTCCAGGTCGCCAGCGGTCAGGTAAGTGCGGCAAATACCGAGCAGCAGCTCGGCCTGGCGCTCCTTGGAAAGGCTGGCTTCGATGGCTTCTTCGTTTTCTTCATCCTCCGAAGAGTCCACCAACAAGTTAAGCAGCACTTCCACCAGGGACGGGTCGAAGTGGGTGCCAGATTCCTTTTGCAGCACCTGACGAGCTTCCGCGTGGCCGAGCGGCTCGCGGTGGGGGCGTTTGCTGATCATGGCGTCGTAGGCTTCGGTCACGCACAGAATCCTGGATTCCAGGGGGATCTCATCGCCTTTCAGGCCGTGCGGCTTGCCGCTCCCGTCAAACCACTCGTGGTGGTGGACAATGATACGGAAGATTTCGCGCAGGCTGGAAACGCTGGAGAAGAGGGATTCCGATTGCTGGGACGAGGCCGCCTGAATCTGGGCGATGTCTTCCTTGAGCAGCTCCTCGGCTTTGTCCAAAAAGGCCTTCTTTTGGCCGATGCTGCCGATATCGTGAAGGAAGGCGGCCAGCTCCAGAGCTTCGCAGCGGTTGCGCGAAAGGCCCTGTTTGCGTCCAATCTTGACGGACAGTTCGGCTACCCGACGGGAGTGGCCGGCGAAATGTTCGTCGCGTTCTTCCACGCCCTCGGCCAGCAACTTGATGATGGTCGAGAAGTCTCGCCACTGTTGCTGCAGTCCCTGAGTATACATCTTTTGCTGGCGGAACGATTCCAGGCAGCGCTTGACGCTGGCCACGAACTGGCGGTCGTCAAAGGGCTTGAGGATATAATCGTCGACACCCATCTTGATCGCCTGGATGGGCACGTCGGGGCTGGCGTAACCGGTGATGACAATCGAGCGCGCGCTCGGTTGCTGTTGTTTCACCCCCGAGATGGTCTCCATCCCGTCCATTTCGGCCATTTGCACGTCCGAAATGACCAGGTCAAACTCCTTGTCCTTTGCCATTCGAATAGCATCGATGCCTGACTGGGCGGTCGTAACCGCATAGCCTTCATCTTCTAACAAAATTTCCAACGCCGCCAGCATCAGCGGATCGTCTTCTACCACCAAAATTGACTCAGCCAAATACCCCTCCAGGGACGCGATAGATCCAGCCCGGCCTGAGTTACACCCCCTGGCAGCGGTTTCCTGTCTGATTATGGAAGGACAACGGACATCCTGAGAGGATGTGATGAAGTCTGAGGCTGAGATCGACGGCTGGACACCAAGGTTTGGGACCGACGGGCAGAGGAAACCCCGCGTCCGGCAACAAAAGGCCCAGGCCGGTGGACATCGTTCAATTACAGTTTCCTTTATGGTTCCTTGCGACCGGCACGGCCACGGCGGGCGCCTGGTTCTGTTGGAGCCAGTTGCGCCACCGCGACGTGCTGGTGGAGTCTTTGGACCGCCTGCATCAGAGCGTCTTGAGTCAGACGGACTTTCAAAATCAGACTCGTGCTCTCTGTCAGAGCTGCATCGACGGCTGCAAGGCCGTGGGCGCTACCTTGTATTTCCGGGTCAGCAAAGGCGAAACCGGATTTCGGCGCGCCGCCGAGGTCGGGCGCAGCGCCGAGGAAACCGGCCCTGGACTCGTCCGTGATTTGCTTCAGCAGGCCTGGGACACGGGCCAACCGGCCGAATCCCAGTACGCCGGGCGCTGGATTCTGGCCATTCCGGTGGGACCCGGGCGGCAGGGGATGGGCGTGCTGTTGGCTTGCTGGGAAGGTACTCTGCGCCCGGACCCTCACCAGCGGCGCCTTTTGGATTCAATCACCACCTTGGCCACCTTGATCGGTCCTCGTTTTCAGGAGGAGGGTGCTCTGGCCAAAGCCCAGCAGGCCTTGGAAAGCATGCAGGTTGAGATGGCCCAAGAGCACCAGATGGCCAGCGTGGGTCGCCTGGCAGCGGGCGTGGCCCACGAACTCAATACACCACTGGGTGCGGTTCTGGCCATGGTTTCCAGTCTTCAGAGAAACGAGAACGATGAGAACAAGGGCAAGCGCCTGAAAATCGTGCGCGAAGCGGTGGAAAAGTGCAAGGGGATCATCGAGAAGCTGCTGGTTTATTCGCGTGAGCCGGTTGAAACCGAGCAGGGTTTGACCTTCTCTCGTTTTGTTCGGGCTGACGCCGATCTGAACGACGTGATCAGGGGCACAGTGGACCTGCTGGCCGAGACGCTGGCGGCTGACCAGATGAAGGTTGTGCTGGACCTTCAGGATTTGCCGCCGGCTCGCATCAACTCCACTCAATGGAGCCATCTCTTCAATAACCTGCTGATCAACGCTCGTGACGCGCTGAAGTCGGCCGGGGTTGCCAACCCTGAAGTCGAGATACGTAGCCGCAATGAAGGCTCTCAGTTGAAGGTCGAAGTGTCCGACAATGGGCCGGGTATTCCCGAGGAGAACCGCAAAAAAGTCTTTCAGCCTTTCTTTACCACCAAAGACATCGGTCGCGGCACTGGTCTGGGGCTTGCCATCGCCAGCGAAGTCGTGCGCAAGCATCAGGGGAATATCAGCGTGGGCTCAGGCCCCAAAGGAGGAGCCCAGTTCACCATCGTGCTGCCGGTACCTAAATGACCCGGGTGCTCCAGGAGCGCTATCAGGTGATTCGGGAACTCGGTCGGGGAGGGGATGGGGCCGTCTACCTTTGCAGCGACCGGCGTTTGCTGGGCAGCCTGTGGGCCATCAAGGAACTGGTTGCGGGTGGATCCGAGCGGGCCGCCTTTGAGCGGGAAGCTTCCATTCTCTCTCAGTTGGAGCATCCGCGCATTCCTGTAGTGGTCGACTTTTTCGTGCAGGATGACAACGGCTACCTGGTTCGCGAATACCTGGATGGCTTCAGCATGTATGACCTGGTCGAGAAGAAAGGGCCGGTCAGTGAGGCTCAGGCTCTGCAGTGGGGTATTCAACTGGCCGAAGTGCTGGTATATCTGCACCGGCGCAATCCCCCTCTGTATCACCGCGACCTGAAGCCTCAGAACGTGATGGTCATGGCGGACGGCATTCGCCTGATCGACTTTGGTCTGGCCCGCGAAGATCGTGGTCAATACTATGATGACGGGGCCGGTTCGTTGAGTTTTGCCGCGCCCGAACAAATGGGTCCGAATCATCGCCTGGACCCTTCAGCGGATATCTACAGTTTGGGCGCCATTCTCTACTATCTTTTGCTGGGTGTTCCCCCCGGGCCAATCGGGGCCGAGAATCACCGCATTTTGCCTCAGCGTCCAGGGCTTTCGGCCAATATCGAGCATTTGGTTTTAGAATGCCTGGAGGTGGATCCTCAGAAGCGACCGAGCGATGCCGAGCAGGTTCTCAGCGCTCTGCAGTATCAGGCGGCGGCCTTGCCGGCCCCCCCTCCGATCGCGGTGCCGGTGGCCCCGCCCAAAAGTCAGGAGCCCAGATTGGACAAACCTCGGGCCACCACCGGCTGGGGCGTGGCCACCGCTCTGGTACCTCTGGTGGGTCTGCTGGCCATGGCGGCAGCTCTGGTGACCTTTCGTCCAGGAGGCCAACCCGGTACTTCTCCCACGCCCACCTCGCGACCGTCCGAGGAAGGGGTTTCCTGGCCCAAGATTCAGAGCTACATTGCCGACAAGCGTTGGGATCAGGCCGAAGGAGCTTTGCGGGTGACTTTGTCGGCAGACCCGGGTTCAGGCTGGGCTCGCCTGGCTCTCACACAGTTGCCTCTGATCCGCGCCGGAGTTCCGCGTGTCCCTCTGCTGGTGCCGCTAGGCGGTCAAGAGGGCGAGCACGTGAACTGGATCGTGCAGGGTGTGGCTCTGGGCCAGGCCGAAGAAACTCGCTTCAGCTTTGAGCTGGTGGATACCCACAGTGTGCCGCCGTTGGAGGCCTGGCAAAAAATTGGGTCGGTCAACCTGGCGCTGGGTCCTTTTGGTTCGCAAGATGCTCTGTTGCTGGCGCCTCTGGCGGGAAGCATCCCCATGATGCCGCTCGGTAGCACCGACCCGCGAGTGGCCCAGGCTGCGCCCACCATCTACCCTCTGGGTTTTCCTCACTGGGATCGAATTGGTGCCCTGATTGGCTATGCCGTAAAAACCCACGGTCCCTCCGGGATTATTCTTTTCTCGACCGACGTGAAGGCAATGTCCACCTCGGCCCGCTTCGCCGAGGAAAGCATTCGCAAGGCTACCGGCAAGGAAGTGGTCAAGCTGGGCTTCAGTTCCGAAGACAAGCCTGAGGAGGTGGCGGCCCGAGTGGCTGCCCTCAAGCCGGACTGGATCTACCTTTCGGACAACCTGCACGAGCGGGCGGCACGCTGGATTGCCAATTTGCGTAAGGGTGGAGTGGATGCTCCAGTCATGTGCGTTTTTCATCCCGCTTCTGAGAATTTCGTGCGCGATCTAAAAGAAGTTCCAGGGAAGGTCTGGATGGTTGAGCCGCTCTGGCAATCGCGGAACCAGACCTTTGTTTCCAACTGGCAGAAGACTTTTCAATTGCCCACCGTGGATTGGAACTCAGCTCTGGGTTATGACGCCGCCCGCATGGCCTCGCTTCACTGGCAGCGCAAAGGCCCGGCCGAGGTGGTTCAAGAGTTGCAGGCCAGCAGGCCCTATCGGGGACTGCTGGGCGAATACGATCTGGCTCACAAGGTCTTCAGGCCCTTCCCCTTTCGTTATCGTCTGGTGGAAGTCGAGAACGGGCTGCGTAAACTGGGCGCTGAACTCTAGTCCGCTCTCAGTTGGCGACTTTCCACTGGAAAAAGTCGCGCATTTCGTGAAAGACCTGGCGGTCGTTCATCAGACTGATGTGCCCCTGGGTCCAGGTTCCCGGCAAAATCTTCGTCTCGGTGTCAGGGAGGGCCAGGCTGGCGCTATTGACCAGGCCGTCGCCGTCGCCCCAACCGGTGAGGTCCGAAGTGGCCGTGAGTCGTCCGCCCGAGCCCACAATTCTTACCGCCTCTAGATTCTGTTTGGCCTGTGGCCATTGCCTATTCAATTGCTCTAATTTGTCATTACCGTCGGCTGTGGCGCGCAGCCATTGTAAAGCCGGCAAGGCGGCCGGGCCGACGTTGGCCAGCTTCATGGCCCAGCTGATCTGCTCATTGACGACCCATTCGGCCAGCGTGGCGGCTCGTAATCCCAGATTGGGAGTGCCGACCATCATCAGGCGGCCGATGCCCTGGCCGCCTCGGGTTGCGTAAATGCGAGCTCCCAGTCCACCCAGGCTGTGGGCGGCCAGGTCGGCTTTGGGTTGGCCGGTGATGGATTGAATTTTTTGTAGAGCCGGTCCGATCTGTTCGGCCGTCACTTCCGGGCTCTGGCTCCGTTCGCGAGGGACGAGTTGGAACACCCGCGCCTGGGGATCGGTCCAGCCGGGAGGCATTGCTTCTTGAAACTCGGAGTCGCGGTAGACCAGATCGCCTTTGAGGTAATAGACCTGACCACCGTTTTGCCCGTTCTCGCTCAAATGTTCCATCAGTCGAGCGGTGTCGCTCATGCGACCCATAAAGCCAACCACTCCCAGCAGCGGGCGATCCAGGCAGACCGAGTCCTCGCCGTGCAGTCCGCGTTGGGCGGCCACCCCTGCCAGGGTGCTGACTTTACTGCAGAGATAGCGAGCTCCGCCCCAGGCGAACTCGTATTTGGGGCCCAGATCTTTGGCATTCACGGTGTCAGATTAAGTCGAGCCGCTTAAAAAGCTTAGAAAGGTCTAGACGAAGCTTTCCGGGCTGACCAGTCCGAGCAGTTTGCGCATGGCCTTCTGGATGCCGTCAGCGTCCAGTCCGAACTCCTCACCCGGGCTGCCGGCCGGGATAGGCGGAGTGGCCGGAAGGGCCAGATGGTGCACTTTGGCGCTAAGTTCCAGCTGGCTCAGGGTTTCCAGCACCATCGTGCCCAGGCCCCCCTGCAAGCAGTGTTCCTCCACTGTCAAAATATGGCCGGTGGCTGCAGCGTTTTCAAGCATTTCCCGGTCCAAAGGCTTGAGAAAGCGCACATCCCAGACCTGACATTCCAGGCCCCAGGCGGATAGAGCTTCGGCTGCCAGCAAAGAAGCGTAGACCATCGGACCCAAAGCCAGAATGGCGGCATTGGGTCCGGGACGTAGCCGATGGCCGCGACCGGCTTGAGCCGGGGCCTTGGTCAGGCCGGTGAGAACGGCCGGCGCCTGGGTCAATCTAACTGCCACCGGGGTCTGAGTCGCGTAGGCCAGATCGGTGACCTGGCAAGCCTCGAAGACGTCGGCCGGACAGGCCAGAGCCAGGCCGTGCACCTGACGAAGCAGTGCCAGATCGCGCAGGCGCGAGGGGCTCAGGTGGCTCTGGCCGGTTTCCCAGCATAGTCCTGCTTCCAGGATGAGTATCAGACATCCGGGGGGCAGTCCGGGTAGCAGGTCGTGCAGAGCTGCCCCGATCTGAGCAGCGCCCAGCGCCAGAATGGGGAAAAAGCCTGCCTGATGGATACCCCAGGCGGCGCTGCCCGCTTTCTCCGGGCTGAAATGAAGAGCTCCGGCGGGCGGTTCGCCCGCGCACCAGATCAAGCGGGCGTTCTCAGGTATCCGCAACTGTTCCAGGTAGGCTGATTCAAGGCTGTCGTGAGATTTGAGTCGTTGGATCGGGCGCGGAAGCTGTTCCGTCTGGGCCATCGTCGGTCCATAGAGATGGAGCAGGCGCCGGCCGTTACCTTGTAAGAACTCGTCCAGGCGTTCGGTGACCTGCTTGCTCTCTTCCAGAGAGAGGCTGCCCCAGAATTCCAGCTTCCACTGGCGGAGCCAGCTGGACCAGGCGTAAGCGGGGGGCTCGGCGCTCCGCTGAAACCAGCCGCCGCTGGCGGGCACGGCCGCCAAATAGCCGGCGGGATCGAGTAGAATGACCAGCAGCCAGGGAATCGGAGTGGCCAGTTCGTGAAGTTTCTGCAGCTTATCCAGGTCTTGAGGAGCCTCCAGCACCAGAAGCAGAGGCTGGTCTTCCTGTTGAGCCAGGAAGAATGCCTGCATTTGCTGGGCCCAGACCGAGCTGGGCTGAGGCGGAATTTCAAACCAGGCGGGGGGCGCCCCGGCCGCCAACTGGCGCGCAAGGTTGGAGGCGGGCCAAAGGATCCAGCAAAGCTCCCAGTCCGACAGCAAGTCGGCCAGGGCCTGGCGAGCTCGAATTGCGGCCGCGCTCTCCGCCACGATCAGGTCGTTCTGGTGAGCAGGTAGGTGGCCAGCGCGCGCAGGGGTTCGGCTCCCGGTCCGAAGGATTCCAGATTGGTCAGGGCTTCCTGAACCGCTTCAGTGGCCATTTTGCGAGATTCGTCCAGGCCGTAAAGGGCGGGATAGCTGACGGCCTCGGGATCCTCAAGGTGATCGAGGATGTCGTCGGTGATCTGAAAGACCAGGCCGATTTTTTCTCCATAGATGGTCAGTTGACGCAATTGTTCCGGGCTGGCTCCGGCCACGATGGCACCGCAGCGAACGGCCCCACGGATCAGAGCCCCGGTCTTGGCGGCGTGGATCTTCTTGAGTTGAGGTCCGTCGATCTGGCCTGTTTTTTGAGCGGCCAGATCGATGACCTGACCCCCCACCATACCGGGGTGGCCGGAAGCCGCCACCAGTTCACGCACGAGTGCACGAAGAGTGCTGGCGGACAGATCGTCAGGGCTCAGCATGGCCACTTCGAAAGCCCACAGAGAGAGGCCGTCCCCTGCCAGCAGGGCCACGTCTTCACCGTAGACCTTGTGGTTGGTGGGTCGACCCCGGCGCTCGTCGTCGTTATCCATGCAGGGCAAGTCATCGTGGACCAGCGAGAAGCAATGAATCAGTTCGAATGCACAGGCTACCGCCATGGCTCGGGAACGCTCGCAACCCAGAGCTTCGCAGGCGGCCAGGGCAAGCACTGGGCGAAAGCGTTTGCCGCCCGGAAAAACCGAGTAGCGCATGGCCTCCACGATGGGTCCAAGGCTGTTGACGTCAGGCGCCAGGTAGACTTCCAGGGCCTGATCGACCTCCTGGGCGCGGTCTTGCAAATATTGCTTGAGGTTGAAAGTCGAGGCCTGTCTCAAGCGGATAGGTCCTGGCTTTGATTGCGGGAGAGTAAGATCTTGACTCGATCTTCCACGGACTTCAGCTTGTCGTCGCAGAATCGAGTCAGTTCGATGCCTTCTTCGAAAAGCTGTAGAGACTGCTCCAGGCCTTGCTGCCCGGATTCCAGTTGTTGAACGATGCGACGCAGGTGGTCCAGGGCTTGTTCATAGGTGGTTTCGGTCACGACAAATCCTCTGATCGGGGGAAAACTTGCTCGACAGCGCATAGCAGGCGCCCATCGGCCAGACGAATTTCCAGTTGATCATGGGCTTTCCTGCCGGCCACTGCGGTCACAACCTGGCCTTGATCGTCGAGGCAAAGGGCGTAGCCACGTTCGAGAACTCGCTGAGGCGAGAGCGTTTGAAGCATTTGGCGTTGCTCCTGCAGTTCCAGTCTTTTGTTTTCGAGCCTGCGAGGCAGTGATGTGAGGATGCGGGACCGCCAATTCTCGAGTTGTTGCAGCTCAAGCTGAACCAGGCCCTGTAATTTAAGAGGTTGCAGTTTGCCTTGCAAATTGCGCCAGCGTTGACGTTCCAATTCAGCCCGAGCTCTCAGGGCTTCGCGCAGGCAGTCCGCCAGCTTTTCTTTGAAGCGTCGCGGGTTCTCCCAGAGTCGCTGTGGCTCCAGGAAACAGGGGCGCTGGCTCAAGGCATCCAGTATCTCGCGCTGTCGTTGGCTGCGCTGGAGTAAGGCCTGGCGCATACGAGCTTGAAGGGTATTCAGTTCTCTGAATAACTGTTCTCGCTCTGGTGCCACCATCTCAGCCGCGGCCGTGGGAGTGGGGGCGCGGCGGTCGGCCACCTGATCGACCAGGGAAAGATCGGTCTCATGTCCGATGGCCGCAATCACCGGCAAAGGGTAACTGGCCAGAAAACGCACCAGGGGCTCACTGTTGAAGGCGATCAGATCTTCCCAGGAGCCACCTCCCCGGGCCAGGATGACCACTTCCACATTGTTGCGCTCCAGAATGCGCAGGGCCCGGATTAGCTGGGAAGTGGCCTCCGGCCCTTGCACTGGTGAAGGCGACAGCACCAGTTGCACGCAGGGGTTGCGGCGTTCCAGAGTGGTACAAATGTCGTGCCAGACGGCGCCTTCACGAGAGGTAACCACCCCAACTCGGCGCGGAAAGAAGGGCAGCGGACGCTTGCGCGCAGGGTCAAAAAGTCCTTCGGCCAGCAAAGTCTGCTTCAGTTTCTCCAGGGCCAGAAAATACTGGCCCACGCCGTCGGGAATCATCTGTTCCACCACAAACTGGAGTTGCCCGCGGGGAGGGTAAACCATGAGTGTGCCCTGGGCCAGCACGTTCATCCCCTCATTGGGGGCAAAATCCAGCATTTGCCGGTGCTTGGACCAGACCACCGACTGTAGAACTGATTGACGGTCTTTCAGGGAAAAATACAGGTGACCTTGAGGCGAGGGCGTCAATTGCGCTACCTCGCCTCGCACCCAGATTTGGCGAAAGTCCCGTTGTAACTGGGCTTTGAGCTGGCCCAGCAACTGGGTTACGGAACGAGCCTGAATCAAGGAGTGGGCTTGGGTGTGGGGGATCCTTTGGCTTCCGGAGCCTTGCCGGGAGCGGGAGCGGGCGGAGTTGCCCCTTTCATCTCGTCAAACGGGTTGAAAATCAATTTGCGCACCGGGTCGACCACCTGAAAGATGGTCTGCTGATCCTTGGTCTCACCGATCAAAACGCGCGGGTTGCCTGTGCTGTCATAAAAAGCATACCCCTGAAAACCTTCCGGGAGGGGATTCAGGCTGGACATGCTCCCGTAGCGGGCCTGCAGAAATTGGGTGCGTCCCTGGCCATCAACGGTGATCGCGCCCGACAGTTCATCGCGCTCATTGAGCAAGGTCAGCCCACGGGTAGTGGTGCTGCGAAGATCGCTATAGGTCTGGTGCACCACGATCGCTCCCAGCATTAAAACCAGCACCAGGCCGAGCAGTCCGACCCGCTTAAGTCCCTCGTTTTGTGCTTCCAGGTAGGCGACCCGCTCTTCCAGGGTCATCGGTTTGGACGAGACGGCGGACTCTTCCGTTTCTTGAGCTGCTTCTTCGGACAAGTGACCTCCAGGCTGGTGAAACTCCTCAGGCTGTTCTCGCTACCAAAGGTCAGACCTGCATCAGTAGGCTAAACCTCGGCGTCGCTCGCGCCGGTGCGCCTGTTCGAGGGCCACCAGGCTCCAGCAGAGCAGGCTGACCCAGCCGAGCAGCGAGGTTACGCTGGCTACCACCACCGCCACCAGTGAGGTGGTCAGGGCGAAGAGCATCATCTCGCTCAGGTCCAGGCGGCCGCGGCGGTTGGCTCGGCGCAGGCTGCGCCAAAGACCTGGAATCATTCCGACCGTGAGTACGGCAGGCAGCCAGTGCTGTTGCACCAGGCTGAGCAGGGCCGGAACCAGGTAGATTCCCAGGTAGAAACCTAAACGGGTCATTTTGATTTCGATGAGTTGAACTGAATTACTGAACATTGGCTTCCTCCGTGAATTCGTCTCAATCTTTCATCGAAAACTAGTTCGTAAACCTGAAAAATGTCTGAAAGGTTTTCTAGGCCCGGAGATTCAAGCTGACCTGAACCAGGAAGCGGTCCAGAGATTCGTCCGTCCGTGGCAGTCCGCGCCAGCCAACATGGCCGTCGGGTCGCACCAGAATGGCACCCGGGCCCTCACCCCAGGCTTTTCCCGCCTGGCCTTCGCTGTCAATCACCCAGGCCAGGTCGTCGGGTGGCCGTCTCTCGTCCGGGTCGGTGATGGCCAGGCAATGGAGCTGGTTCCCAAAAACTTCGCCCAAGCGCTCGGCCAGATCGGCGAGCCCGTCCCAGTCGCCACCGAAGCCGATCAACTGAAAGTCCCCGTGTCGCAGGCACTCGACCAGGCGAAAGCGGGGCGCCAGCCCTGGCCGGGTCAAGCCCTGAATATAGTCCAGCACTTCCCCCGGGGCGGCTCCGCGCTGACCGGCCGGCACCTTGCCGGCGGCCGCCCGTTTTGAGTCTGGCCCGCCTGATTTCGGGTGGCATTCCTGATGGTAGCTGTCCAGCAAAGAATCCAGAGCTTCGCCACGCAGGACCGAGGCCAGCTTCCAGCCCAGGTTAAAGGCCTCGCGCAGCCCGCGGTTCAGGCATGCGCCGTCTTCGGGAGCTCCGAATGAAGCGGCCTGACCGACCAGAAAGCAGTTGCCTCGTCGGTAGTTTTCAACCGCCTGCTGGTTGAGACTGAAGAAGGCGTGTGGCCCCAGTTCCTCGATTTGGGAACCGGCCGGAAAGGCTGGGAGGCAGTCCTGCCGCAGTCGCTCTAGAGGACCAAGGGAATCTTCGACCGGCACCCGGTAGCTCAACTGGTATCTTCGAGGGCGGCCAGGCAAGGGAGTCACCCTCAGCGCGTTGTCGCTCAACCTGAAGTTCCAAATTTCATCCTCAGCCAGTGACCAGCTCAGGCCTACCTCAGCCAGCAGGCACTGTTGCGGGCCTGGCTGTTGCTCCTGGTTTAGTTCCAGGCGTCGGCGCACAAAGCTGTGGCGACCGTCACAACCCACCAGGTAGCGGCACTGGGCTCGCTGGTTCTGGCCGGCTGAAGTCCACTCCACTTCCACTCCACTGAAATTTCGCTCCAGGCCAACCAGTTCGCTCGACCAATGGATGGTGCCAAAGCGCCGACGTAGTTCGCGTTCCAGAATTTCCTCCGCGTCAAAACGGGAGATTGACAGAACCCCGTATGGATTGTCCTGGCTGCCGAACTCTCGACGCACGGTTGTGGAGGTGTTTTCCGCCTTAAGTAAGAGTCCGCAGCCCAGGAGCTCATTCAAAAGCCCCATCTGGTCGAAAATCTCCAGGACTCTCCCGTTGACCTCCACCGCCCGTCCGGTGTCCTCTCGGTAAGCTCGGCTTTCCAACAACAGCAAGCGAATTCCGCGCCTTTGCAGCTGGTTGGCCAGCATCAAACCGGCCGGACCGGCACCCACGATGACGACATCAACCTGCATAGCTCGGTCCTTCACAGTATTCGGACACATCCTTCACCAGTTGCTCCACGTTACTGGCATAGAATCCGGCGCTATTGAAACAGTTGATCTCGACCACATAAAGTGAGTCCCCCGACTGTGCCATATCCAGCACAAAGACGGGCGCGGGTTGCCAGCCTGCGGCCAAGTTTTCGGCCAAGGCCACTACCTCGGACGGGACCTCGGCATAAACATCCAGGCGCTGGCGAGTACGGTAGTGTGAGCCGGTGGAGTAGCGGCCGTTCACTAAGAACAGACGCCATTCGTGGGCGATGCCGACTGGTTCGGCCACCAGAATCGGGCAGTCCAGCGAGAGCACGGTCTGATCCAGGCCGGCTACCCAGTGCTGAATTTCGGCAAAAGTCATCACTTCGCCGGCAAAAGCTTTGTCGTCGTGAATCGGCCTCAGAAACAGGGGGTGATCGGGTTGATGGGGCTGGCGGATTAAATCACCCAGGGTGGTCTGGCGGGCACCGGCGTTCAGACAGTGAGAGCCATAGGCTGAACTCCAGGCTGGAAACGAAAAGCGCCCCGGGTCAAAAAAGACGCCGGGTTGCCAGCGACGACTTTCCCAGATATTACTCATGCATCCGGTGGAACCGTAGAAAATGGTTGGGGTCGCGTTGTCCAGGTCGGGTGGTTGATTTGAAAATGGAATGGTGGTGAAGGTCGTGGCCGGGCGGCCAAGCCGGCGACAGGCCTGCAGCAGCCTGTCTAAGTCCGCCTGGTTGATCAGATTACTTTGAATGGCCCAGCGCAGCGTCACAGCTTGATCTGAGCCTGCACGGCTCGATGATCGGAGGCGGGCAGGTCCAGCACCTGACTGCCCACAGGAGTCATTCCCTTGCACCAAATGTAGTCGATCCGCCACAATGGGTGAGAGGCCGGATAGGTCAGGCCCCAGCCCCAGCCGGCAGCGCTGAAGCTGTCCTGGAGCTGAGTGCAAAGGGTGTGATAGGCCACGGAACTGGGTGGAGAGTTGAAGTCCCCCATTAGAATCACCGGCTCCTGACCGCTTTCCACTGCCTGGACCAGCGAGTTGGCTTGGAGCCTGCGTGTGGCCGCCGACACAATGACCCGCCGCCTGCTCATCAGGGGCTGGCCTTTGAGCAGCCCCTGAGGATCGCCAGTCATGAGATGGACGTTCAGCGCTCGAATGATCTTTCCATTGACCTCCAGGCGTGCTTCCAACGCCTGGCTCAGACCCCCAAGATTGTAGAGTCGCTGGGAAATCATAGTGAAGCGGCTCATAATCACCAGTTCTCCTCGCTCTCCACCGCGCGCGACGTTCAGTCTGGTGTGCTGTAGCACAGTGGGCACCGGGTCCAGACCACCCGGCTGGGCCGAAGGCACGCGGGCCTCCTGTAGTGCGATCAGGTCCGTCCGAGTTTGGGCCAGCAGCTCTCCGATTTTATCGGGACCACTCAGCCCGGCCTGGATGTTCCAACTCAGGGCGCTCAAATCGCCGGCCTGGGCTTTGTGCAGCTGAAAGGGGGCAATCACAGTCAGCAACCAGGCCAGGGGGGGGAGCAGGCCCAACACAGCTCTTCGCGGCCGCGCCAGCGCCGCCAGTCCAACCAGCTTTAGCCAGGCCAGAAAATACAACAGGGGAGGCGAGTATTGGCACAAAACCAGCAACCACTGGCGTTCTGCGCTCAGTCGCCAGAGAAGCGGCAGCAAAGCCAGCCAGGTTGCCCCGCCCCAGAAGAAAAAGCCCGCGGCTTGTTTGAGTCTACGCAACACGCCCGCCGCTTCGCTTCCTCGCCCGGCCCCGCCTCCGTCCTCCTTGCGATCACGCGGAACATGTGACCCCAGTCATACCCCTGCCGGAACCAGCCTTGTTAAACTGGGGTCATGGATTTATACGAAGAAACCTGCTCGCTGGTACGGGAGCTCTGGCACGAGGATGTTCTAAAGCGAGGTCCGGCCGCCCAACCCTGGATCGACTCGAGCTGTGCGCCTATGGTGGTGGAGATTGGCCGCGATTTGCTGCAACCGCTGGTGACGGGCGAGAAAGTCCCTCCCATTATCACCGCCTTCGGGCGGCATCGCCAGGCCCTCTGGGCTAACCGCCAGATGACCTTGCCCAAAATGACCTGCAAAGACAACTTGCGCCTGCCGCGTAGTCTGGTGAAGGCAAGTTGGAACGATTTTCTGTTCGCCCAGTTCACGCTGGTGACCGGCTCGGTCTTTGTGGCTGGCGAAATGCCGGCCTGGGCAAACGATATTGGTCTGCGCGCTCCCGGCGGTTTCTGGATTTCCAGTCAGTGGCAGCACTGCTTTGAGGGAAAATTCCTCAGCCTGCCCGACTACACGGCTCAGAAGTGCTGTCTGCAGTTTGAAGTTTTCCGCGAGTCCTACCGCATTCCTCGTTGATCAGAGAGATAGTCCGTGGGAGGCGAAGGCCTGTCGAGTCACATCCAGCCGGGTGTGATCGTGGACGCAACCTTTCATGCCCATGGACTGAGCCACCTCCACGAACAGAGAGCGGTCGTCCACGTACAGAATTCGTTCGGGTTCGTGCAAAGACACATTCAAAGCCAGACTGAAAATGTCGGGGTCGGGTTTGCGAAACCGGGCGAAGCACGAGAAGATAAAGGCGTCCACAAATTCACGCAGACCGAAATGTTGCACCCGATGGATAGTCAGCTCTCGCCCTTCATTGCTAACCACCGAAACCTTAAGCGAGTATTTGCGCTTGATAGCTTTCACGAATTCGATCATGTCCGGGTAGGGCTGAGACCGGCTGATCATGAAGTCGACAAAGTCTTGCTGAGAGAAGTTTCGAGGCTGATAGAATATGGTCCGTTCCAGATATTGGGCCAGGCTCAGTTTGCCGATTTCGTAAGCATCAAAGGTCATCCGGTGGCGCTCGTCCACCTCGTTCTCCGGCAAATTAAATTGCTGGCAGGCCAGTTTGCGGCTATCTCTTCCCCAGCCGTTGGTGCCCAGCACCCCGCCCACATCTAAGAAAAGAGCTTCGATCATGCAGGGGGCATTCTGGCTGTCTGTTTTTGGTCCCGCCATTTCCAGATTAAAACGTCTAGATACCGCCGCAGAGCGAAGTAAAAACGCACAATTCCATCCAATTTAAGGGGCAAGAAGTCGGCCACTTTGTTGCGGGTCCGCAGAAACTTGACCGGTTTGGAACTGGATATATCAATTTCATCCTGGGATGGGTCCAGGTCGGAGCGTCCCAGCAGGATGGTCAGCAAGGCCTGGTCATAACGGTGACTGTCACGATTGCTACCAGGGGGGGCCAGCACCTGTGGGTCCCAGGCCAGTTCGCGCCAACTTTTGACCAGTTCCAGGGCTCCTGGATGAATCGGGTCGAAGGCACACACACCCCCGGCTCGGAAGCGCTCCATCCGAATGCACTCCTCCACTTCCAGGTCGCGCAGGGTTTGAGGGTGGGTGCGTTCCGCCAGCGCACCCCGTCCGGCCCAAGGTACCCATACGCCCTGGCGGTGAAGATGTTCTAGCATCGGATCGAGGCGGTCAACCACGACGCAGGCACTGTCCAGCCAGAGCACCGGAATCTTCGACTCTTCCATGACCTCTGCCAGCGCGGTGGGCTTCCAAGCGTAGTTAGACCAGTCCCTCAAGTGCTCGGGGCCGGGGGGCAAGGATCGCAACTGGGCCCATCCAAACTCACGGATCAGGCGACAGCGTTGGGCGTCCGATAGACCCAGGTCGTAGATGATGCATCGGGTGTAGCCGTGTCTTTCCAGACTAAGCAACAACTGCAGCAGGCTGCGGAAAAACTGCGGACTGGCCGCGCTAACCACCAGTAACGGACTAATGATAAGCGGCTCCCGGGCCGAGCTTCTCCAGCACATAGCTCAACCGCAAGCCAGCCAGAAAAAGACGGCGAAGGCAGAGTTGACGGGCTCGCTCGGTGTATTCGGCGGTGACTTCGGTAGGAGGCTGCCCGCTGGGGTAGGCCACGTTAACGGAAAAAGCGTGGCTCTCGTCAGCCCAAAGCTTAAAGTTCACCTCGTGAGCATCCGGCCCGCCGCCACTGCGCACGGCCATTTCCTTCAGTTCCTCCACCGTTACTTCTGGGGGTTGGGCGGCGCTGTCCCAATACTGGTGGAGATCTTTCGACCAGGGGGTGACAAAGGGAACTTTGCCGCCGCCCTGGTCACCACTTTCGTAGCCAGGACCGTAGTAGTTGCTGGCGTGCAATGGCTGATGAATGTCTCCTACCAGATGGATCAGGTAAGCCAGCGCTTCGGCCCGCTGGACCGGGTCTACGCTGATTTGGGCCTGTTCGCGAAAGTGCTCAATAGCCCAGACGATCTGATTGGTTTCGGTGGGAAGTGGACCATCGCCGGGTCCCAAAGGCAACTGGATATAGTGCCAGGGAACTGAGTCTGGCCTGTCCTGACGCACCGCGTCGGGCCATGTGGAGGCCCCTTCCATGGTTTGGATGCGAGGGTCGGGGTGCTGAGCCAGACAGTTCTCGACCCAGCTTCGGGTCTCGCCCCCAAGATAGTCATTGAGAATCGCTACCACCGTGCGGTGGCCGCGGAGATCCCAAGCCTGGGCAGGGGCCAACAGGCTCAAGGCAATGCAGAAGGACCTGAGTTTCATTCCGGGTGGCGTTCGATCCCGGCCCAGGAATCCCATCCTTCTTCCCAGAAATGGCCTGCCTATGAGAAAGCTATTGACCGCCCTCTTCTTCGCTCTGGCATTGTTCGCTCCCACGTCGCTCTGGCAGCCGACCGCTCAGGCCAAGCCCTCCGCCAGCGAGAAGATAGCGATTGTGGATATCAATACGGCTGACGAAGCCACCCTGCGGACCGTGCCGGGTATTGGTGAGGTTTACTCTAAGAAGATCATTCAGGGGCGACCCTATCGCGCCAAGGACGAGCTCTGGCGTAAGAACATCTTGCCCAAGGGCGTCTACGACAAAGTGAAGGAATATTTGATCGCCAAACAGTCAAAATAGCCTGGGGGGAGGCAAAGCCGGCCGGCAAGAAGCTCTTTGCGTGAAACGCCGAACTTTTCTTGCCGGGCTGAGCGCCCTTTCGATCGCCCCTCTTGTCCAGGCCAAAGCGGGTCCCAATCCCCTGCTTTTGCCCTTCACTCCACTGCCGGCCTTCGACCGCTATGAGCCGGCTCAGTTCGCTGGTGCTTTCCGTCAGTCTATGGCTCTGTATCGCGCGCAGATCGCCCGGATTGCCAATCAGAAGGCAGCCCCGAACTTCGAGAACACACTGGCGGCATTAGAAGATAGCGGTCGAGAATACAATCGAGTCTCGACGCTTTTTGGTGTCTACACCTCGACCATGAACAACAAACAAGTGCAGGCTTTGGAGCGCGAATGGCGACCGAAGTTTGCCGCCATGTCCGATGAGGTTGTGCAGAACGAAAAGCTCTTCCATCGCATCGAAGCCGTCTACCGGAGTCAGACCGGGACTCCCGAACAGCAGCGATTGGCCTGGGTTTACTACAATCAGTTTGTGCTCCAGGGCGCCCGCCTCACGTCGGGACAGAAGAAGCAACTCTCGGACTACAATCAGAAGCTGGCCAGTCTCTATACTCGGTTCTCTCAGAACCAACTGGCGGACGAAGAGGAGCAGAAGATCGTTCTGACCAGTCAGGACGATCTTAAGGGCTTGCCTCAAAGCGTCATCGATTCGGCTGCTCAGGGCGGCCAGTGGGTGATTCGCAATACCCGCTCGGCCATGGAGACCTTTCTGACCTACTCCGATCGTCGCGACCTGCGCGAGAAAGCTTTTAAGCTCTGGGCCTCGCGTGGAGATATGGGTGGTAAGACGGATAACAATCAGGTGGTTTCGGACATCTTGCGTCTGCGTGCGCGTCGAGCCAAACTCTTGGGTTTTCCGACCTTTGCTCATTGGCGTCTGGAAAATAGCATGGCCAAGACCCCGGAAGCCGCCATGAACCTGATGATGCAGGTCTGGCCCGCGGCCAAGGCTCGCGTGGCCGAAGAGGTCAAGGATATGCAGGCTCTGGCTGGCCACACCATCGAGCCCTGGGACTACCGCTACTACGCCGAGAAGGTGCGCAAAGCCAAGTATGACCTGGATGAAAATGAGATCAAGCCTTACTTTCAGCTGGCCAAGCTGAAAGAGGGCCTTTTCTATATGGCCAATCAGCTCTACGGATTCAGCTTCCAACCCGAGAAGACTGCCACTCTGCGGAGCGACATCGAAGCCTATCGGGTGACCCGCGAGGGGCACATCGGGGACTGGTTCTTTGATCCCTACGCGCGAGACGGAAAATCCTCGGGAGCCTGGATGAACGAATATCGAACCCAGGAGAACTTTAAGAGGCCGGTCACTCCAATTGTTTCCAACAACGCCAATTTTGCCAAAAGCAGCGCTGGCAAACCGGTGCTGTTGTCGTTTGATGATGCCGAGACCATGTTTCACGAATTTGGTCACGCCCTGCACGGACTCAATTCCAGGGCTCACTATCCCACCCTGGCGGGCACCAATGTGGCGCGTGACTTTGTGGAATTCCCATCACAAATGCATGAAAGCTTTCTGACCACGCCCCAGGTGCTGAGCCATTACGCAATTCATTTTGAAAGCGGCAAGAGCATGCCGCCTGAACTGGTGGCCAAAATTAAGCGATCTTCCACCTTCAACCAGGGCTTTGCCACCACCGAATTTCTGGCTTCGGCGATTCTGGACATGAAGCTGCATCTGGCCGGGGACGTGGAGATCAATCCCAGGGAGTTTGAGAAAAAAGCTCTGGCCGAGTTGGGAATGCCCAGAGAGGTCATTATGCGTCACCGCATCCCGCATTTCGGCCACCTCTTTTCGGATGACGGCTATGCGGCCGGTTATTACAGCTACCTGTGGTCTGAGGTGCTGGCTCACGATGCCTACGAGGCTTTCGAAGAGACCGGCAATCCGTTTGACCCGACCGTGGCCGAGCGCTTTCGTAAGCACATTATGGAGGTCGGCAATACCATCGATCCGGCCCAGGCCTACCGTAACTTTCGCGGTCGTGACGCCAGCATCGACGCCTTGCTCAGGGCGCGCGGCTTCGCCCGGGCGTGATCGAGTCTTATGCCCTGCGGAAGGCTCGGGGGGAAACCGAGCTGGAAAAGGCCGTATCTCTCTACTATGCCGTGCGCGACGACTTCCGCTACGATCCCTATCGAATCGACCTCAGTCCCCATGGAATGAGGCCCGAGCGGGTGCTGGAGAATGGATACGGCTGGTGTGTGCCCAAGGCCGCCTTGCTGACGGCCTGCTGTCGAGCGGTTGGGATAGGAGCCCGGCTGGGCTTCGCCGACGTGCGCAATCACCTGACCACCGCCAGGATGCGTGAGGTGATGAGGACCGATGTTTTTGCCTGGCACGGCTTCTCGGAGATCTTTTTGGAAGGCAAATGGGTCAAGGCAACTCCGGCTTTTAATCTGGAGCTGTGTGTGAAGGCCGGCCTTGCACCGTTGGAATTTGACGGCCGCGGGGATTCCATCTTTCATGAATACGACGGCGGCCGTCAGCACATGCAGTATCTGAAGATGCACGGAAGCTACGATGAGATTCCGTTAGCCAGGATGTTGGCCAGCTATCGTGAGCTGTATCCTCATTGGGACCTTCGAGCCCTCACGGGGGATTTCGGGGAGGAGGCAAGCTCAGAGTGACCCTCTCGTTAGAGAACTTTCTGGAGGATCTCAAAGCGGAGGCGCGGCATGATTCCTCCGGCCAATTCACTCTTGATCTGAGTCATGCTCGCGATAAACTGGCGACCTTTCAGCTGAAGCGCACCGACGACCTGATTCTGAAGTTGGTCCAGTGTGGCGTGGCAGGTGGCGCCAGCAAGTTGAGCTTTGAGAGCACCAGCACCCAGGTCCGCTTCACCTTTCACGATCTAGTGTTTCGTGAGAGTGAGCTGGGAGTGATCCTCAACTACTTGCTCCATCCCGATCCCTACCAGAATCGTGCCCTGACCCACCTGGCAACGGCCGTGAACACGGCCGTTGGAACCCGCCCCAGTGCCATTGCCCTGGCCTGCTGGGACGGAAAACGAGGCTACCTGGTGAGGTGGAGCAGCCAGGGAAAGCAGATCCTGCCCTGGAGCTCCGATCGAGGTTATGGACCTCAGACCCAGTTTCAGTTGACCCGCACCCCCTCTGAATGGAAAGAGACGGTCAAGCACCTTTTCAATCAACGCGACGTCCTGGGCATGTTGTTTGGCTGGAAGTCCGGATGGTCGGCTGAGGAGGAATTGCTGGCCGACCGAGCCGCCTGGTGTCCGGTGCCGATCACGATGAATGGTAAGACTTTGCCGGAGGTGCCGCTGGTGATGGGGCGGGAACGCTCCAGTCAAAGAGAGCTTCAGGTCAAGCACAGGTTTGAGATGCGGTTGAGTGGGGGCTCGGGTTCTCGCGGCTTACGCCTGGCTCAGCGCAAGCTGGGCGCGTGGCCCGAGAGCGAGTTCCCCGAGGGTCCGGTGGCGGTTGTGATGACGGCCGGGCCGGAAGAACGCGGCAAAATGATTCCCAGCTATGTCGAGTTGGTTAGCGACGGCATTATCACTGAGCGGCGCCGAATTGCGGGAGTTCCCCGGGAACACTTTGTCCGGGTGCTGGCGTCGGCGGACGCCGGCTTTAAGACGGCGCTGGACGGATTCTTGCTGGTCGATGACGAGAGCTATCAGGAGCTGATCCGCTGGTTGATGGAGCAGGCGGCTGCCCTCTTTCCTTCCGGGGGTTTAGGGCCGCTACCCCAGCTCAGCCTGGATCGTCGTCGCTGACGCCAGGAGCTTGGCCGGATGCCCGGCGTCCTTTGAATGCCCAACGGAGTCGTGTGCCCTGAAGTTTGATTCTCGTCGATGGCGTGGCACGCGACGGAGGCTAGTTCGGGCTGGCGGTAAAGGGCGAGCCCAGGTCGATTTCGGCGCGAATCGTCGTGCCCTGGCCCTCTGCGCTGGTCAGCGACCAGTGGCCTCCGATGCCCTCCACCCGCTCTCGCATGTTTTCCAGCCCGTAGTGATCGGGTCCGGCTTTGCGGGCGTCGAATCCGACGCCATCGTCACTCACTTCCAGCTGGCAGTGCTCCGGCGACCAATTCAGCTTGACCGTGACGTGCTTGGCGCCGCTGTGCTTGACCACGTTGTGTAGAGATTCGCTGGCCACCCGAAAGAGTGCCAGACGACGGGCCGGGTCCAGTTCGGGCTCGCTGACCGCCTGGAAGTCCACGGCGATACCGTAGCGGGCCTGCAATGCTTCGGCCTGGCGGCGCAGGGCCTGCACCAGGCCCTCTTCCTCCAGCGACTCGGGCCGCAGCGAGTAGAGGAGTGCGCGCATCTCTTTGCCCGCCCCCTCGGCCAGTTCGATGACGTAGTCCAGAGACTGCTGGGCTTTCTCTGGATGCGAACTCCAACGTGCCTTAACCGTCTTGGCTCCCAGTGCGATGCCATAAAGGGCCTGGGAGACGGAGTCATGCAACTCGCGTGCCAGTCGTCGACGTTCTTGAAGCACCACCTGACGCTCAAACTCTTCCATCAGGCGGGCGTTTTCCAGGGCCACACCGGCCAGATCGGCCAGGGTGCGCAGAAAGCTGAGCTCGGCTGACTCCAGGTTGCCGCAGATCTTGTAGTAGCAGTTGAGGGTGCCCAGGAATTCGTGGCCTTTCAGGATGGGCACCGCCACAACCGTGTTCCAGATCCTGGTTTGGGTCAGCGAGAAAAGGGCCCGGGCCGGTTCTGGGAACTCGGACATGTCCACTCCATCCAGGTGGCAACGCAAGTTGGTGACCATTTCGGGCTGGCGCGACAAACGTGCTTTGACCGGAGGAAATTCGATGCCGAAGCGAGCCATCTCCTTATGGCAGGCCAGGCAGGCCTCCATCAGTTCCAGGCCGTCAGCCGGCATCGCAAAAGAGCCGCCAACCCGAAAACGAAAATCCTCGCGTTCGGCATTCTCGCAGGTCAGTACCAGGGCTGCAATGGCGTCCGTCGTTTCCACCACGCGCTGGGCCATGGAGTCGAGGGTGGCTTTGAGGTTGCCGGCATAGGTCAGGCTGGAGACGACCAGCGAGATTCCGCCCAGCTTGCGTAACAGTCGGCGTTCGCTGGTGACGTCCACCAGGATGACGACGGTCCACTGTTCGTCGGGAATATTGAGCCGGTAGCAGCGCCCGTCCACCTCTTTGATGCTGCCGTCCTGATGCAGCAAACGGGTGGGAAAGAAGAATTCGGGATCGGGGGGATTCTGCAGGCGCTCGGCCATGAGCAACTGTTCTTCAGGGGGGAAGATCTCCAGGCAGGGAGAGCCGAGCAATTCGTTCCACGGCCGACCCACCAGGTTGCCCAGCGACGGGCTGGCGACGTGCATTTTAAAGTCGGCATCCACCAGGGCCAGTGCCGCCGGGCTGGAGCCGACCGCCGCTTCCATTGCCTGGACCAGGCGAGGGCTGAGACCCTGGAAGCAAACATCCCGCTTCACTGAGGCCTGGCCCAGCCTTTCTGAACAGCGTAGAGCGCGGCTTGAGTGCGGCTCTGCACTCCCATCTTGGCCAGCAGATTGCTGACGTGCGCTTTGACGGTCTTTTCGGCGATGAAAAGGTGAGCGGCGATATCCTTATTGCTGGCTCCATTCGCGATCAGTTGAAGCACCTCGCGCTCGCGAGCCGTCAGTTCGTCGATGCGTGGGTGCTCTTCACAAAGCTCGTGGGCCAGTTTGGCGGCCACCTCGGGGGACATTTGAACCTTGCCTTCGGCCGCCAGTTGGATGGCTTTACACAGATCCTCGGCCTGGGTGTCCTTGAGCAGGTAGCCGATGGCCCCATTGCGCACTGCATTCGAAATGGTCAGTTCGTCCAGCACGCTGGTCAGCACCAGCACTTCCGTTTCGGGATACTGTTGGCGGATTCTCAGGGTGGCGGCCAAACCATCGATTTTGGGCATCAGCACGTCCATCAGGACCACGTCGGGATGCAGCTCGCCCACCATCTGCAAGGCTTCTTCGCCGTTCCGGGCCTCTCCCACCACCTCAATGGTGTCGTCGAGTTCAAGAAACATGCGCAGGCCCTGGCGCACCACCGAGTGGTCGTCGGCCAGAAGAATTCTTATAGGCATCTCTCGGGTTTCAAGACATCTGGACTATCAACCTCCGCGACCAAAGTCGGTATGCCTGGAGCATCAGCTTTGCTAGGGTGAGGCGGAATGTTGCTATTTTTGGCCGCCACAGTTCTTTCGCTGGCGCAAGTTCAGCAAGAAGCACTGCAACATAGCCCCAGCCTGCGCGAAGGTGAATCCAAGGTGCGCGAATCGCGCTACAAAGTGGATGAAGCCTACACGCTGGTGAATCCCACGTTGCAGCTTACGGCCAGCGGGAACCGAATCACACCGCCGGTCCAGTTCGGCATCGGTGGTCAGACCCTGGTAACGGTTCAACCCGAGTATAACTACAATGTCGGCCTGTCCCTACGCCAGACGTTGCTTACTTTCGGGCGCCTTAAATGGTCGGCGGCGGCAGCCGAGCTGAGCGAGAAGGCGGTGCAGGCCGACCTGCAAGATCGCCGTTTGAGAGTTTTGGAAGAGGCCTCGGTAGCCTACTACGAGGCGGTCTCCTCGGCAGAACAGGTGCATATCGCTGAGGATCAGCTCAAGGCTCGTCAGGCTCACCTGCAGGAGGCTATCAAGCTGGTCAAAGCCGGGTCGGCCGCGCCTTTTGACGTCAAGCGGGATGAGGCGGCCCAGGCCCAGGCCGAGCAACAGTTGCTGGAGGCTCGCAATCGAGCGGGTCTGGCCCGCATCCGCCTGTTCACACTGTTGGATCGTCCTGATGGGGGAGAGAAGCTCGAACTGTCAACCGAAGACCTGCCCGGGCCCCCCGCCGAGGAGCTGGAACGGTCTCTAGAAAGACGCTACGATCTGGCTGCCAGTCGTTGGGGAGCACAGGCCGCTCAGGCGCGAGTCTCGCTGGCGGAATCTCAGGATGCACCCAATCTTGGCCTTCAGACCGACTACGTTACACGCAATCAGGTGGCTTTTTCGCCGGCCCGCCAGTGGACGGTGGGTCTGAACTTGCAGCTTCCCCTGTATGATGGGGGCTTGACCGAGGCTCGTTCAGCTCAGGCCCGAGAGGTGGTGGAGCAATTGCAGGCGCTCTATGATCAGGCCCATCGCAGCGCGGCTCTGGAGCTGCAGTCACTAATACTGGATCTGGGCAGTCGCTATCAACGCCTGGCGGTCACCGAAAGAAATCTGGCCTCGGCCGCCGAGGCCGCTCGAATCGCCCGGCTGCGCTATCAGAACGGACTGTCCACCAATGTGGAGCTGCTGGATGCCGAAGCCGCCTTTACGGCGGCCCAGCAAGAAAAGGTCGCGGCGCGCTATCAGTATCTGCAGACCTGGGCTCGCTATCGAAGGGCGGCTGCCCTATGAAACGCATCATTCCGTTCATTCTGCTGCTGGTGGCCTTGGCTGTCTGGTGGAGCCAGCGTCCGCCCACAGCGCGCGAGGCCCTGACCTATTCCGGAGTGGTCGAAGCCACCACGGTAGACTGCGCCTTCGAAATGCCCGGGACCGTCTCGGAGGTCCTGGTGCAGGAAGGACAGGAGGTTCGCAAGGGCCAGATCCTGGCGCGCCTGGATGCCCGCTCGCTGAAAGCCAGTCTGGCTCAGATGCGGGCCCGCGCTCAGGCGGCAGAGGCTCGCTACCAAGAGTTGCGGCGCGGTTACCGCCCGGCTGAGATCGCACAGGCCCAGTCCCGTTTGCAGGCGGCTCAGGCGGATTTGCAGCAGTTGGAGGCGGGTGTCACCGCCGAAGAGTTGGCCGCGGCCCGGGCTCAGATGCAGTCGGCCGCAGCTCGTTCCGCCATGATGAGCGAGGGGTATCGGCGCGAAGATGTGGACAGTGCCCGCAGTCAGCTGGCCGGAGCCCGCACCAATCTGCAGCTGACCTGGCTCGACTACCAGCGTTTTCAGCGACTGCATAAGGAAGGCGCAGTCTCTGATCAGCAGTTGGACGTTCGCAAGAACCAGTGGGCCCAGGCACGCTCGAGCTACCAGGTGGCCGAGGAAAGCTTGCGTCGGCTGAAGTCCGGTCCGCGAAGCCAGGAGAAGGCGGGCGCCTACCAGGATTACCAGGCAGCCGCGGCTCGCTATCAAGACCTGGCACGAGGCACGCGTCCCGAAATGATTCAGAAAGCCCGAGCCCAGGTGGCTGAGCGCAGCCAGGCCCTGGACCTGATGCAGCAGGGCCCGCGCAGGGAGCAGATCCAGGCTGCCAAAGCCAGCTGGGAGGAGGCTCTGGCCTCGATTCAGGCGGCCGAGGTGCAGTTGAGCAAGGCCACCCTCTCGGCTCCAAGGGACGGAGTGATCAGTGTACGCAACCTGGAGCCGGGCGAGTCGGTCACGGCCGGGCTTTCGGTCTTGACGCTGGCGGATCTGAAGCATCCCTGGGTAAGTCTTTTTATTCCCGAGTATGAGCGCAGTCGGGTGGCGCTGGGGGCAGAGGGCAAGATCAGCGGGGATGGTGTCCCGTCCGGTCTGGCCGGCAAAGTCACGCGCATCTACGACAAAGCTGAGTTTACGCCCAAGTTTATTCAGACCCCGCGCGAACGGGTGAACCTGGTCTATCGGGCCAAGCTTGTGTTTGACAACCCAAAACTCACCATGCATCCCGGTCAACCGGTGGATGTGAGGCTGTGAGTTTTCTGGTCCTCCAGGACCTTGTAAAGGATTATGGCGATGTCCGAGCCTTGCGTGGCATCACCCTGGCTGTTGAACGCGGAGAGATGTTTGGCCTGGTGGGACCGGACGGAGCCGGAAAGACTTCGCTCATTCGCATTGCGGCGGGTTTGCTGAAAGCCAGCGCGGGACGCCTGATTCAGGGTTTTCAGGGAACGGTGGGCTATATCGCTCAGCGGTTTTCGCTTTACCGCGACCTTTCGGTTCAGGAGAACGTCAATTTCTTTGCCGATGTCTACGGATTGCGCGGCTACGCTGCCCGCCGGGATGCGTTGCTGGAGCAGATCGGTTTGGGCCCTTTTCGCCATCGCCTGGCCGAGCAACTTTCGGGCGGCATGAAGCAAAAACTGGCGCTGTGCTGCAGTCTAATCCATGAGCCGGACCTGCTGTTGATGGACGAACCCACGACCGGCGTGGACCCGGTCTCACGTCGGGAATTTTGGAGTATCGTTTTTCATTTGCAGCGCCAGGGCCTCACCGTCCTCTCTTCCACCCCCTACATGGATGAAGCCGAGCAGTTTGACCGCATCGCGCTTTTGCACGAAGGAAAGATTTTGCGGATGGGAACGGCCGACGAGGTCAAGGCCTCGGTTCCGGGCACGGTGCTTTCGGTTCTGGTGGAGAATCCTTACCAGGCCCGTGAAATCCTACGCACTCGAGGGGTTTCCCAGGAAGTGGAGTTGTTCGGAGACTCGCTGCACGTGGTTTTGGCCCCGGACTCACCCCTCCGTGCGGATGAGATTCGAACTCTGCTGGCGGAACAGGGACTGGCGGTGCGCCAGGTGCGTCCGGTCGATTTCTCGATTGAAGACGTCTTTCTGAAGGTGGCCCAGTGACCGGCTTTTGCGTGGACGTCCACGATCTGACCAAAAAGTTCGGCGATTTCGCGGCCGTAGACGGCGTCAGTTTTCAGATTCCCTACGGCAGCATCTTCGGCTTTCTGGGTCCCAATGGAGCCGGCAAGTCCACCACCATCCGAATGCTGTTGGGCATCCTGCCCATTACCTCGGGGCAGGGCAAGGTTCTGGGCCTGGATATTCGCAGTCAGTCCCAGCAGATTCGCTCGCGAGTGGGCTATATGTCCCAGAAGTTCTCGCTTTATGAGGATCTGACGGTGGTGGAGAATCTCAATTTCTTCGCCGGGGTGCAGGGTCTGCCGCCGACTCTGGCTGTGGCTCGTCGAGAACACCTGGTCAAGCTGTGCCGACTTGAAGACTATCAGCAGCAACTCGCCTTTCATTTGCCCGGCGGTATTCGCCAGCGACTGGCTTTTGCGGTCGCTTTGCTGCACGACCCCGACATTATTTTTCTGGATGAACCGACCGGAGCGGTGGATCCGGCTTTACGCCGATATTTTTGGGACATCATCGTGCAGTTGAGTCGTTCCGGAAAGACCGTGATGGTGACAACTCACTACATGGACGAGGTTGAGCGCTGCGATCAGATTTGCTTTATCGCGGCCGGACGCCTGATTGCCCAGGGCAGTCCCAGCCAGATCAAACAACAGGCTCTTCCGGGTCAGATGTATCACTTCGTGCCCCGAAAGCGTCTGGAGGCCCTGGAGTACCTGACCTCCCTGGGCTGGGTGGCCGCTCCTTTTCCTTCGGGCAACCGTATTCGCTTTCTGGTGCCGCGCGAATTTCAGCTGGACGAAGCTCAGTGGGACTCGATTCGCCAGCATGCACAGGGTCCGCTGGAGGCAACCGAAGCGACCTTGGAGGATGTTTTCATCGCACTCCAACGCGGAGGCAAATAGTCGTGCTGGCCCGGATATTGGCCATGATCCGCAAAGAGTTTATCCAGATGCGGCGCGATCGAGGCACGGTCGTGATCGCGCTCATGATCCCCATCATTCAGTTGACCTTGTTTGGCTATGCCATCAATACCGACATCAAGCATGTTCCGATCGCCATACTGGATTATTCGCAAAGTCCGGAAAGTCGTGAACTGATCCAGGCTTTCACGCAGACCCAGTACTTTACCCTGAAGGCCTACGCCAGCAGCCCGGAGGAGATGACGGAGCTGATCGACGGGGGGAAGGTGCGAGTGGGATTGGTGGTGGACGTCGACTACGCCAAGGATCTGCACCGCAACCGGCCGGCGCGCCTTCAGGTGCTGGTCGACGCCAGCGACCCACAAGTCGCCGCAAGCACTCTGGCGAACGCCAACGGGATTGCCCAAACTCGCAGTCTGACGATTCTGTCGGAGAAAGTTCGCAGTGTGGGAACTCCGGTCGACGTTCAGATCCGCGCCTGGTATAACCCGGATCTGGTCACTGCCTACCATGTGGTGCCCGGGCTAATCGGGGTCATCCTGACTATGACGATGACCAACATCACCGCCATGGCCATCGTGAAAGAACGCGAGATGGGGACTATGGAGCAGTTGACCACCACCCCGCTCCGGGCTATCGAGATTGTGGTGGGCAAGATTGTGCCCTATATTCTGGTCGGATACGCCCAGGTCACGGTGGCTCTGTTGTTGGGAGTGCTGCTCTTCCGCGTACCCATTCGAGGCAGCTTGCCTTTGCTCTACGGGCTTTGCTCACTTCACATTTTGAGCTATCTCTCGGTCGGGTTGTTGATTTCCACGGTGGCCCGCTCTCAGCAGCAAGCCTCCCAGATGGGCTTCTTGATTTTCTTGCCCAATATGTTGCTTGCCGGCTTTATGTTTCCCCGCGAGGGGATGCCCCCCTGGGCTCAGACCATCGGACAGTTTCTACCTCTGACTTACTTTCTTCAGATCGTGCGCGGCATCATCATGAAGGGTCTGGGCATACAGCATCTCTGGCAGTATGTCCTGCCCATGCTGGCCATCATGGTGGTGGTGATCGTGCTGGCAGTGCGTCGGCTGCAGAAAAGTTCATTGAGTTGAGCTGGTGGCCGGTCTCCCCCGAAAAGAAAGAAACTCGGCTCTCGAAACAGCCGAGTTTCTTTTTGACGATCTTGCGCTCTTAAGATGAGAATCTAGCTGGCTTCCTTCTTCATCTCCTCGACGAAGATCAGAGTCGGCTCGGCTTTCTTCTCAATCACCTCAGGAGTGATGATGCACTTGCGGATGCTGGGCAGCGAGGGCACCTCATACATGATGTCCAGCATCACCTCTTCGAGAATGGAGCGCAGGGCGCGGGCGCCAGTCTTGCGCTTTTGTGCCTCGCGAGCGATACAGGCTACGGCTTCTTTGGTGAAGACCAGGTCGACGCCGTCCATCTGGAAAATCTTTTGGTACTGCTTCAGCAGCGCGTTGCGGGGTTCGGTCAGAATCTTCATCAGCGATTCTTCGTCCAGAGAGTTCAGCGTCACCACGATGGGCAGACGACCGATGAACTCCGGAATCAGACCGAACTTGAGCAGGTCCTCTGGCAGTACCATCGCCAGCAGCTCGCCCAGTTTGCGTTCCTTGCGGCTCTCGATGGTGGCGCGGAAGCCCATCGACTGGTCTTTCACCCGCTGCTCGATGATCTTTTCCAGACCTTCGAAGGCACCACCACAGATGAACAGGATGTTGGTTGTATCGATCTGGATGAACTCCTGGTGGGGGTGCTTCCGGCCACCCTGGGGGGGGACGTTGGCTTCGGTGCCCTCCAGGATTTTCAGCAGCGCCTGCTGCACACCCTCGCCGGACACATCGCGGGTAATCGAGGGGTTCTCGGATTTACGGGCGATTTTGTCGATTTCGTCGATATAGATGATGCCCTGCTGAGCCCGCTTGACGTCGTAGTCTGCGGCCTGGATCAGCTTGAGCAGGATGTTCTCGACATCTTCGCCCACGTAGCCAGCCTCGGTCAACGAAGTTGCATCAGCCAGAGCCAGCGGGACATTCAAAATCTTGGCCAGAGTTTGGGCCAGATAGGTTTTACCGCAACCGGTGGGTCCCACCAGGAGCACGTTACTTTTTTGCAGTTCCACGTCCTCACCGCCGCTGGCGGGAGTTCCGCCTTTGCCGTGAATACGCTTGTAGTGATTGTACACGGCCACTGACAGGGTACGCTTGGGGCGTTCCTGACCGACCACGTACTGGTCTAGAATAGCGTTGATCTCCTTGGGCTTCGGCAGGTTGCGGAAGCGCATAGGATCTTCAGTGGTGCGCGAGAGTTCTTCTTCGATGATCTCGTTGCATAGCTCGATGCACTCATCGCAAATGTAAACACCGGGACCCGCAATGAGCTTACGGACCTGGTCCTGGCTCTTGCCGCAGAATGAGCACTTCAAGGTGCCCCTGTCATCCCCAAAACGGAACATGGTTCTCCTCCAGGCGGCGCGATGGCCGCGTTACCTAAACTTAGCGGCTTTCTTTCTTGATAATCTTATCGATAATCCCATACTCCACGGCTTCTTCAGCATTCATGTAGAAGTCGCGGTCAGTATCGGCCAGGATCTTTTCCACTGTCTGGCCTGTGTGTTTGGCGAGAATCTCATTCATCACCTGCCGGGTGTAAAGAATTTCCTTCGCCTGAATATCAATGTCTGTGGCCTGTCCGCGGGCGCCGCCCTTGGGTTGGTGCAGCATAATTTCGGCGAAGGGCAGCGCAAACCGCTTGCCCTTGTTGCCTCCGGCCAGCAGCAAAGCCGCCCCGCTTCCGGCCATTCCCATACAGATGGTGGAAATTTCCGGTTTGACCAGTTGCATACAATCGTAGATGGCCAGCCCGTCACTGGTGGAGCCACCCCAGCTGTTCAGATAGATGTCGATATCTTTATCAGGGTCTTCTTGCTCCAGGAATAGCAACTGGGCGATCACCAGGTTGGCCACCACGTCGTTGATGGGCGTTCCGATGAAGATGATGCGATTCTTCAGCAGTCGCGAGAAGATGTCATAGACTCGCTCGCCCCGAGCGGTGGATTCCACCACCGTGGGAATCCAGTTCATTGCGCGGGAGAGGGTAGGGTTCGAAGCGTTTGACATGGACCATCCTTCAAGGTTGATTCTGGGGTCTGGCTTTCACACATGGCGCTGCGTGCCCTGCCAAATTCACGTTCCCTGTGCAAACATCTACTCAAAAGAATAGGGCGCCCTTGGCGGGCGCCCCATTCTCGAAAGGTAGAGCCGAACTTACTCTTCGGTCTTCTTCTTGGTGGTACGCTTGGCTTTGGGCTTTTCTTCCCCGTCCGCTTCCGCTTCGGGCTTGGCGGCCTTGGGTTCCTTAGCTTTTTTGGCGGGTTTGGCTTCGGTGGCTTCGCCCTCCTCGACCTTGGCCTTCTTGGCCGGCTTGGCTTCGGTGGCCTCGCCTTCCTCGATTGCCTTTTCTTCATCGGCCTTTTTGGCTTTGGCTTTAGCCTTGGCTTTTTTCTCGTCCTTGTGCTCCTCGGCATCTTCTTCAATGACGGTGCCGACCGGGACGAATTCTACTTCAGCGTTGTCAAACAAGAAGTCCATGACTTTGGCTCGCAGCAGGGCATAGCGGATCAGCGGCTCGCTGCCCTCTTTGTCGATGCCAGCCTTGAGTTGGGCCAGGCTGATTCCGCGATTTTGAGCTTCGACGCCCAACAGTTCTTCGATCTCGGCCTCGGTCGGCTGCAGATCTTCTTTGTTGGCCAGGGAGTTGAGCAGAATCTCCACCCGAGCTTCCAGCATGCCCATCACGGACAATTCGCCCACCCATTGCTGCTGATTGACGTTGCGGTCGGCCAGATAGCGTTCCATGGTCAGCCCGGCCTGCTCGATCTGCTGGATACGGCGGCGAAGTTCAACCTGGGTGCGGTACTGGTGCAGCGACTTGGGCACAATTTCGGTGTTGACCTGGGCTAGCAGCTTGTCGATGATCTTGATGGCAACCTGTTCGCGGACTTTGCGTTCAGCGTTCGCCTCCAGGCGCTCGCGGATATCCTTGCGGAGTTCCTCGATGGTCTGGTGGGGAGAGACCGATTTGGCAAAGTCATCGTCGGCTGCCGGCAATTCCCGGGTCTTGATCTGGTGCAGACTGAAGTGGAAGTGCACCAGTTGGCCGGCCAGCTTGGAGTTGGGGTAGTCCTCGGGGAAGGTGATGTCGAATTCCTTCTCTTCCCCTTTCTTGGTGCCCACCAGGTTTTCCACGAATCCAGGAATGAAGTTTTCACGCTTCACTTCCATCAGGTAGTTGGTGGCGGCGCCGCCTTCCACGGTTTCTCCGTCCAGGGTCGAGCGATAGTCGACCAGGGCCAGATCGTCCTCCTGGAGGGGGCGGTCTTCCTCGAGATCAACGATGCGAGACTGATTGCCGCGCAGTTCGTCGAGCGTGTTCTGCACCGTTTCGTCGGTGATCTCTTCCTTTTCGTTCTTGAGCTTGAAGCCCTTATAGCCTTCGATTTCGACGTTCGGCTTGACCTCAAAGGACACTTTGAAGATCAGGGCCTTGCCCCGTTCGCGCTGAACCAGCTCCCATTTGGGTTGAGAGATGGGCTCAAGTTTTTCTTGGCGCAGAGCTTCCACGTAAGCCTTGGGGACGACCTCGTCCACCACGTCCCCGCCCAGGCCTTCGTCGGAGATATATTTTTTGGCCATCGGGATGGGCACTTTGCCGGGACGAAATCCGGGCAATCTGAGCCGCTTGGCAGCACGACCAAATGCCTTTTGATAGGCACCTTCAACCTGGTCCGTGCTCACCGTGACCTCGAGCGTGCGCTCGCAAGCGGATGATTCTGAGACTTTGACCTGCATAGGTCCTCCTAGCGAGGAAATGAAAAAGGGCCCATAGGGCCCTTTGTGGAGCGGGAGAAGAGGTTCGAACTCTCGACCCTCGCCTTGGCAAGGCGATGCTCTACCACTGAGCTACTCCCGCATGCCACTTTGCTTATGGACCATTTTAGGGTTGGTGGGCGAGAGAGGACTCGAACCTCCACAGATTGCTCCACAAGATCCTAAGTCTTGCGCGTCTACCAATTTCGCCACTCGCCCGGCTGGTCCACCGGCTCGGGTATAATAATGATTTTGGGATCGGCCGTCAAGCGTCGGGACAAAAAAAAGCCCGGGAGGGATCTCTTTCTCTAAGGCAGAAAACCGGCTGTGAAAATATTGAAGCACAGGTTCTGCAGTGGCTACGAGAGATTATTACTTAGTTTTGGATGTACCCCCGATCGCGCCGGCCGAAGAAATTCGTAAAGCTTATCGGAACCTATCGAAGAAGTATCATCCTGACGTCTATCAGGGCGATAAGAACGTGGCTGAGGACAAGATGAAAGAGCTCGTCGAGGCCTTCAATAACCTGAGTGACAACAATAAGCGCAAGGCTTATGACAAGCAGCCTCAGTTCCAGGTGCGCAAATTCTCTAAGACTCGTAAGCCCCCAGATAAGAAAGCCTTCACGGAGAAGCACAAGAAGCCTCAAGAAAGCTTCCTGAAGAAGCTGCTCGCTCCGTTTATGAAGAAGCCTGAGGCCGGAGCGGTTGGGCCCGATCCCCGTCAGGCTGATGTCCACTTCACTCTGGGACTGTCGATGTCCGACAATGAGTCTTTTCTCGATCAGGCCAAGAAAGAGTTTAGTTTGTCGGTCAAGTTTGACCCGAAGCACAAAGAGGCTGCCTATAACTTCGCTTTGATGTGCTACAAGCTCGGGCAGTGGGATGAGGCTCGCGTTGCCTTTCAGAGTTTCTTGAAGATCGGTGCCGACGATGCCGCGGCCAAGAAGATGGTTCAGCTTCTGCACAACAGCGGCGACTGAGTTTCCCTGTTCATGAAAAGAAGCCGGCTGGTCCGGCTTCTTTTATTTATAGGGGTGGTGAACTCTGAGTGTCAGGCGACGTTGCGATACAGCAGGTCGTCTTCGGGACGCAGTCCCTGCTCAAGTTGCAGGTTCACTTTGTCCACCCAGTCGCGCACGCTCGGGCTGAGTTCTCCAACCTCCAGGCTAAAGATGGAGGCGGCGGCGGCTTCGGCGATATCGTTGGCTTCCACCAGGTAGCGGATGCGAGCCAGGTGGGCCGGGCCGTAGGCCGGTTGGATATCGATCAGGCTGTTCAGGGCTCTCAGGGCCAGTTCCAGCTTGTCCAGCCGCTTGTAGCAGGTGGCCAGTTCCATCCAGACTTCCGCATGCTGGCTTTCGTTGCGCAACAGTTTTTGTAGTTGCACGACCGCCAATGAGTCTTTGCCCGTTTTGGAGTAGGCGCGGGCCAGGCTTACGACCAGGCGCCAATCGTCGGGGTAAGTCTTTTGCAAATCGCGGTAGAAGTCGACCAGTCCGCGTCCCTGATCTGGGGCCATGAGCAAGCTGTCCACCAGTTCGACCACTTTGGGCTCGAAAGGGTCGTTCTTGAGGTGATCCCGAAACAGCGACAGCGCCCCTTCGACATTGCCCTGAAGAATCAACTGGTTTGCCTGATTGGCAACCTCGGCAGACTCGGTCATGAGGCCGCCCTGTTCGGTAATTAGAGAATCGCTTCCTGGTTGGGCTTAACAAAGAATCGCCAGCCTGCTTGTAGAATTAAGGTTGGATGCTCAGCCTGCTGCGCAAGCCCTCTGAATGGCCGGTGCGAAGTCGAGATGGCCGATTGGCGATTCGACCGCTGCGCAGCTATGATCTGATTGAGATTGGACGCTGGTTGGAAGATCCTCAGATTCTAAGGCTGGCCTTCGGCACTGAGCAGGATGACCAGGCAGTCTTGAAGCTGGGCAAAATCTACCTGGCTGAAATGGATGCTGCCCGTGGAAGTATGTTGGGCATCTGTGATTCCCTGGAGCGTCTGATCGGGTTTGTGCGCTTCGCCTTCTTTCAGGGCGACCAGGGCCGCAATGCTCGCATTGGCATCCTTTTGGGAAAGAAGGAGAGTTGGGGTCAGGGTTTCGGCACCTCGGCCGTGCAGTTGACTCTCTACTTTTTGTTTGAGCGCAAAGGGGTTCGTCGCATCGAGTTGGATACGGCCGAATTTAATGCCAGGGCTCAGCGTTGCTTTCGAAAGTGCGGTTTTGAGACAATCCCTCGCGATCGACGTCAACCCTGGATGGAGTCCACTGACCCTACTCCGAAGGTATGGATGGAGTTGACTCGCAACCGATGGCGAGAGTTGGGCGGCCTTCAGTCCCGCTAAACGGGTTCTTTTTTAGCGACCGGCAATGACGTTGGGTCGAATGTTGTAGACCGACTCCAGGTCTGGCTTCATGGTGGCCACTTCGTTGCTCTCCCCTTCAATCGGGGATTCCATCCAGTGGTAGGAGATCAGCAGTTGACCCTGGCTGATGCTGGCCACCCATTCCACGCGTCGGCTCTCCCACTGGAAGCGCCCCGCTCCCACCCCGTCGCCGGGAACGGTGGAGCTGCCGGCCACTGCCTCCATTCCAACGGCGAACAGGCTGCCTCGGTCGTCGTGGGAGAGGCTGACGTCTCTGGCTGAGGCGACTCCAGAGCAGGCAAAGTCGACCCATACGGCCGAGGGGGTCCAGCCCTGCATGACACGGTTCCAAAGCGAATTCCACTGGCTTGTATCCAGTTCTGTAGGGAGAGCGGCGCCAATCCAGTGTTCGGCGCCGTTGGTCAGGCGCCCGCGATTGGCCAGGATGGCGTCTGCTACTTCCTTTCTCAAGCATCCCATCAATGGGGCTGAGGGAAGGTGTTTCCAGGCTTCTTCCAGGTTCATGATTTTCTTGTCATTGGGGATGGAAAGGCCCTCGTGCAAGTGCACCACAATCTCGCCCCGCTGCTTGTCTGGCCAGAGTCGAGACTCGATGGCTCTGACTTGAGGCGAAAGGTGGATGCCGGCTGGCAGGTTCGGGGTAAGCCGCTTGGCGTCCACCATCATCCATACCGGGGCGTCGCCCGAGTATCCATAGTTCTTGGGTTCATCCTTGGTGTAGGTCTGGTTCTTGGCCTGCAGACCTTCCAGGGAAGAATAGGTCCAGTCGCTACCCCGCATGTCCAGTTCGGCCGAGGAGTCGGCATACAGTCCGGCTAGATTGCAGTTCTCTTCCTGAGCGTGGATTTCGCCGTTGGCCAGATAGTCGTGCGGTTGGGCGGGCTGCAAGTTGGGCAGCCAGTTCTCCTGCCCGGGTTTTACGCTGGCCACCACTTCCGGCAGTTGCTCGGGCAGCCGAGAGATGTTCGGGCGATTGCTGGCCCAAGCCAGGCTGCTGCCCCAGTAGACGCAGCCCGAAGCCATGACAACCATTCCGGCCAGGCCCAAACGGCGGCGGAGTTTTCTAAATTTCTTGCTGGACAAAAACATAAAATCTATCGCTCCGGGATGAATTTCATTCAATTCTACGATTCGCTGGAGATCCTCTCCTTAAGCGTAAAGAATGTGTCATGGTAAGGTTGGTGGGATATCTGGATTTCCAGATATTACTGTCTGGGTTAGGAGTGGTGGGCTTTGAGTTTGTTTTGAGTTTTTTTCATCGTCGAGAGCCCCGTGAAATAAGGGGTTTGGTCTGGTAGAGGGCGAGTTGTCCAGTTTACTTGTGCGGATTCCGGTGAGATGGCGTTCCAAAAAGGCCACTCGCATAAGAACCGCTCGGCGTGCTACACTGGCTATCTGGTATTCCTGATATATGAGGGGGAAAGTGGAGTCTCCGATCGTTACCCTGAATCAGTTGGGTCACCTCCTTCAGGAGGTTCGCTGTCAGCGCGGCTTGACTCAGCGTCAACTTGGCCAACGAGCAGGATTTGCCCAGAGCGCCATTTCGGCGCTGGAGACGAGCCCTGGCTCAGCCAAGCTCGAGAGAATTTTTCAACTTCTATCTGCCCTCGACCTTGAACTGGTCCTGCGTGAAAGAAAAAAATATACACAAGAGCACGAGTGGTAGATGAAGCTCCAGTGCTGCATGAATGAGGTGCCTGTGGGGGTCTGGCAATTCGGCCAGCGTACTCTCGACCAGTTCACTTATGATGAGCACTGGCTGGAGGCTCGCCACCGCCGGCCCCTCTCGCTCTCCATGCCCACCCGGTCCAGACCCTATCGCGGTCAGGTGGTCAGCTCATTTTTTGATAACCTGTTGCCCGAGTTGCCGGCCTTGAGAAGTCGGCTGGCGGCCCGGCTCAATACCGGGTCGGCGGCTGGAGATATCCTGGCTGAACTGGGGCGTGACTGTGCCGGAGCGCTGCAGCTTTATCCTGAAGGAGTTCAGCGTGGCCAGCCGAGGGTCTCGGGGGTGCCGCTCAAGGCCAGTTACCTTGAGCGCTTTCTCAAGGTCGTGCCGCGCAGTCCCATCTTACGTTGTCTCAAGCAGCATTTCCGGGTGGCGCTGGCCGGCACCAATGAGAAGACTGCCCTTCTCTACTATCAAGGGCAGTGGCGCTTCCCAACCCACTCGACGGCGACCACTCACATCTTCAAGCTGGGGCCACAGACTGAGAATGAGTGGTTGTGTCAGTTGATTGTGCGAGCTTACGGCGTGGCCTGCGCCCGGGCCAGGCTGGTGCCGTTGGGAGATATGCTGGCTCTTGCGGTAGAGCGATTTGATCGGCGTTGGTGCGCCCACGGCATGCGCCTTTTGAGGGTGCCGGTCGAGGATCTCTGCCAGGCATTGGGTATCCCGGCAGAGTCTAAATACGAGGTGACCATCAAGCAGGTGCTGGATCTGCTGTTGGGTTCGTCCCAGGGCCAGCGTGACCGTGAGGAGTTTCTGAGGCGTCAAGTTCTTTACTGGATGCTGGGGGCGTGTGATGGCCACGCCAAGAATTTTAGCCTGTTTTTAGAGGCGGCCGGACGGTTCCACCTGGCCCCCTGCTACGATGTCGTTTCCAGCTATCCGGAACCTGGCCGCATGGCCATGGCGGTGGGAGGAGAGCACCAGTGGGAGCGAATCGAGCGTAAGCACTGGCTGGCCACGGCCCGCCAGAGTCGCCTGCAGAATCAGTTGCCCGGGATCATTCGCCAGTTGGTGGAGCAGACTCCGGAAGTTATCGAGAGCGTGCGAGCGCAGTTGCCGCCGGGATTTACGGTGGCTGACCCGATTCTGCAAGGGTTGCAGCAGGCCGCTCAGAGACTTTCCCTTTAGTTGAACAGAAATCCGCGGCCAGCGTAGAACCGATTCCCATGCGGCTGTTGCACACATCGGACTGGCATTTGGGGCGAAGCCTTCTGGGGCTTTCGCTGCTGGAGGATCAGGCCGCTTTCGGCGAGCAGCTGATCGAGCTGACCCACGACTTTCATCCCGACCTGGTGATTATTTTGGGCGACCTGTTCGAACGCTCCACGCCCAGCGAAGAGGCCCTGAATCTTCTCGATCACGTGCTCCAGCGCTTGCTGCTGGAGTGCAAGGTTCGGGTCATTCTGGCGCCGGGGCAGCAGGACGGAGTCAGTCGGCTCAATTTTGGGGCATGGCTGTTCGAGCGTCGTCAGCTTCAGGTGGTTAGCAACCTGGAGCAGGCGCTTTCGCCCATCATGCTGGAGGACGCTGACGGACCGGTCCATATCAACGTGGTGCCCTTCTTGCGCGCGGCCGATGTGGATCGGCACTTCCGGACGCGCAATGTGCCCACCCACGGTAAGGCCGGCAATGTGATCATGGAGCACCTGACGCGCTTTCGGCGCCTGCGTCGTCGAGCCGTACGTGGAGTGGTGGCCGGCTATCTATGGGTGGAAGGTGGACGGCGCTGTGGTGAGGAGCGCACCTTCGAAGGGGCTGAAGAGTCCACTGTCCCGGTCAGCGCCTTTGAGGGAATCAACTACGCGGCTCTGGGCTACCTGCACGAGTATCAGCAATTTGAGAACGTCTGTTACAGCGGCAGCCCCTTCGCCTTCCATTTTGAGACCACGCCCTTAACTCGAGGTGTGGTCAAGATGGAAATGGATTCGCAAGGCAATTGCCACAGCGAACTGGTGCCACTGCCGCCCAGACGCCACTTCTACAAATTTAGCGGCAGCCTGGAGAGGTTATTATTGGGACCCACCTTCCCACTGGATCCTCAGGACCTGGTGGTCCTGGAGTTAAGTCAGGATAGTGATTTGCTCTCGTCTGACCTGATTGTGCGCTTGCGCAGCCTCTATCCGAACGTCTGGCGGATCGAAAGGCCTGAAATTGGTCGGACCTTCCAGGCGCGTCCGACTCAGGACCCCATCAGCAGTTTTGAGCAGTTTTATCATCAGGCGGTCGGCGAGAACCTGGATGAAGATGCTCGCGGACTGGTTCGCGAATTGTTTTCCGAGGTCGATGCGTGAAACCGCTGCGTCTGGCTCTGCAGGCTTTCGGGCCATTCTGGAATCGGGTGGAGGTGGACTTTCGGCCGGCTCAGGCCCACGGTTTGTTTCTGATTCATGGCCCGGTGGGCTCTGGCAAAACCAGTCTGCTGGATGGTATCTGCTATGCCCTCTACGGGGTCTCGTCGGGTGGCGAGCGTTCTCCCGAGCAGCTACGCAACGATATGGCCAACGACTCCACGCCCACGATTGTGGAGTTCGATTTTCAGGCCGACGGTCAGATGTGGACGGTGGAGCGCGGGCCCGGGCAAACCCGCTTATTGCAGGGCGGTCAGCCTCTGGTCAGCGGAGCCGAGGCGGTCGAAGAGCGGGTGAGACGCTTGATCGGCCTGGATGCCTTTCAGTTTTGCCGCTCGGTCTTGTTGCCTCAGGGCCAGTTTCGCCAGTTTTTGTTGGCCCAGTCTGGAGAGCGCGAACAAATTTTGGCAGCCCTCTTTCATACTCATTCGCCCCGGCTTTACCAGGAGGCTTTGGCCACGGCCCTGAGTCAGGCTGAGGAGGAACTGGGAGCCGCCTGGCGGCGCAGGGAGAATCTGGGGGGAGTGCATTCTCAGGCTCGCCAGCAAGAAGAACGTCTGGTCACCCTGACTCGCCAATTGGAACGTTGGAAGGAGCAGAGCGCGCGTTTGCAAGAAGACCGTGAGCGGGCGGCGGTGGTTGGTGAGCGCTCACGGGAGCGTCAGCGTTTGCAGAAAGACCTGGCCAGTCTGCGCGAGCGCGAGTCCGACCTGGCTCATCTGAAGGAGCAGGCCAGGCGCTATCAGGGTGCTCTCAAGGTTGCTCCTCAGGTTGAACAATGGGAGCAAGCGCAGAAAGACGAGGCGGTTGCCCGCGAGAACTTTCGCCAGGCCGAGCTGGAGCTCGAGGACCGGATGCTGGGACTGACCTCGCCGGAGGACACAGCCGGGGCGCTGGAGGCGGACCACGCCCAACGCGAGATGATTCAGCAGCGCCTCCGAGATCTGGAACGCTTCGAGCTGGAGAGCAAGCGCATGGCCCAGGCCGAGGAGCGACTGCGACGCTGTCGCGATACCTGGCACCAGATGGAGGAAGAGGGTCAGGTGATGACCCGGGAACTGGAGGTTGCCGAACGTCGCCTGGATGAGGTCGTGCGTTTTGGCGAGGAAGAGCAGGAGTTGAAGCGCCAGCTGAGCCTGCGTCAGAAGCAGTTAGAGACGTTGCGGGACAACCATAAACTGATGCGTCAGCAGGAAGAGTTGGAGACCGGCATCCAGCGCTGCCAGCAGAATCTGACCAGCATTGGCGAGCGGCGCAACCGCATCCTGACTCAGATTGACGGCCTTGAGCGGGACCTGCATGAGCGGCAGCGTCAGCTGGAGGCCCACTGGTCTCACGCCCTGGCGCTGCAGCTCAAACCAGGCAGGGCCTGTCCCGTTTGCGGGGCAGAACAGCATCCCCAGCCCGCCGGCCCCGGTGGCAGCCCGGCCCAGATCAGCCTGGAGCAGTTGCGCAAGCAGGTCGACCTGGCCTGGAAGCAGGCGGAAAAGATCGATCAGGAGGAGCAGGAGCAACAGATCACGCTGGTGCGCCTGGAGGAGCGCCTGGTTGCGGCCCGCGAGCGAGCGCGCGACCTGCCCGAAGCCAGCACAGCCGAATTGCAGGAGATCACCGGCTCGCTGCGCGAGTTGGAGCGTGATCTGCAGCGCCTTCAGGCATACCGCGAGACTCAAGATCGGGATCAGAAGCGGGTCCGCAAGCTGAAACGCAAGCTGGAGGGCTGGCAGGAGGCGCGATTGCAGGCGCAGCAAGCGCTGGCCCAGGCTGAGGCCATCGTAGAAGAGCGGAGAGGCTTGGTGCCGGAAGAACTCCGCGACCCCCAGGCGCTGGCGGCCGAACGAGAGCGTCTGCGTCTGGCCCTGGAACCGGTGCTGCGCAGCATTGAACAGAACCGCCTGCAGATTGGCGCCGATACTCACCTTTACGCGTCTTTCACGGCCGCCGCCGAAGCCGCCAAAAAGAGCATCGACCTGAGCCGGGAGCGCACGCGTTTGGCCTGGGAGCTTGTGCAGGCTCGCCTGGAGCTACAAGGTTTTGCCGACCTGGACGAGTGGCGACCGATCTTTAAACACGCCCAGAATGACCTGGAGGATATCCTCTCAGAGATTTCCAGCTATCAGCATCAACTGGAACGGCTGGAGCTGGAGTCGGAACGAGCTGAAGCCCTCTATCACGAAAGCCTGGAGGACTGGCGCGAGTTGGATATCGACCCGGAGAGCCTTGAGCTGCAGTTGCAGAACGGCTATACCGAGGTGGCACAGGCCCAGGAAGAGCTGCGTCAACTTCGACGTCAGGTCGAAGACTATGAGCGCTCTTTGCAAGAGATCCACAGCCTGGAGCCGCGCCTGGCGCAGCTACGCCGCCTGGCCCGGACGGCCGCGGGTGACAACGCTCTGGGAGTGACTTTTCAGCAATGGGTGCTGGCTCAGCAAATGGAGAGCGTGTTGCAGGCTGCTAACTTGCGTCTGAGCCAGATGACCCGCGGCCGTTTCACCCTGGAGGCTTCGCGAAATGCGCTGGAGCTGCAAGTGCTGGATCACCTGTCCGGACACGCCCGTGGCGTCACCACTCTGAGTGGCGGGGAGAGCTTTCTGGCCTCCCTGGCCCTGGCGCTGGGTTTGTCGGATAGCTTTCTTTCAGCTGGCAACAATGCTGTGCTGGAGACGTTATTTATCGACGAAGGCTTTGGCTATCTGGACGAGGAGGGATTGGATCAGGCTTTCTGGGCCCTGGAGCCGATCCGCAAAGATGGCCGCGTAATCGGCGTCGTCTCGCATCTGGCCGAAGTACGTCAGTTGATCGAGACCCGGCTGGAAATCCGCCCCAGCCCCAGCGGTAACCAGCTGATCTGGAGCGACCAGCACGCCTAGATTTCGACCGATTCTTCCAGGGAGCCTCGATTGCGTCGACGCAACCGCTCGACCATATCGGTGACGGCACAGCCGGTTTCGGCTGAGAGCAGCCCCTGAGCCACCATCTCCACCGATTCCTGGCTGACCTCGCTCTCTTCCGAGTCGGTTTCCCGAGAAAGGATCGCGCGGGCGCGGTTCAGGTACTTGCTGAAATCCACCACCTGACCTCCGCCGCCGCTGCGGGGAAGGGGCTGCACTTCCATCGAGGGCTCATAGCTGGTGAAGGTGGGCTCGTTCTTGTGTTTGGCTGTGACCAGCTGAAATTCCGTCTCCAAGGCTTCCAGATAGAGTCGCACCCGAGAGATGTTCTGCAGGGCGATTTGGGCTGACTCCAGCGTGATGCCTTGGGGCGGTTCATCGAAGAACCACCAGAGGGGCTTGCCGGTGATTTCGGCCAGGCGGAGCAAGACCCAAACGGGCATGGGCTCGCGGCCCGAGATATAGGCACTGAGCTGCTCAGCCGAAGCCAGTCCCAGCGTGCTGGCGAGTTGGCCGACCGAATGACCGCAGTCCAACATGGCTGAGTGCAGATGGGCGCGCATTCGCGCCAGCCGTTCGTCGAGACTCCGATTCATGCAGAAAACAACTCCTGGTTTTTAAATTTATTCAAGGTACACGGAGTTCTCGTGGATGGGGCGTGCACCTTTCTGCCGGATTTAAACTTTTTAACCGAGGATGCCCTGAAGGAATACGGCCACGGCCGGAGTTACGTAGACATAGCTGCTTGCCCAGGCCGGACTAGCGTTGCGCACAAGGTATTGGTGCACGGCGTAACCGATCACGGAGCAGCCGACCACCAGATAAACCAGAGCCAGTGTGGCCGAGACCGGAGGGGTTGTGGTGAGGTGTTCCAGTCTCTTGTGAGCCAGCAAAATCAGCCAGGCCACGCCTCCCAAATATTGCACGCAGAGGGCGTCAGGGCCATGAGGAAGGCGTAGACGGTGAGCAAGCACCGTGCCCAGTCCCCAGGCGATGCTGGACAAGAGCAGAGCGCAGACACCGCCGAAGGAGGCTCCACCACAAGAACTCGCGGATACGGTCAGGGTAATCAGCGAGCCGAGTCCGATGGCATACCACTCAGAGCGCGATAAGGGTTGGCCAAGCAGCCAGGAAAAGAGAGCCACCCAACCCCCCACCGAGGCAAACAGGATGGAAGCCAGGCCTGGACTGACGGATTGTTGGGCTAACAGCAAGCCAGCGTTGCCGAACCCGAGCAGCAGACCGCCCACCATCAACGAGCCCACCGCCTCGGAGCGGGTGAGGCGAAATCTGCCGCGCAACCCGGAATAGAGACCAAATACTAGAGCCGCGGCCAGGCAACGCAGGGCCGCCAGGATACAGGGGGGGTAGCCATCCAGGGCGCTTTGATTGGCAAGATAACTGCTTCCCCAGATCCAATACAGACAGATGAGATGCGGCCAGAACCAGAGGCGAGACAACGAATGCACCTTCCCGGTCGGGGCGAGCCCTCGGCCTGTCTGGCCATATCGCGCGCCCTGGAACTCCCGCCCCCAGTTTACGACTTGCGCGGGGGTCAGATGTAACGTGAAGGTTACAAGGTATTTGGGTACTTTATTCGGCCGGAGCGCCGCTAACGGCGCGAGTCAGGGCGGCTCGACTCAAGTAGACCTGGGTCAGGGCATTGACTCGATTGGTCTGAGCGGTTAGCAAGGCTGATTGGGCGTCAATGACCTCCAGGAAGGTGCCGAGGCCCACTTTGTAGCGCCCGTTGGTCAGGCGCAGAGTTTCACGCGCATTGGCTTCCTCGGCGTTGGCGGATTGGACCTGCTGCTCGGCGTTGCGCAGATTTAGATAGGCCTGGCCGACCTGCGAGAGCACTCTTTGCTGCGCACCCTCCAGATCGGCTTTGGCTCGATCGAGATTGGCCTGGGCTTCGGTGATGCGGCCGTCCTGCAGCCCTCCGTCCAGGGCTTGGAAGCTGATGGCCATATTGATTCCCAGCGTTTGGAATGAAGGATTTTGGCGGTTTTGGTAGGCCGCGTTGAGGCTGATGGAGGGGGTGCTGGTGGTATAAGCGGCGTCCAGGGTGCTCTGAGCCGAGGCCACCTGCGATTTGAATTGCTGCAGTTCAGGGCGCTGAGCCAGGGCCAGTTCAAAGAGTTGCTCGGTGGTGGCAAAGTTGAGTTGGGGTTCTTCTTCCTCGCGCAGGCTGATGTGGGCACGTGGGTCGAGCCCCAGGGCCAAGTTAAACTGCAGTCGGTTGTTGGCCGCGTTGGTCTGGGCCTGGCTGAGCTGGAATAATGCGGAAGACAGGGCCGTTTCGGCGCGTGTTACATCGCTGGCCAGGCCCAGCCCGGCGTTGAAACGTGAGCGGGCCTCGGCCACGTGCTCGCGTCGGTTGATGATGCTGTCTTCCTGGACTTTAATCAGACGTTGGGAGGAGAGCAAGTTAAAATAGGACTGCTTGACCTGTAGAGCTACATCCGATTTGGCCTGGTTGTAGGCGGCCTGGTTGGCTTGCTGGGCATGCTCTTGCGCCGCGGTGAGGTCACGGGTGTGCCCGAAATCGGTCAGCAGTTGGGATAGGGTAGCGTTGTGGGTCCAGCCATTGGCCGAGAACACGCCTCCCAGGCCTCCACCCAGGCTGTTGATCAACTGCTCATTGTAGGTGCTTTGAAGGAGCAGCCTGGGATTGAGCCCGGAGGCCTGCTGGCGAACCCTGCCTTCAGCAGCGCGCACTTGCGATTCTGAAGCTTTCAGGCTGGATTGGTAACGAAAGGCGGTCTCGATGGCTTCCTTCAGGCCCATGCTGGAGGGCACCGATTCTGGCACGGCCACCACGGGCAGCTCCACAGGCTTGGGAACGTCCACCTGTTGGGTCTGGGGCTTGTAGGGTTCAGCCGCGAGTGGCAGGCAGAGTGTCAGCAGTAAAATAGTTTTTTTCATTTCTTCTTCCGAAACCTATCCAGCTGCTCATCCAGCAGAGAAAACACCACCGGCACGACCACCAGGGTCAGCAGAGTGGAAGTGGTCAATCCCCCGATCACAGCGATGGCCATGGATTTACGCACCTCGGCACCGGCTCCGATGCCCATCGCGATGGGTGTCATACCTGCAATCATGGCCACCGTGGTCATCAAAATGGGACGCATGCGAGCCTCGCCTGACTCAAAGATGGCCTTCATCGGAGCCGTGCCTTGAGCCTTGGAGGCGAGCACATATTCAACCAGCAAAATGGAGTTCTTGGTGGTCAGGCCCATCAGCATCACGATGCCGATCAGGGCATACATTCCCAGGGGCTCGCGGGCCACCAGCAGACCCATGATGGCTCCGCCAATGGACAAAGGCAGGGCGACCATGATGGTGAGTGGATGCACGAAGCCCGAGAAAAGCAGCACCAATACGGCGTAGATCATCAGCACGGCCGCTCCCATGGCGCCCGCAAAACCAGCAAAGATGTCTTTCTGAATTTCAACGTCGCCAGCCGGACTCTCGCTCACGCTCTTGGGCATTTCCTTGAAAACCGGCAGACGATGGATATCGCGCATGGCGTCACCCAGGGCATATCCGCGGCGCATGGCAGCTTCGATGCTGACCTTGCGTTTTCGGTCGTAGCGGTCGATCTGGGAAGGTCCCTGACCCATTTCGATTCCGGCCACCGAGGCAATCGGCAGCAGACGGTTGCCTGAGGCCATCACTTTCAGGTTGCGGATGGTTGCGATGTCATCTCGGAAACGGGGGTCGATCTGCACGCGAATGTTGATCTGGCGGTCGCTTAGGTCAAACTTGGCCAGATTTTGATCGTTGTCGCCCAGCGTCGCCACCAGGGCGGTGCGGGCAATGCTGCTGACCGAGACCCCCTGCTCAGCGGCCATATCAAAATCGGGTCGCACCAAAATTTCTGGTCGCTGTAAAGCAGCCGAAGTGCTGATATCATAGATGCCGTCCATCCCTCGCATCTGGGCCACAAGCTTTTGGGCCGTTTGGGTCAGCTCCGGTCCATTCTCACTGGACAGTACCAGGGTCAGTCGCCCCGAGAGACCGACCGCGGCGCCAAAAGAGAAGCGCACGCCCGGCACCTTTTGCAGCTCAGGTGCGATCAGCTCTTCCAGCTGACTTTGGCTCATCTTGCGTTCGTTGCGGGGCACCAGCACGATGTAAAGGCTGGCTTTGTTGACCGCCCCCTGACTGGTGGCCCGGGGACCGTTTTGCGAAGGCGAGCCCACTGAGGTAAATACTTGCTTGACTTCTTTGTGGCTGAGCAAGATGCGGGTCAATTCTTTGGCCACGGCCGTGGTGGTCTCGATATTGGCGCCTGGTGGCAGCTCGGCGGTCAGCACGGTCTCGCCACGGTCCACTGTGCCGATCAGGTTCTTGGGGATCATGCCAGACAGCAGCAAACTAAAGAGAAAGAACGTCACAGCCAGAATCAGAGTGGGTAGGCGATAGGCCAGGGCCCAGCCCAAAATTCGGTCGTAGAGGTTGGTCAGCCAGCTCTTTTTCTCTTCGTGGACCGGGATATCCACCATCCAGTAAGCAGCCATCATCGGGGTGAGAAGCCTGGCCACCACCAGCGAGAAAAACACGGCCACTGCCACGGTGAGCCCAAACTGTCGGAAAAACTGACCGGGGATACCTCCCATGAACGCCACCGGCACGAACACCACAATAATGGAGGCGGTGGTGGCGACCACGGCCAGGCCGATTTCGTCAGCCGCCTCCAGGGCAGCATGATAGGGGTCCTTGCCCATCTGGATGTGGCGGACGATGTTCTCGATTTCCACGATGGCGTCGTCCACCAAAATTCCGATAACCAGGGCCAGTCCCAGCAGCGACATGTTGTTCAGGGTAAAGCCCACCGCTTTCATGACAAAGAAGGTGGGGATGACCGAGAGTGGCATGGCCAGGGCCGAGATGGCGGCCGCCCGCCAGTCACGCAGAAACCAGTAAATCACGATCACGGCCAGGCCCGCGCCCAGGCAGAGATGTTCGATGGAAGCTTCGTAGCTGTCCAGAACATAGGTGGCGTTGGTGCGAACCTTCTTGATGACAGTGCCGGCAGGCAGGGTTTCCTGGAGTTTTTTCAAGGCCGTATCCACACGCGCGGCCACATCCACCAGGTTAGAGCCGGTGGCCCGCACCACCGAGAAGGCGACCACCGGTTTGCCGTTCAGCAATGCTCGCTGACGGGGTTCGGAGAAGCCATTTTCGATGGTGCCTAGCTGGTCTAGTTGGACCCAGCCGCCGCTGGGGGAGGCGATGCGGGTCTTGCTCAGCTTTTCCAGGGTCGGGGCTGAGCCCAACGTTCGAATCGACTCTTCCTGTCCACCAACCAGAGAGCGCCCGCCTGGCATGTCGATGTTCAACAGGCGAATCTGGGTATTGATGCCGTCGGCCGTGACTCCGTAGGCGTCCATTTTTTCTGGGTCAAGGTTGACCCGAATCTCTCGGTCCACTCCGCCTGAGCGCTGCACCTGGCCCACTCCACGCACGGCCAGCAAGGCGCGCGCGATGGTGTTATCGATTTCCCAGGATAGTTCGCTGATGGTGGCCCCGTCGCGGGCGATGGTATAGGTGGCCAGGGGCCCACCGATAAAGTCCACGCGCGTTACCTGGGGCTCATTGATCTGACCCGGCAGTTGCTGACGAATGCGGGAAACCGCATCGCGCACATCGTTGACGGCCCGGTCGGTATCCGTGCCTAATTCAAACTCGGTGGTGGTGACCGACAGCCCCTCATTGACGGCGGAAGTGATGTGCTTCACTCCTGAAATGCCGCTGATGGAGTCCTCAACCTTACGGGTGACCTGAGTCTCCAGTTCGGACGGGGCCGCCCCGATCTGACTGATCGAAACCGAGACCAGGGGCAGGTCAATATTGGGATTCTCATCGATACCCAGGCCGGCGAAGGAGGCCAGGCCTGCCACCGTCAGCACCAGAAAGAGCACGATTGAGGGAATCGGGTTTTTAATCGCCCAGGCAGAGATGTTCATTTTTCCTCGATGCGAACTTTATCGCCATCCGCCAGAAAACGCGCCCCCGCCACCGCCACCGACTCATTGGCCTTCAGGCCCTCGGTGATTTCAACTCGTCGATTGGTGCGCACGCCCGTGGTCACGCGAGTGCGAACCACGGTGGTGCCGTCCAGTTTGAATACAAAGTAGTCGCCGCCCTCGCCCAGGACCGATTCGGCCGGCACTGTCAGGGCGCGGTGATCGCCCACATCCACGCGTGCTTCCGCGAACATTCCGGGACGCAGAGTAGAGCCCGGGTCGAGTTTGATGCGAGCGGTGCCCAAACGGCTGCTGCTTTCCACCTGCGGGGAGACCCGCCAGATACGACCGCCTGACGGCTTGCCGGCCGAAGAAATCCTGGCCTGCTGTCCTTCGCGCATTTTGAGCAGGTCGGCCTGCGGCACCTGAGCTTGCAGCTCCATTTCTCCCCGTCGGGCCAAAGTGAACATTGCCTTGCTGCTACTGCTGATTTCGCCAAGATGGACGTCCCGTTTCAGGACCAGGCCGGAGTCCGGGGCTCGAATCACGGTTTGTTCCAACTGAGCTTCGATCATGGAAATCATTCCGGCAATTTCGTCGCTGGAGGCTCGCGCGATATCAACATCTTCCGAGCGTCCGCCGGCTCGTCCCAGCAGCAAGCGCTGGCGAGCCTGCTCGCTGGCGAATTCGCTGGCCTGCAGTCGCTGACGAGCCGCGTTCACCAGCTGGTGATTTCGATCGACCTCGGCCTGACGGTCGCTGGCTTCCTGAATGGTTACAAAGCCCTCGTCCAGCACTTTGTTGTAGCGTTCCGCGGTTTTTTGCGAGCTGGCCAGGTTGACCTGAGCCTGTCTTAAATTGGCCCGTTCCTGAGTGGTTTGAGCTCGGGCCTGCTCGTAAGCGGCCTGAAGACTGAGCAAGTCTTGAGGCCGATTGGGTTGGATTGCCCTGGATACTTGAGCCTGGCTGGAGCGAAGTCTGGCCTGTGCTTGCCTGAGTTGAGCTTCCAGGAGCGAACGGTTGAGCACGGCCAGCACCTGGCCGGGATAGACCCGGTCGCCCTCCTCCACGTTGACCTGCTCCACTTTCAGGCCGTTGACCTCCGCGCCCACTTCCAGTGGATCGATGGCCGCCACCGTGCCGGTGGCCACCACCGTGTCCGGAATGGTGGTGTAGTCGGCCGTTGCCGTGCTTACTGTGACTACAGGCTTGGGTGTGGACTTGGTGGTGGGTTTCTTGGATGCATCGCGGCTGGCCGCGAACATTTTCAGGGAGACTACGGCAAACAGCACCAGCCCGATCACCAGTGCCCAGGTGACCGCCGTGCTGCGCGGTGTCTTCTTGTATTCTCTGATGTCGTGGGCCAGATCGCTCACTCGATTCCTCCGATGGCAGCAAGACAAAATCTGCTGATATGATCCGTTAATTGTTGTGCTCGCTCGGCGGCGGGGCGATTGAGCCAGCCCGGCCGACTGCGTTCCAAGAAGAACTCGGCCTTGGGCATCCCGTTGCAGTGGGACATCAAACTGTGACAGCACAGCCAGCGTTGCTCATCATCCAGGGCCGGGTTGAGCTCGGCCACGATGCGGCTGACCCTGGGCATAATATGCCCTACGATTTCATCCATCAAGGTTACGAAGGGCGCTGAAGGCTCTTCCAGTTCCCTCATCATCAGTCGAGTTTGCCAACCCTGGCGCTCATGGTCGTAAAATCTTTGCACCGAGGCCCGGACGAGTTCCCTCAGACGTTGCTCGGCCGGCGCCCCTTCTTCGGATTCAGTTTTGAGTCCACCGTGAACGGCTACCCGCAAGACCTCAGCGTAAAGCCCGTCTTTGTCGCGAAAATGGTAGTTCACGGCGGCCTGGTTGACGCCGGCGGCCTGCACAATGTCGCGAATCGTGGTCTCACGCCGTCCCTTCTCCGCGAAGATGGGTCCGGCTACTTCCAGGATGCGGGCGCGCGTCGAGGATGGGGAGCGGTTATCCATGCATTTCAAACTAGCGTTTGAAATTTCTGTTTGCTATAGGCCAAAGGGCGTAAATCTTTACCAGTGTTTGTAACAACCCTATTTTATACTGTGCTTGTTCTGGATTCACACCCATCAGGAGGATTGTCTTGCCTTCCTTCTTCCCGTCGCGTGTGCGCACGCTCATGGTCCTGTGCAATGTGGTTTCAGTGCTGCTCTTGGCCCTCAGCTTCTGGGCCTTACCCCAGGGTTTGCGGATCGATCAGCCCGAAGCGGTGCGGTCACTGGAGTATCCCGGGAGCGAGCTGCTGGAGCACCTGGGCGGGTCATCCCATGTGGAAGTGCTTCAGCTCCAACCATTCCGGCTGTTGGTAACCAGCCAGAAGGAACTGTCCTGGCTGCGTCCTGCACTCGAGCACCTTTACGATATTGAGCCTCAGCGAGGCGAGGCCATCACTCTGGTGGTGGGAAAGCCCTCTTTTCACTGGTCCGATCATCGAAACTTGTCCCTCTGGCTGGCCGGTCTGGGGCTGCTACTGGGCCTGCCCGGCTTGATTGCAGGTCTGGCCCGTTGCCGCTCCTACATCCTGGCCCGGATGCGGCTTCCCAGGTTCAGGCGGGGGGGCCGTTCATTTGGATGGCCTTGGTACCGGCCGTCCCGTCTGGCTCGCCCGGGGACTCCCGGTTTAAGCCTGGTCCAGGCCGTGCTGAGCTACTATCCCGAGTGGGTGGTGAAGGCTATTTTGGCCGAGATGCCCCCGCAGCACGCTGAAACTCTCAGCAGCCAAACCTGTGGCCTGACCGAAAGCGCCCGGGCTCACGCCCTGGCCTACTTTGCCGGAGAGTTGTCTTCGGATCAGGGCCCATCCGCTGACGATGCTCAACGGTGGGCCCGTTTGCTCGTGCAGCAACTGAAGCATCGTCGTCGACGCATCTATACATGTCCTGAGTGCGATGAAGTTTTTGTTGATGAGGACAGTCTGTCTAAGCATGCCCGGAGCCACAAGGATTTTCCGGAGCCTCAGCCAGTGCCTCAACCCCGTCGGACCTCGCGTGTGAGTCTGCTCTGTCTTCTGGCCGCCGGGATAGGATTTTTCTACGCTCAGATTCCCCAGGAGTCGACCCCAGCTAGCAGTCCCGATAGGCTTCTGCACCACCAAATCGATCCGTTGCTTGAGCAACCCGTTTGGCTGGCTTCCTGTCAGCGCTCGGGCTCGGCTCGCCTGCTGGTGGATGCACCCCCGGAGCTGCGTCCCCTGGTTCTGGAGCGAGGCGGGGCTTTGGGGTTTGGTCCGGAAACGTTCTACTTTGTAGAACGCCCCGCAGACCGAGACTTCCTTTGGCCCTGGTCACTGGTGCTGTTGGGCCTGGCTACGGTAGGATTAACCCTTTTGCGCACCCCGAGAGCGGCTCGGCCGGCGGCTTTAGGGCCCGGCTTGCCGCTCCCGATGGCTCCCGCCCAAGGGCCCCAGAGAGCGGAGGGGCTGGTTCTGGAGTTGGGCGAGGGCCTGGCTCACTTGAGCGAGGCCCGATTGGCGAACCGGCTTGATTCCGTTCGGTATCACCTGGAGTTGGAGCTTGGCCTGCGGCTATCGAGCCTGGCCGTTTATCAAAACCATCAGCTCAAGGCAAAAAGCTTTGTGGTCAAAGTTCGCCACATCTCGGTGGCACACGCTAGCCTTCAGAGCGAAGATTTTCTGGCCATCGGTCCCGAGGAAAAGTTGAGAAATCTTCGGGGCACCAGGACGGTCGATCCCACCTACGGCATGCCGGGGGTATGGGTTTCACCCGAGCAGCGTGGAGTAGCCGAACGCTTGGGCTGCATGATTTTTGATCCGGTCTCTGTGATCACCACCCTGCTGGCCGAAGTGGCTCGCAGTCACGCTGATGATCTGCTGACATACCAAGCTGCCGAGCAATTGCTCGGTCAACCGGAATTGGCTGGCGTGGTGCATCAGCTCCACTTGCGAGCAGTGGATAAGCCCGCTCTCTGGCAGGTCATGCGCCAACTGCTCCGGGAACGCGTGAGTATCCGCGATTTAGCCAGGATTTGCGAGGGCTTGCTGGTGGTCTCTGATCAACGCCCGACGGTGACCGAGATGGTTGAAGCGGCCAGGCTGGCCCTTCGTGATAGCCTGGTGTCGGAGTATATCAACAATGATGGGGTTCTGAACTGCATTCTGGTTCCTCCAGAGGTCGAGGACGATATTCTCTCCGGAAGTGCCGGAAGCCAGGTGAGTTTGCGGCTGGAAAACTGGGCGGCCAATTTGAGAGAACGCGGACTCCAACCCGTCTTCGTCACTCGCCCTGAATGCCGCAGGGCGGTGCGCGAACTGTTGGGGGCGCGCTCTTACCACGTGGTCCTCTCCAATCAGGAAGTGCCTCCCAGAGTGCAGATCCACTCAGTTCTTACCTAAGCTTTTCTCTCACGGGGCAGGAAGGCATCGGCTTCGTCGAAATTTTGTTCGTCTATGCAAGACGATTACTGGCATTGGAGGGTGCAGGCGGCGGCCCGCCGAGAGTTGCTGAAGCTGGCCCAAATGCTGGGCGGCTCGGCTTCTTTCAGCCTGGCCCAGGTTGTCGGTTCTCAGTCGTTGGTCCAGGTGCTCGGGCAGCTCAATCAGCCTCCGCTTTCTGACTCGCTCCACCAGGTCGTCCAGCGTTTGGGGGCGTTGGAGAAGCTGCCAGACGATTTGCATCTAGCCGACCAGACTCTGCTCACTCCAAAGCAGCAAAGCCGTTATGCGGAGCTGCTGGTTTCGCTGTTCTCTTTGTCGGTCTCGGCCTTGGAATACCGCGAAGAACTGGTGCAGCGTCTCCGCCATGAAATGAGCGCCCTGGGCGATGAGCTGGAGGAAGCGCGCAAGCTGGAGCCTATGCAGATCGTGCCGGCAGAACCGGCCCAGCTTCCAGCTCTGACAGGCCTGTTCTCTCAGCAGATCGAGTGGGCTCAGGCCCAACTCCGCAGTCAGGAAGCCCGTCTGGACGAGGCTCAGAAGCAGGCCCGGAGTCTGGAGTACTCGTTGCTGGATAAACAGAACGAGATGCGTTTCCAGGAGTTCAAGTTAACTGAGCAGCGCCAGCAGCTGAAGAAACTGACTCAGAAGAGCGACCGGCTGCGACAGGTGACGCGTGATTTGCGTCAATCTCAAGCGCAACTGATTAGCGAACGAGACGATCAGCGCTCTGAGCTTAAGGCTCTTCAGGCTAAGGCCGGCGAACTGCAACAAGAGGTTGATCAGAAGCGACGCTTACTTTCCGAGCGAGAGTTGAACCTCCAGGCTCTGCGCTCTGAGTTGCAGAAGAATTTGGTCGCGATTGAGGTGTTCGAAAAAGAAACGCGGGCTTTGCAGCAGCGTTTGCAGGTTTCCGAAGGGGAGGCCGAGCGAGCCGCTCTGTTGGACCGCAAGCTGACCAAGGTCCGCGAAGCCCTGCAAAAGCTGCAAGAAGAGTCCGCTTCGGCACTGCGAGATCGAGATCAGCAACTGACCAGGCTGAGTGAAGAAGTGGTCCGGTTGCGCCAACGGCTGGTCGACCAGGCCAAGGAGAATGAGACCCCCCGATTGCGGGAGGCGTTGAGCCAAGCTCAGCTAGCCGAAGAGCTGGCGCGTCAGGCTCTGGCTCACGCCGAACAAGAGCTGGCCGATGCGCGCGCCAGCGAGAACGAACACTTCTACCTGGCCGAAGAAGCTAGCCGCAATGAAGCGCTGCTACAGCAACGTCTACAGCAGGCGGAAGCGGGTCTGGAGGCCTCCCGCCTGGAGCTTGAGGAGCTGAGGTTAAGGCTCGATGAAACTCAGAGGGAAGCCGCCAACTCACTGGAGGAAGCCCGCGCCGAAGCCGCTCGGGCTCGTATTGGAGCGGCCATTTCTTTGGATGAGGCGCGGGCTGATTTTGAGAGCTCCCAGAGTCAGGTTCGAGGGGAGCTGGAGCGAGCTCTGGCGGCCGAAGAGGAACTGACGGAGAAGCTGGATGTCGCAAGTAGCGCGCTGCAGAAAGCCAGGGAGCGCATTCACGCTCTGGTGGCGGAACTCAAGCAGGTGCGCGCAGAGGTCGCTGAGCTCCAGCAGCGGACCAGTAGAGTCGAGCAGGTCGAAGCCCGGTTGGCCAGGGCGCAACAGCTGCTGCCGCAGTTTAAATCCCTGGCCGAGGAGCGGGAGCGGGAGCTCCACCAGATGCGGTTGGCTCACGAAGAGGAACTGGGGCGCTTGGGCCGACGGGAAACCGAGCTGCTCGCCCGCCTACAGCAAGATTATGAGCAGCAGCAGCTCGGGCTGGAGCAGTTGCGAGCGCAGCATCAACGCGACCTGGAAAGCCTTAAGCTTTTGCATCAGGAACAGCTGCAGTCCACTCGTGATGAAGCTTTACAGTGGTCGCAGCGTACCCAGGCCGAGGATGATCAGCGAAATGCTCGGCTGACTGAGGAGCTGCTGAGCAATCAGGAGCGTCATCAACTGGAGCTTGAGCAACTGCGGGAGCAACATGAAGCTGAGCTGGTCGGATTGGCCCAACTTTGGGAGACCCGGGCTGAGGATCGGTTGGCCGAGCATGCTTTGGAGGTCGAGCGGCTACGTCAGGAGCATCAGAATGAGCTGGCCGCTCGGGGGGCCGCCTGGTCCGAAAGTCATCGTACCAAGCTGGAAGGGCAGCGACAGGCCCTGGACGAGGAACATCGCGCCCAGATGGCCCAGCTGGCGGCTCGCATTCAGGAGCAGGTCCAGCACAAAGCGGCCGTGATGCAAAAGACCTTCCAAGAGCGGATGGCGGCCCTGACGGATGAGCACAAGCTTGAACTGACCCGACTGGCAGCCCAGCAGCAAGTCAAACTGGATCAGGAGCGGTCCCAGCAAGCAGCCCTTTTCCAGGAGCACCTCGAGGAACTGCGCACGGTTCATCGCCACGAGGTCGACTCGCTCCATGAGCAGCATCGCAAGCAGGTGGAGGCTCTGCGTCAGGAGCTTGAGGCCCAGCGCGCCCGTCTGGCGGATGTTGAACAGGCCGGTCTGGCCAGCCTGGAGCATTTGAGTCAGCAACAGAGAATCGAAGTCGAGAGGCTGGAAGAACAACTGGAGGAGCAGCGCTCCTCTTTGCAGCGAATGGAACATCAGCGTCAGGCTCAACTCGAAGTTTTACAGGAGCAGCAGAGCGAGGTCAGCGCGGCCCTCGAGGAAGAGCGGCGGGCCGGGGAAATCCTGCGCGAGAAGCTCTCTGAGTATCAGGCCGAGCGCGGCCAGTATGAGATCGAGCTGGCCTGGAGTCAGCAGCAACGCGACGAGCTGGAACGCCAATTTGAGGCTCTGCGTTCTCAAAAGCTGGAGCTGGAAGCCCGGTTCCAGGGCGAGGAGGCTACCCGGGCCGCGCTAGAGCAAAAGGCGCTCAAGCTGCAAGAAAATTCATTGCGCATGCGCGAGGCTGCCAATGCTCAGCTTGAAGAGAAGGACCAGAAAATCGCGGCCGCCATGGCGAAAGCGCGCGCATATAAGGTTCGGGCTGAGGAACTGCGCCATCAAAACGAAGAGCTCCGTGAGGAGCTCGACGCAATGATCCACGCCACAGCGGAGGACCTTATGCCAGAGAAAGGCTTAAAGCCCGAGTTACTTGGCGATTAGCTCGCCGTCCACTACGTGGGAGAATTCGGCCTTGAATTTCTCAGGGCTCATGGTCGTGACCTGAGCAATCTTGCGTAGCTTCTCTTCATCCTCGAAATCGGACTTGTCCAGCCGGATCATGTATTCGCGGGCAATCTTGAAGGACAGCGATTCGGTGTCAACCATACGGACCTTGGTCTTGCCGGTGTCCCCATCGCGCAGATCTTCGAACTTCATGGGGACGATCTTATCGCCCTGAATCGTGATCATGGCGTTAGAGCCTCCGGACTCCAGGAAGTCCACGGCCCCAAACCCAAGATTTCGAGTGTAGTCAATGTCGAAGGCACAAGGGTCGACACAGCGCAGTTCGTAACCGATTTCCTGGTCGTTTACGCGCAGAGCCACACCCAGCTCCTTGAGGCGCTTGTGTAAGACATATTTGATCACGTCCGGGAAGTTCAGCTCCGACAGGCGCAGGTGGCCGTGCTCATCGTAGTCGATGGCGTGATGGTCGGTAACGAGGGCTTTCAGTTCATCTTCCTGGAGAAACTCCAGGAAGCCCTCGGCCACTACGGCCACGCCGTAGTTGCGACCATCACTCAGGCGCTTCACGATCGAGCCGGCGATGGTGTCCACCACCAACTTCAAGGAATGGCGACCGACTGGGAATTCTTCGGGAATGAGGGTGAGGGTGGCTGAGGCGGACTTACCGATGCCCAGAGCCAGATGCCCGGTTTTGCGGCCCATCGCGACCACCACGAACCAGCGCCCCGTGGTGCGGGCGTCGGCCTGAAAGGTGGAGACGAGACGAGAACCTTCGGAGCGCGCGGTCTCAAAACCGAAGGTGGGAATGCCGGCCGGCAAGGGCAGGTCATTATCGATGGTCTTGGGCACGTGTGCGAAAGCCAGGTCGTGATCCAGGTATTTCTTCGAATAGGCAGCCACCGTGCTGGCAGAAAAGAGCGTATCGTCGCCGCCGATGGTGACCAGGTGGGTGATGCCCAGGTCTTTCAGGGTCTCCACCGTGGCGCGTAAATCGGCGTCCTTCTTGGTGGGGTTGGCCCGGGCCGTGCGCAGGATGCTGCCGCCCAACCGGTGGATTCCGCTAATCTTGGGAATCGTCAGGAACTCGATCTTGGTCTGACCGGCCATCAGGTTCTTAAAGCCATCGTAAATTCCGATCACGGTGTGGCCGCGTTTGCTGGCCTCAATGGTGACCGAACTGATAACCGAGTTGATGCCGGGAGCGGGTCCACCGCCCACCAGGATACCGTATTTATGGACTTTCTTTGCCATGAATTACCTCTAAATTGCGGGTTCGTGTATCTGTAACGCTTTGTGCCTTCTTGCTGCAAAGGGGTTGGCCCTTCTGGGCAAGAACCTCGGCCGCTGATGCTGCACTTTGAATATTACGCGCACGCTTGTTTTTTGCTTCACTTTGGCGATCTTAAGATTTTGATGGATCCTTACACCCCCGAGATCGGCTACAAGATGCCCGAGCGCCCGGCCGATTACGTGTGTATCTCCCACGAGCATTTCGACCACAACTACGTGGCCGCCGTCTCAGGCCGCACCACCGTGCTGCGCGGCGGAGTTTCCAGACGTTTGGGTCCGGTGACTTTGACGGCCGTGCTGGCCGACCACGATGACGATGGACAACGCGGTCTGGTGACTCTTTTTAAGCTTCAGGCCGGCCAAGGGCCCTCGATTGTGCATCTTTCGGATCTGGGCACTGTCCTGACTCAGGAGCAACTCTCTGAACTTGGTCCGTGCGATGTGGCCCTGGTGCCCATCGGCGGCTGTGGCAATACTCTCGATGCCGCCGGGGCCATGCGCGTTGCCGAGCAGCTGAAGTCCCGGCTGGTGGTGCCCATGCACTATCGCACTCCTTTTTTGAGCCGGACTCTTTTCCCTGGCTGCGACGGTCTAGAGAATTTCCTCAAGTTGGCCAAGGCCAGCTATGCTATCGAGCGCGCTTCCGAGGGAGTGGTGCGCATGGAGAAGTTGCCTGACCGCCCGACCGTACTGGTCGTCCCTCATCTCTATTAACAAAAGCCGGATTCGGTAGAAATCTGGTAGAAGTCGTCTGCCTATCCTCCAATGGTGGAGGATACGGGGATGTTGGAAGTGGTTTTGGATGGCCTGAGATTTCGGTGGAACGGCCGGGCCTGGGTTGATGAAATGGGACGCGTGGGCCAGAGCGGCGCGAAACTGGGCCAGACTTTCTTGCAGCGGTTTTTCGCCCGTCACGGCTTCGATTGGCAGGCTCTCAGTCAATGCTGGTTTCGCGAGGGCCTGGACATCTGCGCTCCAGAGTCTCTGAAGATGTTGGCGAGCGCTTGCGCTGAGCGGCTGGGAGATTGCGAGGAGGCGCCCTGGCTGGCCCTCCTCTGTCAATGTTGCCGACATCTTCGCCAGACCGAATTAGCCCTGAATCTGGCCGAGTCCAACCTGTATCGCAATGATCCCCAGATTCTGACCTGTCATGCCGCCGTTTTGTGCGATCTCGGACGCTGGCAAGAGGCTGAAGCCATCGTGCAGCGTGCTTTGTGCTCTGGGGCAGGCCAGGAAGCGAAAAGTGTGCGCTATCGGATCCTGGCTCAGCGGGCTGCTCGCGGTCTCAGGTAAAAAAAAAAGAGCCCTTCGAATGAAGGGCTCCAGTGGTGCCGTGGGGCGGAATCGAACCGCCGACAATACGATTTTCAGTCGCATGCTCTACCAACTGAGCTAC
>JAFEBA010000056.1:956-1500 GCA_018266105.1 bacterium | reverse complement strand
AAGCCTCTAGGCCACGCCCCCGCGGCGTGGTGGGCGGAATAGGATTTGAACCTACAACCCCCTGCATGTGACGCAGGTGCTCTGCCGTTGAGCTATCCGCCCGGCTTCGGCATAATAGCCGCCCGGCCATGCCTTGTCAACTACTACTTGGCAGCCTTGGCGCTCAGAACTTCCACCTGCTTGGTGAGCAGCTCCACCTGCTTCTGCATCTGCTCAATGGTCTGCTGGCTGGCGACCTTGTAGGCATCGAAGTTGGCTTTCACGCTGGCTTGCACCATGTCTTGAAGAAGCTTCTGGTTTTCCTTGGCCTGCTCGGCGATCTTTTCGGCCACCTTGACGGCCTGGTCGCGGCTCACTTTGTTCTGCTCCATCCAGGTCTGAACGAACTTCTCGCCCTGCTCCTGGAACCAGAACATCGAGGTGAAAGCCTTGGTGCTGTTGTCGATCATTTGGTCCATCATCTGGGTCAGCTTAACGTCGGTCATTGTCTTGTCTTCCTTTGCGTGCATCAATTTTGTAGTGGGGGGTCCAAGGGGGAGGCGCG
>JAFEBA010000056.1:0-929 GCA_018266105.1 bacterium | reverse complement strand
GCGCGTAAGCCCCCCCTTGAACCTCGGTCTTGTTCGACCACAGACTACGGGGGCCGAGTTGCACTCCGGTTGTGGCGAACGTTGCAACTTTTTCGCAATTCGGAGTAAGCTGCGGTGATGAGACGATTCGCCTGGTTCCTCTTGGGACTGATGGCTCTTTTTGGGGTGGTCTGGGTGGGCGGCACCTATTTCTACAAGGCCAGAGCAGCAGGGCTGTATGCGTCCCTAAGGCGGCCCCAGGCGGGTGCATCAGTCGAGTATCTGCGCTCTGACTTCGCCGAACTCATCAAGCTCAAGCCGGGTCTGGCACAGGTGGAGTATAAATATCTCAGTCAGCCGCTTGAAGAGACTCAGGATTACCTGTTCAGCTTCGCCATGCTGGCGCTGAAAGAGGGTCATCAGGAGCAATGGGAGCTGGTGGTCAGAATCCTCAACGGCATGTGGCTGCAAGAACGCCACACGGTGCCGATGCCGTTGGACCGGGCGGCTCGACTCAATCTGTTCCAGCAGCGCATCCAGGCTCTCTATGCTCAGGCGCGCCTGCAACACAAGGCGGCCTCGTTACCATCCGGCGACCGGCTCACTTTCGCCTCCAACCTCAGCTACGAATTTTGTCGCAAACGTTGGGAGGATTGGAGTCTATGGGGCGGACTGCCCTCATGGTATCAGGCCACCCGGGTTATGACCCAGGTGCAACGTTGGAATCAGGAATTGGCCGAGGGCAAACCTCTTGGTCCGCCCCCAAGCGATCTGGAGTCTCTCTATAAGGTGCTGTCTCCGCTGCAGCGGGAGCCCTAGCGAGCGCGGGCGTTTCCCTGTTCGGACACCAAGAACTCCGTATAGCCGCCTTCGAAGACGCGCATCTTGTGGTCCTCGATATGGTACACTCGGTTGCTGACCTCTTTAAGGAAGTGGCGGTCGTGGCTGAC
>JAFEBA010000055.1 GCA_018266105.1 bacterium | reverse complement strand
CCCATCCCGCACAACGGCTGCCGCCCCCCAAAGCGTCGCCGCGTGTAACAAAAACCTGGGCTACCAACAGCCCTTGGGGTCAGGCTCGCTCCCAGGAGTGAGCCTGACGCCTTTCCACCCGTCCCTCAGGGAGTCCGAAGCCGGCGCGTATCCACTTCGGAATGTAGAGCGGGTGTCTCAGCTCTCGCCAGAGTTCGAGACCTGAGAAAAAAAACTATATTGAAGGAGGGCTACCTCGGTGGCTCGTTATACCGGTCCTGTTTGCCGACTCTGTCGGCGCGAAACAACAAAATTGTTCCTCAAAGGCGAGCGCTGCTTGACCAACAAGTGCGCCATCGAGCGCCGCAATTATCCCCCCGGACAGCACGGTCCGGGCAAGGTGCGCAAGCTCTCCCAATATGGCATTCAGCTGCGTGAAAAGCAGAAGATGCGCCGCATCTACGGCGTCAGCGAAAAGCAGTTCCGTGGCTACTTCACCAAGGCCGACCGCGCCCAGGGCGTGACCGGTGAACTCTTCCTGCGCCTGCTCGAGCGTCGCCTGGACAACGTGGTGCACCGCCTCGGCTTTGCCCCCTCTCGTTCGGCCGCTCGCCAGCTGGTAGCCCACGGCAACATCTTCGTCGACGGCAAGAAGCTCGACATCCCCTCCTTCCTGGTCAAGCCGGGCATGGTGGTTTCGGTGACCGAGCGTCACGTCAACAACGTTGAGATCGTCCAGAACGTGGAACGCGCTCGCATGCGCGCCATTCCCGGCTGGCTGGAGCTCGCCGCTGACAAGCCGGAAGGAAAAATTGTTTCGCTTCCGTCTCGCGCGGAAATAGACACCCAGGTGACCGAGCAACTGGTCGTCGAGTTCTACTCCAAATAATCTTTAGCCTAAATCGGTCGAGCATTTGGCGACTGGACTCCTGACGGAGTCCGTCGCTCTTTGCGCAAGACCCACTTATAAGGAGTCATAGCCTATGTTGGATGCTTTGCTGCAATCCGCTCAACCTTATGAAGAGAGCGCTGATCCTCGCGTCACGTCGATCAGCGACACCAAATTCTCCATCGAGCCGCTCGAGCGCGGTTTCGGCATCACCATCGGCAACGCACTGCGTCGCATCCTGCTCTCGGCTTTGACCGGAGCGGCTGTGACCCACGTGCGCATTGACGGCGTTCTGCACGAATTCTCCACCCTCGGTGGCGTTCGTGAAGACACCACCGAGATGATCCTCAACCTCAAGAAGCTCAACCTGCGTCTCTTTACCGAGAAGCGCAAACTGCTGCGGCTTGAAGCTCAGGGTCCCGGCGTCGTCACCGCCGCCGACATTCAGCTCGACCCCGAAGTGGAAGTGCTCAATCCGGACCTGGTGATTGCCAACCTGGAAAAGGGCGCCCGCCTGGGCATGGACCTGTATGTTGCCAAAGGCCAGGGCTACGTGCCCGCCGAGAAGCAGACCAATCAGGAGCAGGTCATCGGAATCATCCCCATCGACTCGATCTTTAGCCCTGTGCTCAAGGTCAATTACGTGGTGGAAGACACCCGCGTGGGCCAGCGCACCGACTTTGACCGTCTGGTCATCGACGTGCACACGGACGGCAGCTTGAAGCCTTACGAGGCGATCAGTCAGGCCGCCGCCATCATGCAGCGCAAGCTCAGCCTGTTCTCCAACATGGAGCCGGTCACTCGTCCCGAGATCCCCATCGGTGGTCCCGAATCCGAAGTGCTCGACACCCCCATCGAGGACCTGCAGCTTTCGGTTCGCTCGCTGAACTGCTTGAAGCGCGCTGGCATCCGCACCCTGGGCGAACTGCTCACCTACTCCGAAGACGACATCATGAAGTTGAAGAACTTCGGCCAGAAGTCGCTCGATGAAATCAAAGACAAATTGACGGAGCGCGGGTTGTCCTTGCAGCCCTCGACTCCCGATTAAGCTGGAGGATCCAAATGAGACACAAAGTCCGTAGCCGTCGCCTCGGCCGGCAAACCGATCACCGTATCGCCATGTTGCGCAACCTGACCAAGTCGCTCTTGACTCACCAGCGCATCACCACCACGGACATCCGTGCCAAGGAACTCCAGCGCTACGTGGAGCACCTGATCACCTGGGCTCGCAAGGCCAACGCCGCCACCGATCCCGCCGAGAAGCTGGCCGCCAAGCGTCAGGTTTTCCGCGAAATCGCCGGCGCGCCGCGCGTTCACGCTCAGGGTCGTCCGGCTCGCCCCGACCGCGACGCGGCTCAGAGTCTCTTCGATCAGATCGCAACCCGTTACGCCAAAGGCGGCGACGCGGCTCGCGAGGGTGGCTACACCCGCATCATCAAGCTCTATCCCCGCAAGGGCGATGGCGCTCCGATGGCTCTGATCGAGCTGATTTCCTAAGAGATCCTCTCTTGAGTAGAAAACCACCTCTCGTGGGTGGTTTTTTTCTTTATGCTGAAAGCCACCCAACTCGTCTATAAGCCGGTCCTGCACAGCCTGGACCTTAGCCTCGAACCGGGGGAAATGGTCGGTCTGGTGGGCGGCAACGGCAGCGGCAAAAGCACTCTGCTACGCTTGCTGGCCGGCCTCGTCCAGCCTCAGGGCGGCAGCCTGGAAATCGACGGGGTTACTTCTGGCTCGGCCGAATTCTCCACCCAGGCCCGACGGGCCCTGGGTATGGTCTTTCAAAACCCGGAGAGTCAGCTGGTGGCCAACACCGTCGACGAAGAAGTCGCCTTCGGCCCTGGCCAACTCGGTCTTCCCTCCAGCGAACTCCACGAGCGAGTCGAATGGGCCCTGCACCAGGTTGGCCTGTGGGAGCGCCGCCACTGGCAGTCTCACGCTCTCTCAGGCGGCCAAAAGCAGCGCCTGGCTCTGGCCGCGGTGCTGGCCATGCGCCCCCGCTATCTTCTGCTGGACGAGCCCACCAGCATGCTGGACCCCCAGGCCCGACGAGAGCTGATGCAGTACCTGCACGGCTTGCGCGGCCAGGTGGGCATCCTGCTGGTCACCCATCGCAGCGAGGAACTGGAGGGATGTGACCGGGTCCTGCATCTGCTCCAGGGCCAAATCGCAGAGGAAGTCAACGCCTCCAGTCTGTGGCAGCAGCCGGAACGCTTCGCCAGCCTGGAACTCTCCGTGCCCACCTCGCTGCAGCTGGATCAATGTCTGCAGCGCTCCACCCCCAGCACCCCCTACATTCCACTGCCCGCTCCCTCTGCCCCAGACTTTGCCCGCTTTGAGGACCTGCACTACGAGTATGCACGAGGCACACCGCTGCGCCACCAGGCCCTGCGCGGCATCGATTGCCACCTGCCCTCCGGCCAGCGCTCCGCCCTGCTCGGGCAAACGGGCAGCGGCAAGTCGACTTTGCTCCAGCACCTTAATTTGATTTTGCGCCCTCAAAAGGGACGCTTCCATTTGCTGGGCCAATGGATCGAGCCCAAGACCAGCGCTCGTCCCATTCGCCAGCAGGTCGGCATCCTTTTTCAGCAGCCAGAGTCCCAGTTTTTTCAAGAAACCGTTTGGGACGAAGTTGCCTACGCTCCCAGCAACTTCGGGCTGGAGGTGGAAAAGAACGTGCGCGAGGCTCTGGCTCAGGTGGATCTGCCCGTCGAGAGCTATGCCAAACGCAGCCCCTTCGAGCTCTCCGGCGGCGAGCAACGCCGCCTGGCTCTGGCCTGCACCCTGGCCTACCGTCCGCGCGCTCTGGTTCTGGACGAACCTGGCGCCGGTCTGGACTGGCGCCACCGCCGCAACCTCTGGGAACTGTTGCGCCAGCTGGACGTCAGCCTGACCCTCATCTCCCACGATCTGGAAGAAGTGGGAGAACTGGCCAGCCATCTGGTCTGGCTGGAAGCGGGGCGAGTGCGCGCCCAGGGCACCCCGGAAAGCCTCTTCCCCGAGCTGGCGGGGGCCGGCTTTCAAATCCCGGCCTGGTCTGAATGGGCGGCCGAACACTTCCCAAACACCCCGGTGCCCGTCAATCGCCTGCAGTTTGAGCAATGGCAGGAGAGCTGAGTCAGAGGGCGTCGAGCAAAAACTGCCTGAGTTGGCGAATGGGTACCTGCCAGCTCTGCTCCCTCAGCCGGCGCAGTTCCCCAGCGAAGGTGACCACATGGATCGGGGCATCCTGACCAAACACCTTGCGGGCCGACTCAGGTGTCGGAACATACTGGGTATTCTGGGCGGAGAACTTACACTCTAACAGCAGAGTCTTGGAACCTGTATCGATCACGAAGTCGACTTCCTGTCCCTCTTTCGTACGAAAATAGGTAAGATTCCAGTCGCGCAAGGCATGATCGCGCGTCTTCAAGATCTCCGTAAAAACCAAATTCTCGAATGCGGCTCCCACCATCGGACTGGCAAGCAAGGGCTCTAAGGCTCGCCACCCCTGCAGGCGACAGAGAAGTCCGGTATCCTGAAAAAAGAGCTTGGGCGACTTGATCAGCCGTTTGCTGAGCTCACTGGTGTAGGCAGGCAAACGCGCAATTACAAGCATCTGCTCCAAAGCTCCGGCCCAATCCGTTAGAGTGGACACTTGAACGCCCACGGCAGAAGCCAGGCTGGAGAGCTCCAGCAGGTTGCCTGCTCGACCGCTTAATAAGGTGGCGAACTTAAGAAACTGCGGGACTTTTTGGATCCCGGCCGATTGGGCGACGTCACGCTCGAGCACTAACTGGACATAGTCGTTCAGAAATCGGACCGCCTCCGCCAGTGAATAACTCTGGCCATAAAGCTCCGGCCAGCCGCCTAGCAGCAAGCTTTGAACCAAAGGGAAATCTGGAAGGGTCGAGCTGATCTCAGCAACCGAAAGCGGATGCAGACGCACCGAGCTGGCTCGTCCAGCCAGCGACTCCACCACGTTTTTGCGCAGTAAGATTAAATTGGAACCCGACAACCAGAAGCTGCGCGGGGAGAGCTTGCCGGCCTTCTGTGCGTCCGCGATACGCTTGAGTTCAGAGAAAAGCAAAGGAGCGTGCTGAACCTCGTCCAAGATCAAATGCCCGGGATGGGTTTCAAAAAACAATGCCGGGTCGCTCTGAGCCAGTTGCCTATTTTGCAAATCGTCTAGAGAGACGAAAGTGAAGTCTGGAGCCAGGCGCTCAAGTAGAGACGACTTTCCGCACTGGCGGGCACCCGTCACAATCCGAATTGACTGTCGGCCGGCCTCAGACCAAACCGCCTCCAGATCTCTCAAGATCCACATGAGCGACCATTTTAGCCTGGCAGACTAAAACGGTCAATTCAGGCGCGTAACGCCGGCATCACCTCTTGCGCAAAACGCTCCATCGAATCGCCTTTTGCAGCATCCGGAAAGTAACAAATCACGGTATCCGCCCGGCCGTGCTCGCGCAGGCCAGCCAACCGATCGATCAGAGCCGGGACTTCGGAAGGATAGAGCATGGACTTCAGACCCGCCACATCGGCCGGCTTGCGACCACAATCCAGCAGCAGCCGCTCGTAATCGGCATCGCTACCTAAGAAGACATTGATATTAATGCTGCGTTTGATCGCTGCCGGGTCGCGGCCTTCACGCTCGCAGTGCTCGTCCAGCACGCGATTCTTGTGCTGAATATCGCTCAGGCTGCCCATAAAGTTGGAGTAGTCGGCGTAGCGAGCGACCGTGCGCAGAGTCAACTGCTCGCCGCCCCCCGCGATCCACAAGGGGGGATGGGGCCTCTGCACGGGCTGCGGATAATTGATGGCGCCCTGCAACTGCACGCTCTGTCCCCGATAATTTCGAACCTCGCCTCGACCGACCTGGTAGTACTTACCGTCAAACTGAAAGTGGTCCTGAGTCCACATCCCCTTCAAAATCTGCACGGCCTCGTCCAGCTGTCCGATGCGCACAGCCGGTTTCTCGAAAGGATAGCCGTAGGCCACACACTCGTGCTGATACCAACCTGCTCCCAGGCCCACTTCCAGACGACCGTTGCTGATGGCGTCGAGATTGGCCGTGATCTTGGCCAGCATGGTGGGCGGCCGGTAAATGTTGCAGCCGCACATCTGGCCCAGGCGTACCCGACTGGTGGCCTCGGCCAGAGCGGCCGTGGCCGTCCAGACCTCGAAACAGGCCTCCAACTCGGCATCAGGCACGGTATGAAAGTGGTCATAAAGCCAGATGCTGTCGTAGCCAGCTCGCTCAGCGCGCATGGCGCACTCTTTCATGGTCTGGTATTTCTCGTGGGCGCCCTGGATTTGCACCAGGTCCAGACGCCAGCCCTGGGGGACAAAAGTTCCAAATTTCATAGGGGACGGTTTCTCAAAGGAGCGCCCGGCTCCCCCAAAAGGTTGACATGAGAAATAAGAACGGCAGAACTTTTCTAACCTCTTTTTCGATGCCGCTGGCCTATCCTGGAGCTCAGGAGGAACACAACATGCTAAAAAAACGACGGACCGAAATGGGCTTAACCCAACTCAGACTGGCGCGCAAAACCGGCGTATCACTGGCGGTAATTCAACAGTTAGAGGCGGGCAAACTCCAAGGCCGTGAGCGAGAGCTGGAATTGCTGAAAACCTTTCTTGAGGCCCAGGGCCGCTCGGAGCGAAACTTGAAAAACTGGGAAAAGGCAGCAAGCGCCTGTGCCGACTGGCAGCTGCCCATGCCTCCTACGGATTTTTGTCAGCAGGTCCCGTGCACCTTATTGCAGGCGCTGGCCTGGTGTCGATTGCTCAAAGACGGGGCCACACTGGGCGAAATTTCTCCGGTGGAGTTAGGTTTTTGGGCACACGGCCTGGTGGACGAACGGCGTCTGCCCATCGGCATCCAGCCCCTACCCTATCTCAGCTGGGATTCCAGCAACTGGCGCTATGTGCTCTGGCCGCAGGTTCGGGTGTGCGCGGGAGAACGCGCCTACCAGCTGGATGCCCTGGTACTCACTGCAGGCTGGTCCGATTCCCAATGGACGGCGCTGCATATGGATGGAGACGAAAACGGCTGGGACGAGGCCCTCAGGGAAAACCTCAGACTGCGCCTCCTGAGCGCCGATACTCAGGAAGTCCACGCACCTGATTGGCGCGCGCGGCTGGAAGCCGGGCTCCTTCCGTCGCGAGAGATCGGCCTCGTCGGCCACACCGTGCGGGACCTGCTGGGCAGCCCGATCTCCACGGGCGAACTGGACCGACTGGCCCACCTGCTGGCGGCCTCCTAGCCTTCACTCCACAAAAAGAAAAACGGCCCGAGCGAAGCCGCCGGGCCGTTTTTCTTTGCAACTGACCGCTAGACCGGCTGCTTGTTCTTCTTCAGCTCGAACATGGTGGGCCACCAATCATACATGGCTTGCGTCTTGCCCTTCATAGTGAAGCTGCTCTTGTACTGGCTGTGCTTCAGATTCAAATCGGTGATGCCCAACTGAGCCACGCTCTGCAGCTCGCCCGCTTCGCACTTGCCGTTGGTGTTCTTGTCCTGCCAGACCGACAGCCCGGCCAGTTCCTTGCCCGAGACGTGTCCGTCCATGTTCAGGTCCAGGGCCGCCAGCTGCTCGTAACCATTGGCGTAGCCATTGGCATTGCCAAACAAGCAGGTACCATCCACACTGCCGTCCGACTTGGGATGAACCAGCAAACCGTCGTTGGAGCCAACCCATTCCATGGCGACAGGGAAGCCGTTGCCGTAGAAGTCGAAGAGCACGCGGTGCTTGTTATAGAAGGACTTGGGGTGAGGCAACCAGTGACCATCGCTGGCGCCCAGCTTGCCATCACCGCTCAGGTTCAGCACGATCGGGCTGGAGTAAAGCGTGCCACTCACCGTGTAAGTGGTGTCGGTGATGGTAGTGGTGGTGGTGGTGGTATTGATGTCGGTCTGGGTGTCGGTATTGATATTAATATTCGTTCCACCAGCAACCACGTTAAAGATCGTGCCGCCAGAATCCCTGTCACCAATAATGACCGTGCCGGGCCCGATGGTGGTCTCAGTTGTGGCAGTCACAGTAGTGGTGCGACCAGTCTCAACGGTGTTGGAGCTACTGCTGCTGGTGGTCTGAACATCGCTACCGATCTGAACCTGCCCACGGCCACCCGTGCTATCCAAAGTTGACTGAACAGCCGCTACTGCATCGTTGTAAGCATGCTGCACTTCCTGCGAACCGGCCGGAAGATTGAAGGAACCCGAGTAGACCTGTCGGTCAGTAAAGGGGTTTTCCGCACCGGGACCTTCCCAGGTAGCCAACCCCAACACCTTAGTCAGGTAGTTATTAATGTTGACTTGAGTGTCGTGAACGAAGGTGTGCGACGAGGTCGAAGTGGTGTTCGTAATCACCGAATTGCCCGCCTGGGGCGTAGCTGCGAAGCTGGGCAGCGAAGCCAATCCCAACATCAAGCCCGTGGTGGTCAATCCGACGGCCAACGTAAACTGTTTCACACTACCTCCTGAAAATCCAATTCGAACCTATATATCTCTAAGTATCCCTCAGTACACGCCTCAGGGCAAGAGACCAAACGTAAATTTTTTCGCGCAAAGTAAAGGTCAGACTTCCACCCGACAAAAGCGCCTGCCCACTTTCAGCACTCCACCCTGACCGAGAGACAGATCGCCCGGATCGGTCCGCTTTTCACCCTCCCACTGAACGGCCCCTTGCTCGATCAGACGGCGGGCCTCTTTGTTGCTGGGGGCCAGCTCGGCCGCCAGCAAAAGTCGGGCCAGTCCGACTTTGCCTTCTGGCGCCAGCTCGGGCGTGACTCGGAAGACAGGCATATCGGTGGGATTCTCCTTTTGCGAGAAAACGCGCACAAACTCGTCCTGAGCTTCCTGGGCGGCTGCGGCACCGTGGTAAATCGTGATAATCTCGCGCCCCAACCACATCTTACAATCGCGAGGGTGGTCCTGGGCCAGGCGGCGATCGACCTCGACCATGTCCACCTCCGTGCACAGCTCAAAGTAGCGCCGCATCAGAGAATCCGGAATGGACATCAGCTTACCGAACATCTCTTTGGGAGGTTCGGCGATGCCCACGTAGTTATTGAGGGATTTACTCATCTTCTGGACGCCGTCCAGACCCTCCAGGATGGGCATCAGGAATACAATTTGGGGCAACTGGTCATATTCGCGCTGCAGCACGCGACCCACCAGGTTATTGAACTTCTGGTCGGTTCCACCCATCTCCACGTCACTGCGCAGAGCCACCGAATCGTAGCCCTGCATCAGAGGGTAGAGCAGCTCGTGCACGCCGATGGGAATACCACCTTTATAGCGCTTGGTGAAATCGTCTCGCTCCAGCAGTTGAGCCACCGTATACTTCGAGGTCAGCCCCAGCAAATCGGCAAAGCTCATGGGCATGAGCCATTCGCTATTGAAGCGAACCTCGGTCTTTTCTGGATCTAAAATCAGAGAAAGCTGATCGCGATAGGTACGAGCATTGCTCTCAATCTCTTCCGGCGTCAGCACCTTGCGCGTCTCCGAGCGTCCCGTAGGATCGCCCACTCGAGCCGTGAAGTCACCGATCAGCAGCACCACCTGATGACCCAGGTCCTGAAACTGGCGAAGCTTGCGCAACACCACCGCAAAACCCAGGTGAATATGGGGCGCGGTCGGGTCCAATCCCAACTTGATGCGCATGGGCCGCTTCTCTTTGGCGCAAAGCTTGATGCGCTCCAGCAGATCTTGTTCGCTAATAATTTCGGCGCAGCCGCGCTTCAGCTTGATCAGTTGTTCTTCAGGACTCAGGCTACTCAAAACACTACTCCCATTCAATCGTGCCGGGGGGCTTGGGGGTGATATCGTAAACCACCCGGCTCACTCCGGAAACCTCATTCACAATGCGCGTGGCCAGTCTCGTCAGCAGGCCGTGATCCAGGTCGGCCACCTGGGCCGTCATAGCATCTTCGGAGTAGACCGCCCGAACGACCACCACCTCTGCGTACGCGCGCGCATCTCCTTGCACACCCACGGACTTCACCGGCAAAAGAGCGGCAAAATACTGCCAGGGCCGGCGACCCGGTCCTTGCAACGGCAACTGGTCCAACTCCTGACGCACAATGGCATCGGCGGCGCGCAGCACCACCAGGCGATCTTCGCGAACTTCTCCCAGGCAGCGCACCGCCATGCCCGGACCCGGAAAGGGCTGCCGTTCCAACAAAGCAGTATCGATGCCCAATTCGCGACCCACCCGTCGCACCTCATCTTTAAAGAGTTGACGCAGCGGCTCCACCAGTTTGAAGGTCAGGTCTTCAGGCAAACCACCGACATTGTGGTGGGTCTTGATATTGTGGGCCTTCTTGTGGCCGCCGTGGCCACTTTCGATGACGTCTGGATAGAGTGTGCCCTGCACCAGGTACGGGACATCGCCCAACTCATGGACCTGATCTTCAAAAACTCGAATGAAGGTCTCGCCCACCTTCTTACGCTTGATCTCGGGCTCGGTATGCCCCTTCAACTCGGACAGAAACCGCTCCTGAGCGTTGATGCGACGAACCTGCAGACCCAGGTGTGAGAGCGAACTCATCACCTGATCCCCCTCATCCTGACGTAACAGGCCATTGTCAACAAACAAACAGGTCAGTCGATTGCCAATGGCCCGATGCACCAACACCGCGGCCACAGTCGAATCCACTCCACCCGACAAGGCGCACACCACTCGCGAATCACCAATTTGCTGGGCGATCTCGCCCAAACTGGCCTCCACAAAGTTACCGGCCGTCCAGCTCAGTTCGCAACCGGCCAGTTCAACAAAATTTCGCAAAATCTGCTTGCCGGCCGGGGTGTGAGTAACTTCGGGATGAAACTGAAGCGCGTAAATCTTACGTTTCTCGTCGCCCATCGCGGCCAGGGCCGTATCGGTGGAGGCCAGAGACTCAAATCCCACCGGCAACTTGAAAACTTGATCCCCGTGACTCATCCAACAGGGCTCGCTTTCGGCCAGACCATTCCAGAGCGGAGAAGGATGATGCAGCCGAAAATTGGCCGGTCCGTATTCACGGCGCTTGGAGGCCACCACCTGTCCGCCCAACTCTTTGGCCAGCAGTTGCATACCGTAACAGATGCCCAGCACCGGAATACCTGATTCGATCAGACCTTCCGGCAAACGAGGCGCGCCAGCTTCATAAACGCTGTTCGGTCCGCCCGAGAGAATGACGGCCTTCACCGGCACTCCCTGGGAAAGCTGTGTCCAGCTTTGGTCGGGGTCGATGAGTTCCGCGTAAGCGCCGATTTCGCGCAGGCGCCGCACGATCAGTAAGTTATATTGTGAGCCGTAGTCGAGCACGACCACTCGTTCGTTAATTTGCACGGCCACGTGCTTCGGATCGGAAAATCTCCCTCCCTTCAAGGGCCAGCCCGAGTAAAGGCGAACGCCATCTTGACAGCGACCTGACTTGTCTACGGCATCGGGTACTGGTATTATCAGACTAGCCCTGCCGTAAGAGCGGGCAGCCAGGGAGTGAAGATGAGCATCTTGGGAGGGCGGCCTTTCAATGACTCTCATCCTGACATCGACAAAAGTGAGCCAGACTAGCTCGCGCCGCCCCGCTACGCCCGCGCGCCCCAATCAGAGACTCAGTCAAATCGAGCAGACGCGCCCGAAAGCTGAGTCAAAAACCGTGTTCCTGCGCTCCCTGAGCACAATGGTGCTGGCCGGAGTCACGGTCGACCGCTCACTGGACTATCTGGCCGATCAGGCTGACGATCCGGCCCTGAGCGAGGTCTGTCGAGGCATGGCTCAGCGCGTGCAAAACGGATTTCCCTTGTCGGCGGCCATGGCTTGTTATCCACGCGCATTCTCCAAGCTGCAGTTGCGCCTGGTCCAGATGGGCGAGAAGACGGGCCTGCTCGACCAGGTCTTGCTGGAACTGAGCCGCTACGAAGAAAAAGAGCGCGCCCTGGTGCTCAAAGTCAAAAGCGCTCTGGGTTACCCGTTTTTTATCTTCGTGATCGCAACCATCATGATGATCACCATCCCCCCCTACATCATGAAGGGAATGTTCGAGCTCATTCAGGGTTCCGGCGTAGAGCCCCCACTGATCACGGTGGTCGTGATGAAAGTGACCACCTTCTTGCGCAGCCCTCTCTTTTATGGGCTGTCCATCGCGGTCGGCGTCCTGGGCTGGTTTTTCCTGCCGAGCTGGTGGCGCCACCGAGAAAACCAAAAGGTTGTTGCCCGCCTGGTCGAGAGGGTGCCGGGACTGGGCTCCGTCTATCGCGCCCTGGCCTACGCCCGCTTCTCGCGAGCTCTGAGCGTGCAAATCGAGTGCGGCATGAACCCCCTCAATTCGCTGACCATCTCGGCCGAGGTGACCGACAATCCTCTGCTGATTGACTCCATCAAAGGGGCGACAGACACTCTAAGCCAGGGGGATTCTTTTGCCACCAGCTTGGAATCCACCGGTTTTTTCCCCAAGCTTATGTTAAATATGGTACAGGCGGGTGAGGAATCCGCCAGCCTGGGTTCACTGCTGCAAAAAGCAGCCGAGATGTATGAAGCCGAAGTGGACCACTCGCTGGACATTTTCACCGCAATGCTTGAGCCGGCCATTATGGCCTTCATCGGAGCCATGGTGGGCACGCTGGTGCTGGCCACCATGCTGCCGATGTCACAGGTTATCGAGAATATGCACTGAAGGAGAGCTGATATGCAAACACGCCGAGGATTCTCCAAAAAGCGCGGCGCTGGCATCTTGACGGTGCTCACAGCCAGCACGCTGCTGCTGCTGCTAGGCCTGACCGTGGCCGGCACCTCTTTTCATCACCTCAGCGTCTCCAACCGCCTGCATCATTCTCAAAACGCACGCAACCTGGCCGAAGATTGCTTGTCGCGAGCAGCCGCTCAGGTCCTGGCCCAGCCGACTCGCTACTGCAATCCCAACTACTCAGGCTTCACTCCCTTGCCCTCAGCCACTGCGCCCAAGGACGAACGAGGAATCCTAACCTTTGATCCGACCGAGCTAAATACGCTTAATGGCACACTCAAGAACCCGGTGTTGATTTCCTCATTGAACAATCTGGCGGGCACCTCTTCCGCGCCGATCGGCAACGGTTCTGGTAGCATACCCGCGCACTCGCTCTACCTGCGAGCCGTGGGTGTGGACCACGGTGTGGAGCGCGCCATGGAGTGCGTGCTATGGGTGCCCCCCTTCCCCTACTCGATGGCCTCCGGCGGGCCGATCTCCATTGCGGGCACCTCAAACGTTGCCAGCGTGGACAACCTGGCTGACGCCAACGATCAGAGCAAATGGCTTCCCGGCAGCCTGGTCAGCAACAGCCAGGATATGACCAAGGCCATTGACCTCAAGGATGATGTCACTGTCCGAGGGGACATCCAGACGATGGGTATGGGCCAGCTCTCTGGCAATGCTGTAGTGAAGGGAGAAAAGCGCTACCAGGCACCCAGCGTAAGAATTCCCACGATTCGAGTCGAAGATTACGACACCAGCGCGAAGCCCAACGTGCTCACTTACTCAACCGCAAATCCGACCAGCAACCAGGTGAACGGCTTTGCCTACCGAGATGGCGCTTTAAACTACACCAACGGGATCAAGCTGAATAACGGGGTTGTTTACGTCAAAGGTGATGTCCAAATAACTGGCAAGGTCGAGGGCAAGGGCGCTATTATCGCGACCGGCTCAATCAAGATCAACGGTTCAGGCTCGATTGCGGCCAACAACGAGGTCGCCATTCTTTCAAAATCGGACGTGACTTTGGACGGCAGCTCGACTGACCACATCGGCACCACCGGGCTTCTCTACAGCGAAGGCAAACTAACCGCCAACTATGCCGACATCATAGGCAGCGCCGCCGCACCCAAAAATACAAGCTCCATCGAGTTCACCAACGTCAACATGGTGCAAAACAGGTCTTCTTCTACAACAACCATCACAGTCGGCGGAGGACCGGCGCAATTGCCGCAAAACATACCATTCCCGGAAGTAAATGCTTCAATTTACCCGGTTTTTGGCGCTGTGGTGCGTGGCGGGGTCCCGGTGCTGCTCCCCCCCCCTCCCATTTCTTTCCAGATCAATGTAACTAACTCAAGTCGCTTCAAGGAAACCTCGACCGGTGAGTACCACATCCCAGTGCCCATGGACTCGCAAGACCAACCTGCTGACATCAATGGCAACGTGCTTCCAGGTGGAGTCTACGAGTCAATAGAGAAACCTGGTAGTCCCGGTACGTATTATCAGGTCCCTGTGACAGCAGCGGTTCAGCCCATTCAACCCTCCGAAGTGACCGTAAAGGTCAACGGAGTTAGCTACCAAGCTGACGACCCGGCCTGGCAGACGGCGGCCCAGGCTGCCACAATCAACTCCTGGAATGCAGTGCTCGGAGCCAATCAACTGACTCCGGCCGAGATCACAGCTAATATTTCCAGTTCAGCGAGCGCTTATCAGAAACTCCTGGCAGGTCCAAGTGCTGGAAATCTCCCCCGCGGCATGACCTACACGATAGCCAAGTATCAAGCCACGATGCAACAAATGGAGACATTTCACCAGTATAACCTCGCTCTGAGCACCGCGCAGGGCCCTGGTGAAACAATCACCTTCAGCCTCGACCCGGGCCTGGCCAACGGCAACTTTGTCAACCTGGCGGACAACATTCGCATCCTTTACTGGCGCGAAGTGCCCCTGCAATGAGGCAAGGCTTCACCCTGCTCGAAACCATCTTTGCCTCGGTTCTATTCGGATTTATTGTCCTCTTTGTGCTTAACCTTTATCCCTCGTCGATCGTGGCCGTGCGTCGCGGGGAGACTCAAATCATAGCGGACAACTGCGCCCAGGCCATTCTGGAAGATCTGCGCAGCCGTTCTTTCTACAACGTCAATGTGGCCAGCCCACCCACCTACCAAAAATGGGTTTACGGCGGGACCGACTTTATCCCGACGGTGTCTCTGGCTTACGACACCGACTCCAGTTTGGAGCCGTTCCTCAAAATTGCCACGGTGAACATCACCTGGACCTTCCAAAATCGAACCAATAGCGTGGTGCACACGATGTACCTCAACAACATCACGCGATGAGATCGAAAGGCTTCACGCTAGCCGAAACTCTGATCACGGTCGGCCTGATGTTTCTCTTGGGAATGTGCGTTTTTCTAGTCATCCTTCCCAGTTTCCGAATCGCGGCTGAAGGCCAGATCCGCACAGAGCTCCAGCAACAAGGCGAACTTGCGTTGCAGCAACTCAATCTGGATATGCAGTCCTCAGTCCCGCTCGGGGTGAGTCTGGTGTTGCCCTCAGGCTCCCAAGGCATGATGGTGGCCGCCAATCCGCTGGCCCTCACCACCGGCCCAACTGGAGCGCTGGCTTATATGCCGATGGCCAAAATCTGGTGGCACGACCTGAACAAGAAGCAGCTCTTTCGCAAAACCTTCCACAACGGCGATCCACCTGGAACCACGGTGGCCTTTCAGACCAACCAAGCTGTTCGCATCCAACCGCCCGCGCTGCTGGCCATCTGCGGCGCTAAAGGTCCGGACGACCGCAGCTACGCCATGTCGGTAGACACCTTTACGGTCGAAGTTGAGCCCACCACCGGTGGCGAGGTCTACGCTATGCGAATGGTTCTATCCAAAGTCATTCCCGGCAAGAATAAGTCAGCTGTGGTCGAACTCTTCCGAAAGGTCATGTTGAGGAACCATAGTTAGAATGCTTTCACTCAGGGGGTTGTTGCTGGGCGCTCTTTTATATCAGAGCGTCTACGCCGACCCCACAGGTTCTGTCCAGGCCAAAGTTTTGCATGTCCGTGCCGATCCCCCAGGAGCGGTTGTCTACATTGACACTGGCATCCCCAATCGGCTGGGCCTGGTCAATGAAAACCTGGACATCTCTCACCTGAGCTTGAGTGACCAGAACATTTCGGTCATTCTGGGCGGAGAGTACGATAAAGACAGCCGCCAGGTGCTCACCTTTCACGGTTACGCCCCAACCTTGCGATATATTGAACCGGCCGAACTCAATTCAAGCCTCCAGACCGGGACCATCACGATTCCAGTGACTGATAGTCAGCCCATTCAACTCAAACCCGCCCCCGGCTTCAGTGCGGCCCTCAGTCGCTTTCTATACTGGTGGCAGGTTCACTACCTCGTAACCACAATCGTGGCTGGCCTGGCCGGGGCCGGAGCCTTCTTTCTGATCGCCGTCGTCTTGCCGCGCCGCAAAGCGTGGCTCGAAGAACGAGCCAAAGTCGCCAAATTCAACGCCCGCCTGCGCAGCCTGGACGTCCAAAACGATCTCTTCCTGGGCCGTCAGTTCGGCGAATGGGCCACCGTCAAGCGTCTGGGCGCGGGAGGTATGGCGGTAGTCTACAAGGGCGTTTCGGTCCATACCATGAATGACGATGAAGCGGTAGCCATCAAGGTCATGAACCCGGAACTGGCGCAGGACCAAGACTACCGTCGCCGCTTTAGCCGTGAAGTTCAGATTTCACGAACCCTGGACCACCCCAACGTGGTGCGCATGATCGACTTTGGTGAGCAGGACGGCATTCTCTACCTCTCCATGGAGTATATCCAGGGAGAAACCCTCCGCGACATGCTGCCCAGCAAAGGCCTGCCCCTGCCGGAAGGCATGCCCATCGCCCTGGGCATCGCTCAGGGTCTTATTCACGCCCATCAAAAGGGCATCGTGCACCGTGACCTCAAGCCCGATAACATCATGGTGACCGAAGGCAAGCTGGTCAAAGTCATGGATCTGGGCCTGGCAAAGCGAGAAGAATCGGAGAATGTGACGCGCACCGGCGACACCTTTGGCACTCCCGCCTACATGGCACCCGAACAAATCACGGGCGGCACCCTGCTTCCGGCCACCGACCAGTATGCTTTCGGGGTCATGCTTTTCGAACTCTTCAGCGGACGCCGCCCCTTCGAGGTGGCCGACTCGCTCACTTTGGTCATGAAGCACCTGCAAGAACCCCCGCCCCGCATCCGCGAATACAAGTCTCAACTCCCGGACGAACTTGAGTCTATGATCGACCGAATGCTGCTCAAAGACCCCTCTAAGCGCTACAAGAGCCTGGTGGAAGTGCAAATCGAGCTCACCAAGATCCAGCGCAAATACTGCGGCACCTAAGAGAGCTTGCCCGGCGCAAGTCTTACTCCGGCCATCCGGACAAACGCAGGAGACCCTTAAAGGCGCTCAAAGGAAGGGGCTATGAGACTCCTGTTTGTTTTCCTGGCCCTGAGCCTGTCGTGCTGGGCCACTCCCCTTTACCATCAGCAGTTCAAGGTTGACCTGGATCACGACGGTCAGCCCGAAAAGGTTGCGCTTGCCTACTACCCTGTGGGGGACGTCAAAATGGGTCAGCTGCAGGTGTTCTCTTCAAAAGGAAAGCTGCTCTGGGCTTCTCCTAAGCTCAAAGAAACCTTGTCGGAGAGCCCCTGGAGTTTTCTAGGCGAGTTCGATTTAGGCGACATCAGTTGGGTGGATGACTACGATGGTGATGGCAAGGTGGACCTGTGTGCCACTGTGCAAAAATCCGACGTCAGTCCCACCCGATTTCGCCTCTATCATTGGAACGGTCAGGCCTTTCGCTACGACAAGACGGTGAGCCTGAGCGCCGCGACCAGCCAGGCCAACACCTTTGAATGGACTGCTCCCAAGGACGACCTGTCCGCTTGGGGCGAATCGATGAAAAGACTTGGGCCCGGTCTCTTTGAGATCAACTACCTGGAAATCCCCAAAGGCTCAAGGCTCCATAAGGTCCGCTTCAAGCCCGGCCAGGGCTTTATCAAAGCCATCTAAGAACCAACAATTTCAGGTTAATTTGGGGAGAGCGGATTAACCTCAGGTCATGCAAATCCCCAAGTCCTTCGAACCCTTCAAGCAACGTGGCGACTGGGCCCCTGATGCCGTGCTGGCACCAGTTCCGGGAACCCAGTCGGTGCAACCGTCAGACACCGTTCGCTTCTTTGGTGTAGAACTTCCCGCCGCCCAATTGATCCCTGCGCCCCACCATCGGCCGGCCACTTCCCAGGGCAGCGGAGTCTGGGCTCCGGACGCAGTCCCGGCGCCCCCTCCCGGCTATACCCCCGAGCCGTCTGAGACCAAAGGCACCGTCAGTTTCTTTGGGGCCGAATTGCCGGCCCATCTGCTCTTCCCCCAACAGGATTCGTCCCCCGCCCAGGCCACGCCGCAAACCAGTGTTTGGGCACCCGATGCAGTTCTGGCGCCTCCGCCCGGCTACAAAGGCGAACCCGAACCCACCCAGGTCAGTTATTTTGGAGCCAGGCTCTCTTTTCACCCCGGCTTCGTCGATTAACCTTTCGCATAGACTTCAAAGTCGACCCAAAAACGGCGCAATCCGTCCTACCATCTCGGCGTGCAAATGCGTATTGCTGGCCAATAACTGGCGGCCATCCAGGCTGAAGCGCCCCCCGGAGTAGCTGGTCATGGTGCCACCCGCCTCCTCCACCAGCAGTGCCCCCGCGGCCACGTCCCAAGCGTGCAGATTCAGTTGAAAATAGCCGTCCAGTCGTCCGCAGGCCACGTAGCAAAGATTTAAGGCCGCGCTGCCATCCCGGCGCACGCCCTCGCTAGGCTCTTCCAGGGCCCAGAAAATATCGCAATCAACCCGGCTGGCCAGTCCGAAGCCCGTCACCAGCAGAGCCCGCTCCAACTCCTGGGTCGCGCTCACCTGAATGGGCCGCCCGTCCAGACAGGCCCCGCCGCCGCGCCAGGCGGTGAAAGTCTCCCTGCGCAGCGGATCGTGCACCACTCCCACCACCATCTTGCCCTGATGCTGCAGGCCAATGGAAACGCTCACGTGAGGATAGCCATGAGCAAAGTTTTTGGTTCCGTCCAGGGGATCCACGATCCACACAAAGTCACCCCCGGTGTCGTGCCCGCCGCCCTCCTCGCCCAGAAAGTCATGGGTCGGATTGTAGGTCAGCAAACACTCCTTGATCAGACGCTGAGACTCCAGGTCTACCTCGGTTACCGGGTTGAACCGTCCCTTATAATTAACCTTGGTGCCACCCGCCTGCCAGGCCCCGCGAATGATGTGGCCGGCCCGCTGAGCGGCCTCCACCGCTTGCTCCATCCAACGCTGTAAATCCATCCAGCCCACTTCTGAAAGCGGGAAGGCGCCCCCTTTCGCTGCGCGAAGGGCCGGGACATGGCCAGTCCAGGCAGCTTGGTAGAATACTTTCATAACAAAAAACTATTGTGCGCACTTTGTTTGTCGGTTGATCGCAAAGACCAGCTCCAGGTCCGCACCGAAGAAAACCGTGAGGATAAAGTCGCCAAGACCAAACTCGTGCTGGTTTCTGACGAACGCCTCTCGCCCGACACCGAGCAGCAGGCCATCGTGCAATGGCTGAAGGCCGCCGCTCAGCGCCGTGAACAGTGCTGCCAGGACATCTCTCTGCAAGAGCTTTGGGAGCTCACGGTGGAAGAGGGCTGCGCCTTTTCCCTCAATGACCTGGCCGGCATTCAATTCAGCAAGCCCGCTTCCGATCAACTCTCAGGTCTTTACCGCGCCTTGGAGCGCGACAAGCTCTGGTTTGTGCGCAAAGGTCAGGACTATCAGCCCCGCAGCGCCGAGCAAGTTCAGGAAACCCGCCAGCGCCTGCAGGCTGAGGAAGAGCGCGGGCGCGAACGCGAATATCTGGCCCGCTGGCTTAAGGCTCTCTGGAATGAGCAGTCCCTACCCACCGACCCCGCCTTTGAAAAGAGCCAGTCCCGTTATCTCAATTGGATTCGAGAAGTCGCCCTGCATGGCGCCGAAGCGCCCCGCTTCAAGGACATCCAGGCCCTCTTTAAGGAACTCGAGATCGGCGGAAAGGACGCTGCCTTCCGCCTCATGCTCAAAGCCGGGCTTTGGGGACCGGACGAATTCCTACAGCTCCACCGTTGCCACCCGCCCATTGATTTTTCCCTCGACCTGGCCGCCTCGGCGGTTGATTTGCGCGAGCGCCTGCACTCCGAGCTGAACAACCCGGAACGCCTTGATCTGACCGCCCTTCCGGCCGTCACCATCGATGATCCCTGGACCAGCGAAGTGGACGACGGACTGACCCTGGAAACCCTGGAAGACGGCTACCGGGTGGGCATCCACATCGCAGACGCCTCCCACTTTCTGGACCCGGGCACCCCGCTGGATGAAGAAGCTCTGGAACGCGGCACCACCATCTACTTGCCCGAGCGAAAAATCCGGATGGTTCCAGACATTCTGGGTGACGAACTGTGCAGTCTGATCCAGGGCCAGGAGCGCCTGGCCTTCTCCTTTCTGGTGGAATTCGACTCCCAGATGCAAGTCCGCTCCAGTCGCTTTGCCAACACCAAAATTCGCGTAGCCCAACGCCTCAACTACCAGGAGGCCGACGCCCTGATCGGCTCCGGCCAGCCCGGCGACCTGCAAACCCTGTATCAGATCGCCCTGGCCCTGCTCACCCGCCGCCAGCAAGCCGGAGCCGTCACCCTGCCCTTCGGTCGCGTCAATATCCGCGTGGACTACGACCAGGATAACCAGCCCCAGATCTCCATTACCCGTGACCAATCGGAGGCACCAGCTCAAACCCTGGTCAGTGAGATGATGATCCTGGCCAACGGAATGAGCGGCGCCTACTTTGCTGAGCACTCCATCCCGGCTCTCTTCCGCTCCCAGCCCGAACCCGAAAAACCGGTTCCAGCCGACGCGGACACCTCCCCGGAGAACCTCTATAAGCTGCGCCGGCTGATGAAAAAGGGCGAAGTGGGCATGACTCCCGCCCGTCACTGGGGCCTGGGGATCGATGCCTACAGCCAGTCCACCTCGCCCATACGGCGATACGTGGACCTGATCGCTCACCGCCAGTTGAAATCTCATCTAAAAACCGGGCAGGCTATGTATACAGCCGAACAGCTCGAACCCATGATGCAACGCCTGGAACGCACCACTCACCAGGCCGAGCAACTGGAACGTGAACGCAAACAATACTGGACTCTACGTTACCTGGAGCAAAAGCGCTGGGCCGAATTGGACGCGGTGGTGCTACAGAATATGCCCGACAAGCACTGGGTGCAGATCACTTCCATTCTCTACGAAACCGACTGCCCCCAGGTGCCGCGCCGCCCGATGCCCCCCGGAACGCGCTTCAAGGTAAGGATCGAAACGGTTTTCCCGCGCGAAGGCAGCCTGCGCGTTACCCCCGTATTGGAGGACGATCAGGACTGAACTGAGGACGAAGGTACCGCAAGCGCCCGGCCAGCAGGCCCTATCCTGAATGGGTGCGAGAAAACCCACTACCTCCAGCCTTTATGTTCGCGACCGGTATTGAAAACTCGTATCCGACCATCGCTCACGGCCGGGTGCGAGTGGACCAGATGGAAAGTTGTCGGCACTACGATCTGTGGCAAAAAGACTTTGACCTGGTGGAAGACTTAGGAATTGGCTTTCTGCGTTACGGTCCACCCATTCATCGGGTCTGGCAGGGTCGCGGAAAGTATGACTGGTCCTTCGTGGACGCGACCTACCAGGATCTTTTGCGGCGCAATCTCATCCCCATCACGGACCTCTGTCACTTCGGAGTTCCCGACTGGATCGGCAACTTCCAAAACCCCGAGTTTCCCGAGCTCTTTGCCGAATATGCGCGGGATTTCGCGGCTCGATTCCCCTGGGTGCAGCTCTATACCCCGATCAACGAAATGTTCGTCTGCGCAACCTTTTCAGCCGCCTATGGCTGGTGGAACGAACAACTGGCCAGCGACCAGGCCTTCGTGACCGCCCTCAAACACATCGTCAAAGCCAATGTGCTGGCCATGCACGCCATCCTGGAAGTGAGACCCGACGCCCTCTTCGTGCAGAGCGAATCCTCCGAGTATTACCACGCCGAATGCCCGCTCAGCATCGCAGCCGCCGAACTTTACAACGGCCGAAGATTTCTCTCGCTAGACCTCAACTACGGCCGGCGCGTCGGATCGGACATGTACGAATACCTCATGGATAACGGGATGACTCGCGAAGAATACCACTTCTTCATGCACCATAATGCCAAGCATCACTGCATCATGGGCAACGACTACTACGTCACAAACGAACATCGAGTCCATCCGGACGGAAGCACCGCCGCCTCAGGCGAGGTCTTCGGCTACAACGAAATCACCCGCCAATATTACGAACGCTACCGGCTGCCCGTCATGCATACCGAGACCAATATCCAACAAGGGCCCAATGGAGACGAAGCCGTCTTCTGGCTCTGGAAAGAGTGGGCCAACCTGTTGCGCCTGCGCAACGACGGAATTCCCATCGTCGGATTCACCTGGTACTCGCTCACCGACCAGGTGGACTGGGACATTGCCTTGCGCGAGCAAAGGGGCGTAGTCAATCCTCTCGGTCTCTATGACCTGGACCGCAACATCCGCCCGGTCGGCCAAGCCTACAAGGAGATGATCGAACACTGGCGACAGGTGCTGCCCACCCAGAGCGTCTGCCTGCGCCTCCCCCTGGTGGCTCCGCAAAAATACGGTCAGCAAGCCTCGCGGCACTGGTGCGCAGATGCCCGCACCCGCAACCAGCAGCTCCACCCCGAATCGACCAATCCTTAACATCCCGGCAATATTAAGCCCACCCGACCTGGAAATGATGAGTCCAACATGATTCGCACCATCCCTCAATTCTGCCACCTCTACGGCGGCAGCTCACCCGCACCAAGCCAGACCCGGCACATTCCCGAGCAGGTCACCACCCGCCTGCGCGCCCACGGCCTGGGCCGCCCCGTCCAGAGCCTGGACGACCCCCGCCTGGAATGCCCCGAACTCCTCATTCTGCATGGCTACCGCTGGGGTGCCAGCGAACTCGGCGCCTGCTACCAGAACCAGCCGCACCAGGACTACTACCAGACCGTGATCTTTCCCGAAGAGGGCGGCGTTCGCATCATCAGCTGCACCGCCGGCCAGATCCACGACCTCTACCGCTCTCCCGAAGGCCAGATCACTCAGACCCTCTCCTGAACAACCAGGCCAATCGAAAAGCACCCGGGGGCTTGCCAGCTCAGGCTGTTCTGCTATAATGCCTGAGCACTTAGGAGTGTAGCTCAGTTGGCCAGAGCGGCGGTCTCCAAAACCGTAGGTCGCAGGTTCGAATCCTGTCACTCCTGCCAGAAGGCTCCGGAACCACCCGGGGCTTTTTTACTTAGAGCTCCATCGCGTCTGAGAGGGTTGGCAATCTGATGGCAACATCCGAGCTGATCACGGACTCCATCATCACAGGTCAGTCCGCTTACGAAGGCGTCACCTCCATCCGCCAGTGGTTCGTGCGTCTCTAGGAACTCGAACCTGGTGAGCACGGCTTCGGCAAACGCACAGAAATAGGCCGCGCCCGCCTCTTCACCGTCCCCGAGCTGGACCGGGAAAGCCTCAACGAGAGCGACATCATCTCCGGCAACCTCGAGACCGTTGTCGCCGCCCTGGTCGACAACGAAGACGACCACCTCTGGGCTCCCGTCCTGATCCTCGACGAACTGTACGTCAAACCCAAATACCGTGGCCGCGGCCTGGCCGAAGAAGTCGCCAAAGCCGCTTTCGGATGGTTCGAAGGACTTGTCAACTGTAAAGCCCTGGCCATCACCACAAGACCCAAATTCCGACCCGCTGCCCCTCGCATCGTGGAAAAGCTGGGGTTTCGCCACCTAAAGGACGATGTGTGGGTGCGCCAAGGCCCCTGACGCCCTGCAACTTGTAAGCAGGACTTACAAGTTGAAGGACCGTCCTTGTCCTGAGAATCGGTCAGAATGAGGCCAGGCCGGGTTCCGCGAATATCGAGAACTTGGAACTGGTAAAAATCTATCAGCTTGCCGACGAACTGGAGCTTTTGAGCTTCCAGTTCAGAGACACCTGCGTATTGTCACTGACCGATTCTCAGTTGGTGTCGATTTCCGGTCGAGCTTGGAGCGTCCTTAGCACCCTCACGGTCGGGATCCAAAACGGAGAGGCCGGCGGGTCCCCGAAGTTGATGTCCCGCCCTTATCGGGGGTTATTCATTGGCCGCTCTCCATCCGCCCGCTGTACCCATGTTTTAGCCAGTCCTTCCAACTCCCGGGCAGACATCGTGCCCTGCAAACCCAGCGTGAAATAACCCACGTTCTTACCCTTGCGGAAGCAAAGGGTGTAAATCCGCCCGCGTTTTAGTCGCACACAACTGCACTCCTCACCGACGTGCACTTGATTCGACCAGTTCTCATCGATCTGAACCAACGGATTGAGAGCCTGGACAGCTACGATCTGAGAATACTCGCGCTTGGCAGCGGCCGCATCCGACCTGACCGCCCAGGCCGACTTCAAATACAGGACCGAAACCTGCTTATACTTATAATCATATTGACCAATTCCGCGGTAACCGTCAGTCTCGAACTCTTCCAACCCCGGGTCTAAACGCCATCCCTTCGGCAGATAAGCCTTCACATCCGCCGCCGTCAGCAGCTTCCAACGATAAGGAACATCAGCCGAGGCCACCCCAGCAAGCAGCAAAAACATCATCAACAAGCGCATCATTCCAACAGCTTCCTCCAAGACCGCTCGTACTGGCTCGCCGGGCGCAACCAATTGCGTGAATGGTCAACCTTAGCAATCACCCTGTCCCCGCCTCCAGCTCTCTGCAGCAAGCTTTCGCTCAAGTTAGGGCTGGAATCTTTTGAAAGGGGGACAGAGCCTATCCGGCTCCCAACCTCCTTTGCCGTCAGGTATCCACTCACCCTCGGTGGGGCGAGGCTCAAGCATCGCGGCCATCCGGGGTCGGTCCCAACTTCGCAGTTGGTGAAGGACTTTATCGGCCAAATTTTCTGCTCGGGCTCTCGCTGTCGCCTGCTCCCTATCCCCTACGAAGACCCAGAAGTAGTAATTCCCGCTAACGACTAGTAAGCCGGCCTCTCCTCCCGCTCGCCGCCGGCACCAGGACGCCGAGCCGAGAGGGCGACCGGAGAAAGTGCCGGAAATGGGGGGAGTTGCCTCCAGTAAACCTTCTTCGGATTGGTGGACTTTGAGAATCGCTTTTCCAGCTGCCGCCTGGGCCTGGTCATCATACTGAAACGCGTAGAGGAACAAGTCCACCGTCTCCGACCCGTCACCTCCGATGTAGTGTTCCGACACGGAGAAATCAGCAGGCGTGGCCTCACTCAGCCGCTGGATATTGCTGTAAAGCATGCCAAATTCCGGGAATAGTTCGGAAGAAAGCAGCGGGGCCGGGTTTGGAAAGTTCCACCGAGGTTCTTCGCCATCCATTTGGGGATTATTCTGCAAGCTAACCGAGTACCCGCTCAGAGCTCCCGAAGCCCAAGTGTCGCTAAAAGGCGCCCGCCGAGCATGCGCGACATCGCTCGCGACAGCATCCGAAAAGGCTGAACTAATTGGATTCTTCGGGCGCCGGTGGAGCAAAAGTCATCAAGTAGAAGCTTCACCTTCGCAATCTGGCGCCGCAGCACCCAGCCGTTCGCAGTAGACACGGTTAACCGAACGAAGAAAATCCGCAGGCGCAAGTCCTCCTATGGACAGCGTGGAAAGCTCCCGAACAAAGCTGAGTGCCGAACACGCAACACGGGTGCCGGGACCTTCCCACCCTGCCGTCTATGTTAATTGTCAAGAGTTGGCGTAACGAAAGGCTTTTGCGCGTACTTGTTTGAGACCTTGCTTTACGAATCGGATCGCAGCGCAGGGTTACGTGGCCTTTTGATCTGGCGATTGTTCTTCGCGGGCTTCGAAAGTGTTGGAAGCACGTTGTTCTTCCTCCACACGTTGTCGTTGCCGTGAGCGACGCGCCACTTCGTGAGCTCGTATGTCCTGGCCAACGACTTCGCGTCAGACCAGTATGCGCTGGGGCTGATCTGCTACGAGCTCTTCACCGGCTACTATCCAATGGGCGACGACCAGGACGTGGGTGTGCTGCTCAGCAAGCAATTCAATTACACGCCGCCTCGGATGGCCATTGTGGACCAGCGTATCCCGGTGGAGCTGGACAACATCGTCATGCGGATGCTGGATAAGGACCCGGCCAAGCGTTTTCCCAGCGTGGAAGAAGCACGCCAGGCCCTGCATGGAGCGCTGGGGAAAAAGGGGCGCGACGTGCTTGTTCGCTCAGATGCCTGAGCGCCTCTGGGGGGTAGGTTCGTCCTTCCGGCACGTCACCGAGTTGCTGCGATTTTGGGGTGCAAGCCGACGAAGGTTAGGGGTCGTCAGAAAGAGTCGTCTCAGTGGATTCAAGGTGCTGTCCTTCACCGCACCGGCTTCCTGATTCTAACCGACCGGCGTTTTCCGACCGTTGCTTACCGGGCGGAGTGTTGCGGTTCTAAGAACTTTACAATCCGTTTACATTCTTTGATAGTCCTTTGACGGCCCGGGTCCAGGATGGCATAGAACCCTCCACTGGAAAGGACCCCAAAATGTCACCTGAACTGCAGACCGCTCTCTACCGCCAGCTCTCCTACCAGGCCCGACAGGCCACAGTCGAACTGGAGCCGCCCCCGTTGAAACAGGGTCGATTCGCCTATCTCGGGCCTCGTCTAAAAGTCTGGGCAGGGCGTGCCGGTTTCACCCTGGCTATGCTCAGCGTGCTACTGGCCTGCAAGCTCGGATTGAGCCTGACCGCACTGCTCAGTGAAATGCTCAATCAACAAGAAATCTTGCAAACGGCCGTGCTGGGAGAAGACCCTGGCGTGATCGGACCTGAGGCAATCGCCCAAGGAACGAAAAAACGCCTGGCAAATTAGAATGAGTGGAAAAGTTCTACGAGTTACTCTTCTTTTTGGCGCTGGCTGGCCTGGCGAAGTATCTCGACTACCGTACAAAAAATCTCCCCGTTAAAGCTCAGTCCCCTCCGCCGCGGGGACGCTATGTAAACCACTGGCAAGAGCACCTGTTTAACCTCTTCAGGAAGCACATAGAGAGCCAGAACCAGCAGACCAACTCGAGCTTCTTTCCCAATGGCGACCTGGCTGTTCTGTTCGGGATTTGCGGGCTGCTGATCTTCTGCCTGGTCCTGGACGTTCAAGGGCGTTCGAGCGCGGAAGTCTTCGTTCGTCCGCTGGCCTTTTCACTGTTTGTCTATCCCGTCACACGAGTGCTGTGGTTTATGAGCGGCCTGCGCACTCCCAAACCTGCCTCGGTCCAAGAGAAGCCGACGCCATCGATCGTTCTGAAGCGGCTCGGCAAATACGACTGTCTCGAGAAAGTCGGTGCAGGAGCCTTTGGAACGGTCTATCGGGCCGTAGACCCTTCCAATCCTGACGTGACCTGGGCCGTCAAAGAGATGCACGTGGCTTCGGGTTCACAACTGGAAACGCTGCGCCAAAGCTTCGACCGAGAGCAGAAAGTTCTCTCCTGGCTGGACCATCCCGGCATCGTGGCGCGTAAGGAATTTTTCTCCGAGGGAAATTCGCTGGTGCTGGTCATGGAATTTGTCCACGGACTAAGTCTTCGGCAATTCCTGCAGCCTCGCTCGGAACCGTTTTCAATCCACGTCGTCTTGCCCATTGTCGAAAGCGTTTGCTCGGCTCTGGTCCACCTGCATTCACAAAAGCCTCAGCCCATTGTTTTTCGAGACCTAAAGCCGGCCAATATCCTGGTAGACCCCCTGGGAAACGTTAAGCTGGTAGACTTTGGCATCTGCCGGGTGGCGAATTCAGCCTCAACCAGTCTCCCTCAGATTCAGGCTGCCGGGCCGGATGCTACTGAAGTGCTGGGCAAGCGGGGCGATACCCTGTGCCTGGGCACGCCCGGTTACGCCGCTCCCGAGCAATACCCCGAGAGCCAGACCGAGAGCGATCCCAGAGCCGACGTTTACGCGCTGGGCGTGGTGATGTGGGAGATGCTGAGCGGACAGTCCCCACCCAAGAAGCCTGGCCCACTCCCCTCTCTAAAAGCCTATCAACCCGGCCTCCCTTCGGAAGTGCAGACGATAATCGATCGCGCCACCTCGCTTAACCGCGACAAACGCTACTCTTCCAGTCGTATCATGCTCTCTGCCTTACAGGAGGCGGTTTCCAAACTGGTCGATGACGACAAGGGCTTCGAGGAGTTCCTGGCTGCCTTGGAACAGGGCTTCCAGTCTCAAAAACGCGAAAGCTTACTGCCCGACTCTGGTATCCGTCAGGCACTCACTCGCACACTGTAGCCACAAACGCCTGGTTGGCTCCACCAAGGCGTTCTGGCCTCCAAACACCCAAGCAATCCTCAAAACCGGTTACAAAACGGCAAGCACTTTTCAAACGACTGTTTCGAAAAGTGATACATTCTTGTAAACAAATCGAAGCCGTTTCAGAAAAATTTTAGCTCTGCTTGCACCGGCAGCGGTTAGAGTCTTCCTAGACAAAGACCAAACCCACAGGAGGAATCAATATGGCTCTCGGTGTGCTCGGACCCATCGGAATTGTAACCGGACCCCTCGGACCACCGCCCGGCCCTCGCCCGCAGCTCAGCTCGGATACTCCAATCAACACCTTTAGCACGTCGGTGACCGGAGTGAGAGCGGCGGCATCCTTGATCAGATCTTCACCGACGGCTACGTGTTGGACACCAACAACGACGGAAGGTATGAGCGTGGCGCGGACGCAGTGCTGGCTTTTGACCTCAATCACGACAACAAGATCGACAACCTGGAAGTCGCGCGTTCCAACCAGATTCTGAATGGCGCCAGCAACCCCACCCTTCCCAATGGGAAGCCCAACCCTTACTACACCCAGGCCAAGGAGTTGGGGCTGACGGGCGGTCCTCTGACTGCAGAGCAGCTATCCAACGCGGGAGCTCGGGTGGTCACAGACACAGGAATCGGCGGAAACTCCCAGTGGAGCACCGCCAGTGTTTACAACTTCCCAGTCGGCAACGGCCAACGAGGCTCGCTCAACAGCATCAATCCAAACGGCGGTTTCGCCACCCCCCAAAAAGTCTGGTAATCGACGCTGTTCGTCGGTCCCGGGGGTAAATCACCATTTAGTAGGACTGCCCGACCTCGCCCTGAAGTCGTGGGGCCTGTGGATTTAGAGTTTCGCTCCCAGGTCCCGACCGTTACGCCGAGCATGCTCGGCGACCTGCGGATCGTCCTGCGCCGTATGGCCGACCTTGGCTTCAATGAAGAAAGCGTCGAACGCGCCCTGGGCATTCGGCCGCTGGCCCACCGCCAGCTTCGATACATTCTTCCCTATCGCGCCCGACTCAAGGCCTGCGGCCCGCTTGGAATCGCAATTTCATTCTGGCTTCTGCAAGAATTCGTCAGTCTGGAAGAAGCCCGACACGGCCTTGGCGATCATGCCATCTCGGTCCTCAACCAGTTGGGCTGGTTGCACGTTTCCAGCGCTGGCCTGCGCTCGCGAGTGGATCTCTATCCATGTTGCGGGTTCTACTTTTTCACGGATTCAGCCAACAATGCCTTTCCCTGGCCCGAGCAGGTCTACTGGCTTGGCTTCGACAGCTACACCCTGGCCTATTGCACCCCGCGCCAGCCTCGGTCGCGAGCTCTGGACATTTGCACGGGCTCGGGGATTCACGCAATTTTGGCTCGCACTCACTGCCAGCAGAGCATTGGTCTGGACATCAATCCCCGGGCCCTGGAGTTTAGCCGTCTTAACGCCCGGGTCAACGGCCTGGAAGTCGAATTTCTCGCCAGCGACTGCTACCAGGCTGTAGAGGGACAGCAATTTGATCTCATCAGCCTGAACCCACCCTTCGTTCCCACCCCTGACCAGGTACCCGAGCTCTATCGAACCGGTGGTGACACCGGCGAATCAGTCACCCGTCGAGTGATGGAGGGGCTATCGGAGTCGCTCACGCCCGGCGGGTTGTTTTCGATGGCCACCGAGGCCCCTCGGCGTGAAGGAGAAAGCCCCGTTGATCGGATGAAATCCTGGTTGGGCCCGGGCTGGGGTATCGCCGCTCTGTACAAATCAGAGCACCCCATCGAAGAGTATATCCTGGGTCACATTTTGGGCAGCCAAATCGAATCCGCCAGCCACGAGCATGAATTCAAACGCTGGCTGGACAGCTACCAGAGAGCGGGAATTACAGGCATGACCAGCGCCCAGTTTTTCGCACTCCGCCTACCCGAGCACGTTCCGGCCTGGAGCTGGGAACGTAGCTATCCCCCACCCCGGAGCAATCAGAGCGCCTTCCTTCAGGGCTGGCTTGAGGCCCTGCAGGCCTGGCATTGCAACTGGCCGGGAGACTTCACACCCCAGATCCACGCGGCAGTCCGCCAGATTTATTGGGCCGAAGACAGCGCCATGATCGAATGGAACGGCGACCACTGGTTCCCAGCCCCCACCCGCCTGGAAGGCGAAGTCGCCCGGGTGCTCCGGCAGGTCCTCCAGGGCAGCTCATTGGCCGACCTGGAAGAACACCAGCCCGCCCTGCGCCAGCTCGGCTGCAGCCTCATCATCAACTGCTGGGCCTGACCTCACTTCATTCATACAATGCAAAACTTCTTAACATTGGTTACACAATGATACCTTTCTTCCAGCCTCGAGCTGTCATAGGCTTGAGCTATGATTTCAAGGCTCAACGGAGTCCACCCAACCAGCCCTCGCCAGGCCAGTCGGCCGAAGCGCTGCCTCGAAAGCCCCAACCACCCGGTCGATGCTTTCCAACCCACAGCCGCGACGTCTACCAGGAACCAGGGACTGAGCTGGCTGGGCAAAGGCATTGCGGTGGCCCTCATGACCGGACTGGCACTGGCCGGGAGCCCCGCGCTGGCGGCCGGGCTTCCCAACCGGGGCGAGATGATGTCAGCCTCCGGGCAGCTGCATCCGGAAATTCAGCCTGGTGGGGTCAAGTTCGATAAATCCCCCAACCAGGTTCGCCAGGAGATCAGTAATAGCTTGACGTTGGACCAAATCCCCCCGGGTCAACCAGCCTACCGGGCGGCGGATAGTCAGCAGTCGGGCAAGCGTTACTACCACCCAGACCTGGAAAGAGAGATCGCTCGCGCACGAGAGTCTGGCAGTCTCACCCCTTCGGCACTGGCCGAGCTGATGAGTCGTTACGAGTCCCGCGACGGAGGCCGTAACGTAAACGTCGGAAACAGCTTTCGCTACTGCGTGGCCATGAACTCCGCCAACTCCACCTGCGCGTCAGCTTTGTCCAACCAGATCAGCTACAAACTCCTGAGCTGCCAGTACCGAAATGCCCAGGGCAAGCTGGAAACGGTGCTTCATCGCAGTTACGAGCATCAGTATACGCACAACATGCAGCGCGGGGTCTGCGGTGGCAATCGGTTAGAAAGCCAAATGGTGGATGGATTCAACCAGTGGTTACCAGTTCAAGTCAGCCCGGGGGGAGCCCCATTGTACTTGAACCCGGCACACATTGTGGCCACTTTGCCTGGTGGTTAACCGCAGCGGTCTCGTGTAGAGCCGGTTAACGCACCCGCATACCGTTCGGCGTCAAAGTTACCTTGCCCGCCTCCAGCCCCGTCAGGCTGTGAAAGCAGCTTCCGGCCAGCTCGACGAAAGCCGCTCGGGCCTCGATCTTGTTCGCGCTCTGCTCGTAGCCCGCCGCCACGAACATGCCCAGCATCACGAAGTTTTCCGCCACGGTCTGGCGCTGCGCGTCGCTGACCTGGCGAAAGCCGGGCATGTCCGCCAGCGCTACGTCCATCTGGCGAGCCAGCCCCATGAGCCTGTCGTCGGGCACGTCACAGCCGTTGGCCACGCTATAACAGCAAGCCAGACAAAAAGCCAGCGCGTGCCCGACGTCGTCGGCTCGTCCGGCCCGGGCCGCGGCCGAGCGATACTTCCCCAAAGCTTCCCGGAAGAAGCCGGTCAACTCCTGGCGGTCCTTGGGATTGTCGGTCAGCGAAGCGGCCAGTTGTTCGGCGTTCCCCAGGTTGTCGGCCGCTCGATAGGTCACCCGCTGAACGCGGGAGACCGCCGGGTCGGCTTGCGTGCCACGCCCGATGGACTTCTCCAGCATCTGCTGGTTCATGCGGTTGCGAATCATCGTATCCAGCAGGCACGAACCGGGATTGTTCCACATCCCGCCGGTGTATGGATTGACCCACGGACCCTGCCCGGCGCACGGCCAGGCCCAGAGAGCCAGCAGCACTGCAACTAAAACCGCAAACTTTTTCATCCGCAAGATTCATTTTAGGGGCTACTTTTCAACAAGACTCTGACGCGGGTCAGCTTCCCACTCTCATCGCCAGTGCTCCCAATCATATTCCACCCGTGATTCGACGGTCAGAGGCTGGTCTGGAGTCTGAAACAACTGATAGATCAGAGCCAGTCTGCGAGTCTCGAGAAGCCGGCGGTGCAATTCAGGCTTCAGTTGCTCGTAGGTCGTACGCGACTTGACCAGTTGAAAAATGAAGGAACTGGACCCTCGGTGCAGCAGCGGTGTATACTCGCCGGCTTTCAACTGACAAATACTGGCGGCCGCATCAGCCCCGAATTGTTCTTCCAACTCGGTACTGGAGTAAGCGCCCCGGACCTCGTGGAAAAGTCCGTCCAGGTCCATCGAGTAGTGGGCCAGCAAAACCTCAAAATCCGCCCCGGAAGACAATTCGAACTTAAAACTGGCCAGATCCTCAGATCTCAGGATCTCCAATCCACGGATTTCATACTGACTCAATTCCCGCTGAAAGAGGCGGTGAAATGCGCGCAAACGAGTCGGTGGCCAATCTCTCTCCAACAGCTTGTTCAGAGCATGGACCGGCCACAGATGCGGACCGAAGGCGTTATAGTCTTCATCCTTGCGTAGATACTTTGGCCATTTCAGTTCCTTCGAATCAAAGGTGACGCCCTTATCACTGGTCAACTTCATCAGCAGACGGTTGGTCACAATTTCTCCCAGAATCGCTGGCTGATATCCAACAGCGGCGCAGCGCCCCAGGCTGTCTCGAAACACCTTCAAATCGATGGTAACCAGGGGCTCGGAGGCCTCGTCATCGGCCGGAATCCCAGGCACGCCCAGCATGCTCCCGGCCGCAAGGGCAAGAACCAGTGAGAAGAACCAGGCCAGCCAGCGAAGCCTCAACGGTGTCTGGGTAATCCAGCGTTCTGACTGACCGAACGCCGCAGCTTCCATTCATTTTGCCACACCCAGACGTCTTCAACGGTCTTGAGCTCCTGGACCAGGACCGTCTGTGGAGGTTTGTCCCCTGCTCTGGTGATCTCCCAGCGCTGCTCCACAAGACAGCGACAGGTGGGTCCCTTTTGAGAAAACCTCAGGATCCTATTGGTCAGTCTGACAGAAAGGGAGCGATGAAAAAGGTCACGGTAACGATACAATTCGGACCAACGGTCACTACGCCGACCCAAGGCATCGATCCCTTGGTAGTCCGATGTTCGGTGGGAAGCCATACCTTCGGCAAACTTGAGTTCCGAGGCCATGGAAAGTCCAGCGTAAAAATCTTCTATCGGCTTGCGACCATCGGGTTGTGCCCAGAGCGAACCGGTCAGGGCCAGGACCAGGCAGACCCTCTTCATAGACTGAAGTCCAACACCTGAAGGTCATTGCCCAGGGGTCCCAGGACCATAAAATGCGCGCCTGACAGCAGTTGGTAAGCAACCGGGATTCTGCGGGCGGCAAAAATTCGCTCCACTAACTCAGGCTTCAGTTCTTCAAACTGGCAACGTTTACCCACCAGCCGCAGACGGGTGCGCGGTGCCACCTCGATCTCTTGATGAAGACGCAAAGCGCAAATGCGCTCGGCCACCTGCCGGCCAAACTGCTCTTCCAACTCCACCAGGCCATAGTCCCGGCAACCCTTGTCGCCAGCCAGTTCGTAACGCGTCAGCTCCTCCCGAAACAGGTTATAGAATGAGCGCAAACGCTGCTCAGGCCATTCGGCTGCGAGCAACTTGCGTATGTAAACCTGGCTGCTGGGGTGCCCCATTCTGGAATACCCGCAGGCCCGAGCGGCAAGCTGGGCCAGCACTAACTCGCCTGCGATTCTGGCTCGAAAGGCTGGATAGTAGGCATCAACGTCCTGCCGTTCAATGGCCTTTCCCTCGAAAGTGGCCAGGCGGGCTCCCCCTGCGACCGGAGTGGCCAGTCGATGGCAAACTTCAAAGGCGAACCAGCCGGTAAGCAACAGCGATACTGGCCAGAGGAAAAACATAGCAGGAACTCTCAAATCAGAGCTTGGCGTTCGCTCCACATGAAGCAAACCCTATATCAAAGGGGGTAAAGAGCCCGCCTGCGCCACGGGGGTTTGCTATTTCTCGCTCGGGGCAAAAGTCCGGAATGCATTGGGCACAGGATGAACTGACCAGACTGGGGTACTGTATCGAAGCTCAGACTTTAGGCGGCGTTGATTTTCTGGCCACTCGCCAGAGTGAGAAATACGCCGTACGCGCCCAACTCAGCGGATCTCCCAAACTCACCGACCTGCTGGAACTCGAAGGAGCTCGACGCTACTACGACTGTGCTCACGCTCTCCTGGTGCACACTGCTCCGCTCTCCAGCGAAGCATCCGAAGGTGCATCCCGTTTACAAATCCAGCTCGAGCAACTCAGTCTCAGCGCAGAGCACCTATGGCCCTGGCTGGCCAAACAAGGGGCACAGTTTCCCGAGCCACTGCTCCGCCAACTCCTGGAAAGGCTTTATGCCGGCCAATCTCTGACCCGTGAAGCCCTGAATGAACTGGCCGGCGAGCGATCTTCCAACGCTTTGATCGCACTGCTAACCCAACTTCCGCAGGTTGAATTCGGCGGCTACCCCGCGAGTCTGCAACTGCGCCGCCACAATCAGACATGCCAAATCAGCCTTCAAGACCTGGGTTATCAAGGATTTCAGACCTTCCAACGACTCTCCGAAGACGTCTCGGAGATCCCTTTGCAAGCTGGGGTTTATGTCGTGGAATGGGGTGGAGGCGAACCGGATTTCCTGACCCGTGGCAGCGGGGGCCACTCCAAGGGCGATCCCAATGTCCCCGTTTCCCTGTTACGCGCTCAATGGATCAGCGAGGCCAGCATCCTTTACGTGGGCAAGGCCGGCGCCTCCGGCAGCAAAGCCACCCTACGCTCGCGGGTGAAGCAAATGCTAGAGTTTGGACAGGGCAAGCCGGCCAAGCACTACGGCGGCCGTTACCTCTGGCAACTGCGCCAGGCTGCCAGTCTGCGTCTGGCCTGGAAGTGCGGGGACCCTACTTTGCTGGAGCAGGAGTTGCTCTCCCAGTTCACCGCCTACTACGGACGTCTGCCTTTCGCAAACCTTCAGGAATAGTTACTCGGAGAACGCAATTCGAGCACGTCCTCGCCGGAGCGACCCGACCCGGCGGACTCGTTTTGGATATCGTGCAGTGCTTGAGCCAGCTGAGCAGGCGTGAAGGGTTTGGCCAGAAAGTGGTCCCCGTTGGAGAGACCGCTGCGCGCGTCTAAAAGATCGGGGCTGTAGCCGCTGCTGTAGATCACCTTGAGGCCGGATTTGGCAGCTCGCAAACGGCGTCCCAGGTCCAGTCCCGTCACTCCACCCGGCATGACCAGGTCGGTGACCAGATAGTCGATGGACTGGCTCTGGGATTCCCAAATTTCAAGGGCTTCCAGCCCGTTGTTGGCGGTCACAACCTCATAGCCACAACGCGCCAGAACCCGCCGAATCAGGTTTTGCAGGGCAAGGTCGTCCTCAGCCACCAAAACCTTCCCGCTCCCGCGGGCCAGATAGAGGTCTGCCGTTCTGGGGCGGCCTGCCTTGGCCGAAGTAAGAGCTGGAAACAAGGCTCGGATGCGGGTGCCCCGGCCCAGTTGACTGAGGACCTGCAGCCCGCCCTCGTGCTGCTCCATGATGCCGTAGATAGTGGCCAGACCCAGCCCGGTCCCTTTGCCCACCTCTTTGGTGGTGAAGAACGGGTCGAAAATGTGCGGGAGATCCTTGGGATCAATGCCCGAGCCGTTGTCCTCCACCTCCAGACAAACATAACGACCGGGTAGGACGCTCAGCACCTCACCTTCCACCCGTTCGTTGCGCACGACCTCCGAGGTTCGAATATGAATCTCGCCCACGTTGCCCATGGCGTCGCGAGAATTGACCACCAGATTCAGCAGAACCTGTTCCAGCATGCCGGCGTCAGCACGGACGCTGGACAGCCTGGGGGCGAAATCGGTCTTGAGAGTGACCTGGGCCCCCAGCACCCGCTTCAGCATGCCGGTGATTCCTTCAAAGACCTGACTGAGATCCAGCTCCTGCAACTGAACCACCTGCTTGCGGCTGAAAGTCAGCAACTGGCGCGTCAGGTCGGCCGCCCTCTGGGCGGCATGCCGAATCTCTTCCAGGTTGGCAGTGTCGTCCGCACTGGCTGGCTCGATAATGGAAGCTGCCCCCAGAACCACGGTCAGCAGGTTGTTAAAGTCATGAGCCACGCCTCCAGCCAGCAGGCCTAAGGCCTCCATCTTCTGCGACTGGCGCAATTGCTGCTCAAGCTCCTTGCGCTTTTGCTCTCCCCGCAGACGCTCGCTAAGATCTTTAAAGACCACGGTTTGAACCGGACCATCCGCCAGCTCGACGGTTTGCTCAGAAACTTCAACGGGAAAGCGCTCGCCTCCGGTCCGGATCCCGACCGGGCCGGCCGCCTCGAAAAAATCGGACCAGGCCTTGCCCTGGGCCTGGTCGCTCAAACACCCCAGACACTTCTCGGCGGCCGGATTGAACCAGAGCACCCGCTGTGCCTGGTCCACCGCTACAATGCAGTCCGATGATCGCTGGATGATGGCCTGCAGCAAACTGCGATGCTGTTCCAACGAGGACGCGATCCGGTTTCTCTCACCCACGTCGCGAATCAGAACCAAGGACCCCCGCTGACCATCCCGAGCGAATGGGGCGGCCAGAATCTCGCCCTGAAAATCACTGCCGTCCAGCCGCAAAAACTTTCGGGGCCGCGGGGTAGACACCACTTCCCCGCTCATAACCTGTCCCATGGCCTGGCGAGCCTGGGTTCTGTCCTCGGAGTGGACCAGCTCCAGCATCTGCCGGCCGACCAGCTCTTCCTTTGTACGCGCGCCAAATAGTTTTGCCATGGCCGGATTCACGAAGCTCAGCGTCCCATCCAGTTGGAAGGCCACCCCTTCAGGAGAGAGCTCCACCAGGCAGCGGTAGCTCTCTTCGCTGGCTCTCAGGGCCTGGGCAATGGAGCGTTCGCGGGTGATGTCGGCGGCCACCCCGGCCACGCGAACCACCTTGCCTTGTTCATCCTGGATAGGAAAGGCCCGATCGTGAATCCAGCGCTCCTCCCCCTGCCCGTTGCGAATCCGGTAAGTCACATCGTAGGTTCCCTGCAGCTGCTGAGGCAGGGCCTCCAGCACCTGGGCGCGATCCTCTTCCAATATTGAATCCATCCAGCTACGGGGGTGCTCATAGAGAGATTGACAGCTCCGTCCCCAGACTCGCTCATAGGCGGAGCTGACAAACCAGATGGCCTGCTTGGCCGGGTCGGTCAACCAGAAGACTTCATCGACGCTGTCGGCCATCTGGCGCAGGCGGGCTTCGCTCTCGGCCTGAGCCAGCTCGGCTCGCTGCCGCTCGGATTGCCACCAGCGCAAGATGCGGTAAAGTAGAACACTGGTGACGGCTACGAAAAACCAGCCCTTGGAAGTCTGAGCCACATGGTTGGCCACTGATCCCAGCCGGAGCATACCGACCAGGCCGTCGCTGCCCAGGATCCATAGGGCGGAGGTCGTCAGGTAGGCGAGGGCCAAATTGAACGGCAAACTGTCTGTCCGATTCAAGAATCTCCCTCCCATAGCAAACACATTAAGACCAGCCATCGCCCGGCCACTATGACATAAATCAGGAGGCCCGACTGAAAAACTTAACACATGCAGCCCTAGACCTGAACCCTGTACCGTCCGATAGCTTACTACAACCATGAAAAACAGCTCGGTGCGAAACCCTAAATTCTGTGCAGCGCTAGGGAGCTCTCAGGCCTTCTTCAATCGTACCCTGAGGCTCTTTGACTGCCTGGCGGCCGGGGTGGTGGTGGCCGATCGCGAGGGCGAGATCATTTATTGGAACCCGGCCGCGCTGCGGGTTCACGGTTTCGAGTCCGAACTGGAGGTTCAGCGCCCGCTTTGGGATTTTCGCCATAACTTCAGGCTCTCCAGGAGCGGGGCCGAATTGCCTGTGGAAAATTGGCCCCTGGCCAGGTTGCTGCGAGGCGAGACAGTCCAGTCCGAGGAACTCACGGTCCAACGTCTCGACACCGGCCAACGCTGGATCTTCTGCTATGATGGGGCGGTCCTTGAGGCCGAGGGCGAGGGCGACCAGACCCTGTTTGTCCTCACCATTCACGACCTGACGGCCGAACGCGAGGCCCGATCCCGGCTACGCCAAACCGCCGAGCTCTTTCGGGCCGTAGCCGAGTTCTCGGAAGATGCGGTGTTCATCAAAGACCTGGAAGGCAGGTACCTGCACTTCAATCCGGCCGCCGGGCGCCTGACGGGCAAGTTGCCCGACCAGGTGCTGGGAAAGGATGACCGGGCGGTGTTTGACCCAGAAGGCGCCGAAGTGGTGCGCCGTCTCGACCGGGCCGTCATGGACCAGGAGCGGACCATCGTCTGGGAAGAAGTCTTAACCGCCAACGGTGTGCGCCGCACCTACCAATCCAGCAACGCTCCCTACCGCGACACGGAGGGTAAGGTAGTGGGATTGGTCGGCATTTCCCGCGACATCACCGAGAAAAAGCGCTTTGAACTGGAACTGATCGCAGAGCGTGAACGCCTGGAGCGCATGGCCGCGGTGGCACCCGGAGCATTACACACTTACCATACCAAAGCCAACGGGGAGCACCGCTTCGCCTACATCACCCCGGCCCTGGAAGACCTTTATGGAGTGCCGAGAGCGCTGCTGGAGGAGGATGCCAATAACGCCTTCCGGCGGATTCATCCTGAAGACTTGCCCAAACTCCACGCCTCCATCTCGCAGGCCGCGGCCAGCCTTCAGCAATGGAACTGCGAGTATCGGGTTCAGCATCCCGAGCGAGGCGAAATCTGGATCGAGGGGCGCTCCTGCCCCGTCCCGGACGGGGAAGGTGGCCTGTACTGGCACGGAATTTTAATCGACATCACCGCCCATAAACAAACGACCGCCGCTCTGAAAGCCGAAACCGATCGTTTTCAGTTCATCGTCGACTCGGTCCCCGGCGCCATCTACTCTTTCTGCATGCGGCCCGACGGCAGCAGCTTTCTTCCCTATGCCAGCCCGGTTCTGGAGAGCATTTTTGGGATCAAGCCTGAGCTACTCCGGCTGGACGCCAGTCCTATTTTCCAAGTCGTAACGCCCGACCACTTGCCAGCTCTGATCAGCTCGATTCAGCACTCCCGGGAGACCCTCCAACCCTGGAGCTCGCAAATCCCCTTTCAGCACCCTGAACGTGGACTTTGCTGGGCCGACGGTCAATCCGTGCCGACCCGACTTCCGGACGGAAGCACCATCTGGCACGGCTACTTGTGCGACGGCACCGAAAGGCGCTCCCTCGAGCAGCAATTTTGGCAGGCCCAAAAGATGGAGGCGGTAGGCCGACTGGCCGGTGGGGTTGCTCATGACTTCAATAATCTGCTC
>JAFEBA010000054.1:13255-86416 GCA_018266105.1 bacterium | reverse complement strand
ATGAGCATGTGCTCGGCCAGCCAGCCCTCATCCCGGCCCATGACCGAGGCGATGCGCAGAGCCAGGCACTTTTTACCCAGCAAGGCGTTGCCGCCGTAGCCGGAACCATAACTCCAGATTTCGCGGTCCTCTGGGAAGTGCACAATGTATTTTTGTTGGTGATTGCAGGGCCAGGGAACGTCGATTTCGCCCGGCGAAAGAGGCACGCCCACCGAGTGCACACAAGGAACGTAGGTGCCGTTCTTGCCCAGCACATCCCAGACCGCCGAACCCATGCGAGTCATGATTTTCATGCTGACCACGACGTAAGGGGAGTCGGTGACCTGAACGCCGATTCGGGCGATGTGCGAACCGATCGGGCCCATGCTGAAAGGCACCACATACATGGTGCGGCCCTTCATGCAGCCCTTGAACAGGCCGTTGAGCTTGTCTCGCATCTCCTTGGGGTCCACCCAGTTGTTGGTGGGGCCGGCGTCCTTTTCGAAACGCGAGCAGATGAAAGTGCGGTCTTCCACACGAGCCACGTCATCGGGGTGGGAGCGAGCCAGATAGCTGTTGGGGCGCTTCTCGGGGTTTAGACGAATGAAGGTGCCGGCATCAACCATTTGCTGGCAGAGCTGATCGTATTCTTCCTGGGAGCCGTCGCACCAACGAATGGCCTCCGGCTGGCAGAGCTCCTTCATGCGGCCGACCCAGTCCAGGATCTCCTTGTGTTTACAATTGCTGGGCGGGCTCATCAACGACGTGGGCATGAAAGAAACTCTCCGATAACGAATTTGTGCCGGAGGGTTTCCTTATGGCCTGGAGTTCACCCTGCTACGATATTGCGCACCACCAGGCTGGCGCAGAAGTTGCCAAAGGTACCCGTCACAAACCCGGCGGTGCCGTAGATCACGGAACGGTCCTCGCAGGAGTGAAACTCGTTTTTGCCACCCGGGCACACGCAACGAAAACCTTTGCCTTCGTCGTAGTGCAGCTGGTGGGGCTCGGCCGCCGATTCGGTCGAGAAGACGGCCGGAATATCGAACTTGCCCTTGCTTGGGAAGCCGTATTTTCCTCGCAAAATCTTGCGCACGGCGGAGGCCAGGGGATCCACTCGGGTTTCAGCAAGGTCTGCTACCTTGACCTGAGCCGGGTCGATCCGCCCTGAGGCTCCAGTGGAGCAAATGACCTTGAGGCCGCGTTCACGGCAGGTGGCCAGCAGGTGGCATTTGGCCGTGATGTTGTCGATGCAGTCCACCACGTAGTCCGGGTTGCGATCCAGCAGCATGGCCGAGGTGCGCTCGTTGTAGAAATGGCGGATCGCCTCAACCTGCGCCTGGGGGTTGATTTTTTGCAGGCGTTCGGCCAGCACGTCCGCCTTGAACTTGCCGATGGTGCCCTGCATGGCCTGGAGCTGGCGGTTGCTGTTGGTGATGCAGACCTTATCGAAGTCAACCAGCCAGAGCTGCCCGATTCCCGAGCGACTCAGACTTTCGGCCGCCAACGAGCCGACCCCACCCAGGCCGATCACCATCACCCTGGCGCCCAGCAGGCGGGCCATTTTGTCGTCGCCGACCAGTCGCCCGATGCGATCAAAGCGGCGGTGCAGTCGGTAGCTGTCTTCTACCTCAATATTCTCTTCGGTGGTCAGGCTCACGATGGTCTCCTTCTGCCCAGGAATCGATAAAGATTAGCCTCAAAAAGGTCTTCCTGTAAAGGCTGGACCTGCTGCCAGGCTGTCAGCACGCGCTTCAAATCCAGCAAAGAAGCCCCTCGAGAGGGCGCGTCTGTCTCGATGAGAACACGATCCAGCGGTAACTGGCGCATCAAGTCGGCGCGCGACTGGGCGTGGGGACCCAGTGAGAGAAAGTCGCCGCGACGCAACCAGGCCTGAGCGTCGGCGCTGCTTCCCAAGAATCCGTGCAGCATGCAGCGCACTTCTGGGAAGGCTTGCATTTCCTGGAGCAGCGCCTGGTGGGCGCGCACACAGTGCAAGACCACAGGTCGGCCTGTGCGCCGGGCCAGTTCCAGCTGGCTGCGCAGGATCTGGCGCTGGCGCTCACGGGGTTCCGGGTCGCGGGCTCGATAAAAATCCAGCCCGCACTCCCCGATAGCCACCGCTTCGTGAAGGTGGTTTTCCAGGCCCTCCAGGCTTTCGTCGGCAAACCATGGGTGCAGGCCCTGAGCGATCAAGACGCCCGGCAGTTTCGAGATTGCTCGTTGGCGGTCCCAGCTGGCCCGATCCGAGGCGCAGCTCAGCCAGCCGTGAATGCCGTGGCGACGGGCATGGTCAAGTTGAATGCTCAGGTCGTCCATTTGGGTCAGATGGCAGTGGCAGTCCCACATCTAGACGTCCTTGAGGTTGCGCGATTTCCTTACCTTGGCGATGAAAGCAGCATTGCCCAGGGTCTTGCTGCGACCCAGCAGGTAGACCAGCGATGCGCCGTAGTCGGGGTCGCTGTGGCGAGTGATCTTCTGAGCTTCACTGCTGTGTCCGCCCGACATCAAATACTGATATTGCACCCAGCAGGCCATGCCTTCCGAGAGGGCCCGGTCCTGTTGGATGCAGGCCCGGCTCTCCCAGGCGTGGGTCAGTTCGTGGGCCAGGTGGCTGCCGGATTCCACCTCGGTTTCTCCGGTCAAAAGGTAGACCAGCTCTGGGTTGTAGGGCTGGTAGAAGGCCACCACGTCCACGTTACGCCCGCTTTGATTAAACTTGGTGCGCATTTCGTCGTAGTCCACCAGCTGAATGGGGGGCAGGGCTTTGGCTTCCGCGCCCAGCAAGTTGATCATATACCCGACCACGGCTTTGGAGAGCGATTCGACCCGCCCCTTGTCAAACATTCCCGTGTTTCTGCAGCTAGGACAGATGTAGCGTCCGTCCCGATAGGCTGGCTGAGGACAGGGATTGTCACAGAGCGAGCACTTGGGCAGACTGGCCCTGCATTTGGAGCAGACCTGATAGATGGCGTCCCGATAGGTAAAAGGCCGCAGGTCCAGGTTGCCCCGGCAGTAGCGGCACACTTCTTGAGCCAGGCCCAGGCCGACCAGAAAAAGCGCCAGGAAAAGAGAAAGAGACCGTCTCATGACGGTCTCTTTCCCGGAGGGGTTAGAATTCCCGCTCGATGGCGTAAGAGCTGCAGCGGATGGCCCCTTCCAACTTGGAAATGGAACCCATCTGCAGCGGGATGACTTCGTAGCCGTTGCCCTGGTAGATATTTTCGGCCATCTTGTCCAGTACTTCGCAGCCATACTGAGGCAGGTAGACCTTCTTGACCTCCTGGCCGTCGCTACCGGGGTATCTCTCCATAATGCAGTTGTTGTAGGTCAGATAGGGAACGCTCCAGGTGGTGCGCAGACCCATCAGGGCCGGCATGCGTTCGATCTCATAGCCGGCGTCCTTGAGTTCGGCCGCCACCGCGTCGTAATTGGCCTGGTTTTCGGCCGTATTCTCGGCCGCAATCAGCTTGCCGACCAGGTCTTCGCCGCTGGTGATACCTGCATTGGCGGCCATGGCTTTGTTGGTTGCCTCGCGTTCTTCCGGGCTGAGGGCTTTGAGGGCTTTGATGGCCAGACTGGGATCGCCCACCAGGAACTTTTTGTCGCCGATGGGTGTGCAGGTCATGTCGATGTGAAATGCCGGTTGGTCGTGGTCTCGAGCGATCACCAGCACGGGCTTGCCAAACTCGCTCTGAAAGACCAGGCTGGGCAGTTGCTCCCACATCTGGTCTTTGTCTTCCGGGGACTGGCCGCTGGCTCGGCTATAGAACTCTTCAATTTCCTTGGCTTTAGCCGGGTCCTGATAAAGCTCTTGGAGGCGAGCGCGAGTGTGACGGATGGAATCACTGCCCACGATGATCTGCTTGGAGTTGCTGAGAATGTTGCCACCGTCGATACGCAGCGCTGGATGCTGCTGGGAGGTGATCGGATTGTGCTCGTCTTCACCGTGGACCTGGGCCAGGGTGGGCGCAATGGTGTTATCGCCGGCTCCAGGCCAATAGGTGCGATCCTGAATCAACAGTTTGGTATGTCCATCTTCGGCTCGCACCGGAAGCATGGAGTCGCGAATCCAGATTGACATCTGCTCGGCCTGGGCCGGAACCACGGAGACACGAGCGGGATCGGTGCCAGAATCGCGCACCAGCTTATTGACGTCATCGATGCCTCGTTGGTCGGCGCAGACCACCGTAAAGTGGGTTTCCGGCATGTGCGTGAAGAGCTGATTCCAGACTCCCAGTAGCCCGTTATGGGTTTCCTCGGGCAGCGGTTTCTTGAATTCCACGTTGCCCAACTGGAGGGCCATTTCTTTGATCTTGCCGGTGCTGTCGGGGAAGATCAGTCCACCCACTCCGAACAGTGGCGCCGACTGTCCGGCGGCTTTGTTGGCCAGCCGGGTTTGAGCGCCGGCCAGGGGAGCCGCCTTCCAGTTGATCGGTCCAGGGTCGCGTGAGATCTGCGCTGTATCAGCGGGATGCTCGGCCGGCGAGGCCTCGGCCACGAAAGCGGGCTGCGGACGGATTGGTGCAAAGGGGCGGATGGCGGGTTGGCTCTGGATGATCATGTTCTTAGTATGCGGCCCGGACGGCAGCCAGGCTTGAACATGATGTAAATGGAGTTACATCCGAATGGGTTGGCCGACCACAATCAGGGGGACTCCGTTGTTTTTGACCGAGAGACTGACCTTGACCGAGCCTGCCACCGGTTCCACCGTAAAGTCGAGCACATCGCCCACGACCGCTTTCTTGCCGCCGGGCAAGCTGGGGTCTTTGCGAATCAGTTCCTTGGTGGTGGCGTCCCGCCAGTAACGCACCTCTTGAGGAGGGCCTGAGCCCCGCGAGTAAGCCTCGTTGGTGCGCATAAAGATCAGGTCCCCGTCGGCCAGGGGATGACTGATTCCCGAGTTCACCCCCGGATTAACCCAGAGGATGCACACCGAGATTTCTCGCACCAGCCGACTCAGGGCCACCGCTCCCTGGCGGTAGTGGTAACTGCGATCCATGGTGCGCTGATGAGCCCGGAAGCCCATCACCAGAGCGCGAGCCACCATCAAGACAAATAAACCCAGCAGGGCGCTCACAAAGACCACTTCCAGCAAGGTCATGGCGCGTTTCTTCACAGATCGTAGTCCCAGTAGCGAACCTGCATGGTCTGGGAAGGAGTGTTCCAAACGGCCAGAGTTCGGGATGCCAGCACGCGTCCCGAGGCGTCTCGCACCATTCCCATGGATTTGATGGTTTTTAAGTCAGCTTCTTTCCAGATGCGGAAGCCCAGAGTCTGGCTGGCATCGGTCCAATAGACATAACCCGGGCCGCCATTGGTGGGGTAGGGAATTCCTGCGGGAGTGTTGTTGTACTCTTCATTGCGGGCGTATAGGATGCCTGATCGGGCCAGCGCCTGAGCCTGTTGAGAACGCTGCATTTCCAGGCCGAAGCGACTGTCCTGATCCAGAAAGTAGAGGAGCGAAAGTCCCAGCACGAAGAGCAGCATGACCAGGAAGAGCGCCATCATCAGGGCAATGCCACGCCTGCCTAGCAGGACCCTCCCCAGATTCTTCATCCACTCTGGTTCTCGCTTCCAAAGCGCAGACCCTCTGTCCCACCAGGGAACCAGGATCGGGCGCTCGAACCTGAACCAGTGCGTTGCCAACTTTTTCTCGCCCTGCTGGCCGTGGGCTGTTCCGCTAGTGGACCCAGGCCCGGGCGCACGCCTTTTCCAACCCCTCGGGCCCAGGCTCTGCAGTTGAACCTTTCTCGTTCTGGAAGTTCAGCCGCCTCACACTCTGGAGCTATCGATGGAAACGGCGCCCAGGCTTCGGCGGCTGGCGGGCCTGGTTCCACGGTTCCCGGGGGCCAACCCGTACCCGGGTCCACTTCCTCCAATCCGGCCGAGGCGACCTCCCAGTCCCCCATTTTTCCCAGTCTGGCCACTATGCCGGGCTATCAGCCCAGTCTCACGGTTGTCAATCCGGGCCTGACCGATTCAGCCGCGCTGGCTCGGGGCTTTCAGTTGTACCGCGATAACTGTGCAATGTGCCACGGTCCCGATCTCAAGGGTCTGGATAACTACTCGGATATGCCTGTGCGCGACCTGACCCACTTTAAGCAGTATAAGTACGGCAGCACCGATCAGGCTCTCTATCGCACGCTGGTCTATGGAATTCCGCGGACGGCGATGGGGAATTTCCAGAGTATTTTCTCGCCCGCTCAGATTTGGGACTTGATTAACTACATTAAATCGCGTCGAACGGACTGAGCAGTGCGTCGAATTTTTTTGCGTTTCTTCCTTTTGTTCGCGGGATTGTTGCTGGGCCTGGTGGCGGGCGAAACCGCTCTGCGGATTTTGAAGCCACCGACTTCATCGGGCGGCATTAAGCAGACCCTGTTTCCCGTCGGTCAATTGACGGACTATACGCCGGATGACGAATGTGGTTATCTCCCCCGCGTGGGTGGGGCCAATTACGGTGCTCAGGGCTGCCTCTACAACAAGTATTCCCTGGAGAAGACGCCCGGCCGAAAGCGCGTGCTCTTTATGGGAGACTCTGTAACCCACCGAGCCCGCATCATTCAGCCCCTGCGAGCCCTTTACGGGGAGGCCCATTTCGAATACTGGAACGCCGGAGTAGAAAGCTTCAATACGGCCCAGGAGGTCGTGCTTTACCGACGTTACAATCATCTGATTAAGCCCGACCTGGTTGTTTTGACTTTCCATAATAACGATTTTATGCAGACGCCGCTGGTCTATCGTGAGAATGGAAAGTTGCAACTGCTCACGCCTTTGCACGACCGCAATCACATCAACACGTTCTTGTTTGAATACAGCTGGATTTACCGTTGCTACGTCGGGCGCACCTGGTCGGCCGATCAGGAAGAGAAGGCCCTGCGCGTCCGCCAGAATCTTCAGGAGTTAAGCCAGCTGGTTCAGGCCGACGGCGGCCGTTTGAAAGTGGTGCTGTTGCCCTTGATGAAGCCACTTAAGGATTACGATCCGGGCGAAAAGTGGTCGCGCGAGCACTCGCTGGCTATTGTTAAAGAACTGGGTCTGGAAACGCTTGACCTCACCCCGGCCCTGGAAGAAATGGCCGCTGAAAAGTTGCCTCTGGAAGAGACCACGGGTGACTACTGGCACCCAAATCAGGCTGTCGCCGACCGATTCGCGAAAGTGCTCTATCAGCAGAATCTCTTAAAGTGACTGCAAATAGGTCGAAATGGCCTGGACGTCAGCGGCCGGCATGTCGGCTGGGAGCGGATAGGCCGTCATCGAGGTGGCGTAGGGCGAGCCGGTGGTGGGGTCAATCACTCGATAAGCGTTGGGGTTGCGCACGGATTCGTCGATATATTGGTCCAGAGTAAAGCCGCCCCCCAGGGCGGCATTGCGGGCGGCCAGCCCTTTGGCCAACGCGCTCCCGTTCAAATTGGGCCCCAATCCGTTGGGCCCGGTGCCCACCGTGTGACACGAGTCGCAATGGTAGGTCGTGAAAAACAGGCTGCTGCCCACGCTCGTCACGACCATCCCGCTAATTTTGCTCTCGACCTGCAGTGGAATCGGTCCACGCACGCTGACGGTTACCCAAATATCCTTGGGATCCCAACTGGAGGGCGTCTGTTCCACCTTCACCTCGTAATCAGGATTGGCGGTAACGGGTACATAGGTGGGAGGGTCCAGTGGGGCGGCGGAGGCGCTGATCAATTCGTCCAGTTTGATCTTGGCCAGGGCGTCGCGCACGACCACATATTGAGTGCGGCGAGGATAGCCGGCGCCGGCCACCAGAATGGTCATGACTCCGCCAGCCGAAACGAACAGCAGGCCCATGGCCAGAACCAGTTCGAGCATGGTCAGCCCGCGCTGAGACAAGCGCTGCTGAACCCTTCGTATCCGTTCCCCGATCAACATGACACTGTACAGTTTAGCAAAAGAAGCTCCACGGTGCCAACCGACCAGGAGGGGCTCCTAGCCGATGTCCTGCAGCATGCCGTAGACGGGCATGAACAGGCCCACAAAGAAGAAGGCGGTGACGACTCCCAGAGTGCAGATCATGACGGGCTCCAACAGGGTCACAATGGAGCGGATGGTCATGTCCACCTCTTGCTCCAGGATATTGCTCATCGAGCCCAGCAAGGTATCCAGGTTGCCAATTTCTTCACCCACCGTGGCCACAGTGGTCAGCATGGTGGGGAAGTAGTGCACGTGGGACATGCTCTCGGCGAAAGCACCCTCTTCCAGCAGAGAGGTGTGAAACTTCTTGAGGTAGCTTCGGTGCGTTCTGAAGGGCGCGGTGGCGGCAATCATCTGGACCGCCTTGACCAGGCTGACCCCCTCTTTTACCAGGGAGCCAAGGATATCGCAAAACTGAGCGCCCAGCACAATGCCAATCCAGCGCTCCAGGATGGGAATCTGCAGGGCTCGCGTGAAGGCCTGTTCCTGAATTTCAACCCAATAGCTCTTGATGATCACCACGCTGGTGATCAGGCTCAGCAGGAAAAGCGGGTGATTGCAGACGTCCACAATCGCGATCACAATCTTGGTGATCTGTGGCAACTCCACGTTCATGCCAGCATACATCTCGATAAAGCGTGGCATCACGAATTTGACGCAGGCGTAGAGAATGGTCGCGGCCACGACCACGGTCAGAAAGGGCGCGGTCAGAGCGCCTTTGACCTGACGCATCAAATTGTCATTGCGTTCCATCAGGGTGCCGGCGCGGCGTAAACGAGAAGCCATATCGCCGGTGGCTTCGCCCGCCTGCACGAACAGCACGCAGTAGGCCGGAAAGACCTGAGGATACTGGGCGAAAGCCTGGGAGAGTTTCCAGCCCTGGCGGGTCACCTTATACTCGATGTCCTCCAGGGTTTTGTCGAAAACCAGGTCGTCCATCTGGCTGCGGACAGCGTTGAATACTTCCGTCAGACCCACGCCAGATTCCAGCATGATGGCCATTAACTGTAGAGCGACTGAGACTGTTTTCCGCGTTGGAACCGGTGGTTTAGGCTTGATTCTGTCCCAGAGGCTCTGTTTGACTCGCTTTTTGTCCCCCATCCCGGTCGACTTCGTCGGACTTACAGATAGACCTACTCTTGGTGGTGGAGCCCAACAAAGAAAAAGGGCCCCGATCCTAGGATCGGGGCCCTTTGGGCGGGTTGTTTAGAAGGCGATCTGGACGCGGTGGAACTCGCGCTCACCCTTGGCGTTGGGGGCCACGTAGGCGGAGTAGGCGGTGCCGTCCTGACGGAAGAAGTCGCCCAGGTCGGGGTTCTGCTTGTCGGTGAAGAGCACGTTGCCGTCCTGAGCCATCAGGCGAGCGCCCTTTTCGGCTTCGGTGGTGACCGAGTTCTGCAGGCCCACCAGGCCGAAGGCGGGCTGGTCGACGGTGGCGGTCATCTTGACGCCAGCCAGCTGACCGGCGTCGGCGCCGAAGGTGAACTCTTGCTTCACCGGGTCGGCATTGAACAGACGAGCGCCGTTCTGGCGGGTGGGCGGAGCCGCGTCGGCATCCATCAGACCACGCTTGACCATGACGCTCTTGATGACGGCGGCGCGGGCGCCGTTGTTGTACTGGGCGTCGGCGGCCAACAGATTGGAAGCCATCTCGTGGAAGGTGGTTTCCGAAGCCTTGGGCGAGAGTTCGACCTGGCCCACCATCAGCTTCCAGGCTTCGTCGCCAGCGGCGCTGAGGGCTTGCTGGGGGGTCATTCCGGCGGCGCGGTTGGCGTCGGAGATGCCGTCCAGCACGTCGTAGAAAGCACCCGACCAGAGGCGAGAGAAGTCGTGCACTTCGCGGCCGAGGTGGGTTTCGTCACCCTGCTCGGGCAGCGTGGCCGGGTCGGCGTAGACGAACTCGTTCTTGGCGGTGCGGATGCCACCCTCGCGGCCCAGAGCGTGGCCGAAGGCCTCACCCATATCGGAGAGCATGTTGCGCTTGGTGGAGAGGTCGCCCGTTCCATCCGTTTGGGCCACGATGGCGTCGACCGCGCGCGCATTGCCCAGGGTCATCAGCATAGCGGTGGTGTCGCCGAAGGCTTCGTGGAACGCGCCGGTTTCGGCTCCGCTGCCTTCCATAAATCCGGGGCGGCGGGCATCCAGGATGGCGTGGCCGGTCTCGTGAGAGGCGACTTCACCGGATGCGGCGGTGCTGGTGGTCTTGTAGTGGAAGAAGTGCAGGCCCTCATACTGACGGGCGTAAAACGCGTTGGGATACTCGCCGGTCTCGGGCGAAACCTTCAGCTGGGGCTTGTTGAAAGCCCAGTTGATCTTCTCAGCGCCGATGGAGCCGAGCACCTCGTTGTACTTGTTGACCGTGGCCGAAACAGCGCCGTAAGCGTTGGCGCCATTGAAGTTCTTGTCTTTGTCGCCGTAGACGAATTCTCCGTCGGCGTTGGGGGTCAGTTTGTAGTTGGGGTCGGGCTTCATGCCGACCATCTGGCCCAGAATGAAGATGCCTTTTTTGTTCTCCAGGGCGACGCTGTCGCTGATCGGTTTGCCGTTGTTCGGATCCACGTTGGGGATCGAGACGGTATCGTTGGGAAGTGCGTCGACGTCCTGGGGATTGTTGCTAAACTTTACCTGGCTGGCCACCGCGCGGGGGGCGACTGAGGATGCGGAAGTGATGTTCATCTGAGAGGGTGCTCCTGTAGGGTTTGTGTGCTCGGTCACAATATCCGACGGGGCCGGTCCATGTTGGATCCAAAAAGTTAACTAAAATCCGTGAAAGATTTTTGCACGATATGCGAAAAATCATAACTATGAGAAAGCTTGCCGCAGTTGCCCTGGGACTTTGCCTACTTTCCGCCCCTCTGGTCAGGGCCGATGACGACGAAGACAGCCACAAGGTCAAAACCCTGGGCTGGTCGGTTTACGTGAACGGGGTCAAGAGTGGCGCCAATTCGATTCAGGTGAACGGAATGGATTGGTTTGAGGCCCAGCAACTGGTGACCGCCATCGGGATGAGTTTTCAGGCCAACGAGACCGGTGCTTATGCCAACGGTCAGCCCATCTCACCCATCATCCGCGCCAATGGAGTGGTTTTTACCACCGCCGAAGCGGTCGCCAAGGCGGCTGGCGCGGTGGTTCAGAAAGATCCGGTCCGGGCCAGCATCTTCTATCAGATGGCGGCCACCAACCCGGAAGGCATCCCCTACTACAGCAAGGACTATGTCCCACCGGCCGAGGAGTACAAGCGCCAGCGCAGGGCTGATTTGGGCATGTCGCCGGGCGAAGTCATGTTGGAAGAATGGGACGATAAGATGGCTAAAGCCTGGGCGGAAAAGCATCCCAATAACAATCTCTATGTTCCACGCTCCTCCGATTACGTCGAGCAGACCACCGATAGCACCAAGAATATGCCTCGGCTGATGACGGAAGAGGAGCTTCTGGCCGGCGCAACTTACAAGGGACAGAAGCCGACCGCTCAGCCCAGCGGATACACAACCCGCAGCGCTGACAACGGCGTCTTCCGGGTGACCCTGAACGACGTCAAGCTGGCCGAGGCTCTCAAAGGAATGCAGCCTCCGCTCTATCCCCAGGCGGGCAACAAGTTTCTGGTGGTCAAGCTGAATCTGCAGAATGTGACCAAACAGCGCCAACGGCCCGGGTGGTTTGCCGTTCGTGGGCAAGATGGGATTCCGTATCCCGCCAATCAGTATTACTCGCAGTTTTCTCAGGGCGAGATGGCGCCCAACGAGACCAATGTGGGCTATCTGATTTTTGAGATACCCATGTCCGTTTCCCCGGTCGGCCTGGATGTTCTGGTCAGTCCGGCTCTGGGCTTGAGCCTGCTCTATCGTTAGTATGCGTAAACTCTTGCTGGTCATGCTACTTGCTTTACCCGCTCTGGGTGGTCGCTTCGACCTGCCCGAAGGGAAATGGAGCAATCAGCAGCGGCCCGGTTTTGTCGTCACCGTGGGGGACCAGAAGACCCACGCCATGGCCTGGCAGGTCGACGATCTGGACCTGCGCGGGACCTATAAGGTCACTTCCGCCATGGGGGCACCCCATGTGACCTTTCATCTGGACAGTTTGAAAGCGGAGGGCAAGCCAGTCAAATCGGCCCGCCTGGGTGAGGTCCCGGTCTCCCTGGGGGCTGACCTTCGCAGCGTATGGGACTGGACCGACAACGGCCTGCGTTTGACCGTCCAGGGTGAGAATGCCGAACAGCTGACGGTGGAGCTGAAAAAGATTTAAGCTCTGGACACCGAACCTGAGGTCCATGCCGCGCACACGCCGACGCCGTCATCATCAGCATTGGACACCGGCCGGAACGCTGTGCGTCGACCCCAACGCTCCAAAACCCGAAGTCGACGTCGTGGCCTATGGCGCCGAGGAAGCCTTCGAGGCCAAACTCGACGATCTGAAGTGGGTCGAAGACCATCGCTCCAAGCATCCCGTGCTCTGGGTCAATGTCGATGGCCTGGGCGATTCCTACGTCGTGGGTGAGTTGGGCCGAATTTTCAATCTGCACAAATTGGCTTTGGAGGATGTGGTCCACGGCAACCAGCGCCCCAAGGTAGATATCTATGAAGGTCACCTTTTTATCAGCCTGCGTATGCTCTACCGTCACGAAGGTCGGGTGGAGACCGAGCAGCTCAGTCTGTTCCTGGGACCAGATTTCTTGATTTCCTTCCAAGAGGGCATCCCTGGCGACTGCTTCAATCCGTTGCGAGAGCGGTTGCGTAAAGAGGGCACCCGCTTAAGAGGGGCGCGCGCTGATTTTCTGGCTTACAGTCTGATCGACGCGGTGATCGATGCCTACTTCCCCTTTCTGGAAGACCTGGGGGAGCAGCTTGAACACTTGGAAGACCGGGTCATGACCGACCCCTGTCGCGAGGTGGTCCAGGAGATTCACAATGTGAAACGGGACCTGCTGGTGGTTCGCAGGGCGGTCTGGCCCCTGCGTGAGGCGATCAACCCCTTGTTGCGGGATGAGACCCCCCTGGTCTGTCACGAAACCCGAGTTTTTCTGCGCGATGCCTACGATCACTGTATTCAGGTGGTGGACCTGCTGGAGACCTACCGCGATCTGGGGTCCAGTTTGATGGACATCTACTTGAGTTCCATTAGCAATAAGATGAACGAGGTGATGAAGGTGCTGACCATTATCACCACCATTTTCGTGCCGCTGACCTTCGTGGCCGGCGTCTACGGCATGAACTTCAACACCGAGAAATCCCCCTGGAACATGCCGGAGCTCAACACCTATTATGGTTATCCCCTGTGCTGGCTGGTGATGCTGACGATTGCCGGGGTGGAGATCTTCTATTTCTGGCGCAAAGGCTGGATTTGGGAGCATAAGCGCGGACCCAAGCCACCTCCCCCTCAGATCACCTGATGGCCAGCGCCCCAACCAGGGCGCAGCCGGCCACTACCCAGAACGGGTTCCACTTCGGTCGCTTCAACAAGATCAAGAGGGCGGTCAGGCTCAGCAGCCATTGCGGGGTCGGCATCACGAAGCTGCGGGCCGTGCTCAGTGCGCCCGCAGCCAGCAGTCCCGCCGTCACCGGCACCAGGGCCTTGCGGGTGGCCTTCATCCAGTCGGGCGCTTGAGCTGAACCGGTGCGCCCCACCAGGTAGAGCATCAGCAGAGTGGGGAGGGCCCAGGCCAGGGCGGCCAGGGCGGCCCCGCGTGGGCCTGCCACCCGATAGCCGAGCAGGCTTAAGAAGATTGCGTTGGGTCCCGGCGCTCCAACGGCCAGGGAGTAGGTGCGAGAAAAATCCTCGGCGCTGGTCAGCTGGTGCTGGCCCACCAGGCTGTTTTGCAAAGACGAGAGCACGGCCGCCAGACCGCCGAAGGAGAGTGCACCGGCCGTGAAGACGTCCAGAAATAGTGTGAATTCCTGGCTCAAGCGCGTCTCCGGGCCAGCCCGACCAGTGCGCCCGAGCCCAGCACCAACCAGAGTGGAGCTTTGAGGAGGTAAATAGCCAGGCAGGCCCCGAGAGCCAGCAAGTAGTCCAGCCCATTCCAGCGCGACAGGTTGAGTTTGGTGACCGAATAGAGGATCAAGGCGGTGGCAGCGCACTGCAAACCCTGAAGAGCGCCTCTCAGAACCGGTTCGTCGCGGTAGACTTCGTAGGTCGCACCAGCCGCCAACATCAGCAGCGAGCCCGGCAGAATCAGACAGATGTAAGCCGCCCACATGCCGGGTACGCCTCTCAGTCTGCGGGCAATCTCGATGCCGACATTGGAGGCGTTTCCACCCGGAGCCAGACTGGCGGTGGCGTTGACCTCGGCAAACTCCTCGTCGTTGAGCCAGCCGTGCTTGCTCACGGCCAGATGATAGAACCGACCCTGCAGCCCCCCGCCAAAACCCGTGATGCCGATCAGGAAATACTCCCACAGGATCAAAGCCAGCGGCACACGCATCGCTCTATCTACCCCCCTGATAACCATTTCCCTGGGCGGCCTGTAAAATCGCTTGATAACCATTTTCCAGAGGCGGGGAAAAAATTGGTGATCAGCTGCGGTTTTCAGAAAATTTTATCCAGCCCCGGCTTCAATGCACTGGTGACCAAGCTCAACTTTCACATCGCACATCAGACCCCCAAGTTGCCCCCCCAGGCCAAGGCGCCCGCCGCTGAGCAGCCGGCCACCGCCAGCGAAGATACCGTGGAGCTGGGCGCCCACAAGACGGTCACACAGCATCTTGGCAATGCCGGCTTTGGAATGAGCTCGGTCGCCGCCTTTGGTGACGGCGTCTCGACGCTGCTCAACTCGGCCGCACAGATTCCCGGGGCCGAGCTGGTGCCCGGATTGAACGTCGGTGTGGCCGCTGTAGAAGGTTACAACTCCATCAAGAAGCTTAAAGAGCACGAGCCGATTGTGGCCGCCACCTCGGCCGGCAATGCCCTGGGCACGCTGGGTACGTTTTTAGGTCAGGTTGCCGCCGGTCACGCCTTGCTGGGCTGGCACCTGGGCAGCAACACGGCCTTGTTGGCCGTGGGTTCGGTAGCGGGTTTGGTGGCCGGTGGTTTGGGAATTGCGGCCGGCGTGGCTGAAATCAAAAAGGGCAACGAGACCAACAGCTCTCGCACAAAGGCGATGGGCTGTCTGGACATTACCTCGGGAGTCGTCTCACTGGCGGGCGCTGGCGCGATGGCGATGGGCGCCGCTCCGCTTGGTGTTGGCCTGATGATGTTGTCCAACCTGGTTGACCTGGCCGGAATCGGCGTCGATTACTTGTGGAAGAAGATGCACAATCGCAGGGCTGCCGAAAAAGCTGCGGCCGAAGAGCAGTCGGCGCCGGTCCCTGCGCAGCCAGCCGATTCCGTCTCGGATGAAACGGCCGCGATCAAGAAATAAACCGGTTTGTCGGGTTACTGCGGCGGAGTGGGGGCCATCGGTCGGGCCGAGAGCAGGCCATGCAGTGTGCGGGCGGCAATTCCGTCCAGCATGGCCTCGAAAGCCTCATGAGCTTTCTTTTCGTAATTTTGCATCGGGTTTTCTTCGCCCGAGGCCTCCCACTGATTGCCCTCGCGCAGGTTATCCAGGCTGCTGATCTGCTCCATCCACTCACGGTCCAAGGACCGCAGGTAGACTGAGGTCAGGATCTGTCCGAGCACTTGAGGGCCCATTTTCTGGCTTTGCTCGGCCACGGCTTTTTCCAGTTCGGCTTTCATCCAGCCGCGTTGGCTGGAAGCCAGCACCGGGGGTTGGGGAGAACCTAACAGGTAGTTGGCTTCCTGATCTCGTTTCGCGGGATCCACCTCGTTCATACGGGACTCAAAGCGATGGGCGGTTCTCTCGATCCATTCCGGCAATTCGGCCGGCAGGTCGGCTCCGTCCAGAGCAGCGTCGCGGGCTTCATACACGAGACTGCGTTGCTTGTTGACCACTCCGTCGTATTTGAGAGAGAACTCGCGCCTTTCCAGGTTGCGCTCGTCGGCGCGCTGCTGGGCCTGGCTCACCATCTCTTCGGGCTGCAGTTTGTGCTTGGGATCCAAATGCACACGGAAAAGTTCGTCTTCTTTGCTGAGGAAGAACTGGCTTGAGCCAGGGTCGCCCTGACGACCGGCCCGTCCGGCCAGTTGCTCGTCGATCCGTCGAGCTTCGTGGCGCTCGCTTCCCAGCACGGCCAGGCCTCCGCAGACCGCCACACCCGGGCCGAGCTTGATGTCGGTGCCTCGTCCCGCCATATTGGTGGCGACCGTCACCGCGCCCATCTGGCCGGCCCTGGCGATGATATCCGCTTCGGCTGGAAGGTTCTTGGCGTTGAGGACGTTGTGACTGATTCCCTTGGCGCTGAGCAAGGCCGAGAGTTCTTCCGAGCGTTCGATTGAGCGAGTGCCCAGAAGAACCGGTCGGCCGGTGGCGTGGAGTTGAACGATCTGCTCAACCAGGGCCTGGTCGCGCTGGCTCGACGTGTTGAACATCAGGTCGGGAAGGTCCTGACGCACGACCGGCTTGTTGGTGGGCACAGACTGCACGCTGAGGCCGTAGACCTTCTCGAATTCTTGTCGCGAGGACTGGCCGGTGCCCGTCATTCCTGCCAGTTTCCCATACATGCGTAAGCAGTTCGGGTAGGTAATGGAAGCCATCGTCAGCATTCCGTCGCCTGGAACGAGTCCCTCTGCGGCCTCGATGGCTTGATGCAGGCCCTCGGAGAAGCGGTGACCGGGCTTGGGGCGACCGGTGAACTCATCGATGAGCACAATTTCTTTGCCCGTGTTGAGGTAGGCTACGCCAGGCTGGAAGAGAGCGCGGGCCTGGACTGCTGCATGCAGATAGGGCACATACTTTTCGTTTTGCGGACTGTAAAGTTCCCCAATGCCGAGAATCTTTTCGACTCGATCCTGGCCCTCTTCGGTCAGCCAGGCCTGGCGCGTCTTTTTGTCGGATTGAAAATCCACACCCTCCTTCAGATGTTTGACCACCGCGGCCATGACTCGAGCGGGCTTGGGATCCTCAGGCAGGTTAGAAGAGATGACCAGCGGGGTGTTGGCCTCATCCAGCAAGACTTTATCGGCTTCATCGACCAGTGCGAAAACCTTGGAGAGATCGCGGCTCACGCGGCCGTTGGGGTCCTGGGTGAGGTGGTCGGTTAGATACTGAAAACCGAACTCCGAGGCCGTTCCGTAAACCACGTCGCATTGATTGGCGGCCTTGCGCTGGGAGTCGGGCAGGGCTCGGGACACAAAGCTGCTGGTCATCCCCAGTTTTTCAAAAACCGGTCCCAGGGTGTCTCGATCGCGTTGGGCCAGATAATCATTGGCGGTGATAATGTGCACGCCGTTTCCGGTCAGGGCGTGCAAGTAGGCCGGCATGACTTCCATGAGGGTCTTGCCTTCGCCCGTCTTCATCTCGACGATGCAGCCCTGGTGGGCCAGCGCTGCGCCCAGAATTTGCTTATCGTTGGCTTCCAGGCCGATTGCGCGACGGGCCGTTTCGCGCGCGACCGCATAGGCTTCGACCTGAAGATCATCCAGACTGGCGCCGGCTTTGAGGCGGTCGCGGAATTCTTGCGTCTTGGCGGTTAACTGCGCATCACTCAAAGATTTCATGCTCTGGGCCAGCGCCAGAACGCTTTCGGTGGTCGCCTGGGCTTTCTCGCGCAGCGAAGTGCGGCCGCTGATCCAATCCATCAAGCTGGAGCCCAGGCCCGTCAGTTTGCCCAAGGTCTGGCTGGCCAGGTTGACCATCCCGTGGCTGGAGACGGGTCTGGCGACCTGGGTAAACGCAGGCGCGGAGGTCGCCGTCTGCACGGTGCCTCCGTATCCATCGCCCGGTTTCTGGGGTTCCGCTGCCTGTCTGGCAGGCAGCGGCCCGCTGGCCGTTTTGAGCGGACTTTGCGGGGTGATTTTCAAGTAGAGTTCCTTATTACCAGGTGCGGCACTGATAATGATCGGTCGATACGTACCAGCCGCCCTGTGAGTTGGGGCAAATCAGTCTACCATAGTTATCGTAGAACGGAGCCTGCACCTGCTGGGGATACTGAGGATAAGGCTGCGGGTAGGGCTGGGGCGGATAGTAAACCGGCGGGGGAGGGGCCTGGTTGGCGATGGCTCCGCCGATGATGGTTCCCAGAATGATGCCGCCAATAACAGCCCCGGCGTTGCCGCCACCGTGCCGGTGGTGGTTGTAGCCATTGTTGTAGCCCCCTCCATAGTAGCCTCCGCCGCCGTAGTAGCGAGGAGCGGCGCTGGCGGTACCGGCTCCAAACAGGCTTACGGCTGCGGTGGCCAGACCGGTGGCGGCCAGGACGGCCTTGCTGGTTCCGGAGGGGCCGCTTTTGACTTCCTTGGCTTCTGTGGCCGGAGCGTTTTCGGTGGCCCGAGCTTCGATGGTGCTCAGGTCTGGCAAAGAATCTACAGGGTTTTGCTGGAGAGCTTCGGCGGGGGTGGCGGCGGGTTTCGCGGCTGGGGCCGAAGTTGCCCGAAGGGTGGGCTGGGAGTTAAGGGCGCTCAACATGACTGTACTGACCTCCAAATGGGTTCTGTGTGTATATCTTCCAGTCTAGTCAAGCAGGCGGAAAAAGAGCTGAAGAACTTGTGAACATCCGGACGATATGGGGCCTGTACGTTAGTAGTAGGTCCAGTAGTTCCACCAGGTCTCTTTGATTCCATAGCGCCCCGGGGTGCGGTAGACCGTCTGGTATTTCTCGCGGCCGTCTCCATTGCGCCAGATGAGATCGAAGCGGTAGTTGATGTTTCCGGTGATGTTGGTCCAGAAGATGTCAATATAGGGGGTGGCCTGGTCATACGTGTAGTACTTGGTGTAGCGCTGAGTGAAGTCGTTGACTGCGTAGACGTCGACCTTGTAGAGGCGGAATCCATCCTGAGGGTCCATGACGCGGACATTGATTTGGGAGCGGGGAGCATACATCTTGGCGGTCGGATGGGAGCTGCTACCAGCCACAGTCCAGGCAAGGTCGAGAGGTAAGAAGTCTCGACAGCGCACGCTCACTTTATGGGTTCCCGGGGTGAGCTGGTTGATGTAAATCAGGCCGTATCGATCGGTCAGCCCGGCGTATTTGCTGTCGACCCAGGCCTGGGCCCTGGCGATGGGCTGATTGTCCTGAGACACCACCTTGAGCGTGAAAGGGACTCGGGTGCCCGGACTTGCAGTCCATGCCGCGACCCCCGCGGCCTTCACGGGGACTCTTGGAGTAGCCGCCCCATCGGCGATGAGGATGACCGAGTCGCCAGTCAGGCCGGACGGCATCAAAAATCGGATGCGTCGATCGGTCCATTCCTGAATGGAGGAGGCCGGAATCTCCTGGCCTCCGACCAGCAGACGTCCCTGGGCTAAGGTCCCAAAGTGGCTCCCTTCCAGGACCTGCTCTTGCTTGTCGTTCAGGGTCAAGGACTGAACGACCGGGATGTCTCCAGGGCTGTTGATTCGCAACTTGAGAGGGCGCCGAGCAAAGACCCAGTAGGCCGCCCCTGGTTCCCATTCGGTGCCCGCACCCAGGGGAACGATCTTTCCGTTGGCGATCATCTTGGAATCGATCCAGTCGGGGCAGATCTCTTCCCAGATTCGATTGGATTCGGATTCGTCACTGGCGGTGGCCTGACCGAGCAGCAGAGCCTGGCTGTCAGGTGAACCGACCAGATTCCAGCCTTTGTTCAGCTCGATAATGCAGCCGGACTCCACGGTTTCTCCCCAGGCCCAACCCTGGCAATCGGAGCGCGCGTAAGTCCAGTAGGCTTTTCCAGGTTTTTGGTCGAGGGGGCTGAGGGTCTTGCCGGTATCGGGGTCAACCAGCGAGTCCAGGCCGCTAAAGCTGACCACTTTTCGGAAGGGGAAGGAGATGGCGTTCCAGCCGGCCTTGAGATCATAGCGTTGGGCCAAGCCTGTCTCCGGGATCTGGACGCGCAAGGGTAACGGCAGGGAAGCGGGAGGCTGAGCCGGTGGTTGGGGCTGAGCCAGGATGGTTGGGGTCAGGCAGAACCAGGCGCAGAACGCCGCTAACTTGCGCAAAGCCATGTAAATCACTTTTCTCTCGGTGCAGGCGGTCCTTGCCGAGAGGGAAAATGTCACAGACGGTCAACATCAATGCTGTCACATTAAGGTGGTCCGCGCAGCCCGCTGGAGGGTGCGGCCCAGGATTCCCCAGAATGTGATTGCTTGGAGGACGTGACGGTGTCGGGTGCGCTACAAATGGAAGCTAATGCTGCTTTTGAGCAGGGTGAATGGGATCAGGCGATTGAGGCCTATACCAAAGCCCTGGAGGCCGATCCTAACGATGCCGAGTCCTGTCGCCGTCTGGCCGATACTCGCGCGATTCGCGGCAACCTCAACCTGGTGGTGGACACCTACCTCCAGCTCATGGATATTCTGTGCGGTCAGAGCAACTATCAGGCCGCGTTGCAGGTCGCCGATTGGGTCAAGTGCATCAAGCCTGAGTCTGACGCCGTCCGCGCTAAAACCGTTGATATCTATATCAAGCTGGGTGACATGGGCAAGGTCGTGCAGCACTCCATGGAGTTGGCTCGACTTTATATCGAATTGGGGCAGGGTGAGAGTGCCATCTCGCTCTTGATTGAGGCTCAGAAGGCCGATCCGGGCAACCTGGAGATCGGCCTGGAGCTGGCCGAGACTTACGTCAGTCAGGGCCATATGCAGGAGGGCGCCAAGCAGTATCGTCACATGGGTCATGTGCTGGTGGACCAGGGCAACCTGGAGCGCGCCTCTGAGGCTTTCCGTCGCCTCAAGCTGATCGCACCTGATGATGCTGGAATTTTGCTGACGCTGGGCAACATCTATGTTGAGTTGAAGCGTTACAACGAGGCTGAGCAAGAGTACCGTTCGATTCTTCGCCACAATCTAAATCACGAGGAAGCGTTGCTGGCCCTGGGCCGTGTCTGTCAGCTCAAGTGTCAGTGGCGCGACGCAATCCTCGCCTTTAATCGTATCCTGAATATCAATCCGGGCGAGGTGACGGCTAAGGAACGCCTGGGTGAGCTCTATCAACAGCAGTCCTTGATTCAGGACGCGATTAAGTACTATCTGCTGGCGGCTCAGGCCTATTTCGAGATCGAAGAGAAAGATCGCGCGATCCGGCTCTATCAGATTGTGCTGGGATTGGATCCTTCTCATCCCACCGCCGTTCGAGAATTGACCAATCTAGAGGCCCCGCTGGTTGGTATTCGAAACGAAGCCATCGAGCCGCCTGCGCCTCGACCCGAGAAAGTTTCGGCCAGTGAGGCCCCCGCCGCGGGAGCTCGGGAATCCGGAGGGCCTGGTTCCGGTCTGGTTGCGCGCGACGATGCTGGCGGAGGCGGTGGCCGAACCGGGATGTTGCGACGCACGGCCGGCGCGGGTGCAGCCAAGACTCCGCCGGGCAAGGCGACTTTAGGTGGAGGCAAGCCCAAGCTGGGAGAGGGTAAGCCTCAATTAGGCGGGGCTGGAGCCACCAAGCAAGGATTGTTCCGTTCCGGTGCTGGCGGTGCGGGCGGCGGTGATAAGCCGATGCTGAGGCGTGGTGGGCCCAAGCGTGGTGAAGATACGATTGAAGAATCGGTTGGAATGAGCAGCAATGAGCCGCCCGTTCCGGTGGTGCGCTCCATGATGGCCCCGCCTTCAGGCGAGCGTCTCAGTGCTCCGCCGGATGACGCGGGCTTCCCGTCTTCGGCTGATCCGTTTGCTTCTCAGGATTCTGGATTTGGAGTTGCCGCTGTCTCGTTCGGTGCAGAGGCGGATCCCTTCGCCGTGGGCAACGACCCCTTTAACGCGAATGCTGTCGATCCGTTCTCGGCCGCCAATGATCCTTTTGCGGCACAATCAGCTGACCCATTCTCGGCGGGCAATGATCCTTTTGCTGCTCAGGCTGCACCGGTAGATCCCTTTGCTGCTCAGGGCTCTGATCCGTTCGCCGTGGCCAGTGATCCGTTCGCGGCCCAGGATCCTTTCGCTGTGGCCAATGACCCCGTTGGTAGTGCTCCGCCCGCCGCAGACCCCTTCGCTGCGACCGCCTCTCACGATCCCTTTGCTTCGCCAGCTCATGATCCGTTTGCTTCGAGTGCGGCTGCCGATCCGTTTGCCGCCCAGGCCGCAGACCCGTTTGCGGCGCCCGGAAGTGACCCTTTCGCCAGTCCAGCCGGCCACGACTCCTTCGCGCCCCCCGGTCACGATCCGTTTGCCAGCGCTCCGGCTGCGGACCCCTTTGCCTCGGCTCCGGCCCAGGATCCGTTTGGATCTCCCGCTCAGGATCCATTTGCGGCTCAGGCTGGCGACCCGTTCGCTTCTTCCTCCGTGGGTGACCCGTTTGCGGCTCAGTCCGCGGACCCATTCGGGGCGCCCGCTCACGATCCGTTTGCCGCCCCGGCTTCCGATCCGTTTGCTGCGCCCGCTCACGATCCGTTTGCGGTGGCAAGCGACCCGTTTGCGGCTCCGGCCCAGGACCCGTTCGGTGCGCCGGCTCACGACCCGTTTGGGGCTTCCCCCGGTGATCCATTCGGCCCGCCCGCCAACGAGGCGTTTGGTGCGCCGTCCAGTGACCCATTTGGGGCTCCCGCCAATGACCCGTTTGCTGCCACAGCCAGCGACCCGTTTGGCGCGGCCCCTCAAGACCCGTTCGGAGCTCCCGCAGCTGATGCATTCGCTGCCCCGGGTCACGATCCGTTCGGCGCACCCCCGTCCAGCGATCCGTTTGGTTCCCCGTCTCATGACCCCTTTGGTGCGCCCGCTCAGGATGCGTTTGCCGCACCCGCCAACGATCCGTTCGGCTCGCCGGCTCAGGATCCGTTTGCTGCTCCGGCGCACGACCCGTTTGGTTCTCCAGCCCAAGATCCGTTTGGTGCACCCGCTCACGATCCGTTTGCGGGGGCAAGCGACCCATTTGGGGCCCCGGCTCAGGCCCCGGCTCAGGACCCGTTTGGCGCCCCGGCTCTGGACCCGTTTGGGGCTCCCGCCCAGGACCCGTTTGCGGCGCCGGCTCAGGACCCGTTTGCCGCGCCGGCTCAAGACCCATTTGGTGCTCCGGCTCAAGACCCATTTGGTGCTCCGGCTCAAGACCCGTTTGGCGCGCCGGCTCAAGACCCATTTGGTGCGCCGGCTCAAGACCCGTTTGGCGCGCCGGCTCACGACCCGTTTGGCGCGCCGGCTCACGACCCATTTGGTGCGCCGGCTCAAGACCCGTTTGGCGCGCCGGCTCACGACCCATTTGGTGCGCCGGCTCAAGACCCGTTTGGTGCTTCGGCTCAAGACCCGTTTGGTGCTTCGGCTCAAGACCCGTTTGGCACGCCGGCTCAAGACCCGTTTGGCACGCCGGCTCAAGACCCGTTTGGCACGCCGGCTCAGGACTCATCTGGCGCTCCCGCCCAGGACCCGTTCGCGGCTCCCGCCCAGGACCCGTTCGCGGCGCCAGCCTCCGACCCGTTTGCAGCTCAGGATCCGTTTGCAGCGCCAGCCTCCGATCCGTTTGCTGCCCAGGACCCGTTTGCGGCGCCAGCCTCTGATCCGTTTGCAGCCCAGGACCCGTTTGCCGCGCCGGCCTCCGACCCGTTTGCGGCCCCTGTCCAGGACCCGTTTGCGGCCCCGGCCCCCGACCCGTTCGCGGCCTCTGCCCAGGACCCGTTCGCGGCCTCTGCCCAGGACCCGTTTGGGGCTCCGGTCAGCGACCCGTACGGCTCCCCAGCCCTCGACCCGTTCGGTGCTCCCGTTTCAGACCCGTTTGCTGGCCAGCCTCAGGGCGTAGCTCAGGACTCGTTCGCTGCTCCGGTTGCCGATCCGTTTGCTTCCGCTCCGGCGCTCCAGGACCCATTTGGAGCGCCCGCCAGCGAGTCGTTTGGCTCTCCCGTCATTGACCCGTTTGCATCTGCTCCGGCGCTCGACCCCTTTGCGCCCGCTCCCGACCCGTTTGCTTCCGCCCCGGCCCAGGCCTCGGACCCCTTTGGCTCGCCAGCCGCGGATCCGTTCGCCGCAGCTGTCGATCCTTTTGCGGCAGCGCCGGTTCTCGAAGCCGCCGCCCCTTTTTCGGTTCAATCGACTCCGGTTGCTCCCCAGGATCCCTTCTCTGGGGCCGCCGCCGTTGATCCCTTCGCTGCTCCTGCGTCTCTGGACTCTGCCGCTACGGATCCTTTCCGGTCGTCAGCCTCTGTAGCCGACCCCTTTGCGAGCCCTTCCAGCCTCTCGCTTCCGGGTGATCCGTTCGCAGCAACTCCCGCACTGGAGCCTCCGCCCAGCCTGGATCCGTTTGCCGCCCCATCCGCCTTGCAGGTGAGCGCGCCCTTTGCCAATCCTGCTGCTGAGGCTCGTGTCTCGGACTCTTTCGTTCAGCCCGGTGCGCCGATCGATCTCTCGTCAACTTTGATCGCGCCGCCCTCTTTGGGTTCTGGAGAGGGTCTTCAGGCCCCGCCGGTTCTGGATGACCCATTTGCTGCTCCACTCGAGGCGTCCAGCAAAACCCAGGCTGAACTGGGCTTACCGCCTTCATTGGAACTCCTGACCGAGCCGGTGGTTGAGAGCGCTGTTTCCTCAGAGCCTTATGAGTCGGGCGAACGTCCTTCCCTGAAGCTGTCTCCACCCGAGCCGGAGCGTCACGGTGCTCCTGTGGGTTCAACCTTTGGTGCCGATCCTTCGGCCTTTTTCCAGAACTTGCGTCAGGGTGGCGTGTCTGAAGAGGCTGCGCCCGCGCCTGCCGCTTCGGGAGGTGGCGAGTCTTTCGCTGATAAGCTGGCCCGACTGAATCGTAGCAAGCAGGAGGAGATCGAACTGCCCGCGGAGTTGCCGCCCCTGGACTTGCCCCCGCTGCAGTCAGAGCTGGAGCCTCTGCCCCCGCCGCCCAGTTTAAGCTTCGGACAGCCTGAGCCGGCCCCGGTGGTTGAGCCTTCGGGGGAACTGGCTCCTCCGCCGCCGCTTGACTTTGAGTCGTCTGAGTCTTCGCTGTCGTCTCCGCCTGTCTTCATTGAACCGGCCGCGACTCTGGAGCCTCCGCCCGCTCTGGAGCCACCGGCGCCTGAGCCAGAGCCAGAGCCAGAGCCCGAGCCCGAGCCCGAGCCTCTGCCTCCTGAGCCCATTTTTGGCCGGCCTCGTAGCGACTTCTCCGTGGAATCGGAGGTTTCTGGTGAGCAGGTCCAGCAAGCCCGCGAAGTGCGTGAGCGCAATGAGGGAGCTGACGTTGCCTCGCTCATTCGTGCCTACCGTCGCTCGATTGAAGAGAATCCAGACAATTTGCTGCTGCGAACCAACCTGGCTGACCTGCATCTCAACTACGGCCTGCTCGAGGACGCGGTGGTGCAATATCGCCAGATTATCAAGCGCAATCCCCATAGCGTCGGGCTTCACCACCGGCTGATTCAGGCGCTGCTCTGGAACGACAACTATGAGGAAGCGGCCATCACTCTGATGGAACTGGCTCAGTTGCACGTCAGCCGTGGCGAGCTGCAAGACGCGCTGGACGGAATGCAGACCGTGCTCAGTCTGGATCCCCACCATTTCCAGGCACGTCGCCAACTCGTCGACCTTTGCACTTCGCAGGGCGAGACCAGGCTGGCAACCCATCACTTGCGTCAGCTGGCAGAAGCTGCCCTGACCAAGGGCAGCGTTGAGGAAGCTATCGAGGCTTTCTCTCGATTAATGGAAATCAGCGATGACCCCAGCTTCCAGGATCGCCTTGCTCAAGTTTACGAAAGCCAGGGTCGTACCGAGGAGGCGCTGCATCACTATCGTCAATTGGTGGAACGCTACTGGCAAGCTGAGAAGTGGGAAGAGGCCGCTTCGGCTACCGAGCGTATCGTCACACTGCTTCCGGATGACCTGAGCGTCCGCCGCAGCCTGACCGAGCTTTATCAACGCCTGGGATTGACAGAGCGAGTTCTGGAGCAGCGCTACCAGCTTGGTTGCCACTACTTTGGCGTGGGCGATGTCAATGCCGCCGCCGAGTTGCTTGAGCAGGTGCTGCAGGAGCAGTCCAGCCACTATCTCGCGCGGCGTATGTTGCTCGACGTCTATTTGACCCAGGGCCGCATCGAAGAGGCATTGAAGCAGTCTGAATCCTTGACTGCCTACTACATCGAGGAAAAAGATCCTCAGAATGCAATCGACCTCTACATCAAGCTGGTCGAGGCTCAGCCCGAGAATGCCGAGCTGCGTAAGAACCTGATTCGCTTTTACGAGATGGCTGGAGAAACCGCCGAAGCAGCCGAGCAATGGTTGGGCCTGGCTCAGCTTTACTCTCGCTTCGAATCTTGGGAAGAGTCGGTCGGTTCTTACCAGAAGGTGCTGGAGCTGGACGAGAGCCGCGCCGAGATCCACTATCAGCTGGCCAGAATCTACCTGGAGAAACTCGGAGACCCGGGCCAGGCTTTACAGGAGTTCCATCGCGTTTACGAGCTGGACCCTGGCAATACTCAGGCGATGTCCAAGTACATCCGTATCTTGTTGCGTCTGAGCAAGGCCGATAGCGCTGCCGAAGTGATCCGTCGTCTGGGCGAAGTCAACCCCGAGGCCGCTGACGTCAAGGATTCGGTGATGAAAGACTTCAAAGGGCGAATCGAGAGCGAGCCGGCCGACCTGCGTGCCCGCTTCGTCTTCGGCGAACTCTGCTATCATCTCGGCGAACTGGACCTGGCCATCGAGCAGTTCCAGCAGACCCGCCGCGACCGGGCTTTCGAACTCAAGTCCTACAATATGTTGGGTCAGTGTTTCGCCGAGAAGCACGGCTTCAACATGCTCGACCTGGCCATCCGTCAGTTCCGCCGCGGCCTGGAGACCCCGGGATTCTCCGAACAAGAGTATCTGGAGTTGCGCTACAACCTGGCCATGCTTCAGTACAAGAACAACCGTCTGCAAGAAGCGCTACAGGAACTCAAGGATTGCTACGCCGTGGATATCGCCTATCGGGATGTGCGCGAGTGGATTCGTCGTATCGAGAACGAGATCGCCGGTGGACCAAAGGTCAACCGCGGACCGCAGAAGTAAGCCCTGGAGATTATAGAAGATGTCTGATCAGCAAATCATCCAACAGTGGCTTACCTACGCCAGCAAACTCGCCCAGCAGGGCCGACTTGACGAGGCCATCCAGGCGCTCTTGAAAGTGGTGGAGGAGGATCCTCAGAACCTTGAGGTTCGCAATGCCATTATCAAGTTCGCGCAACAAAAGGGCGCCTATGACATTGTGATCTATCAGCACATGGACTGTGCTGAACTGTATGTCCTGGCCAGCGACAAAAAGTCCGCCATGGAACGCTATGAGACCATCTTGCGACTGGAAGAAACCGTCCAGCTCGGCCCTCACAGCCGAGCCGACGCTGTCCAGGTCGTGCGTCAACTGGTGGCGACCGTCAAGCCTGAGATCTATCTGCGGATCGGGGAGTTCCGGCTGGAGCACAACCAGGTCGATCAGGCTCTCCAATATTTAAAGAAGTCTCAGGAGCTCAAGCCCGGCATCTGGGACACCCATATGGCGCTGGGCCGGGCTTTCATGATCAAAGAGGCCTACAAAGAGGCCATCGGTGAGTTTCAGGAGGTGCTGCGTCTCACCCAGGAAGACGCTCAGGAAGCCCAGGCTCAGGCCTACGAAATGCTGGGTGAGGTCTTTGTTCGTCAAGGCCGTCCCCCCGCCGCCACCATCACCTGGTTTGATCGGGCCGCCCTGCTCTACGTCCAGAAGCAGATGTTTAACGAGGCCTGTCGGGCCTATGAGCGCATCGTTCAGGTTGAAGGCAGCAACAAAGAGGCCCTCAACAGCCTCGGTGAACTCTACTCTCGGCTGAACATGAAAGACAAGGCCGTAGGCGTCTACAGCCGCCTGGCCGACATGTTCGAAAAAGAAGGCACCGCTCTGGATAAGGTGATTCAGCTGTACGAGACCATCGTGCAGTTGGAGCCGCAGAATCGCCCGGCCGGCGAAAAGCTGGTTGGCATTTACAATACGATTCTTCAGCGCAGTCCCAACAACGTCAACATCCGTGGACGTCTGGTCGAACACCTGGTGCGCCAGCAGCGCAACCAGGAGTTGCCGCCCCACTATCTGGCCATGGCCCAGTATCAGATGGAACGTGGCATGACTGACGAGGCTGTGAAGGCCCTGCGTCGCCTCCTGGAGATCGATAGCCAGTATCTGGAAGCCCGCGAGATGCTGGGTGACCTCTACCTTAAGCGCGACATGAAGAAGGAAGCGCTTGACGAATTCCAGCAGGTCATCAAGATCTATCGCTCTCAGGGCAAGGATGAAGCCGCTCTGGAGCTGCAACAGAAGATGATCCAGATCTTCCCGGAGGCCACCGAGCTGCCCTATCAGGTGGCGGTCGGATTGCGCGATCGTGGTGACTTCGCGGGCGCGCTGCACGAACTCGACCGTCTGGTCACTCAGCGCCCGGATGATCTTCGCGCTCTCATTTATCGCGGCGAATGCTTGCTGGCTCTTGAGCGTCACGCGGAAGCTGCCCAAAACTGCGAAATGATCCTGCGTCTGGATGCCAGCCAGGTGGACGTGCGTCGGGCCGCCATCGGTGCTTATCTGCACCTCAGCCAGCCCCAGTTCGCGGCCCACCACCTGCACCAGTTGCCCGAGCAAGATCCTAAAAAGGTTGGTTTGCAGAGGCGCCTCGTGCAGCAGCTGCTGGAAGCTCGTGAGATGGAAACGGCTGAGCAGGAGATGGCTCAGCTGCCCCAAGACGACGAGCAGCTGCTCTCCATGCGTAAGGAGCTGGTGAAGCTCTACCTGGACGCCGGCAACCTGGAGAAAGCCTTTGAGGGTCTTCCCCAGATCCCGCGATCCGAACGCGAGCGCAACAGTCTGGTGACCCGCCTGCTGGAGATCCCGCTGAGCAAGGGAGATCTGGAGACGGCTGCGCGCACGATTCATCGGCTGCCTGAAGACGATCCCCTCAAGCTCACCTTTCATCGGCGCCTGATCACCGCTTATCTGGAAGCCGGGCGTTTGAATGACGCTGCTCACGACGTGGCTCGACTGCCGCAGGACGACGAAGGTCGCTCACGTCTCATCAGCCAGGTCATCAGCGGCTATCTGAATGCGCATCAGTATCGCGAGGCGGCCGATCAGATCTATCGTCTGAACGACACGGATCCTCTCCGCAACTCGTTCATGGGCCAGTTGATCGAGGCTTTGATCGGTGTGGGCGAGCTGGAACGGGCCGCCCAGGAGGTCAGCCGGCTGGGTGAAGCTGACGAGATCAAACCCCGCTACCACCGGCGTTTGATTCAGGCCTATTTGAACGCAAGCCGCTTCGACGAGGCCGAGAAGTCCATCATTACGCTCAACGATGCTGACCCTGAAAAGCGTTCTTTCTTGCGCCTGCTGGTGCAGAAGTTCCTGACCATGGGTGAGTTCGATCGGGTGCGTGAACTGGTTGCCCACATGCCTGAAGATATGGAGGAGCGCAGTCAGTACCTGGATGGGCTGGTGCACAACTACCTGGACCTGGGTGAGCTGGGCAAGGCCCGCAGTCAGGTGTTCTCGATGGCCGACATGGCTTCACGAGCCGGAAACCATCTTGAAGCCGAGCGCCTCTACCGGGAAATCCTTGCCTATCAACCCTCGGATGTGGACATTCGCCTGCACCTCTGCCACGCTCTGGCCTCTCAGGGGCAATCGGATCGTGCCCGTGAAGGCATGCTGGTGTTGGCCGGGCGCTTTCATCGAGAAGGCAACGCCACTTCGGCGGCCGACGTTTACTCGCGAATGCTCGATCTTGACAGTCATAACCTGAACGCTCGTTATCGGCTGGGGAGTCTGTGGGCCGAGCAAGGGCAGACAGCCCAGGCTCTGGAGCAGTTCGCGCAACTGGCCAAGGTCTATCTAGAACAGAATCTTCCTGAAGTGGCTCAGCGCGTACTGAAGAAGATCCTGGAGCTGGACCCCAAGGATATTGATCACCGGCGTCAGGCTATCCGTCTGCTGATTCGCAACCTGCGTTTCGAGGAGGCTACCGAGCACTACCGCATTCTGCTGGGGATTCACCTGGAGCGCGGAGAGGTGGACGAAGCGCTGGACTGCGTCAAGGAGATCGTCAACCTCCAGCCGCTCAATTTGGAGTTGCGTCAGCAGTTGGGGGCGCTCTTCCTGAAGGCCGGTTTCCTCGAGCAGGGTCAGACGCTGCTTGAGTCTCTGGCTGAAGACTGTCGCGAAAAACGCGACACAGACCGAATGTTGCGCGTATTGACCACGCTGGCGGAGAGCTTTGCGGCCAACGAGCAGTGGGAAATCTCGCTGGAATATCGCGAGCGTATCGCTGATGTGATTCGTGACACCGAGGGTTGGCCCAAGGCTCAGGCGGCCTATCTCGAAATCGTGCTGGGTTACCTGCAGCATTCCCAGAAGGAGAGCGCTGACGCGATCTTCGTCAAGCTGGTGGACGGCTTCTTCCGTTACAAAGTGGTGCTGGAAGGGGTTGAGCAGTTAGAGACTCTGCAGCAACAGTTGGCCGACATGGGCAAGCCAACCATGGCTCTGGGGGTTCGCGAGCGCATTGCATCGATTCTGGAGCGACAGGACCAGTGGGACCGAGCCATTCAGACTCTACTGGAGATCTCCCACAGCTACCTGGTGCTGCAAGAAGTGGATCGCGGCGTCGAGTTTCTGCGTCGGGCCGCCGATCAGGCCTTGACTCACGACCGCACCGAGCAAGGCATCGAGATTCTGTTCCAGCTGGCTGACAAACTGATTCAATATCGTTCGCTGGAGCAAGCTCGACCGGTTCTGGACGAGTTGCTGCGGATTGCCCAGGACAATCCAGCTTTCCTGGAGCGGGTGGGAGACGTTCTTTTCCACCAGGGCGAGTTCGAAGAAGCCAGGCCCATCTACGCCGAGGTTCTCGAGAAAGAGCCGGGCAGGCCAGAGTCCCTGTCCAGAGTGGCCATCATCTACGCCAAGGAGTCCCGCTGGGAGGATGCCGCCGATATCGCACGTCAGATCTTCTCCAAAGGTCTGGTTTCCAAGATCATTCGGGAATACAAGGCCGTCACCGGTTTTCGTCCGGGGGATGCCAGCTCGCATCTCAATCTCGGCAAGTTCTACCAGCAATTGGGGTTTGTGGAGGAGGCCATCATCGAGTATGGCTTGGCCGCCAAAGACCCCAAGAACTTCCTGATGGCCTGCAATCAGCTGGCGTTGTGCTTCAGTCAGCAAGGCTACAGTGACCTGGCGGTGCGTCAGTTCCAGATTGCTCTGGAAACTCCAGGCTATCAGGACGAGGAGCAACTGGACCTGCGCTACTTCCTGGGGCGAACCTTGGAGGACCTGGGTCGCTACAAAGAAGCCATGCACGCCTATCAGGAGTGTTTCGTGGTGGATATTCGCTACCGCGATGTTTCACAGCGTATTGAGGCCCTCGGCGAGAAGATGTAAGTCCTGCCATGCAGGATTAGCGACCACTGATCAAATAAGCATCATGGCACCAACAGGGTAGGTTTGACATGTCGGGCCAGCGAATACCTAGGAAAGTGGAAAGGAAGGTGCTGTGGACGTTTTGAGGTGGCGAAAAACCTGGGCTGGCCTGGGTTTTGCATTGTCTACGACCACGCTGGCCTGGGCCGCTCCGCCGGAGGCGCTGGTTCAGAATCAAGGGGCGCTGATGGGTAGTTTTGTGGTCCTGACGGTCGCTTTTGGAGGCCTGGCCTTCGCCGAGTTCAAGGCCAACAAGGGCCGCAGTTTTGATCTCGAAATTGACCGCCTGGCCGCCGCCGCCGCCCAGAGGCAAGCCAAGAAGAGCGGAGATGTATCCGGTCTTCTCGAGGATGACGAGATCAGCAATCCCGCCCAGATGGCCACCCGGATGCCCGAGAAGGCCCCCCCGCCTCCCCCCACGGCAGGCATGCCGCCGCCACCGCCGCCGCCCACCCGCGCGGCAGTCCCTCCTCCGCCTCCGCCTCCGCCCGCGGATGGCGACAGCTTTGGAGCGCGTCTGGCCGCGGCCGATGAATTGGCCAAGCCGGCCACCAAGACGGCGCCGATTTCTTTTGGGAATGCTGCTCCCGTACCACCCCCGCCCGCTGAAAGCGGTGCCGGCACTGGCTCCGGCGGTGGCGGCGGTTGGGCCGACCTGCTGCAACGCGTGCGTTCGAACGAGAACGAGCAGCCGAATCCTTTCAAAGGTGGTTCTTCAGGCTCGATCCCCAGCACCGAGGAGAACGTCAGTAAGAAGACGCCCTCGGGTGCTGGCGGAGATGCCTGGGAAGCTTTGCTGCGCAAGACGGCCGGAGCTGCTTCCGGTGAGGTTCCGGCCGCCATCCCCCGTCCTGGAGTCGGGTTGCCATCCAGCGGCTCTTTTGCACTTGGGAATACAGGGGGAACCGGGTCCGACCCAGAACCAGGGCGAGCGCCCTCGGGAGAGACAGAGGATGCGCTGCCAGATTTCATCAAGAAGTCCGGCCGCACCATCTCATTGGACCTGAACAAGGGCGGAGCCGCTTCGAATCCGTTTCAGAAGCCGCCTCAATAAGTATTTAACGACGACCGACGGAGGACTGGCAGATTAATCTCCCCAAGGGCAACCCGCTGATGCCGGAAGGTGTACTTCTGACGGGTTCAGACTTGCGAACGATGGTAGACAACCTGTGTGCTGATGGGTTTTCTGGCTATGTTAAGTTTGAACTCTCGCCGGGCAAGCACGCTTACGTCTTCGTTGCCAATGGGGACCAGGTGCGAGCCTTCGAGATGACCGAGGCGCGTGGCGACGTCAAAGTTGCCAAGCCTGACCGACTGATGAACATGGCCGGCAGCAACGGGCGGGTGCTGGCCTGGTCCTATATTCTATCAGGGCGTCTGGCCAATGTGCTGGGCAATTCGTTTGCCTTCAAACCCCTCTACCGCGATTACCAGGTCAAAAAGAAAGAGCTCAAAAAAGTTCTGGACAATATGACCCACGATAATCATTCGGGCTTCCTGCAGTTCGATCTGAGCGACGGACGCGCGGTGGTGGTGCTGGATAAGGGTGAGCCCATCCACGACCAGTTCATCTCGCAGTATGGCGAAGTCTTGTGTGGTCGCGAAGTGATCACCAATCTTTTCGATTACGTCTATTCTCAGGGCGCGGTCGTGCACGTCTTCGCCGAGAAATACCACGAGTTGGAAAATCGCTCTCGCCGGGCCAACGACGATCTGGATAAGATGATTCAGCTGACCGTCAAGCCGGTGGGTGGCATGTTCGCCAGTAAAGATACGCTCAACTTAGATCTGGAATATGCCCGTGGCTGGGGTTATAACGCCAAGTCCACTTTCCAGATCGCGGTCGAAGATATGGACGGCAGAATGTTGGGCACGTACAAAGCCAAGGGTGTTTCCAAGAAGAACTTGAACCTGGAAATTCCTCAAAAGATCGTTGCCGAACTGGGCTTGCAGGAAAGCCAGGAAGTGACCGTCTATCCGTATGGCGAGTAAGTTCTGATGACCGACCTCAAGCGCATTCTGGAGAATTTTTGCCGAGTCGATCTGGTTCGGGGCGCTCTGATTCTGGATGATCAGGGCCTCCTGATCGAAGAGTTTTTTAACGAAGAGCCCGACAGTGGTGCGATCGGAATGCTGGTGTTGCGTTCCGTCCAGCTGGGTGCTCAGCTCGTGGACGAATTGGGCAAGAGTCCTCTCCATCAGCAGTATATTGAGTTCGCTGACTGCCAGATCACGGCCGAACAACTGGCCAACGACTGCGTTCTGGTGGTCGTGGCCAAAGCCAATGCCAACCTGGGTCGACTCCGTCTGGAGATTCGTAAGTCCAAGTCGGCTGTGGAGGCGATGCTGGCATGAAGTCCAAGCGGATTCTGGTGATTGAGGATGATCCCGTCACCTGCGAAGTGATCCAGGTCGTCCTGGAAGACTTTGGCTTTGAAATGATGACCGTGCAGGACGCCGAGCAAGCTCTCCAGGCTTCGCGGGATGCTCCTCCTGATTTGATTCTTCTCGATCTCACATTGCCCGATTGTGACGCCGTAGCGCTGTGCTCGCGTCTCAAGCAGGAGCCCTCAACTCGAGATGCGGCCGTCGTCCTGATGACCCACCAGCTGAGTGAAGAAGAACTCTCGCGGGTGGTGAATTCAGAGGCCGACGCTCAGGTCTCCAAGCCGTTCAGTCCTCTAGGGCTTTTAGCGATCGTTCACGAATGCTTGCAGCGTCAGGGCACTCCGACAGGCTCTTAATCCTTATCAGAAGGGATGCGCGCGCATGCGAGGCACCGAACAGAAGACCACTCTCGAGCTGAAGCTGGAGAAGTTGCGCAGTATCTGCGAGAAATCTCCAGATAACGCCATCGGCCTGCTGGCCCTGGCTGAAACCGCATTCCGACGGGGTCTTCGACTGGAAGCCTTGGAGGCGTATCAAAAGGTCCTCAAGGATGAGTCGGTGGCCGAGGCCCATCTGTGCATGGCCCAAATGTACCGACATCACGGACTCTATCAGGAAGCCATTAGCGAGTTGCGCACTCTGTTTGAGATGGAGCCGGGCTATCCCGAAGCTCACGTCTTTGCCCGGGAGTTGGCCCGCGACACCGTTTTACCTCAAGATATTGAAGAAATATTGCTGGCCGGGTGCGGAAATGACGAGCTGGCACTGGCGAGAGTCCGCCTGAGCATCGCGCGCTCACTGGTCCTGCGCGAGGGTCAGGAGCTTGTGGCGATTCAGGACGCCAACGCCGGGGACCCGACTTTTGGATACTACATCTGTGAAACCCGCAAGCGTCTGACTTACTGCGAAGAAGTTCTCTCGCAGCTGGCGGTGCTGGAAGAAGCTCGCCGGGCCTATCTGGCTGATCTCGACCGCCAGCGTCAGATCGAGCGGGAGCGTCAGCGGGCAGCCGAGCAACCTGCGGCGGCTGTGGCTGTCGCCAGTCAGCCGGAGCCGGAGCACGAGACGACTTCCCCCCTGGGAGGCTCTTCCGAACAGTATACGGTGGCTGCTGCCGAGTCTGGATTTTTCAGCGAGGAAGGTCAGGTCGAATCACAGCCTGTGTCAGCCGAGGCGGTTGTTGAGCAAGCGGTCCAGGGGGAAGCCCTGGATGTGAATGCCCATCCTGCGGAGACCGTCGAGGTTGAACCCACGCAGCTGGAACACGCTCATATCGAACCTGCTCAGGTGGAACCTGTTCATGGGGAACCGCTCCAGGTTGAGCCCGTTCAGGAAGAGATTGTTCAGGAAGAGATGGTTCAGGCTCTGCCCGTCGAGCTGGAATTAGAGGCCAAGCCTCCCGTTTCCGAAGAGGTCAATCAAACCGCAGGTGCGCTTTGGGACGACCCTCCGGTTTATGTTCTACCCTCCCAAGAAACGGGGCCGGAACTGGCGACTGTTCAGGACGAAATGCAGGTTGACCTCACCCTGCATTTGACGCCCACCTTGGAAGGTAGCCTGCCCGACCCGGATCAACCTGGTGGTCTTTGGGAAGATGGGCCGGTCGCGCGCTACGAAGAGACCCCTCCGCCTTCGCTGGATTTAGGCATACCAGTCACCCCCGCCTACTATGACTCTGGCCTGGGCGATGATCTGGCCCACCCGCTCGTGGAAGAAACCTTCGTCGAGCCCGAGCCCCAGCCGGTGGTGGAGGCCCCTGTGGCGGCCGTGCCGGTGGCGCGGAACTTCTCCGAAATTTATGCTCCTCTGCTGGCCGGACTGGACGGTCTCATCCAAACCCTGGCCAAGACTCGCAGTGTCTCCTCCGTGTTTCTGCTCAACCGCGAGGGCTACGCCATCGCCGAGCAGGTCAAGGATTCCATCGGTCGGGACCGGCTGAGTGAATTTATCGTAGAGACAGTCAGCTTCCTGGAAGCCTTTGCTACCGCGCCGCAATACTGGGTACTGGAATGCGCCGGTGGCATTGTGGTGATCCAGTCCGTCGATTCCTATCATTACTTGATTACAATTGGTCAGACCGGCGCCAACTTTGGTGCTCTGCGCTACACGATGGACCGCGTCCGCCCCAATTTCGAACAGGTCCTTCAGCCTGCCTGTCCCGCCTGATCAGCCTGACCCTCAGGGTCTGACCGGTCCGGCAGGGAGCAGCGGGACGCCTGCCCCTCCCAATCCGGCTGGTGCTGCGCAATCCTGGGTCGACTTCATTTTTGACGTGATCCTGGTCAACGCGCTGCGCTATCTCTTTCTGCTGATGGTGTTGGCTCCCGGTCTGGCCGGCCTCTGCGTCTGGTTTTTTCGTGAAGTCCCCAGTGGTTGGCCTCGCTTCGTAGCCATCCTGGGTCAGGTTGACTCAGGATTTCAGCTTGGAGTGAACAGCTTTTTGCTTCGGCTCGGCTTGCTGGCGGTCGCCGGTCTGGCGGTTTTGCTCGGATTGCCCATTCCTCGCGAAGGACGCTGGATGTGGCGTTGCGGATGGGCGTTTCTGGTTGTTGCCGCGCTCTCCGCGCTCTCCTCATCTCACCCCTACGAAGCTGTGCTGACCGTCCTGGATACAGCCTTACTTTATGTGGTGGTGCTGGTGACTTTTCACTTTCGCCCCCGCTTCTTGTTGCCGCTGGCCTACACCGTGGGAGCGGCCGCAGTGGCGGTCGCTTCTCTGTTTTGTTTCTTCACCGGCGAACTCGATCTCAACGATGACGGTCGACTCAATGGGACTTTTTTCCAGCCCAATGTGACGGCGGCGTTTCTGGCCGCCGCTCTGCCCTGGCTGCTCAATCAGTTTGTCGGTGTCAGAGGGCGCGAGCGTGTCCAACTGGGCTCCCTTTTTGTGGCAGTTCCCATTTATGTCGCCTTCATCCTGACCGGTACACGGGCGGCCATGCTGGTCACTCTGCTGGTCCTGTTCTGGCGCTGGTGGTTGGGTGGCAGTTTGCGACGAGGGAGTTCCTTGTTGGCGGCCGTGCTCCAGGCCAGCGCTGCCAGCGCGGTCATGCTGGCGATGTGTTGGCTGGCCGTATTCAAAACCATCGGGCTGGTTCTGGTTCTGGTTCTGGTGGCCTGGGCGGCCGGTCGCTCGGGGATCCCCTGGTGGACCCTGGCACTGCTGGCCTGTTTGTGTGTCGGCACCTATGCGCTCCAGCAGAAAATCACCCAGTTGAAGAACAACCCTTATGCGGGCATCACCAAGCGCACGGTGGACCTGCAGAAGGGGAGTGATGCCAGTCTCAGTTCCCGCAAGGAGTTTTGGCGAGCGGCTCTGCTCATGGGCCTCGACCATCCCTGGTCGGGAGTGGGGCCACGTGGCTTTCATCGCTATTACCCGGGCTACCAATCCGACGTGCGCTGGTTCTCCAAGTTCTGTCACTCCGCGTGTTTGAGCTGCTTTGCTGAGCTGGGTTTTCCTGGAGCGATTTTGATGTGTATCCTGGCGCTTCAGTGGCTGCTCGCGATTGGAGGCCGACTTCAATCCGAGTCGCCTGAATTCAGCCCCGGCGACCGGGACAGGGACAGGCTATTGGATGCGGCCTCCTCGGCCCTGATTCTGGCGTTGTGTATGGCGGTTGATGTTCAATGGCTGTTTCCGGCTCTACCAGTGGCCTGGGCCCTGTGGTTGGGCTTGACTCTGTCCTATAGCTGGCCGGAGGTCCCGGCCTCGCCTCCGCCACCGCCGGACCCTGATCTCAGCCCCTGGACGCTCCGGCCCCAGGTGGTCACCACTTACTTCTTGCTGGCGGTGTTGGGCATCAGCGCGGCTCTGGATATGACCTTCGCCATGGCCCAGGCGGCCAGTGAACGGTCCGATCTTTTGCTCAAGACTGGAAACGTGGCCGGGGCCCTCAAATGCGACGAGGATAGCGTTGTGCTCAATCCTTTCCAGGGCGCCTACTTTCAGCATTATGGACTGACCTACGGGGCCGGATTGGCCAAGAAACTGGACAAGCTGAATGCTCAAGAGTATTTGCGGCTGGCCAGCCGGGCAGTCGCCCTCGATTCTCATCGCGCTGTCAACTGGGACCTGCTGCATAAGGCCCTGGTTGTGAACGGCAAGCCTGATGAGGCCAGGGCAGCCCTGCAGAAGGCACTGGAGTGTGACCCCGTCAACTATCCATCCTTTTACGTCGGTCTGGCCGACCTGTTGAGCAAGCCCGAGGATAAGTCTCAGCGAGAGCAGATCCTTTTGAGTTGTGCCGACCGTTTTCCGACCGATGCTCTGGAGGTGATGTTCAGCTTTCGCAGTGATGACATCATTCGCCAGCTGGCCGAAGTCTATATGCTTCTGGCCGATCAGACCGACCGCAGCCATCCCGAGCTGGCCCTCAGCTACTACGATAAGTTTCTCAAGCTTCAGCCGGATGAGCCAAACGCCCGGATGGGTCGGATCGTTTGCCTGGTCAATCTGGGACGGCTGCGAGAAGCAAGGATTGAGGCTGTCGCCCTCTACCGAAGAGTGCGCCAACCTCAAGCTGCCGACGTGGTCAAGCACATTTATGGCATGGAGCGGATGAGCTACGACCCCAACGACTTCGTGCTGAGCACCCAGCCAAAGTAGCCGTTTCGGTCGCAGTACATCTGCCCGCTGCGTTCTTGTGAACTCAGCAAAATGAGCGTTTCCTTCAAGTCCATGGCCCATCGCTCGGCCCATACCTCGGGCCGCGCGGGGCTCTGTCGGCAGTCCCCTGCCAGCAGGCTTCGGCCCGGCAGTTGCTCGAGCACGTCGCGAGGACTGGTCACCAAAATTCCGCTTTCTTGCAGTAAGCGCAGGCTGCCCTGATAGTTTCGGTGGTCGACCGGTCCTGGCACCACGAAGATATGGCGTTGGAGTTCGGAGGCGTAGCGAGCCGTGATCAGAGTTCCGCTTCGGGCTGGGGCTTCAATCACCAGCAGAGCGCTGCCAAGGGCAGCCAACAGGCGGTTCCGTTCTTGAAAGTGATGGGGGAAGACCGGACAATCCGGCGGATACTCGCTCAGCAGCAACCCTTCGGCCGCGATCTGCGAGTAAAGCTCGCGGTGTTCAGGCGGGTAGGCATAGTCCAGGCCGCAGGCCAGCACGGCCAGCGGGGGACTCTGGGGGTGGCCAAGTGAAGCGCGGTGCGCAGCCGCATCGATGCCGCGGGCGAAGCCGCTGACGATACTGACCCCGGCCTGAGCCAGGCAATGGGCAAAGCGTCCTGCCAGTTGCCGACCATCTGGACTGGGTGACCGGGTGCCCACGATGGTCAATGAACTTTGGACTTCAGACCAGCGCTTGGGGTCTCCCTGATAAAAGAGCACTTCGGGAGGGTCCTCCAGCTCTCGTAGTCGAGCCGGATAGTCGGGGTGGTTTTGTGTCATCCAGGTGGACTTGAGAGATCGTTGCATCAGGTCGTAAGCAGGGCCTGTATGGCCGCGAGCCAGCAGGAAACCGCGGGCGGCGCGGGCACTGCCCTGGCTATGGATCAAAGCCCGGCGCGAGGATGGGCTGATATCAGTGCACAGGTTGAGCCAGAGCTGGCTTTCGTTCTCATCCATGGCGCAACCTCAGCGACTCCAGTAGTTGCTGCTCAAGATTGCGGTCCTGGATGCTGAAGAGATCTTGCCAGATGCCTTGCACGCGACGCCCTGGAGGAGCCAGGCGCCAGCCTTCCGGGTGCTGTTCCAGGCGGATCCCCCTCAGGCGCACCCCCTGCCAGTCCACTTCAGCCACCGCCCGTACCCAGGGGTGCCCCACGATCTTGTGCATTTTTCGAACGGAAAACAATTGCTTCACCTCCGTTGTTGATAAAGCCATCAAAGCATCCGCTGGGGCAAAGATGATGAACTGGACATGTCCAGAGCATGTCCAAAGTTTTCCAAGACCGGGGGGGAGAGGGGCAGGCCGTCGAAACCGAATGAGCTTGTGAGTCCCTCTGTTTATCGACGTTCCACCGCGCGTGGTCTGCAGCTGTTGTTGGTGCGCGCGGCCATTCTTCCGTTCGTGAGCACACTGGCCTGTCTGGTCTGGCTGGGCTATGTGGAAGAGAGCGCCACCCACTCAGCCTGGATCACGGACGTTACGCGTGCCTTTATGGCTGTCATTCCTGCCTGTTGGGTGGTGTCGCTGACCTGGGCCTGGCGGCGGGCTTTGCAGCTCACGCGCGCGCTGGAGGTTTTGCGCGGTGGGCAGGCTTCGGCTTTGCCCAACGAGTTTTCTGGATTGGCCGAGCACCTGAGCGTTTTGCAAGCCAGTCTGCGTGAAAAAGAGATGGCCGCCGCCAGCTATGAGGCCGGGCTGCAGCGGGTGGATGTTCAGCGCCGTCTGCTGCAGTTGCTGGCTCAGGAAGGTCTGAATGAGGTCGAGCTGGATGGATGGGCTGATAGTCTGCGCCAGGCTTTGGAGTCGGTTCAGCCCAAGGCCCTCTCACTGTGGATTCAGGACGGCGACGAGTTTGTTTGGAGCGCCGGCGACTCCGCTCCCGAGCAGAGAAGGCGCACTTTTGCCGGATTGACGCCTTGCTGGGTGGAAACCAACGCACAGGGTCAGCACCACTTTTTCCTGAAAGTGGAAGCCGGTTACGAGGCTTCCGCTTACTTGCCAACACCCGTTCTGCTGGTGATCGAGCTGTGGCTTGAGCCCGCCTCTCTGGACGAAATGCGCGAGCGTTTGCTGGGGGTGTCGCCCTTGCTCTCGATCTCCTGGGCCAGCTGGACGCTGTATCACGAACTCTTTTCGCGTATGCGAATGCACGGCAGCGTCATTGAGAATCTGGAGGATGGAGTGCTGCTGGCCGACCGGCGCGGCGTGGTACTCAGCTGCAATCGCGCTGGAGCCAGAATTTTGGGCAAGCCGGTCGAGCAGATTCAAGGCCAATCGCTCGACCAGTTGATCGAACACGGCTGGTCCCGGCCCTCGCCCTCGTTCGAGATTCACATCAATCGGCCCAACCAGTCTCCCGTGGATGTGCTGATCATTAACTATTTGGCCTCCAGCCGACTTTCGGTTTCCAGCGGCCTGGGGATCACGGTCGTTTTGCGCGACATCACCAAGCAGAGGGAGCTGGATAATCTGCGCAGTGACTTCACGGCCACCCTGTCCCACGAACTGCGCACTCCTCTGACCAGTATGAAAGGCTACCTGCAAACGCTGATGCACCGCAAAGCGCGGAGCTTTGACATGGACAAAATTCAAAGCATTGTCAGCGTAGTCAACGGCCAGGCGGATCAGTTGCAGCGATTGATTCAGGAACTGCTGGAGGCCGCCAAGATGCGTTCCCAGGATCTGGAGATCCGGCCTCGTCCGGTCGATCTGGTGGTTTTGTTGCGTGACTGTATGGAGGAGTGCTCCAACCCGAAGGTTGCTCAGTCCCTGGTTTGCCCGGGGCAATGTTGGGCGCACTGCGATCCGGAGCGAATTCACTCGGTGCTTGAGCATTTGCTGTCGAATGCTCAAAAATACTCGTTACCCGGCGGCGTCGTGGAGATGGGTTGCCAGCAAGAGGGAGCCACTGTTTCGGTTTGGGTCCGGGATGAGGGAGTGGGCATTCCACTCGACCAGCAAGATAAGATCTTCGAGATGTATCATCGTCTGGATACAGGCAATCAGCGCACTCACTACGGAGTGGGGGTGGGTCTCTACATCGCCCGCAAAGTTGTTGAGGGGCATGGAGGAAAGATTGCCGTGAAGAGCGCTCCCGGCTGCGGAGCGACCTTTTCATTCACCCTGCCCCTCTGCCCCGCCGAGCCCGGAGGCTCGGTCAGGGAGGGGCAGCTCGAGGTCAGGGATGGAGGTTCAGAGGAACTCTAGTCCTCGTCTTCATCCTCGTCTTCGTCCTCGTCTTCGTCGTCCCAATCATCATCGTCGTCGTCGTCTTCAACGTCGTCGTCATCATCCCAGTCGTCGTCGTCGTCGTCATCTTCTTCTTCGTCGTCGTCGTCCCAGTCTTCGTCGTCGTCGTCTTCTTCGTCGGCGTCGTCTTCGTCGTCCTCATCCCAGTCGTCGTCGTCCCAATCGTCGTCGTCGTCTTCTTCATCTTCGTCTTCTTCATCTTCGAAGACGGGGAGCGAGAACAAAAATTCTTCTTCCAATTCCATCGCCAGCGGCTCCTTCCAGGGTAAAACGGTCTAAGCGAAAGACCTCACGGCGCGCCTGTTTCCCGTGGGCCCAGTGGTTTCCTTCTCTCTCAAGGTGTCTTCCTTTCTGGCTCGGGGTTGATATCAGAGAGTACAAAAGTGTATTCCGCAAAGGCGATTCGCTCGTTCTCACAGTAACACGAAACTTGAGTTTTGCCAGATTGTCCACGGAATCGCAGGAGCTGGCATTCGTAGCGCAGGCTCTGGCCAGGAGTGGGAGCTCGTTCCACCTCCACCAGATCCATGCCCGCCAGGAAGAGTAACTTCCCCTGGTTCTCGGGTCGGCTCAGAATGGCGGCGGCCCCGGTCTGTCCCATGCTTTCCAGCAGCAGGCTGACCGGCATCTCCGGGTCGTCACCAAAGTGCCCTTGAAAGAACCACTCGTTCTGACTGAGCTGCTTGACTCCGGTGGCCCGGTCCTCGTGGACGTCGGTCAGACGGTCGATCAGCAGCATCGGATCGCGGTGGGGCAGGTGGTTGAGAATTTCTCGAGTCTCCATTGAGCCGGGTTCGCCGTCATGAAGGCCGGTTCCCTGCGCAAGTCGAACGGCCGCCATCCTATGGACCGCACCCAATTGACGCCGCTCTTTCTCCAGTATTATCAGCTTAAGGACGAGCATCCCGGCTGTCTGATGCTGATGCGAGTCGGGGATTTTTTTGAGGCCTACGGTCAGGATGCTGAAACCATGGCTCGCGACGCCGACATCGTGCAAACGGCCAAGGAGGCCGGCGGCGGGCAAAGATTGGCGATGGCTGGTGTGCCTCACTTCGCCCTGGATGCCTATCTGCGGGCCCTGATTGAGAAGGGTCATCGGGTGGCGGTGGCCGACCAGATGGAAGCGGCAGCGCCCGGCAAGGGTCTGGTGCGCAGAGAAGTGACCCGGGTGGTTACCGCCGGCACCGTGCTCGACCCGCAGATGTTGGATGAACAGACCCACAACTACTTGTTGTGTCTGCTCGCGGATGGCGAAGAGGTCGGCCTGGCCGCCTGTGATGTGACCACTGGCGATTTTGTGTGTACCGAATTGCCCAACGAAGAGGTCCGACTGGCCGAGGAGATCTATCGATTCAGGCCGTCGGAGTTGCTCCTGGCCGGCGAGGGCACGCCGAATGTGGGAGAGCTGCTGAATCTGGCCCGGGCCGAAGGACTGGCGGTCTGCCAGCGAGCCTTTGCCCTTTCCCCCCGACAGGCCGAGGAATCCCTGAAAAAGCAGTTTAACCTCAAATCTCTTCAGCCTTGTGACTTGACCGGGCGGCGGGCGGCCACCATGGCTGCGGCGGCCCTGATGGATTATCTTCTGGAGACCACCGGCCGCGATCGACAGAGCGTGGAGCCACCCCGGGCTTATTCTCTCTCGGAGATTATGACGCTGGACACCACCAGTCTACGCAATCTGGAAGTCTGCGAGACCCTGATGGGTCGAGAGCGCCGTGGCAGTCTGCTGTGGTCGATGGATCACACCATTACGGCGATGGGCGCTCGACTGCTGCGATCCTGGCTGACACGCCCGCTGCTGGATCGCCCTGCCATTCTGGCCCGCCAGGACTCGCTGCAGGCTTTAGTCGAGGACTATTATGCCTGTCAGCAGGTTCGCTCGGCCCTGAATCCGGTCAAGGATATTGAACGGCTGCTGGCCAGAGTGGTTTATCAAAGTGCCAACGCGCGAGACTTGCTGGCCCTTTTGCGTTCTCTTTCGGTTCTTCCCGAACTGCGCCGCCAGCTGCCTGCGGGCGGCAACTGGCCTCGACTGCTGGAGCAGCTGGAAGTGGACCCGGCTCTGGTGGACCTGCTGGCTCGCGCCATCGCCGAGGATCCTCCCCAGAGTCTGCGTGAGGGAGGCCTGATCCGCTCGGGGTTTCACGAAGGCCTGGACGAATTGCGCACCGCCTGCTCCTCGGCCAAGAGCTGGATCGCGGCTCTGGAAGAAAAGGAGCGCGAGCTGACCGGGATTCGCTCGCTGAAGGTCGGATATAACCAGGTTTTTGGATACTACCTTGAGGTCACCAAGACCCACATGCGCCTGGTGCCCGATCATTACATTCGCAAACAGACTCTGGCCAACGCCGAGCGCTACTTTACCCCCGAGCTCAAGGAGATCGAAACCAAGGTTCTGGGGGCCGAAGAGAAGATTCGCGAGCTGGAGTATGACCTCTTCGTCAACCTGCGGAACCAGGTTGCGGAACACCTTGAAGCTTTGCGCCGGGCCGCCCGGGCTGTGGCCGAGGTGGATGTCTACGCAGCCCTGGCCGAAGCGGCCGTGCGCTACCATTGGGTGCGCCCCGAGCTTGTGGCAGAAGAGGTGCTGGACATTCGCGGCGGTCGTCACCCGGTGGTGGAGCGCAGTCTTTCGGGTGGATTTGTGCCCAACGATTGCTATTTGGACGCCAGCAAGCGTCTGGTGGTGCTGACCGGGCCCAATATGAGCGGTAAGTCGACCTACCTTCGTCAGCAGGCTCTCATCGTGCTGATGGCTCAGACCGGCTCGTTTGTGCCGGCCGTTTCGGCCCGACTGGGTATCCACGACCGCGTCTTCACGCGAGTGGGAGCCTCTGACGATCTGCATCTGGGTCAATCCACATTCATGGTTGAGATGAGTGAGGCGGCGAACATTCTGCGCCACGCCACCCCTCGCTCGCTGGTGATCCTGGACGAAATTGGTCGAGGCACTTCTACCTACGATGGATTGGCTCTGGCCCGGGCTATCGCTGAATACCTTTACCTGACCTGCAAATGCCGAACTCTCTTCGCCACCCACTTTCACGAGCTGACCAGCCTGGCCAAGGACTACTCGGGAGTCAGCAATCAGCGTGTGGCAGTGCAGGAAACCCGCGATCAGGTGGTCTTCCTTCACAAAATCGTGGCTGGCGGTGCCGACCGCAGCTACGGCATCTACGTGGCCCAATTGGCCGGCCTGCCCGGTTGGGTGCTGGAACGCTCTCAGAAGCTGTTGACTCAGCTCGAAAAGGAAGCTCGCTCGGCCGGACCCCGCAAAGACGGCCGAACTCAGATGAGCCTGTTCTTCGATCCCGGGGAACTGGTTGGCGAACTTTCGTCCTTGCCGCTGGACCGGATGAGTGCAGATCAGGTCAAGGCCTGGGTCGAGGGCTGGAAGAGCCGACTCTAGGAGCTTGCTCCCCTATTTAAGGCCTCTTTCAGGTCGAGAGCCTAGAGTCCCACATGTGAAACTCCAGCCTCAGAGGCCGGCGGCTGTCCCATTGCCGCTGCATAAAAAGCCCGATCCGCCCCCGTCACCGGAAGATGGGTGGTGGCACGAGGTCGGTCTGGGTGGAGTTTTGCAGGATAAGCTTCACCTCACCCCCGAGCGCATCAACTCGACTGTTGAAAGTGCTCGCGATCTGGGCAAGTCGGTGGCGATTTCCTGGCCGAATTTGCGCACCCAGGTGGAGAAGGTTATGGGCCATCCCTTGCTGGATGGCCGACTTCCGAATGCTGACCATATCGAAGGTGCAGTCATGTATTCGGCTGGAACTTTGGGCTACGCGATGGCCGGTGTGGAAGGCCTGGCCGGGGCGGCGCGACTCATCTCTGGCCTGCGCCACGGAAATAAGAGCCGAATTCTTGAGGGAGCTCTGGATTTGACTTCTGGGGCAGCTATCGCCAGTACCATTATGGGCGTTGGTTCCGTGCCGCTCATCTTAGGTCCGATCGCGGGTGGTTTAGGGATTGCCCGCAGTGCGGTTCGAGTCGTGAAAGCCTATCAGCAAGCCAAACCGGCTGAAGAAGTTCAGGCCTTTCTGGATGGCACTCGCTCGGCTGCCGTAATGGCAACACTGATTGGCTACACCCATCCCGGCGCCAAGATTTTCGCCCAGGTCCTGGGTCCTGTGGCGGCCGTGGTTCAGGGCGCGCGTGGCTATGTCTCCCTGAGTCACGGATTGAAGAAAGACGAGAAAGCTTCCCAGGTGGCCGGACTGGCCGATCTTGGGACTGCCGTCGGTCTGCTCTTAACCTTCAATGGGATGGTCGTTCCAGGCCTGGCCGTCACAGTGGCCAGTTCGGCCGCCCAGTTCGCCTATAAGGTCCTGCCACGCTTTGAACGAGCAACCGACGCGACTTTGCAATTTTTCAATGTGCCCATGAAAGTCGGAATGGGGGCTTTGGATGCCGTCGTGGATCCAATCTTTGGGAACCTGCGAAAGTGGATCGATAGCCACTCCCCCTGGCAACACGGCGAGGAGAAACCTCCCGATCCTGACAGAAAGCCGCCGGAAAACAAATGAGAAAAGCCTCCATGCTCACTCTGGCCCTGGCCTCCTGGGTCTACGCACAGCCTGGCTCCTGGCAGACTCCAGGGGAAATCAAGACGCCAAGCGGACACTGGCAAACTCCATCCTCCAACTGGCAAGTTCCCGGAGACATTCAGGTTCCGAGTGGAGTCCAGGTGGTCAAGGAGAAGTCGCGAGTTCGCCTGAGTATCGGTGCCAATACACTGTTCGCCTACGACAAAGCCAGCCTCTCTGCGGAAGGGCAGGCGACTCTGGCAAAACTGGGCCCAACATTGCTCAAGTTTGGACCTCGCTCCAGCATGACCATCGAAGGGCACACCGATAGCAAGGGGTCGGATGACTACAACCAGCGTCTGAGTGAAGCCCGGGCCGCCAGCGTGCGCGACTGGCTCAAGTCCCACCGTTACATTCCCGGGGTTTCGGTCACGGTCGGGTATGGTGAGAAACGTCCCATCGCTCCCAATGCGAAACCCGACGGCAGCGACGATCCGGTGGGACGCCAGAAGAACCGAAGGGTGGAAATCCTCATTCAGGAAGACCGTTAAGGTTCCACCTGAGCAGCCAGGGGGCTTGCGCCCCCGGCTGGAGAGTCCTACTTGTTGGCCAGCGACATCAAGGCCAGGCCGGTGCACATGGAGCCGATAATCCCCACGCCAACCCAGCCGCTGGGGAGGTTGGTGGAGGCCAGGATGCCGCCGAACATCACGCCGATTCCGGCCAGTTGCAGGGCGGTTTTGCCGCCGTCGCCACCCTTGTTTTGGATGAACTTGCCCGGGATCAGGTCCTGGGGATTGCGCAGGTTGGCCTGGAAGTGGTCGCCGTTCAGCGAAGGCTGGGATTGCTGGGCGGGGCGAGAAACGCCCTGTGGGATGCGGGGGGAAAAGGATTGGATCTGCATGGTCGTGTGACTCCTCTGGTTTATCTCTATTATGTAGAGCAACTTATGCCACACCTGCGCCCGGCATTGAGCGATCATTTTGTATACATTTGGTCGAGCAGGGCAAGCGCGGCTTCCAGTTGAGGGTCAGCTCCGCCACAATAGGGGATGGGCCGGGCTACCTCCACATCCGGCGTAACGCCTCGTCCCTCCAACCTTTGGCCGTCTACTCTGGCATCGGCTACGGCCAGATAGAGCAGGCCTCCGCTGCTCAGCACATAGGGGCGGCCGGCCAGCACAGCTCCCGCCGTGCGCTCGCCCACCACCTTTCCCAGGCCGTATTTTTGCAATCCGTAGGCGTAGATTTCTTTTCCGCTGGTCGTGCCTCGGTTGACTAAAAGCACCACCGGCTTGCGCCACTGACGGTCCCAATCGGTCCGTTTGCCGTCGGGAAATTCCAGTTCCAGCACGGGCAGGCGCTGGTTGAACATGTTCAGGAATGCAGGGTCCGCTCCACCCCAGCCATCGCGCAGGTCCAGGATCAGCCCTGAGGCCTGACTGAGTGGTCCCTGGCTGAGCATTTCGGCCAGCGTGTCCTGGAACTGCTGTCCGGCGTAGCAAGGGATGGCTACGTAAGCCGTTTTGCCCAGCAAGCGGCCGCTTTTTTTCTCCACCTCCAAGAAGGCCGGGATGGGATCGATGGCGCGCACCGCCACGCTGACCAGGTGGGGTTGGGCATCCGCCTGGCGGCGAACCGAGACCAGAGCCAGGTTTTTGCCACGCAGATGGTCGACTTCCAACGGGGACCGACCATCCACATCCAGGATCTCGTCGCCAACTCTGAGTCCGGCTTCGGCCGCGGGAAAGCCGGGCCAGAGGTTCTTGATGAAATAGCGCCGATCAGGTGATTCCATAAGGAACCAGCCTACTCCACGATAAGGAGCCGCCAGCTTGAGGGCCGGAAAGATGCCGCATAACTCGTGAAATGCCTGGCTGTCGGCCGCGTAGAAACGCGTGTGGGAAGCCTTGAGCTGCTCCAGCAGGGCATTGATCAACCGTGGGCTTGAGCCTAGTTTCGCCTGTTGCCGGCACAGATGGCTCCAGTTCAGTCCACGCAGGCTGCGGTCGTAGAAATTCTCTCGAACCAGCCTTTCGATTTCCAGATAAGGGTCGCCCGCACCCAGGCATAGCAGTCCCAACAGCAGCCACTTTTTCATAGAGGAAGCCACTTCCACGGTTCAGAAACCGGACCTATCAGCAGGAGGTAATCATCGTGGGTGCACAGTGGAAAGCCAAACATCGAGCCGAGGCGGCCAATGCAAAGGGCAGGCTGTTCGGAAAGCTCTCCAAGGAAATTTCCATCGCTGCCCGCAGCGGCAACGACCCCGATATGAATCCCAAGCTTCGTCTGCTCGTGGATCAGGCCAAGAAAGCTTCGATGCCCCGCGAGACCTTGGAGCGGGCCCTCAAGAAGCACACCGACAAGGACGCGGTCAATTATGAAGCCACCACTTACGAGGGGTTCACTCCGCACCGAGTGGCCGTGATCGTGGAATGCCTGACCGACAATGTCAACCGGACCGCCTCCGAGATGCGACTGCTTTTCCGAAAAGGACAGCTGGGCACGAGTGGCTCGGTCAGCTGGGACTTTGACCGGGTGGGAATGATCGAGGCTCAGGGGAGCGGCGATCCAGAAGAGGCTGCAATCGAAGCCGGCGCTCAAGATTTTGAAGCCGGTGAAGACGGTTCGACCATGTTTTACACCGAGCCCGGCGATCTGGATCTGGTTTGTAAAGCTTTACCGGACTCCAAATACACCGTCATTTCAGCCAAGCTGGGCTGGCGCGCCAAGAATCCCGTCCGTCTCGGCGAGGCCGAACTGGCTGAGGTGGAAGCCTTCCTGGCCGCCATCGACAATAACGACGATGTTCAGGATATTTACGCGGCCCTGTAGTTCCAGCCCAAAAGACCCAGGGTTACAAAGCCCAGGGCATTGACCAGCCCGTGATAGGGAATCATCCAGGCCAGGTCCAGATGGGGCATTCCCAGCAGGCGGCCCCAGGCATAGTTCAAGGCCAGCACCATGGTCAGCAAGGAACATAGGGCCGAGACTTTCAGGACGAGGCCGTCACCCCGCCACAGCCAGATCAGGCTGACACCTACAGTGGCGATGACCTGCAGAGTCACGGCGCCCCCTTCCAGCCAGGTGGGGTGGCCCAGCCAGTGAGTCAGGGTAATGCCGGCCGCCACAAAGGCCGGTGTAATCCACATCAGCCGCGCGGGGTAGGAGCGAGGGGCGGCCTGTCCGGCCCAGACCATGGCCCCCAGAGTGACGTAAAGAAAATGGTTGGCGGTCAGCAGTGTCATCAGCGGGTCAAAGCCCATCAGCCCGTGTTTCCAGGCAGAGGCCACAGCCCAGATTCCACCCACCGGGGCGTAGTAGAACGCCAGCCGGGTGGTCCACTCGCCCTCTCGCACTTCCCAGGCCATCTGCAGTGTGCAGGCCAGCCAGAGCGCGCTGGCCGCCACCAGCCAGTTTCCCTCCCAGAGGTAGCCCAGCAACATGAGTGGGGCGGTCAGGTCGAGCAGCCAGCTGCGTTGACCGACCAGCCTCAGCGCAAGTGGGGCCACCAGGCTGACGCCCCAGAGCAAAATCCATTGAGCACAACGCAGGCTGGCCGGCGGTGGGAGCCCGGCCAGCAGCCCGAGCAGGGGCCAGGCGGCTCTCAGGGCATCAATTTTGAGAGAGTAGCCTGGGCGTCCCAATAGGCATCCAGAGTAAGAATTTTTCCGATTGAATCCAGGCGAACCACGTCGATACCCTCAAACTCGACGTCCACTCCATTGTGTCCCCTGCCTCGACCTTTCCAGGTCAGCGCCAGCTCGGAGGCTCCTCCCGGAAAGGCGGTGCCGGCTTCCAGTTCGACTCTGGCAAAAAGCTGGTGAATCTGATCCCAGAAGGCGCCGATTTCGGCCTTGCTGCTGCGGGCCGGAGAGCCCACCGGATCGACTTGAGAAAGCCCCGGTTGGTCGCTAAAGCTGGCCAGCCAGGCCTCTCGATCATGGTTGCGAATGGCCTTGAAGTAGTCTTGCAGACTGTCTGGTATGGTCAAAATGAATACCCCATTTCCCCCAGTTTGGTTTTGAACCACCAATCAAAGATCAAGCCGGCGGCCAGAATCCCCAGTGAGAATGCATATCCGAGGGGTGAAAGCTTGCGGGTTTCAGGGTGAACGATGAGCGGGCCCTGGATGACCGATCCGAAGAGCACCAGCGATAGGCCCAGCAGGCCAAAGGCAATCGACAGGGCAACCCCCTTCTCGTGCAGATACACCGAAGGCGAGCCGGCCGCGGCCAGCTGCCAGGGGTCATAGATGGTTAGCTTGGTCAGGTAGCCGGAGAGGGCCAGCAGAAACAGGCCGCCCAGGCGGGGGTAGTTGCGCATGAAGAGCTATTCCCTTCCAGCAGGCCGGGCCCTCCGGCGAAGGGAACCAACGGAAATGTTGCGCGCATTGCTATGTGTTGGTTTGCTCTTCGGTCTGGCCTGGGCGGAGACTCCCTACTATCTTCCCGCCGGAAGGCTTCCGGAGGGGATGCACCATCAGCGTCACCTGGAGCTGTTGGGAGCGGACACCAAGGGCTACAATGCCTACGTTCTTCAGGCCATCGATAAAGTCCAGGCCAGCGCACCTCAGGGTGGGGGGTATTTCACCGGCCTGAGGGCGGTGCCGGCCGAGTCGCCCATTGGCTATCCTTTGCAGCTGCTGGGTTCTCCCTTGCTCGTCCCGCCCCGCACCACCAGTTATTGTTCTGGGTCCAGCTACACCGTACTGGTGGAAGCTCTTAACGCGATCTTTCCCGGTCACAAACTGGACGACCGGCGCCTTGAACTGATGCGGATGCAAGAGCCGGACGGAGGCCGGCGCGAGGATCGAGTCAAGGCCTGGGGCTGGTGGAACGCGGATGGCTACGGGAGCCAGTTCTGTCTGGTGCAATACCTGGGAATGGGGGAGGAGGTCCCGGCTCGTGAAGCCCTCCCGGGAGATTTCGTCAACATCAGCTGGAAAAGCGGCAACGGACACAGCGTGGTTTTCCTTGGCTATAGCCGAAGTGCCGGAGACGATCTGGAGGTTTCCTTCTTTTCCAGCCAGGCCAGCACCAATGGCCTGGCCGACCATACGGTCTCAGCCGAGACGATTGCTGACCTGAAGTTCGTGCGTCTGACCCATCCCGAGCGGTTATTTACCTTTGAGCCCGGCCAGGTCACTGACTCGGTCGAGAAAGACCACCTCGACTTTTAATCCCAGCTTTCCTGAGATTCGAAGGTCAGCTCGGGCAGGCCCAAAATGCGCCGACAGAGCCCGCGCATCAAATGGCGTTCTTGTGGGTCCAGGCTTTGCCCCAGCCATTGTTGGACACAGGTCTGGAAGGTTGGCCAGGCGGCTCGAACGGCCTCCCGGCCGCGGGGGCTCAGGTGAGCGTTGATGCCGCGACCGTCTAGGGGAGATCGGTCGCGCTGGAGGAGTTGGTCCCTTTCCAGTCGATCGGCCATGCGGGTCAAGCCGCTGCGCGAGAGACCGACTCGTTCGGCCAGTTCGCTCAATCGGAGTTGTTGACCGGGGGCCTGCATCAGGGCCACCAGCACCTCGTAGGCGCGGTAGCTGATCAGGCCGGCTCTTTCAAATTCGCTTTCAACCTGGATCAAAATGCGCGTCTGCATGCGCATGAGCAGATTCCAGGTCTCGACTTGTTCCTGGGTGGAGGGCTCCAAAGGAGGGCTAGACGGGCTCCTCGTCCCCCAGGGCCCACTGCAGATTCAGCATGCGTTGGGCAAGAAGTCGCAGACATTCAGCTCGATCTTGTTTTTCCTCGCGAGCGGGAGATTGGGGCTGGTCCATGTGTGTGAAAGTGTACAATGTGTGTTCGCCTCCTCGGTGCTTTTCTTTTCCCTCTCAAAGGTTGTTTATCTAGCAACGTTTCGTTAACGTTTAGGACCGGCTGAGTTAATATTTTGTGCCGGAAATTTTCCGGGATTTTTCTGACCGTCTGGCTATTCTCTGGCCATGAAAACCGGACACGTCACTCTCCTCTTCACCTCGGATGAGCATGGCTATCTGCAACCCGCCGCCCGTCTGCAGCGCGAAGTCAAAGAAGCTCGCCAGGCCAACCCAAACGGCACACTCTTGCTTTCCTCGGGGGACGTGTTCGAGGGCTCAGCTGAAACCGGGGTTTTGGGACTGAACGGTTCTCGTGATTTGATGGCCAGAGCCGGCTATGGCGCGATGACGCTGGGGAACCACGATTTCGATCGGGGTACCGCCGTGGTCAAGGAGTGGGTGCGCAAAGCCCCCTGTAAAGTGCTGGTTTCCAACGTGGTGGATACCGAGAAAAACGCTCCCCTGGAAAACACCCGGCCATCCCACCTGTTCGAACTCAACGGCGTGAAAGTGGGCCTGGTCGGCGTCACCACTCCGGAAACCATGGTCATCAACCCGAAAGAACAGATGGCCGGTCTGAACATTACCGACCCGGTGGCCAGCGTTCAGCGTGAGCTGGCGCAACTCAAAGCTCAGGGCGCCCAGGTGGTGGGCGTGATTTCTCACCTGGGCCTGCCGGCCGACCGCCGGCTGGCCGAATCCGTACCCGGACTTGACTTCATCTTGGGCGGCCACACTCACGATGCTCTGGAGCAGCCCGAGCAGGTGGGTAAGACCCTGATTGCCCACCCCGGGTGTTTCCGTAATTCAATGGGCCGCTTCGATTTCAGTGTGGAGCCTGGCAATGAAGGCATTCGCAACTTTCAATATCACCTCATCAAGGCCAATGACCAGGCCCCGGGAGTGGGCGGGGTCACCAGGTACCTGAAGCGCACTGCTCATGAAGTGAACGTGGCCATGAATGAGCCCGTCGGAAATCTCTCCCACGAGTACCGGACCGACCCAAATACCTTGGGCGACGACATGGAAAGCCTGCTCTCGCACGCTTCGGTGGAGGCTTCGGGTGTGGATGTAGTGATGATGAATCAGAAGACCATCCGGGCCGGTCTGCCCTCCGGACAGGTCACCAAGCGTGACGTTTTCAACGCTTTCCCCTTTGATAATCGCCTGGTTACGGTCAACATGAAAGCCTCCGAAGTGGCCGAGATTTATAAGGAGAGCCTGCGTCGCCTGGATCAGAGCAGTCTGACCGCCTGTGGCCGCTTCGTTCTGGCCGGGGACCGAGAGAACCAGCAAACCACGCTGGTGGAGAACGTGCCGCGAGCAGAGTTTGAAGCCGACCGCTCACGTTTCGGACCGCTGATGGGTCATCTTGAAACCTACACCGACACGGTGGCCTGCGCTGTCGACCCTGACCGCGAGCTGAAGGTGGGAACCTCGGACTATCTGGTGGGCGGCGGTCTGGGTTACTTTAAAGCCGGAATGGCCAACATCGTGCGCGACCTGGGCACGCTGCGCGAGGTGGTCCAGGGCTATATTCAGCACGCGACCGCTCTATAAAAAGGCTAGAGGTCCCGGTTTCCATCCGTATTGTTTCAGATTGATGCGCTGGCTTTGGGTGCTCACCCCTTCGTCTCTCAGTCGCTCCAGCTGCCTTTGCGGCGGTTGGGTGCGTAGCGAGCCACCAGCTCCCAGCACACGATGCCAGGGCACGTCTTTGGGGCAGTTCTTGAGAAGGTGCCCAACCTGCCGGGCCCTTTTCGGATAGCCCGCCAGGGCGGCAATCTGGCCGTAAGTCGCCACCATACCGGGCGGCACCGCCCGGATGATGTTCAGCACCCGTTCTGAAAAATCCACGGGCGGAGCTTAAGCATATTTTGGACCGTTTCCCGCTTCAGGATAATTTCACCGGGCTGTGGCTTGATGGTCGAGTGAAGATCGCTTCCTGGTTCAAGGTGCCTGTCGCCGCCGCTCTCAACCGACGTAAGACCGCCCAAGAGGTGTGCGACAGCCTGGGCCCGGCCGCCGAGCCTTTGCCTTCTATTATCCAACCCGAACTGGCTTTGGATCTCAAGGCTCCCACTTTGCGGCGTCCGGTCCTGCTGGTACACGGCCTGGCCCAACAGGCGGACACCTGGGTCAACATGAAGAACTATCTTTGTTCCAACCCGGAAAACCCTTACGGGGGCGTCTACCGACCGGGACAGGATGTCGAATTCTATACGGAACAGCTGTCACGGCCCTTTCCGGGTAAAGTCTTTATCTTAAATCTGACCGACAATCTGGCCAGCCCGGCCGAGAACGGCAAAGAGGTTTCCGAGGCCATTTCCAAGATTCGTGGCGCCACCGGGTCCGGACAGGTGGATGTCATCACCCACAGTATGGGCGCTTACCAGGCTCGCCAGGCCCTTCAAGACGGCGAGGATGCGATGGCTAATCTGATCATGATCTCCCCGCCCAATCAGGGCGCCTATGGAGCCGATTTGTTGCTGAAACTGGACAAACTGGGCCTGGGTCGCTACCCCGAGAACGGCGCCCTCGAGTCTCTCAGGGCCGACGGCGACTATGTGCGCGCTTTGAATGCGACCTGGGAGCAGGACCGGCAAAGGCTGCAGTCGGCCACGATCATCAGCGGAGTCGGCTTGCCCACACCAGACAAGACCTGGAAGCTGGCCTCCAACGGAGACGGGATGGTGGCCGCCGAGCGGGCTCAACTGGGCGACACCCCGATGTTTGTTGCGGCCGACAATGGACTGCCGGCCGGCCACCCGGACTTTCGCGATTTTCAGATGTTTCGCTATAACCATTTGCAAATCGTGAGCGAAGCTGAGGTCTATCAGAAGGTCGGTCAGATTCTGGGCCGCAAGCCCGCGGACTCATCGCCGGCCGAGAACTATGGAGAGCAACTGGTGCTGGACGAGTCGATTTTCAAGCAGCCCGCTACGGTGGAGTGGCCTACCCGTCAGGATTCACTGTTCTAAAATAAAGCAGGGAACTTTTGTTGGCCAGGTGACAGTTCTATCCGTTGTTGCTACACTGGCAATCTTCTTGGGGGTGACCGGTTTCGACGGGGAACGATGAGACCTGGGAGGCGAGTCGAGTTGGCGAAAGCTCGTTAATAAGTCGCAACTTGTATAAACGCCAAGAGACAGCCACAGCTGGCTCTCGCGGCCTAGTGCCGCGTGTCTTAGCTTGTTTCGCCGATAGGGCGAGTTAGGGCATCAAACTATATCGGCTGCCTATGAGAGGATCGGTCTTTGTTCTCTCGGGGAGAAGATAGAAGACATGGCTTGTAAGGATCTTGCTCCGAGGAGCCTTGTAAGCCGAGACTAAATTCGGGGCTACACTCGTAGATTCTCAGGTAAGGTCTTTTCCGGACGCGGGTTCAACTCCCGCCACCTCCACCACTGAGCCGGCCTCTTCAGGCCGGCTCTTTTATTCTTCTCGGCGCTGGTACCAGAGCTCCAGGCCGTTTCGGTCATAGAGCGCGCGCGGGCCTTTCCAGAAGAGTCGCCAGACCATGGCCAGCAGCTCTCCACCCGTATACAGGCGGATTTTTCGACCCGAGGTGATCACGGCGTGCGGAACCACGCGAAAACGTCCGATCTTTTTGACCCGATGGGCAAAGTCCAGTTCCTCGCCGGCGTAGAGACGGGTATTGAAGCCTTCCAGGCGGTCAAAGGTTGAGCGTGTGCAGTAGAGGATGCAGCCGCCCGACATCTGGGTCAGGCGACAAAAGAGTCCGGCCAGCTTCTCCGCGATCAGGGCGTAAGGCGGAACGGGACGATCAAAGCGAAAGAGCGCGCCCCCTCCCGAAGCCCCCGCCTCCAGCGCGGCCTGAGCAGCCTGCACCACCGCGGGCGTGACCCGGGTATCTCCGTCTACAAAAAACAGCGTGTCACCGCTGGCGGCTCGAGCACCGGAGTTGCGGGTGGCGGCGATCTGGCGGTGCTCCACCAAAACGACCAGTGCTCCCAGCTGGCTGGCCAGTTGAGCCGTCTGATCGGTGCAGGCGTCGGCCACCACCACCACCTCGGCGCCCGGGGCCGCCCGCTGAATAGCCACAATGCAGTCCTGGATATTGGCCGCCTCGTTGTGAGCCGGCACGACAAAGGAAATGCTCAACACCGCAAATGGTAGGTGACGGCAGCCCTTGAGTCAAATTGCGTATCTATGTGGAAACGATGGTTGCTTTGGCTGTTGCTGCTGACCCGCGCCTGGGCCGACCCGCTGGCGGACGAAATGCGTGGCCTGGCCGACGTGATTTTCTCCGGCAATGGCGGCGTGGAAATGGTGGAGTGGGACAACTTTACTTTTCAGATCACTCCCGACATCGACCCGGTCGATATCGCGGCTTTGTTTCGCGATCACAACGTCAGCCCGGAGCAAAGAGTGACCGCCGAAACCTTGTTTCTGAAGGCTCAGGTGGTTGCCAATTTGGAGCGTGGAGGCAAGACCATGTCCCAGTTTTTGGAGTCCAAAGGGTTCACGCTCTCCATCTACGAGCACGACTACAATCCGGCCCTGATGTATTCTAAGGTGGGGGAGCCAAACCGTCGCTTTGATTTTGTAAGACGAGACGGCAAGCTCAAGCTCTCGCGCGTCAGCCTGCAGCAGCCTTCGCAGAACTTATAGGTCATGGAAGACCGCGAGACCGAAGTGATCGTGGTGGCACCAGTGGCCGAGCCTCGGCCCGTGCACGACGAGCTCTGTCTGGTGATTTTGGCCGGGCCCAGCCGGGGCAAAGTTCTGCCTCTGGATCGTGGTTCCCTGACGCTGGGGCGCTCCAGCGAAGCCTCGGTGGTGCTCGACGGTCGAGGCCTGAGCCGGGTGCATGCGCGCCTGACCCTTTGTCCAGATGGGGTCGAGGTGCAGGATTTAGACTCAACCAACGGGTTATTTGTAAACGGTCAGCGCCGCACTCAGGCTGTGCTGCGCCCCGGTGACCAGCTGGCCTTGGGTCCCGAGGTCAGTCTTCAGTTGCAGCGCACCGATCCCAGTCTTCGTCAGCTTTTAGAGGAACTCTATTCGGGTTCCACCCGGGATAGCCTGACGGGCCTGGCCAACCGGCGTCAGGCCGAGCTGCGTTTACAGGAAGAGGCGGCGATGGTGCGTCGTCATGGCCTTTCCGTCTGCCTGGCTTTGTTGGACCTGGACCATTTTAAATCGGTCAACGACACCTATGGACACGCGGCCGGGGATCTGGTGCTACAGGAAACCGCCGACCGCCTGCAGAGCGCCATCCGTCAGGAAGATGTGCTGGCGCGCTACGGCGGTGAGGAGTTCTTGCTGATTTTGCGCCACACCGCCTTGAGCGGGGCCAGCCTCTTGATGGAACGGCTTTTACGTTCCATCTCGGAGCGACCCTTTGAGTTGCTGGACGGCCAGCAACTCAATCTCAGTTTGAGCGCCGGCCTGGCCCTGTTTGCCCAGGGGGATGAGCTGGAGCAGGTGCTGCAGCGCGCCGACCAGGCCCTCTACAAAGCCAAGCAGAGCGGTCGAAATCAGTTTTGTCTGGGTTAGCCTTTCCTGATTAAGCGTGTTTGGTGTTGTTGGGCTTCTGGCTGGAAGCAACCTGGGTATTGCCGCCGCTCTTTTGAGCCAGCATCGTTTGATGATTGGTCACGCGCTGGGCCAGGGCCTGGGGGGTGACCGAACCGGGCGAAGGGCGGCCGTTGCCTGACCCAGGAAAAACTCGGTAGGAGACGCCGCTATTGACGCCTCCACTGGTGGGACTGGCATTGATGCCCAGCTGTTGGGCGGCGTAGCGGCTGACCTCCCCGATTTTGTTCTTGGGTCCGACGTCACCAAACACGGCGGGGATGGTTTTGCCGTTGTAGGAGATGGTGCCCAGGTCGCCCGGCTTGATACCGTATTGTTTGGCAACCTGAGGAGGCAGTACAAAGTAAGGGGTGGTATCCGCGTTCAGTGACTTTCCGTCGCTGGTCTTGAGGGAGGTCTGCCACTGCTTGTAAGGGTCGCCGTGGGCTCCGCCGATGCCGTCCACGTCGATCTGGGCGCCTGCCTTAAAGGCCAGCGAGCCGTCATCCATTTTCTGAGCGCCCTGCAGGGTCTTCAGGCGCCCCAAGTCAACATTGCCAGCGGGCTGAGCGGCGCCCGGCGCCACCGTGGGCGAATCACCGGCCGGTGCGACCGGAGCACCGCCTCCCGATGGACCGCCACCCCCTCTGACCGGAGCGCCGCCGCCGCCAGCAGGTGCGCCCCCACCGCCCGCAGGGGCGCCACCACCGCCCGAGGGGGCTCCGCCGCCAGCAGGAGCTCCGCCGCCGGGAGCGCCTCCGCCGGCATCTCCGCCGCCCGGCGCCTGATTGCCGCCGGTCAATTGCTGAAGCTCTGCCTGAAGTTGCTGCAGGCGCTGACCCAGTTGCTCGGTCGCGGGCTGGTTGCCTTGCGCCTGTGCCTGCTGGAGGGCCGCTTCGGTCGCCTGGATTTCCTGTTGAAGCTGCTGAATGCGCAGCTGAGTGGGATCCATTCCGAAATTTTGCATCAGAGCCGAAAGGTCGCCCATTCCACCGCCCGGGCCTCCCAAGGCCTCGGGAGAGAACTGGCTGAGATCTCCCATCGGGTTGGTGCCGCCCAGAGTCGGAGCCGCGCCCGGCAGGCCTCCCGGGAGAGGGCCTCCGGTCAGACCTCCCAGGCCAAAGTTGTTATTGAGCGGGTTGGATCCAGGGATGAGCATGAGCGTCGTTCCTTCGCAATCTTCTCTGTCCCCAGAATGCAACTGACAGCGGGCTTCGGAAAGCTCAAGAAAGGCAAAAAAGTGTGAACTTTGTAAACAGATTGTTAGCGAGAGGAGACGATCGTCACGTCCTGGCGTTTCCAATCCGGAGCCCGGTTGCCCTCGTGACCGACTTCTTCCACTTTCCACCGGCCGTCCAGCTGACGCGCCACGAATTTAGAGCGACGATAGTCTCCATGACGGTAGCCGAAGCCGTCGCCAGCGTCCCAGTAAAGTTCGCCGGAGGCGCCTGAACCATTGGGGGCAACGCTCAGAGTCAGAGGCTGCAGCGAGTCCTGCTCGGTGTTCTCCACCACCCGGCCCAGAGGGATGATTGAACCGGCACGTTGCAACAGTCTGGCCTGGAAGGGTCCATCGTCGCCGGGAAGCAGATGCAGTTCGCGCCATTGCCCCTTGGGCAGGCGGGGATGTTGGGCCCAGGCGGGCACCACGATCAGGTCTGGTCCCAGCATAAAGGCCTGCTGCTCCGAGCGCAGAGACGGATCGGCGGGGTCCGCGAAAAAGACCGGTCGCATAATGGGTTCGCCTGTGCGCGACGAGCGTTCAAAAAGAGTGTAGAGATAGGGAAGCAACCGATAACGACGGCTCAACGCGATGCGCGCAGCCTGTTCCGTCTCCGGGCCGAAGGACCAGGGCTCCTTACGGTCGGTACCCTTGCTTCCGTGGGCTCGGCAGAAGGGGAAGAACGCTCCTGAACCCACCCAGTTGGCCCAGAGATTGCCTCCCGCATTCAGGGCGAAGCCGCCCAGATCCGGGCCGTTGAAGGGTTGTCCAGACAGGCTCAGAGTTAAGCTCATGGGTACCGACATCTTCATGTCTTCCCAGGTGGAGGAATTGTCGCCGGTCCAGGTGGCGGCGTAGCGCTGACCACCCAGATAGTTGGCGCGCGTGAGCACGAAGGGGCGCTTCTCGGGCCGAGCGGCCTGCAGGCCTTCGCGAGTGGCACGCACCATCAGCATGCCATAAGCGTTATGGTATTGAAGGTGAGGACCGGCGGGTAACTCTCCGCCGCCCTCATGACGATTATCGAGCGGCATGCTCTTGTCCACGCCTTCGAACACGGCCGGTTCGTTCATGTCGTTCCAGACGCCGTCCACACCCTTGGCCAGGAAGGGCTTGTAAAGCCCGGCCCACCACTGGCGTACATCGGGTCGGGTGAAATCGGGAAACTGGCATTCGCCCGGCCAGACTTTGCCCACGAAAGGCTGACCGGAGGCGGTTTTCACCCACACATCTTTCTGGTTACCGGACTCAAAAATGGAGTAACCCGGGTCTTTCTTCACGCCCGGATCGATCATCCAGATGCTTTTGAAACCGCGTTGATGCAGAAATTCATTGGTGCGGGCCGGATCGGGAAAGCCTTCCGGATCGAAGGTGAAGATCCGGTAGCCGTCCATATAATCGATGTCCATCCACACCACATCGCAGGGGATATGACGCTTGCGAAACTCCGTGGCCACTTCTTCCACCTCGCGTTCGGGGGCGTAGGAATAGCGGCACTGATGGTAGCCCAGAGCCCAGCGTGGGGGCAGTGGAATGGTGCCCGTGATCTGGCCCAGCTTGGCCACCACCTCCTGGGGATTGCTGCCGTGAATTACGTAGACGGGCAGAGCCGGAGCGGTTGATTCAAGAGTGACCGTTCCATTTTGCATGCTCAGGAAAGAGCGATAGGTGGTGTCGAAAAGCACCCCGGTGGCCGTGCCGTCTCGGGCCACTCCCAGTGCCCAGGGGTGGGACTGGTAGAGGCGCTTGCCGCCGTAGTCCTTATACTGATAGTTGTCATGATTCCAAAGTTCGATTCGGGTTCCGTTGCGGCGCAGCGGACCGGTGACTTCGCCTCCGCCATAGAGGTCGGTCGCGTCCAGGTCCATGGTGACCGTCATGCCCTTGTTGGTGCGGGTGAAAGTGGGCCCGCCCACCTCAGCCAGGCGACCGACGGGTTGGACCAGCGCCAAACTGGGGGGCAGGTCTTTGGGGTCGATACCGGGCGGGTTATAGCGGGTGACTTCCTGCGCCAAACAGGGCAGACTCAGCAGAAGGGCGGCAACGAGTGTACGCATAGGCCGGCCCGGTTCGCGGAGCTTAAGCCAGAGCCTGCTTGAGCGACTGATTGGGACCTTCGCAAAACTTTGTTGTCAGCTGGAGGTCCGGGGTGGGGGCCAGGCCACAGGAGCCCGAACGATACCCAGACATGGATTATCCAGATCTGCCAGGCTATGAAATCACCGGGCTTGTGGGCAAGGGCGCCATGGGTTGCGTCTATCGCGGTCGTCATCGAGAGGATGGCCAGGATGTCGCCATCAAGACTCTGCTGGTAGATGATCCTTCTCTGCAACGGGCTCTGGCCAACGAGTGGGAAGTTTTGTCCAGAGTCGAGCACCCTTACTTAATTAACGAGAGGGAGATCATCCAGTTCCAGGACCGGGCCTATCTGGTCATGGAATACGTCGAGAGTCAGACTCTGACCCGCTGGATTGAATCGGCCAGTCCTCGCCAGCGGATGGAAGAAGGCGCCGAGATCCTGCACAAACTCTGTGAGGTGCTGGCCTACCTGCACGCTCAAAATCCCCCCGTCATTGTGCGCGATCTCAAACCGGACAACATTCTGGTCTTGAAGGACAACACGATCAAGCTGATCGACTTCGGCATCGCCCGCGCTCTGGAAGGGGGGGCCAAGACCGAGGCGGCTCTCAAAGGTTTTGCCAGCGCCAATTACGCCCCTCTGGAGCAATACTCCAGTAATGCCACCACCGGCGTGCCCTCGGATGTGTACTCGCTGGGAGCGACCACCTTTCACCTGATTTCGGGGCAGCAGCCCATGGCCGCCATCGACTTTCTGCAAACCGGCAAGGACCCGGAGAAAATGCTGCTGGCCATGGGCATCGACCAGGAATGGGCCGAGCTGGTAGGGGCGGCCATGCGCTCCAAGCCGACTCAGCGCGTGAGCTTACCCACCTTTCGCGTGCGCATCCCCAAGCCCAAAACAGAGTCGGATGCCTCCGCGCCGCCCCCCCCGCCGCTGCCGCTGAAGAGCCCGGTTCAACCCCCGGCGAATCACAATTCGGGCCTGGTCTGGTGGCTCTTGCTGGCTCTGGCGCTCTTGCTGGCGGCCATCTTCATGCCCTTGAAATAAGGCTTTGCATATAGTTAGATATATTTTGTGAGTGATGAAGTTCTCTCAACCCAGGAGGCGGCCGAACTGCTCGGAGTGAGTCGCTCGACCTTGTTGCGCTGGTTTCGCCAGGGTCGGATCCGAGCGGTCGGTCGGGATCGCAACGGCTGGCGCCAGATCAGTCGAAACGACCTGGAGCGAATTCGCCGCGAGCTGGGAGAGCCGCGACCGGTTCAGCCCGGCCACACCAATCCCCGTCTACGAACCTACCTGCGCAATGTGCCCACCTTTCGCAATTTGCCGGACCAGGTGATCGACCAGCTGGCTGAGGAGGCTCGTTTTCAGGGATTTCTGCGGGGTCAGTCGATTTTCGTGCCGGGGGATCAGAGCCGAGGGCTCTACATTCTGGTCAAGGGACGGGTGCGCGTGCATCGTATTTCGCTGGAAGGTCGCGAGCAGACACTCCGTGTGGCCGTGCCCTTTCAGACTCTGGGCGAATCGCTGCTCTTCCGCCCCGGGCAGCGCCACTCCAACCACGCCCTGTGTCTGGAGAGCTCCACCACCATGATCTTGTCGGCCGGGCGTCTGACCGCCTTGACCGACGCTTTTCCGGTCCTGGCTCAGGCCTTCTTAAGGGAGTTCTCGCAGCGCATTCAGGACCTGGAAGTGCGGCTTGAAGAGACCGCTCTGCTCACTCTTGAGCAGCGGGTGGCCCGGCTGCTCACCGAAGAGGAATCGGTCGAGGCCAGCCCGCGGGAGATGGCCGCTTACCTGGGGGCCGCTCGCGAAAGCGTCAGCCGGGTGCTGTTGCGCTTCGCCAAAGACGGATTGGTGCGCAAGCAAGGCCGGGTGTTTGAGATTCTTGACCGCGGCGGTCTGAATTCGGTGTGAGAATGCTCCGGGATTGGGTCACAGTTTTGGCCGTTCCGGTTGGCTATATTGGCTGGAGTAATTTCTTAAAGGAGTGACTATGACTCACATCATTGCCGAGCCCTGCGTGGGCGTCAAAGACGCGTCCTGCGTGGAAGTCTGCCCGGTCGACTGTATTCATACCGGAGAAGGTGCCGATAGCTACTACATCAATCCCGATGAGTGCATCGACTGCGGCGCCTGCGTGCCTGTCTGTCCGGTGGAAGCCATCTACGCTGAAGAAGACATGCCCGAGAAATGGGCCAAATACAAGGAAAGCAACGCCAAGTTCTTCCAATAGTCGCTGCCTGCTGAAGGACGAATTCGGTCCCATCGAGGGTCTCTCGATGGGACCGTTTGTTTTACTTGGGGTCCTGGCTATCGTCCCCGACGCTGGTCACCGTGACTTTCTCGGTCAGGGTGCCGCCCAGTTGAGCCGGCAGGTCGAAGGTGATCTTCATCGTCCCATCGTTTTCGATGGTCAGGTCCACATCGATGGGGCCGGTGTATTCCTTGAGCTTGATCTGAGCGCCTTTGATTTTGCCGCGCAGCACGTTGTTGGAACTATCCAGCATCAGGGGCACCGTGTCGGCGCTGACGCTCAGGGTCTCGCCGCTGAAGTCGTTGGAGATGTTGACCTTGCTCATGGCGATGTCGCATGAAGCCACACCTTCCTCGTTGACCACCGCCTGGTTCATCTTCAGGTCGGCCGAGAAGGAGGTGGACTGGTCGCCGGTGGCCGTCCATTTGCTCTTGCCAACGGCAGTGACCGAGCCTTTGGAAGTGTCAACCGTTTCGGTCCCATACCAGTTGTAGTTCATCACCACAAATTGGCCGGTATACTGGGAGTTGCCGCTGCCGTCGCTGGCGGCGTGGAACTCGTGAGCACCAAATGCGAAGGTCACGTGACCGTCCGGGTAGCCGTAGAAAGTCAGGCCGACGTCAAAAAAGATCACGTGGGCCCAGGCCGAGGCCGCCACGGAATAGTCACCGGGAGCCGGATGAATGTGGACCTCAGCGCTAATTTCCACCTTGAAGCCCAGAATCTCCATGATGGGGGCGGTGACGCTGAACTTTTCTTCCCAGACTCCATCGGGATGTTTGCAAGCTGCAAAGCCAACATCGAAGGTGGCCACCAGAATGTTCAGGATGTAGCCGCTCAGCTCGACTTCTCCAGCCCCGCCGGGAGCGCCCATGCCACCCCCATCTACGTAGAGCTTGCCCTTGCAGGCAAAGATGTTGGGGTCTACATCCACGATGGTGACCTGGGTCTGCAGCAGCAGAAAGAAGAGATTTTCGCTGGGAATGTAGTTGAAGAGAAGTCCGGGGCTGGTCAGAGCCAACCCATCATTGATGGGAATGCTGATGCCCTGGCCGACAAAGTTAAAAAAGACAAAGCCTTTGTTGTAAATCTTGGCGAAAATGCTGGGCCAGATCACCCCTTTGGGAGCCTTGGCCGTTCCCGTTCGCAGCCATTCCGGTCCTCCGATGTCCAGTTGGGGAACGGCGGTGCGGAACTCAAAGCCCCAATCTCCGCCGTCCAGGAAAACAATGTCAAATTCAGTGCCGCCCTGATACTGCACATTAATCGGGTCGTTGGGCCCGGCCATGGGCACATTGGCAGGCACCTGTGGGGCGCTGGCCACGTTCCAGGCGCCTCCTGTGGTGCTCATGGACATTGACCAGGGGGCCGACCCGCCCAGCGGATTCAGCTTGGCTCCGACCGCATTGAAGGTGCCGCATTCCAGGCGGAATTCTTTGGTGTCCAGCTCCCAACTGGCCAGGCCAGCCGTCATTCCGCGCATTTGGGCCATGCCCGCGATGCCCGAGTTCAGCCGCCCGTTGACTTTGTTGAGGGTGACCGGGTTGAGCAATTGGATGACCCCGAACCCGCTGGCGGGCGGATGGGCAGTTTTCTTCAGCCAGTTCATGGTGGCCCGATCCACATTGGCGGTCTTGCCATCGAAAGTGGCGCCATAGACCTGGCACTGGCCCACCCAGTCGGAAAGGGGGATAAAGCCGTCCACCTTCTGCCCGTCCGCACTCTTCTGGGTGACCACCATTTGTAGATTGGGGGCCCCGCTGATGGGAACCACCTCCAGACCCTGGGCCAGAGCCTTGTCCAGCGCGCTGGATGGCCCGAACATGGCGGGCGGAGTGGGGCCGGTGGGGATGGGCACATTTCCTAGCGATGCCTGTGCCGGCAGGGGCGCTCCGAAGCCTTTCCTGGGCACCAGTTGGGCCGGAACGTGAGCGGGAATGATGGTATGAGCGGTGGGAAAGTCCACGGCCAGAGTGCCGTCCGGCTTGACCAAAGTGCTCTTGAAGTGCCAGGGCTTGCCGTATTTGTCGCTGGTGTAGCCGTCCACGTGGATTTCTCCGCCTTCTAAACGAACGGCTTTGATAAAGGCGGTACGATGCTGGTGCAGGATCGCCACCGGCTTGAGCAACTTCACCCCCACCACCTGGGCTGCGCGCACTTCCGCCTCAACCTCGGCATGGAAGATGCCTTGCAACAGAAGACCCTTGAGATCGACTTCTTTGGTCTGGTTGTTCCAGGCCAGCCCGTGCGGCGAGAGGGTGCCGTGAGCCACTTTCCAGGGACGGTGGGCGGTGGCCCAGCCGCGGGTGGTCAGGCCCCCAACCTGTTGGATTCCTTTGGCGTTAAACAGCACTTTGCTGACCAGTAGATGGCTGGGTAGACCGGGTCCGGTCAGTTCTCCGGCTCCGATAAACATATCCGTCTTGGGGTCATAGTCACTGTCGTTGAGCGTAAAGTTATAGCCATTCAGGTTGGCGTGCACCGAATCGGTGAGAAAAGCTGAAGTCACCTGGTTTTGGTGGGTGTGATAGGTGATGTTGGCGGCCAGGTTGCGTTCAAATGGAACCTGAATGGTGCCTTGCAAGTCGTTGGCGCCGCTGCTGGCCGAAGGGGTGAACGGGCAGCCCGCCAGGCTGGCGGGCTGAGCCGCCAATCCGCAACTGAGCATGACTCCCAGTAGCGTAACTCGCAAGATTTTCATCGATTCAGTCCTCCCAGCGGGAATGCACCCGCAACATATTGCTTGAAGTCAGGTTAACCACCACATTTGTAAAGCCCACACCGGTCGCGACCTGGCAGGAAACTCCCACGCCGCCCGAGTCAAACCGTTTCGGATAGCCAGCCTTGACCATGTCGTCGCTCAACTTGCTCAGATCCCAGGGAGTGCCGAGGGTCTTGAACTTCTTCTGGGTTGCATCCCAAACGCTCAGCGTCATAGAATCCTTGGAGATTCCCACTCGGAATGTCCACTCGGCGGGCTGGTCGGTCAACTCCTGGTCGACCGTGAAGATGGGGTCGTCGAAGTGCTGGTCGGCTTCGGGGTAGGGGATTTCCGTGCGACCTGCATCCACCATGGCCGAGACGGTGGCGTCCATTCCGCTGACCTTCTGGCCCGCGATCATCGGCTGCAACGTCATGCGGTAGCCTTCAAATCCGTCCGAGGTTCGCAGGCTGAAGCCAAAGCTGGTGGTGCCGTAATAGGCGACATGAACGTCCATCTCATAGTCCGTCCAGAGTGGGCCGCTGACCATCAACCATTGAGCCTGGTTGTGTTTGTAGATGGGACTGCCCATGAACATGTAGCCGCGCGTGCAGTCAAAGCCCGAGGTTCCCGGGTAGTTCAGCCACTGCATGCGCGGAGTCTGGTTGGAGCCGTCGGCATTGAAATCTTCGACCAGCACCTGACTGAAGGGCTGGACCAGAGCCTGGTGCACCAGACCCTCGTGTTGACCCACCAGATGAACCTGACCGACCGGAACGATGCGGTTGGACCAGCCCGTTGCCGGGGCCTGACCCACGGTATTGTTCAGGCTGTAACGCAGCTTGCTCTTGGAGTCGAAAGTGAGCAGGCCTTTCTTGCGCCAGGTGATGGACTCGCCGGCCAGACCAAAATCACTTCGGTAGAGGAGGGCGGATAAGGCCGCGCCCACACCGGAGCGCCCGCCCAAGGACTGCTCCGACCGTTGTTCGCGTTCGTTTTGAAAGCGATTGAGTTCGGCCCCGGGCGCGATCGAGATCAGCAGCAGCAGGATCAGGCCTCCCAGAATCAGGGTCAGCAGCAGAACATAAGCGCGCCGTTTCAATTGTCTTTCCAATCGTTGGCCGTGTTGGGCATCTCGAAGGGTGGGGTGGGGGTGGTTGTGGGCGTGGGCAAAATGTCGGGCGCCTGAGGCCCAAACGAATTCCAACCTTCCAGGCGGTCGGTGAAGTCAAAGGTGCTGAACCCGCCTCGCTGATTTCGAAACTGCAGGCTGAAACTCAAATGCACGATGGCTGGAACGGCGTGGGTTGAGGGAGGACGTTGATGAGGGACGACCGGATCATAGATACAATCGACCGTTTCAATATTGAACTGCAGGCTCTGGAGATCCTTGGCCAGCACTTCTCCGTCGCCATTGGCCAGGGGGCGGAGCAGGTTGGCTCCAGCCGGTAATTTGCCGGTCTGTTCGGGGGCGAGCGAGAGCAGTCGCAACTGGTTGGACTGCCGATAGACCAACCATGAGCCCTGCCAGACCGGGTCGCCCGTGGTGGCATTGGTGACGAACTTGTCGGAGCCATCCCGAGCCCGCGGAAAGGCCAGCATATCCTGGTCGGCCGTGGCCTGATTCAGATCGGCTTCGTGAATCAGATTGGCCAGCCGGGCCACGATCACGTGGGCTCGCCGGAAAACGGTCTCTTCGCCCAGAAAGCGGCGAGTCATGGCCAGACCTCCGGCCACCATTGAGACCACCAGGGTGGTCACCACGGCCCCGACCATCAAGGCCACCACCAGTTCGATGAGAGACAGGCCGCGCCGACGCTTCACGGTTGAGGATAGCCTCTGCGCGCCATCAGGGAGCTTCGGTTCAGTTCGTGGGGGAACTCATCATTCCAGTGGACGGTGACCGTCAGCAGGCTGGCCCGGTTCTCCAGGTCGGCCAGGGCCACCGTGCTGTTGGTGACGTTCATGTCGGGCGCGCCTGGGGCGGGCTCGATATGATATTCCACGATGTAGTTGATACCGTCACGAGTCACTGCGTTGTTGGTGACATTCGCCGGCGTTTTGCCTTCCTCGATTTGCGCTCGCAAAGAGTTGAAGGTCTCTTGCACGAGCAAGAGACCGTTTTCGCGGCGTTTGAGCTGATTCAGAAAGCGGATGGAGACCGCTTCCAGACCGGTTAACACCACGAGGAAGCAGACAGCCAGAGCCATGGCTGTGACCACTTCCGCCAGTGTAAATGCCCGGCGATGTCTCAACGGGCCGCTTTCAATCGCCGAGCCAGATTCTCCAGTAAACCGCGCTCTCGCTCGGGCTGATTGATGACCTGGGTATCCATTCGGGGTCGCAGGCTGCGCACCAGGGCCAGCATGGCGTTGCCGGACAGGTTGCCGAGCTCAGGCGCGACAATCAGGGCGGAGGGCGGTTCCGGCTGGGACATTCGCTCTAAAACCTGAAAAGGGAAGGTGGCCGCCTCTGCTTCCAGCCCCAATTCCTTGAGCAGGCCGATCACCTGGGCGCGGATGGCGGGGCGTGGGTCGAGAACCATCACTCTGGTTGTCATCAAATCCTCCTAGTGAATCTGGGTGCTCAGGCTCATCAGTGGAGCCCCCAGCACCAGGACGGCAGCTCCCACCATGCCGCCCAAGAAGCCAATGGTCAAAGGTTCAATCAGGGCCATTAAGCGTTCGACCTTGTGCTGACAACGGTTTTCGGTGAAATCCGCCATCTTGGCCAGCATGTCCGCCAGGTTGCCCCCCTTTTCACCGGCTTCCAGCATTCCCAGCAGTTTGGCCTGATACAAGCCCAGTGTCGCCATAGCCTGTCCCAGGGTTTTGCCCTGCTGCAGCAAGGGAACGGCCTTCAACAAGCGGGCCTGCACCTCGCCGTTACCGGAAGCTCCTGCGGCCAGCTCCACGGCTCGATGCAACGGAACGCCGCTGCGATGAAGCACGGCCAGGGTCTTATGAAAACTGGCCAGGGCTAGCTCTGAAAAAATGGGCCCCAGTACGGGCAGCTTCAAGCGCAGCCGGTCGGCCATCAGGCGGCCGCCCGGCGAGCGCAGATAGGCCCGCATGGCGGGCGTACCCAGGAAGGCCACGGCCAACAAGATCATGGCTCCGGTGTCGGCGGCCTGACCCAGATCGAGGAGCATCGAGGTGACGGGAGGGATGGGCACCCCGATTTGCGAGTAAATGTCTTTCAGACGAGGCACCATGAAGAGAAATAGAGCGGTGATGATGGCGAAGGCCATTCCGCTGACCGTGAGTGGGTAGGCCAGGGCCGAGACGATGCGATTGCGCACTTTATCGGCGTTCTCCAGAAAGTCGGCAATCTGGGCCATGGCCTTGTCCAGGCCGCCCAGGCCCTCGCCTGCTTTCACCAGCGAGGACATCATCGGCGGAAATGCGCCAGGATATCGCTCCAGGGCGTTGGAGAAGCTCATGCCGGCCCGCACGTCTTTGAGCACTCCCAGGGTGACCTGAGACATGGTGCTCTTGGCATCATCATTGACCAGCAATTCCAAAGCCGGGGCCAAGCTCATGCCGGCCTGCAACAGGGTGGCCAGTTCGTAGGCGAAGGCCGAGAGTTCATCGCTGCTCACGCCGGCGCCACCCAGCGAGCCGCTGGCGGCGGCGGTTCCGGCCGGTCCAACTTCTTTGATGGTGTCCACCGTCAGGCCGCGACGGGCCAGTTGCTCCAGGGCCTGATCTTGGGAACCGGCCTGGATGGTGCCGCCTTCTTTGCCGCCCTCGTTGTTGAACGCCTGATAGCGATAGGTGTGGTCGGCCATTAGAAGTCAGCCGTCACTTTCACCACTTCATCCACCGAGGTGAATCCGTCCAGGGCGCGACGCAACCCGTTTTGGCGAAGATTGAGCAGGCCCAGTCCAGCGGCTTTGGCTTTGAGGCTCTCCAGAGTGGTTTCACCCACAGACAGATGGCTGAAGAGCAGGCCCGCATCCAGGAGTTCATAGATACCCTGGCGGCCCAGATAACCCAGGCCCTTGCAGTTGTCGCAGCCTCCCGGACCGTAGACGGTGACTTCCTGCTTTAAATGGGAAGCAGCCTCGGCGTCCAGTCCGTATTCAAGCAGTCGGGCCGTCTCGATTTGTTGGGGCTGACGGCATTGTCTGCACAGCAATCTCACCAGACGTTGGGAGAGCACTGTGCGCAGCGTGGCCCGCACCAGGTAATCCGGCACTCCCATATCCACCAGGCGAGTGACCGCCTGAAGCGAGTCGTTGGTGTGCACGGTGGAGAACACCAGGTGTCCGGTCAGCGCCGTTCGCACCGCGATTTCGGCCGAATTCTTGTCACGCATTTCGCCGATCATCACGATGTCCGGGTCATGGCGCAAAATGGCGCGTAGACCCATGTCGAAGGTGTAGCCGATGTCCTCGCGGATGGGGCTTTGCTCCATCCCGGCCAGTCGATACTCGACGGGGTCCTCCACCGAGATCACCTTGACGTCCGGGGTGAGCACTTCTTTGATGGTGGCGTAGAGGGTGGTGCTCTTGCCTGAACCAGTGGGACCGGCCACCAGCACCAATCCGTGGGGGCTGCGAATGGCCTTTTCGTAGGTGGGCAGTAAATGCTCCGGGAAACCCAGTGCCCCGAGCTCCAAGGTTAGATTTCCCTTGTCCAGGATTCGCAGAACCACGCCCTCGCCGTCGGCGAAAGGGATGGTGGAGACTCGGAAATCAATTTTGCGGCGTCCCACCGAGAGCGTGATGCGACCGTCTTGAGGAAAGCGCGTCTCGGAAACGTCCAGGTTGGACAAGACCTTGATGCGGCTGACCACGGGCGCGAACAGGTTGCCGGGGGGCTCGATCATTTCGTGCAGCTTGCCGTCGATGCGGTAGCGCACCCGCCCGCCGTTAGGGGTGGGCTCCAGGTGGATGTCGCTGGCCCGTGACGCCAGGCCCTGTTCCAGAATGGCCTGCACCAGTTTGATGATGGGTGCGTCTTTCTCTTCTACCGCCGTCTTCTGGATTTGGGTGGTGTCCTGGTCAGCCTCGCCCACCAGGTCGGAGATGGTCAGCCCGAGGGCGGCCGCCGAACTGTAGGCGCGCACGATGGCTTCTTGCAGGGGGGTGTGCAGGCACAGCACGGTTTCCACCCGCTTGCCGCAGCGCATGCGCACAAACTGCAAAGCATCGTAGTCCCAGGGGTCCGCCATGGCCAGCACCAGACTGTCGGCCGTCAGAGCGATGGGAAGGCAACGCCAGAATTTGCAGAGCTCCAGGTTGAGCACGCCCAGGGCGGTCGGCTCGGGGTTGACCGCGCTAATCTTGACCCAGGGTGAACCGTAGGTGTTGCGCAGCAGGGCCAGCATCTCTTCGGCCGGCACCTGTTCTTCCTGCACCAGTCGATCGGGCAGTTCGCTGAGTGGAATTCCGCTGGGTATTTGGGCTGACGGGAAATGTTCAGCCAGTCGTTGCAATAAAGGATGAGTCATCAGGCGCCTCCCAGGTTCCGCAGCGAAAGTCCGGCCGCCACCGCCAGCCGCGGGTCCAGACCTAACCGCTCAGGCTTAAGTGAGATGAGTGGGCAGGACAGGCGGGCCGCCAAGGCTCGTTGCAATGCCTCATCCTCCTGGTGGATGCCCTGCAACACCAGGCCTTTAATCTCTAAAGGATTGGGGCTCAGGCGAAAGCCAAAGTGGGTCACGGCTCCGGCCACCTGGGTCGCGAAGAAGTCCAGATAAGGTCCCAGTCCACTGAGTTCGGCCTGGGGGTTTTGCCACTCGGCCAGGCGCAGCAGCGGAGCGTCGATGCTGACGCAGCCATAGTAGAGACGGTTGTAGATCAGACCCAGATGCAGACTGTCTGCTTCCAGGTGCATCCAGACATAGGCTCCTTTCCGCAGGTCCTGGCGCTCCCAACAAAGCCAGCGCGACCAGGCCAGCGAGGAAAATTCCACGTGGTCGACTTTGACGTTGGCGTTCTTTAGAAACTCGGTGTGGCTGCGCAGGATGTCCAGGTCGATCAGGTAGGCCACCACTCCCTTGCGCTTGCGATCTCCAGATAAGGTGGGGCAGGCGGCATGTACCAGTTGCTGGCGGCTGGCCTGAAAGGGGAAGTAGCGCATCACGGCGGAGCGCACGGCGGTTTCCAGAGCGTCCGCTCGCAGCGGGGGAAATTCCAGGTAGCGGCTGTGCACCGCCTTGTTGGGAAGGCCCAGCACGACTTCGGCCTTACCGGTGTCCGGGAGTTTCAGGTCGGCCGTGCCTGAAGTCAGGCTTCGTTCGGCTTGGACATGGTTTCCGTTCGGATCGACCAATAGGGCCCGTAGCAACGATTTCTCGAGGTTCAGGGAAATGCCTAGACAAGACTTAACCATCGCCTGAACTTTGGAGGGGAGCCTGGTTTTCCTTCGCTTTCAAAAAATCGCAAGCGTAGATCCATTCGTCGCTTCCGCTCCAGAGCGAGACAGCAGTCCTGGCCTCGGGGTCCACCAGCCAGAGGTGGTGGCACGGGCAATCCTCCTGAGTGACCAGCAGGCCCGCGGGGGTATAGAGGGGGTAGACCAACGAGCCCTCCTGGCAGGCAAAGATGGATTCGGCCTGACCGTCATAAGACTGCTGAATCAGTTCGTGGCGGTGGGTGTAATAGAAGTGTTGCGGCCCGGCCGAAAACCGTCGGGCTGGGGTCGGACCCAGGCTTTGGAGTTGCTCCAGGGGGCCGCGGTAAAAGCTGTCCAGGCTGGATACCAGCCAGTCCCGGGTGCCCGGTATTCGATCCAGGTGGGTGATGGAACTGTCCAGGGCCAGATTCCCGTCCAGCAGATAGGGGCGATCTTCTGCCTCACATTCGAGTGTCACCAGTCGGTCCGGTTGGAATGCAAATTTGAAGGTGGAACGCTGAGTCAGTGGCTCGGGCGAGTTCTGGCGGAAGACTTTGGGCAGGCCGTCCCGGTCGGAGATCCAGTAGACTTCGCCCGAGGGCGCAAAGCGCGGCTCAAAATAGCTCTCCCGGTCCCGCATCAGGGTCAGGAAGGCGTGCAGCCTGAGCTCGTCCAGATGGGCTGACTCGATCCAGAAAGGCCCGAGCAGACGGTCGCTGAGCGTGCGCTGCAGCAACAGTTTCATAGCGGAATATTGCCGTGCTTGCGATTCGGCCGCTGCACTCGCTTTCCGTCCAGCGTTTCCAGAGCGTCAATCAGGGTGGAGCGGGTGCTCTTCGGCTCGATGATGTCCTGCACGTAACCACGCGAAGCGGCAACGTAGGGCGAGGCAAAGTGCTCTGTGTAGTGCTGCACCAGTTCGGCGCGTTTGGCTTCGGGATTGTCGGCTTTGGCCAGTTCTTCGCGGAAGATAATGTTGATGGCCCCCTGCGGCCCCATGACGGCCACTTCAGCCGTGGGCCAGGCAAAGTTGTAGTCGGCCCGGATGTGGCTGGAGCACATCACGTCGTAAGCCCCGCCATAGGCCTTGCGCAGGATCACGGTAAGCTTGGGCACAGTCGCTTCGCAGTAAGCATAGAGCAGTTTGGCGCCGTGCTTGATG
>JAFEBA010000054.1:0-13247 GCA_018266105.1 bacterium | reverse complement strand
CCGGGCATGAAGCCGGGCACGTCGACGAAGGTCACCACCGGGATGTTGAAGGCGTCGCAGAAGCGCACGAAGCGCGCTGCTTTGAGAGAGGCGTCAATGTCCAGCACTCCCGCCAGCGAGCAGGGGTTGTTGGCGACGATGCCCACGCTGCGGCCATCCAGACGGGCGAAGCCGATGACGATGTTGGTGGCCCAGGCTTCGTGGATCTCCAGAAATTCGCCGTTGTCCACGATGGGCCGGATGATATCCCGGACATCATAGGGCTTGTTGGGATTGGCGGGCAGAATTTTTTCCAGCTCGGGGGACTGGCGGTGGCGGTCGTCGTCACTTTGACGCCGGGGCGGGTCGGCCAGATTGTGGCTGGGCAGGTAGCTCATCAGGTCTCTGAGCAACTGCAGGGCCGCGGCCTCGTCGGGCGCGGTCAGGTGAGCCACCCCGCTGGTGGCGGCGTGGGTATGGGCTCCGCCCAGTTCCTCAAAGGTCACTTCTTCGTTGGTGACGGTCTTGATCACGTCTGGTCCGGTAATGAACATATGTGAGGTTTTTTCCACCATCACGATGAAGTCGGTAATGGCCGGGCTGTAGACAGCTCCCCCGGCGCAGGGACCGAGAATCAGGGAGATCTGGGGCACCACCCCCGAGGCTTGAGTATTGCGATAGAAAATCTCAGCATAACCACCCAGCGAGACCACGCCTTCCTGGATGCGGGCTCCGCCCGAGTCGTTCAATCCCAGCACGGGCGCGCCGTTTTGTACGGCCAGGTCCATGACTTTGCAGATTTTGTTGGCGTGCATCTCACCCAGCGAGCCGCCGAAGACGGTGAAGTCCTGAGCAAACAGGTAGACCAGGCGGCCACCGATTTTTCCATAGCCGGTGACCACGCCATCGCCCAAGAATTTCTTGTCGTCCATCCCAAAGTCGTGGCAATTGTGAGTGACATAGCGATCCAGTTCGCGAAAGCTCCCTGGGTCGAGCAGGCGCTCGATGCGTTCGCGGGCCGTGAGCTTGCCTTTTTTGTGCTGTTGCTCGATGCGCTTCTGGCCGCCCCCAAGCATTGCTTCGTCACGATGCTCGTGCATTTGGGCCAGTTTGTCTTCCATGCTGGGTAGGGTGCTGCTGCTCACGGAGTCTCTCCTGTCAATCTTTGAAGTAGTGCGCCAGGCTAGAGCCTTCCCGTTCGGGGACGGTGCAAAACTTACCCAGGGTGGTCGAACCTCAGCGTCGAATCTGATCAGTATGAACATTCATGGCGTGAGTACCGTTGGGCTGACTCGAGGAATTCAGGGCAAAAACATTCTTCCCGTCAGCAAGCATCTGGCCGACGAGAGCGCGGAGGTCGTCGACGTACTCGGGCCCGGCCTCAAGACCCAGCTTTCTCAGGACCTGAAAAAGCTTCACCAGGCGGTGCAAGGCACCCGAGGCTGCGAGGACATGGCGCTGCATACAGCTGCTATGGCGGCCGGTTCCCTACTGGGCGTGAGTGGACTGGTCGTTCAACAGATGGCCGGGAAACTTCACCAGGCCGTCAGAAATCCGGAACAGTTGAAACAATTCGCGGCCGAGGTTGCCGAACTTCCCCAACAAAAGGAGGGCGGAGCCGTCTTCTCCAGTCTTTCCAATCGGGTGCTGCAGTCCCAAATCGGGAATGTGTCGGGCAACGACATGGGTACCGCCATGTTCCTGGGCGGAGGCTTCCTGGCTCAGGAGCAGCAGCAGGGCACCTTGCTTGACTTCCAGCTGGCGGATTTCAGGCCCCGCCAATAAAAAAAATGCCCCCATTGCTGGGGGCTACTTGAGAGATCCACTTTCCTTAGGAGCTGGGCTCAGCATAGGCTGGAAAGTACTACCAGAGTACTCCCGCGGGGATCCAAAATGTGACCGAGATATGATCGGTTTCGTCAGTTCCAGTGATCTTGAATGACCGAATTGGGATCCTGGGTCCACGGGTGGCGCCGGTCCTCGTAAACCGAGAAGGTGGGAGGCACAAAATCCGGGTCGGCAAAACTTCCCACGGCCACCGCCCAAAAGCCCTCCATGCCGGGAATTTCCCAGTATACGGTGGATCCGCACTCAGGGCAAAAGTAGAAGGTCACCACTTTGCCCGTGTCACCTTTGCGTCGGAAGACCTTGGCCTGGCCCTCCAGCCGAACTTGCTCGCGAGGCCAACGAGATTGATAGCCGAAGGCACTGCCGGTTCGTTTCTGGCATTCGAAGCAATGACAGATCGATGAACGCACGGGCTGACCCTGGCAATGGGCCTTCAGGTTGCCACAGCAGCAGCTGGCCGTGCGCGTCACCGGATCGGGCATGAACCGATCCGAGCCAGATGCATCTCCACTGGTTTAAGGTTGCGCGGAATCGAGATAAAAATTCGTTCAAAGTTAAAAGACTGGCCTGGTTGCACGGTGGCCAATTCAGCCCGACGCGTCCGCTCTACGTAATGATTGGCACCCGCCGAGTCGGTCACGTAGAACTCGTTGTTGCTGATATCCAGGCTGCTCTGGCCGACATTCTTCACCTGAACCGCGTATTCATAGAGTTGATTGTTGGGGTCGGCCGTGTTGGCGGCATTTTGTGAGCTGATCGTGAGCTGCACGCTGCCGCTTCGATCTTTCAAATGAGGGCGTGCGCCCGCCGGCAGGCAGGCGCTGAAAAGCGAGAAAGCTAAGATCCAGTTACGCATGGGGCCTTTGGTTCGGGCGCCTGGTGTTTGCTTCCTGTTCGAGGAATGAGCGGGCCAGGAGGGAAGGTGCGAGCATGAGCTTTCCATTTCAGCACTCCAAGGGCTGCATGTTTGTTCCGGACGGAATTGATGCTGAACAAGCGCTTGCACGCACCACCCATCTGGGCATTGGCGCCCATCCTGACGATCTCGAATTTATGGGTTGGCATCCAATCCTGGAGTGTCTGCATCAAGAGCACAACCATCTGACGGGCGTGATCACCAGTGATGGAAGATCGAGTTCGCGCACCGGAATGTATGCACGCTACAGTGATGACCAGATGGTGCAGGTGAGGCTGCGCGAGCAACAGCACGCGGCCGTCAGCGGCGAGTATGCGGCCACCCTGTCCCTGATGTACGAGGAGACCGGTCCCGTCATGGGGGGCCAGGACTGCGAGCCGCTGATCGCAGATTTAATGGAAGTGGTGCGGCGCACTCGGCCCAAGGTGGTCTTCACTCACAACCTGTGCGATCGTCATCCCCATCACGTGGTGGTGGTGCTGGCCGTGGTGGAAGCTCTGCGGAGGTTGAACTACATGCCTGAGCAGTTCTATGGCGGTGAAGCCTGGCGCGGATTGGATTGGATGAATCCTTCTGACCGGCTGCAGTTTGACGTGAGCGAACATCAGAACCTGACTTCGGCTTTGATGGGCGTCTATGATTCTCAAATTACCGGCGGCAAACGTTATGACCAGGCGACGGCCGGGCGCAAGCGAGCCAATGCAACTTACGCCGATCCATTTCATGCGGACGACTCGAGTGCGCTGGAATATGCCATGGATTTGCTGCCCCTGTTAAAGGACCCGGCCTTGAAGCCAGAGGACTACGCCGCCGGTTTCATTCAGAATTTTCTGCAAGATGTGCGCACGCGACTGACTTCGGGAGGCAAAGCCTGATGGAAGTGATCATCTTAAGCAGCCCCAAAGAGGTGGAGGAGATGGGGGGGCGCATCCTGGCCGACCAGATCGCGCGCAAAGCCGATTCGGTGCTGGGACTGGCCACCGGAGCCACCATGCACGGGGTGTATCACTACCTGAGCCTGCGACACGAGAAGCACGGGCTGGATTTTTCCAAGGTGCGCAGCTTCAACCTGGATGAATACTACGGACTTGGGCCGCATCATCCGTGCAGCTATCACACCTACATGTGCCAGCATCTCTTTGAGCGCGTGAATATTCAGCCCGAGAACACCAGGGTTCCGGACGGTCTGGCCCAGGACGTGGAAGCTCACTGTCGGGAATATGAAGCCGCCATCGAGGCGGCTGGAGGTATCGACCTGCAGCTCTTAGGCCTGGGTGAGGATGGCCATATCGGCTTCAATGAGCCTTCTTCGTCGCTGTCCTCTGGCATGCGAATCAAAACTCTGACCCCCATGACCCGGCGCACCAATCAGCGCGATTTTCCGCCCGGAGAGTCCATGCCGATGCATGTCCTCACTCTGGGGGTCGGCAATATCATGGCCGCTCGACGTTGCCTGCTGCTGGCCCACGGTGCTAAGAAGGCTCCCGCCATCCAGGCCATGGTGGAAGGCCCGATCACGGCCATGTGTCCGGCTTCAATGTTGCAGCAGCATCGCAGTTGCACGGTGGTGGTGGACGAAGCGGCGGCAGCCTTTCTCCAGCTGGCTGACTACTTTCGCTGTGTTTATAAGCACAAGCCCGAGTGGCAAAAGGTTAACGGCTGAGACAGGTGACGGGTTGACCGGCCCGCTTCTGGCGCCGGCCCAGAGCCAGGCGGTCGACCTCGCCGGCCCGCTCGTCCGCCTGCAGTTCTGCCAGAGAGACCTCGCCTCCGTAAATCCAGACCCGGGTGCCCACCCCGATTTCGGAGTGGCGGAAGATTTCATCGATGTCCTGGTCGCGCATGGCCATGCAACCCCAGGTCCAGTTGCTGGTGATGCCCATGCCATGGATCTGGATCTCGCCCCCGATCTCGCTGTGGGGCGCCAACAAGGTGTGGCGAGCCTGGTCCGTCTCGTTGGGATAGTCGATATCCAGGGCCTTGTAGTAAGTTGCCTCGGGCTGCAGCCCGATGATGCGGTAGCGCCCCTCTGGAGTGGAGGCCTGGTCAAATTCTAGCTTGCGTCTCAGTGGGCGACGACCCAGGGCCAGCGCGTAGTTTTTTAAGACCTTCTCGCCCTCCAGCACGCTAAGCAGATAGCGAGACTTGTCGATGCGCAGCCAGGGATGCCGGGAGACCGGCAGGGGCCGCCAGTCCAGGCGCAGGGGACCGGCCTTCCACTGGCGTCCGCCTGAACTCAGCCAGTAATAGTAATCCAGGCCGTGAGCCAGCTGGTTGTCTTGATAACGATTTCCTTTGACCGTCCATTGACTGGTTGGGCCGCCTTGAAGCGAGGTGGAACGCCAGACCTGGCAGCCGCCAGGGCATTCGATTTCAACCCCTTCTCCGTTGATTCGCAGTTTGGGCTGAGCCCAGGCGGAGCCGAGCAAGAGGCAGAAAAAGAGCAATCTCATAAGCAGAGCATAAACAAAAAACGAGACCCTGAGAATCAGGGTCTCGCTGGCGGGAGCGACGGGATTCGAACCCGCGATCTCCGGCGTGACAGGCCGGCGCCTTAAGCCTCTAGGCCACGCCCCCGCGTGAAGTTGCAGGGTAGCAGCCAGAGCGCCTCAAGTCAAGGGTTGACGTCGAGAAAATTACGCAGCAGACGGCTGCCTTCTGGAGTCAGGATCGACTCGGGATGAAACTGAACTCCAAAGTGCGGCAGACTGCGATGTTGCAGGCCCATGATCTCGCCATCTGAGGTCCAGGCTGTGACCACAAGATCCTTGGGTAACGTGTCTTCGCGCACTATGAGGGAGTGATAACGGGTTGCCTGGAACGGATTGGAGAGCCCCTGAAAGAGCTGAGACTGGTCGTGGTAGACCTTGCTGACTTTGCCATGCAGCCGTCGCTCGGCCTGAACCACCTCGCCGCCGCAGGCCGCACCCAGGGCCTGATGACCCAGGCATACGCCCAGCACCGGCACTCTCGCCTCCAGCCCTCCGAACATCTTCATGGAAAGTCCGGCTCCTTCCGGGCGACCCGGCCCTGGCGAGACCACAATCCGCTCGGCTCCCAGCTGGCGGATGCCGTCCAGAGTAAATTCGTCATTGCGCACCACACGAATTTCGCCGGCTTCTAACTGGCCCAGCAGTTGCACCAGGTTGTAGGTAAAGGAATCGTAGTTGTCCAGAACCAGAATCAAGACTCACCTCCGTGCAGCCAGCCGCCTTCGGCCATCTCCACGGCGCTGCGCAACCCTGCCAGCTTGGCCAGGGTTTCTTCGTATTCTTTGGCTGGCTCGGAGTCGGCTACGATGCCGGCCCCCGCCTGCAGATAGAGATCCTCGCCCCGCTTGAGCATGGTGCGAATGGTGATGCAGGTGTTGACGTCGCCCGAGAAGCTGAACATTCCCACTGCGCCCGCGTAGATTCCTCGACGCGTGGGCTCCATTTCGTCCAACAATTGCATGGCTCGCAGCTTGGGGGCACCGCTCACCGTTCCGGCGGGGAAGGCCGAACGGATCAGGTCATAGCCGTCCCTGCCTTCAGCCAGCTGGCTCTCCACTCGCGAGACGATGTGCATCACATGAGAGAAGCGCTCGACCTGCATAAATTGAGGCACTTCCACGCTGCCGTAGCGACTTACCCGGCCCAGGTCGTTGCGGCCCAGGTCTACCAGCATCACGTGCTCGGCCCGCTCTTTCGGGTCGTCCAGTAATTCGGTTTCCAGGGCCTCGTCGGCCTTTTCATCGGATCCGCGCGGACGCGTGCCCGCGATGGGACGGGTCGTGCAGCGTTCGCCTTCGAGTCGAACCAGCATTTCCGGCGAAGCGCCGATCAGCTGGTAGTCGCCAAAATCCAGGAACATCATGTAAGGGCTGGGATTGCACAGGCGCAGGGCCCGATAGAGAGAGACCGCGTCGCAACTGGTGGTGCGGTGCAGTCGCTGCGAGAGCACAATTTGGAAAACCTCGCCCTGAGCGATGGCTTCCTGAGCTCTCACGACGGCCGCCTCGTAATCCTCGCGGGTGCGATTGAATTCTTCCTGGCCGGCGCTCTTCGCCGGAGCTTGAGGCGGTTGCAGAGGTTGAGACAGTCGCTGGCGCATTTCTTTTAAGCGCTGTTGGGCCGCCTGATACTCCTGTTCCGCTCCTCGCTCGGGGTAGGTGGCCACATACAAAAACATACGTTGACGGGCGTGGTCGAAAACGACGCCCTCGCGTGAGAGCAGGAAGTGGGCTTCCGGCAGGCCCAGGTCATCCTGGGGGCCGGCCCCCATCGGCTGCCACTGACGAATCGCGTCATAGCTTAAAAAGCCCACCGCTCCGCCCCAAAAACTGGGCAGTCCCTGGGCCTTCACCTGATGCAGAGGGGCCATGAGTTGGCGCAGCCACTCCAAGGCATCCCGGTCTCCCCGGGGCTGAACCCCCTGTGGCGTTTCCACCTGGTCTGCAAAACAGCGCAGCAGGGGGGTGGGGGAGGTGCCCAGGATGGAGTAGCGCCCCACCACTTCGCCACGCTCCACGCTCTCCAGCAAGTAGGCGGGCCCGGGTTGACGTAGTTTCAGGAATACGGAGAGGGGGGTTTCCAGATCTGCCGGCATTTCGCACCAGCATGGAACCACCGGCTGGGCGGCAGCCGCCGCCAGATAATCGTCCAAGCAAAGGGTCATGTCCCTTCCTTAGGATCTGGCGGTCAGAAACCCTCCGAGTCCAGGAATTCCTTGGAAGTCTTAGTGCAGGGCCTTTACGGCCCCGACCAGCGCAGCCGTCTCCACGCGCAAGTTGCGGGGGCCCAGGGACCAGCTATGCCAGCCTCGTCCGCCGGCCAGGGCCACTTCGGCATTGGTGAAGCCGCCTTCGGGCCCGATGGCCAGATGGCTGTATTCAAAAGTTGAGGGGGCGGGGGGAGAAAGCTGATGGAGCAGGCAGCCTTCGTCGTGGGACTGCAAGAACTGGACCAGCCGCATGGGAGCGCCGATGCGCAACGGGCTGCCTCGCCCGGCCAGTTGGGAGGCTTCGGTGGCCACTCGGCGCCAGCGCTGCAGTTTGGGTTCACTGATCTGGCGCACATTGGTCCGTTCGGTCAGCAGCGGTGTGACCGAGACCGCTCCCAATTCGGCCAGTTGCTCCAGCATTCGCTCGAAGCGCTCACCGCTGATGGGAGCCACGCCTACATGCAGACTCACGGGGTGCTCGGCCTTGTTGGGTTGGCAGGAGCCCAATTCGACCCAAACCTGCTGCTGGCGGCCATTTCCCCGAGGAGGAAGCAGGGTGGCCCGGTAATCATTGCCCTGACCGTCGCAAACGGTGATGATCTGGCCCACATTGAGGCGTAACACACGCATTAGATGATGGGAGGTGGATGGGTCCAGGGGTAGTTTTTGGCCCTCCTGCAGAGGCGGGTCGACATAGACCCGAGGGCTGTTCACTGAGCCCTTCTCCAGAGCAGGCTGACCCATTCTTCGCGCTCTTTGGCTCCCTCCAGGACCAGTCCGGTGGCGCTCAGGGCGTCCACCACTTCCTGCTTGCGTTCTCGAATAATTCCGCCACAGATGAGCTGTCCGCCTGGGGCCAGGCACTGCTGCAGTTCGGCTGCTTTTTCCACAAGCAGGGCCGCAATCAGGTTGGCCGTCACCAGGGCGTAGCCTGCCGGCTCGGCCCCTTCCGCGAGCTCCACGCGCATCTGGCAGCCATTGATATCTACGTTTTCGCGAGCGACTTTGACGGCCACCGGGTCGTTGTCCACTGCCAGAATATCGCTTACGCCCAGTTTGGCGGCCGCGATGGCCAGGATGCCCGAACCGGTCCCCAAATCCAGCATCGGCTGACGGGGCGCTACTTCTTCAAGAAATTCCAGGCACAGTCGTGTGCTCCAGTGATAACCCGTTCCGAACGCGCTGCCCGGGTCCAGGATCACCACTTTTTGCTCGGGTCGGGGGCTGAACTTTTCCCACGACGGGCAAATGACCAGGTTGCGGCCGACTTCCAGAGGGTGATAGAACTGCTTCCAGTTCTCCGCCCAGTCTTCGTCGCGCACCTGATTGCCGGTGTCTATTCGGGCTTCCGGCAAAGCCTGGCGAAGATAGCTCAAGCGCTCCTGCCAACCCGGCTCCTGAGGCAAGTAAAGCAAGAAGCCAAAGCCCGTGGGAGGCTCTTCGTCCACCCAGCCAGGAAAGCTGTGCGAGTGCAGCACCAGTTCTGCTCGGGCGGCCAGCTCGGCGGGGCCGCTCAGGCGCACCTCAAGCCAGTCGACCGAGGTCAATGGTTCCCCCAGAGAGCGTCTTTGATCTTATCAAAGAGACTGGCCGGTTCAGCTTCCTGGGAGCCGGCCTCGGCAAATTCTTTGAGCAGCTTCTTCTGTTTGGCATTGAGCTTGGTGGGGACGATGACCTCCACCATCACATTCAGGTCGCCCCGACTGCTGCGGTCCAGCTTGGGCATGCCTTTGCCCTTGAAGCGGAAGACCGTGCCGTTCTGAGTTCCTGCCGGAATCTTCAGGGTTTCCTTCTGGTCAAGTAACACTTCCACCGTCACTTCGCCGCCCAGGGCAGCATCGGTGAAGTAGATCGATTTCTTTGTGAAAAGGTCGTTGCCCCGGCGCTCCACCGTCTTGTGGGCCTCGACTTCGATGGCCAGGTAGAGGTCGCCCGATGGACCGCCCAGATTGCCAGGCGCGCCTTCGCCAGGCATGCGAATCAGCTTGCCCGTATCGATGCCAGCCGGTACCTTGACCTGCAGTGAACGCTTCTTCTCGACGCTGCCGCGGCCTGAGCATTCCGGACATGGTTTTTTCAGGGTTCGTCCGCGGCCCTGGCAGGCGCCACACGGGACCACCTGGGTCAGTTGGCCAAATGGGGTGCGTACTTGTTGATGGAGTTGACCGGTGCCATGGCAGGTGCCGCAGTTTGAGAACCCGTCCGCTTCCAGGGTCTGACGGCCCTCACATTTCGGACAGGTCACGTCTGAGGTAAGTTCAACTTCTTTGGTGACACCCTGGAAAGCTTCTTCCAGGGTCAGCCGCATGCCCATGCGGTAGTCCGCCCCCCGCGAGGGGCGTGACTGTTGCTGGCGCCGACCGCCACCACCCAGGTCGAAGAGCGATTCGAACAGGTCGCCGAATCCACCAAAGCCGCCGCCGAACCCGCCGCCGCCGAAGCCACCGCCGGGATCAGCCTGGTTGGCGCCGGGGGCGTGGCCATACCGATCATAGTAGGCCTTTTTCTCATCGTCACTCAGGACCGAGTAGGCCTCATTGATCTCCCCGAATTTCACCTCGGCGGCAGCCTTGTCTTCGGCTACGTCGGGATGATTCTCGCGGGCCAGGCGCTTGAAAGCGCGCTTAATTTCGCTTTTGTCGGCGTCTCGAGCAACGCCAAGGATTTGGTAATAATCTTTTTGACTCATCGGGCCCTCCGGCCGCCTGGAAATTTGACGGAAACCCCCTTTTGCTCCTTGTCTCTTAGAGACCTTGACTGGGGATTACTGCAAAGCTCCTATTGCTGGAACCACCCGAACAGATCCTGGTCGCTGGGCTCCTCGGCGGCAGCTTCGCCTTCGCCGCCACCGGTCGCGCCGGCTGCTCCTCGGGTCGGAGCATAGCCCGACTTCTCGGCCGCTTCGCGAGCCTTTTCGCCACCCACAGACATGTAGGCTTCGGTCGAAACGGCATACATTGCGTCCTGAAGGACCTTGGTGTCTTCCTTGATTTTTTCAGTATCGTAGGTTTGCAGCGAACCACGCAGGCGCTCAATCGAGTCGCGCAGGCGTTTCTGCTGGTCAAAGCTCATCTGCTCGCCCAGTTCGCGCAGCTGCCGTTCGGCCGTATCCAACTCGATATTGGCTTTATTGCGAGCTTGCGATTCCTGGCGTCGCTTGGCGTCTTCTTCGGCGTAGATGGCCGCGTCCTTAACCATCGCGTTAATTTCCTCTTGAGTGAGGTTGGTCGGCGACTGGATCACGATCTTTTGCTTGTTGTTGGTTGCCAGGTCCTTGGCCGAGACGTTAACGATGCCGTTTACGTCGATGTCGAAGGTTACCTCGATTTGCGGCACGCCACGCGGAGCGGGCGGAATGTTGCGCAATTCGAAGCGGCCCAGCGACTTGTTGTGGGCCGCCAGTTCGCGTTCGCCTTGCAGAACGTGAACTTCGACCACCGTCTGGCCGTCGGCAGCGGTCGTGAAGACACGGGTCTTGGCCACGGGAATCTGGGTGTTGCGTTCGATCAGCTTGGTGAAAACACCGCCCACCGTCTCGATGCCTAGAGACAGCGAGGTGACGTCCAACAGAACCATGTCTTTGACTTCGCCCGAGAGCACCGCTCCTTGAACGGCCGCGCCCAGCGCAACCACTTTATCAGGGTCGATTTCCTTGGAGGGCTCGATGCCGAACAGGCTGCGCACTTTGTCTTGGATGGCCGGCATACGGGTTGAGCCGCCCACCAACAGCACCTTGTCAATTTCAGACTTGGACATGCCGGCGTCTTCCAGAGCCGTCAGAGCCGGTTCGACGGTTTTTTCCACCAGGTCGTGAGTCAGCTCCTGGAACTTGGAGCGGGAGAGTTCTACGTCCAGATGTTTGGGGCCGGAGGCGTCGGCCGCGATAAACGGGAGCTTGATGTGGGTGCTGGTCTCCTGTGAGAGCCGGATCTTGGCCTGCTCGGATGCTTCCTTGAGGCGCTGCATGGCCACACGGTCCGTGCGCAGGTCGATTTGGAACTGCTTCTTGAATTCCTCAACCAGCCAGTCCATGATGCGCTGGTCCCAGTCGTCGCCGCCCAAACGGTTGTTGCCCGCAGTGGCTTTGACCTGGAACACACCGCCGCCCAGGTCGAGCACGCTGACATCGAAGGTGCCGCCGCCGAGGTCCCAGACCAGCACGGTTTCCTGCTTTTCGGTCTTGTCCAGACCGTAGGCCAGACAACTGGCGGTCGGTTCGTTGATGATTCGGACAACTTCCAGACCGGCGATCGCGCCGGCGTCTTTGGTGGCCTGGCGCTGGGCATCGTTGAAGTAGGCGGGAACGGTGATGACGGCTTCCGTTACGTCCTCACCGAGAGCGGCTTCGGCGTTTTGTTTGAGCTGGCGGAGGATGAAGGCGGAGATTTCGGGCGGGGTGTAGAGCTTGTCGCCCAGGTGGAGGCGCATGACCTCACCGGCTTCCGACGCAATGCGAAAAGGGAATAACTTGATCTCGTCGCCGACGTCTTCGACGCCACGGCCCATCAAGCGTTTGACGGAGTAGATGGTACGGTCCGGGTCCGTAATGAGAGCGCGGCGGGCGGCGTTGCCGACGATGAGTTCGCCGGAGGGAGTTAGGGAGACGACGCTGGGGACGAGAGGGTCGCCATCGGGACCGGGGATTACGGTTGGGGTGCCGGCGTGGAGATAGGCGACTAGTGAGTTCGTGGTGCCAAGGTCGATACCGACAATGTGGCGCGGCGTGTTGCCGAAGTCAATTTGAAAGGTGCCCATTCGTAGATTGATCGATAGTGCGGACGAGATTGGAGATGTATTTACGGCGATTGAGGAGACTGCGAATGCGCTGGAGCGTATCGCGGGACTGGTTGGCGTCCCAAGCGGCGAATTCGCGGGTCATCTCAGAATCGATGTCGCCCAGCATAGCCTGGAAGCGGGTCCGGAAGGAGGAAAGCTGCTCCTGGTCGGACTCTTCGAGGGCCATGTTGAACTCGAAGACTTCTTCGAGGAGTTGGGGCGGGATGTCTTTGGCGTTGAGTTCGAGGCCGTGCTTTTCGACGACGTATTCGGCGCGGGAGACAGGGTCGCGCAGGGTACGAAAGGCGTCGTTGAGCAGGGCGCTTTTGTCGAGACCTTGAGGGTTGCGGTCCGGGTGATATTTCCGGCTGAGGGAATAAAAACGCCGCTGAAGATCAGCGGCGTCCAAGGAGAGTTTAGGCTCGACCTCGAAAATTTCGTAATATTCCACAGCAGCCAGCCTCAGGCGCTGAACGACGTACCGCAGCCGCAGGACTTCTGCGCATGGGGATTGTCGAAGGCGAAGCCGGACTGCATCAGCGATTCCTTATAGTCCAGGGTCATGCCAGAGAGGAAGACCATGCTTTTGGGGTCGACGAATATTCGCACGCCGTCGAATTCGAAGACATGGTCGTTGGGGCGCGCCTTGGCGTCGAACTTGAACTGGTAACTCAAGCCCGAGCATCCGCCACCCAACACGCCGAGACGAAGACCCCCGTTGACTCCCTCTTTGGCGAATGCGGCTTTGATTTTCGCGATCGCTTTGGGGGTGACGTTGATTTCGGCTTTGGTGGCGTTAACAACCGGCAAGCTAGCCATGGAACCCTACGCTTTCCCCGCGGTTTCGACCAGCGTTGCGTGCCCGTTGGAACCCTGCTTGGTCTTGTAGTCGGTAATGGCGGCCTTGATGGCGTCTTCGGCGAGCACGGAGCAGTGGATCTTCACCGGGGGCAGGCTGAGCTCGTTGACGATATCGGTGTTCTTGATGCGGAGCGCCTCGTCGACGGTCTTGCCCTTCAGCCACTCG
>JAFEBA010000053.1 GCA_018266105.1 bacterium | reverse complement strand
AGCGCGCCCTGACCCAGGTAGTTCAAGAGTAAGGCCGGAAAGGCCAAAAAAAACCAGGCCAGCTGGATGGGCTTGCGTCCGAAGTGTCCCATATCGGCATATAAAGCCTCGCCGCCGGTGACAACCAGGAAGACCGAGCCCAGCACCAGGAACCCGGTCCAACCGTTGCGCATAAAAAACGTGATGGAGTGGGCCGGATTGAAGGCCTGCAGAACCTTGGGCTCCTGCACCAACTGGTAGAGTCCCAGTAGAGCCAGGCTGCCGAACCAGACCAGCATGACCGGGCCGAACATTTTGCCGACCGAGTCTGTGCCTTTGTACTGAACGCAGAACAAGGCCACCAGAATGACCAGCGTCAAAGGCACGATATAGGGCTGAAAAGCCGGAGTGATCAGCTCCAGACCCTCCACCGCCGAGAGCACCGAAATGGCCGGCGTAATGATTCCGTCTCCGTAGAGCAGGGCCGTTCCGAAGAGACCTAAAGAGAGTAACAAGGGAAAGTGACGTGCCTTGCTGCACGCACTCTCAGACACCAGGGCGGTCAGGGCCAGAATTCCGCCTTCCCCGTGATGCTCGGCGCGCATGACCAGCAGCAAGTATTTCAGGCACACCACGATAATCAGTGACCAGAAAATCAGCGACAAGACACCCAGGATGTTGTCGGGATTAATGCTCAGGCCGCCGGTATGCAGCGCTTCGCGGATGGAATAGAGCGGGCTCGTACCAATGTCCCCGTAGACGACGCCCAGGGCTCCCAGGGCTAGCGCGCGCAAATAGGCGCCCTCAACCGGAGCTTTGCTGTGCTGATGGGGCGCCTCTTGAGAGGTATCGATCTCCGGCTCGGCTTCTGCAGTGGGGAGAGGGGCGGAGGCGGACTCAGCGCCGGGAGGCATCGCCTCAGGCGCATCAACGGGAACAGACATCGAATGAGGCTAGCAGTGGCCAAGTCAAGGTTTCGTCAAGGTGCTTCATTGGCAGGTCAAGAAAAGGTCAAGATCGGCATGAAATCTTTATTCTCCGGCCATCCACCAGCCAGAGCGGACAATACGCGGTCCCTGGAGCACAAAGTATAGATAGTCATGACGACCTCGCCAGTAGTAGATCCAGAGGTTTCCCTCGCGGGCATCCGGCTCTCCCATGGTGGCCAGCAGGCTCTGGCGCTCTCCATTCTCAAGCAGTTTTCCGAGCCGGGCCATAACCTCGTGTTTTCGCCCCTTCCATTGATCCACCGCTTCATTCCACTCCCCGCCCCCGCTAAAGTGGCCGGTTTGCTTGCGAAGTTCTTGATACTCCCGGCCCAGATCAGCCGGCTGAGCGCGACCCAATCCCGACAGGAACAATCCGATGATCAGGCGACGCATACTTGTGAAGTTCGCCCGCCTGGCAACAATTCTTTCACGATTCCACCGGACCGCTAGGGTAGTTTGAGGTCATGATTCGTTCTTTACCGTCCAGCCTGCCCAAATATCCCTCGCCGCCCTCGCGAGCCGAAATCCAGGAGGCCGAAAAATCCGACCCGCTTTTTGACCTATCGACCTTCGATAACGGGCGCGAGATCTATTTCATGCCCCAGATGGACCGCCTCCCCCACCTGCTGGCCCAGCAGGCCAAACAGCCACTGCAGGTGCATTTCGAGGCTGAGAATCAGTTTATCGACTACACCGTGACCACCGACCCCAAGGCCACCATTCAGGCCAATGTCAACGGAAAAGAGTTCGACATCGCCAGCGGCGTCAGCGACTCGGGCGGTGAATGCTCGCTGAAGGCCACCAGCGAAGCCGGCGACTTCAACGGCGACCTCTACCTGATCAAGGATGGGACGGAAGTGAGCGGATTTGCCGGCCCCAACAACATGCCCGTGCAGCAATCGCTCTGGACCGTGGCTCAGCCAGGCACGGGCGACCCGGTCATGGAGGGCTCGGGCAGCTTTGCCTGTGCCAAAATGTCAACCGATTGGTTTCCCGAGGGTGACAGCCTTCATTTGATGGGCCGACTTGGAGTTCACAACATCGACGCCATGCTTTCCCCGGCTGACAAAGGCTGGATTCTGGAAGGCGAATTCGGCGACATTCATTTCAAACAGACGTTTACGAAGGTCGACGCTTCCAAGCCCTGACGAAATCCACCTGAGCATCGGTCTGGGGCGAACGTGGAAAGCGCACCAGTTTCTCCATGGTTTGCCAGCGCTCGGCGATGTGTTCCAAAGCCTGCTCAGGCGTCATTCCGTTCTCGACCAGATGGCAGCCCACCACCGTGCCGGTGCGCCCGATTCCGCCCCAGCAGTGCACGTAGACCTTCTGGCCCGCGTCCAGGCGGGATTGCAGATGGTCCAAGATCTCGCGCATCCAGGTGGGCGCGGGCACGTCCATGTCCCGGATGGTCATTTGACGGTAGCCAAAGGGCCGACAGGCAGGCAAATGCTGATAGGGATTGAGTCCGTCGGCGGGGTCGGTCAGGTCAAGAAACTCGCTGATGCCCGCCTGAAGAATGCCGTCGAGCTTTCGTCGGGCGACCCGCGAATCGCGCTCGATTGGGTATTCTCCAGCCATCAACTGTGAAGTCACCCAGTAGCAGTTGGCATGCGGCCGGTCCGGATGGTTGGAGGGAATCATTTCATCTGCAGCCGGACCTTAAGCTTGGGAGAAACCCCGAAACTCTTATCCTGGTTGCCGTGAAAATCCGGTCCGACCACAGCGCTGAGGATGGCGTTGTGTCCAAAGACCTGCATCGGGTAGTCGCGGCGCACGCCCACCAGGAATTCATAAGAATACTGCCTCGAGGGCGAATCGGCAGAGCCGCCGGCCACCCGCTTGCCCACCCATTGGCGACCTTCCATATGCCAGCTGAGCGGCTGGTTATGCCAGGTGAAATCACCGCCCTTGAGTTCTTGATAAGCCTGAAATCCAACATTGGTGCTGCTGTGGACCAGGTCCTGATAGGCGCCACCGCTGACTTCAAACCTGGCTTGCAGGCCCGGCTTAAGGCTGCCTTCCCAACGCCGGAAGGCCTCCATATTAAGACTGCCATTGACTTCGCCAAAAGTATTGATATCTCCGTGAAGCCGCCCGCGCAGGCCCTGGGTCCGAGTCCAGCCCTCGTCCAGCTTGACCGACTTGGAGAGCTCGGCGTCCAGGAACTCACCTTTGGCGCGGAGTCCTGGCTTCAGGCCGTGCAGTCGAGGGCTGATGTCCAGGTCGGCCGGTCGAAAATGCAGACTGTAGTCTCCCACCTGGGTGGTGCTACTGGTAAACATGTCGGTCAGGCCGGGGTTGGCGGTAGCGACCGCCTTGCCCAGATTGGCGGCCTGGGCCACCTGGGGGGCCATGGTGACGCCCGTGATCACGGCCATTCCGGCCGCCCCGATCAAGCCCTTGGCACTTGCGCCTCGCCGCTGCTCACAATCGGTATTTTTGCCCGGAGGACGCTGGGGTCCGCAGAACGGGCTGGTGTGGGCCAAAGGCGAAACGTTTCTCATGGCCTCAGGTTAGAAAAGTTGCCGTAAAGTTTTCTGAAATGAAAGCGTTCTATTTGCTTTTGAGCAGTTCCAACATGCGCTTCCAGCCATCTTTGCTTGCCTGAGCATTGGCTTCAGAGGCATCCGGAGCAGCGCCAGCGCGCATAAAACCGTGGCCGGCACCGGCGTAGATCTTGGGCTCGTAAGCTTTGCCGGCGGCCTTCATAGCCTTCTCGGTGGCCTCGATGGTCTGGTTGATGCGAGCATCGTTCTCGGCATAGAAGCCGTAGACGGGACACAGAGCTTGCTCTGGATGCTCGGGCGGAGGACCGTAGAACACCAGTGCCCGTTTCAGGCCTTTCTCCGAGGTGGCGAAGCGGAAGCTCTGCCCGCCCCCCCAACAAAAGCCCGCCACCGACATTTCTTGGGAAGCCGCGGGCAGTTTTCTGACATAGGCCGCCGCCGCCGTCAAATCAGAGGTCACTTGTTCAGGAGACAGAAGGCCAACCGCCTTGCGAGCCGCGTCGTCGCCCCCGAACTCAGCCGTGCCTCCACCACGAGGGCCCATTTCCGAGAGCAGATCGGGCACGATCACCACGTAGCCGGCCTCGGCCAGTTGGTCGGCCACCATTCGAACCCAATCGGTCAGACCGAAGATCTCGTGAATCAGGACAAGGCAGGGTGCCTTCCCCTGGACCTCGGGATAAGCCACAAAGCACTCGAGGTTGCGCTTCCCGGCTTTGACATGGACCCATTCCAGATGGCGAGGGGACTTTTCCAGACGAGCCTTGGCCCAATCCTGGGCCAGCGCGGGGATGGACAACAAACAGAGCAGCAGCAGAATCTTTCGCATCTGGATTGCCTTTCCGGCCCACCAGGATTCTCCTACATTGTTCAAGGCAGAGGAAATTTACCGCCCGCTCCGCCGTTCAAAAACTTCTGGATGCGTTGGGAGCCTTCGCTCATATTTCGATCAAAAATATAGTCGGGGGAATGATAGTGGTAGACCACCGGGATGTCTTTGCCCTTCAGAACCTGATAGCCGTATTTGGCAGCGTCGATGGCGAAACTCACACCAGAGATAATGTTGAAAGGGCTCAAGTAGTGGCGAAAAATGCTATAGACCGGATCATTCTTGCTGCCTGTGTAAAACAGATTGTCTGGCTTGACACCGGCTCTGATGAAGTCCTTATGGGCTGCGGCTGAGGCCATGGAGAGCACGCGCACATTCTCTCCGATCTCGTCCTTCATCCCTTCGCGGGCCAAAAGCTGCAAAGCCGTGGCTGTCTCGGCCCCGCCACCGCTGTGGGTAATGAGTTGGACTTTGCGCCCGGCCAGCAAAGACTGCTTGACCTCGTCATGGACCGACTTAATGGCAGGATCGATCTTGTAAATCTGTTTGCTGGCCCATTCCAAAGGAACCAGGTGATTTTGCACCAGCTTCAGCATAAACAGTGCCTTGCCGATGCGCACACCGTCGTGCAGACCGGATTTGCCAGCTCCCTCGTGGATGCCGATGACGCTCTGGTCCACATCTGCGCCAGTGCTGGCCTGGCCCTGCATAAAGCTACGGATCTGGCGTTTCTGCTCACTTAATTCCTGGTGAATCCCGTCCACATAGATCACCACCCGGTTGTCGGCGTTCAAGGCCGAGGCCGGAATGTCGGCCGGCAAAAAGGGCTGAGTCTGGCCGGACAACTTGAGCACATTGAACTCGCCTTTCTGGGTATGCTCATAGACAATCCCTTTCAGGTCGCCGGGCTCTTGCTGAGTGGTTTCGCGGGCCTGGATGTAGTCGGCACTGATGCCGATGTCTTCGGGTAAGTCATTATCAAGCTTGACTTTGTTGGCGGGTTGACGGGCCGGTTGCGGCTTGGGAAGCTGGGACTGGATTTTCACACTTCTAGCATGCTCGATTGGATGTCGCAGAATCAGGCATGATTTGTTACAAGAAGGCGAAGGCGACCGGATCAGGAACCGCCCCACTATGCAGGCCGCCTTTCTCGAAGCTTTGCAACCCTGCCAGCGCATCCTGATCGCAGGCGCCGGAGGCGGTTTTGATGTGGTCGCCGGCCTCCCCCTCTACGAATACCTGGCGGCCCAGGGCAAGCAGGTTTGGCTGGCCAGCCTCTCCTTCTCGGAACTGCCCAAAGCCAGCGGCCGCCAGTTGGGCAGCTACATCCTTGAAGTCGACTCGCGTTCCGGGGGCGACAATGACTACTTTCCCGAGCGACACCTGAGCGAATGGTTCCTCCAGGGCGGTGAGCAGGTGCCGGTCTACTCCTACAAAGCGGCCGGGCCAATGGTCATGCTGGAGATCTTCCAATCCCTGGCAAAAGAACTCAAGCTCGACACGTTGGTGCTGGTGGACGGGGGCACCGACATCCTGATGCGGGGAGACGAGCCCTCAATGGGCACTCCCATGGAAGACATGTGCAGTCTGGCGGCCGCTGATATGCTGGACCTGCCCCATAAATTCGTGGTCAGTCTGGGTTTTGGCGTGGACGTGTTCCACGAAGTATGCCACCACTATGTATTGGAAGCCATTGCGGACTTAACCCGCCACGGCGAGTATTTGGGAGCCATCTCGCTGACTCCCGAAATGCCCGAATTTCAGGCCATGGCCGAGGCGGTCGATTATATTTGTGCGCGCACGCCGGGCAAACAAAGCATCGTCATGACCTCAGTGGTGGCCGCCGGCCAGGGGCAGTTTGGCGACGTTCACCCCACCGAGCGCACGGCCGACAGCAAGCTCTTCCTCAATCCACTGATGAGCATGTACTTCTGCTTTCAACTGCGTGGGCTGGCGCGGCGCTGCCTGGTCTTGGATTGGCTCAAGGATAAATACGGCCGCTGGGAAGTGCACCGAGGCATCTGCAATTTTCTCAGCACGATTACTCCCCGGGAATGGAAGCGTTTGCCCTTATGATGGAGAAGGGCCAGCCCATGTCGGCTCCGCAACTCGAATTTTACTCTTCCATCGTGGTCTTGACGGGCTCGGGCCTGTCGGCCCGATCGGGTATACCGGTCAGTCCAGATACAGGCAAAGAGGGCGAATGGGAATCCCTCTATCCCCTTCATAAGCTGGCGCTCCAGGCCCAGCCCAACGATTGCCACCTGGCCCTGGCCGAATGGGAAAAGCGCGTCACCGAGCGGCGCGGCCAGTTCACGATCCTGACCCATAACACCGACGGCCTTCATCAGCGCGCCGGCAGCCAGAACGTCGTCGAACTGGCCGGTTCCATGCACAGGCTGCGTTGCCCGGAGTGCGACTGGAATGAGGACCGTTTCTGGGAATTGCCCTTCCCGGCTTGCCCGAACTGTGGTGCTACCACCCGCCCCGATGTGGCCTGGTTCGGTGTGAGTCCTCCCACCCAGGCCGAGTGGCTGGCTCAACGAGCCCTGCGTCGCTGCGATCTATTTCTGGCCCTGGCTGTCTCCGATTCCACCCCGCGGGTGGACGACTTCGCCCACCTGGCTCATTTTGCCAAAGCTCGCAACGTGCTGGTCAGCCTGGAGCACACCTCCCATCAAGCCGAAGAATTCGATGAGGTGCACGACGCTGCCGCCGAAGACTTCGTCACGGAAATCTGGAGAAGCGCCCAGGCCATCAAGCAGCCGAGTAAGTTGATGCCCCTGAGCCCACCCAACAGTCCCCACGATCTCAGAGAAACGGCTGACCTGAAGCCCCTGCAGAAGTCCTTTACCTCTGGATTTCTGGCCATCTATGACATCGCCGACTTCAAAACCCGCAACCACTTGTTGGGCCACGCCCAGGGTGACCAGGACCTGGAAGAATTCCAGCAGGTCGCTGAGGCGGTGGGAGTACAGGCCTGCATGCGCTACTCGCAGGACCAGTTCGTAGTGCTCAGTCCCCGCATGGAAACCCTGGAAGCGCTTCAGATGACCTACGCCAAAGAGCAGGAGGTGCGCTCCGGCTACCGAGCCCTGGCCTATCGCGAGGGCCACATGCGCACCAAGGTGGTCACTCACAACCTGCGCCTGCGCCGGGGCGTGCGTGTTGCCTACGTGATGGTTTTTCGCGGCCAGGCTCTAGACGACGCGGCCGCTCAGGTAGCGGGACGAGTGAAGCTGGCCCCGGTGGATACCTTGATGCCGCTCAACGAGATCCCGGAAGGGGATTACCGACCCTGGTCGGCCCTGATCGGCGAATTTTCGGCCCTTCAATGCCCTTTTTGTGACGGCACGGAATTCGAGTGGAGCTCGGATGATATTGAGCACTTCGGACGCGAAGGCAAGTGCCGCCAGTGCGGCGGCGAGGTGGAATTCGAGAACTTCTCCGAGAATACGTGAGCCTGCTGCTCTTTCTGGCGCTCTGTCACGGCTGCGGGCAGTTCTCCACGCGTCTGGCCCTGCCCGGGCTGCGCGGGTGGTTTCCCGGTTTGAAGAAGCCCGAGTGGCATCCCCCCGCCTGGATCTTCGCAAAAATCTGGCTGCTGCTCTACACCTTGATGGGCATCGCCGGTTGGCGCTTATTTCAGGCCGGCTCCCCTCTGTTGCTGCTGTGGGGGCTTCAGCTCTTTTTCAACCAGCTCTGGACCTACCTCTTCTTCGTGCGCCGCTCCCCCGGCCTGGCCTTGCTGGACAACCTGTGCCTGTGGACCACGCTGGGCCTCTACCTGGTGCTGTGCTGGCCTCACGATCGGATGGCCGCTTTACTTTTGCTGCCCGAATGGCTCTGGATCGGGTTCGCCAGTTGCGTTAACTACGCCACCTGGAAACTGAATCGCCCGAGCTGAAGGGCCCATTCTCGGGGGGAGCCGAGCCAGGGCGTCGAACACCTGGGGAGTGTGGCGTAATCTACTTGCCCTTCTGCTTCTGCTGTGCGCACCGGCCGTCTTTTTTCGGCGATCCGCCACCTCCCCACGAAGTGCTCTCTATCCTTTCCAGCTGCCCCCGGCGGAGGCTGCTCTCTGTCGCTCGGCGCTGGCCGAAAACCAAATCCAGGCGTGGGGTGACGAGGGAATGCTGGTGCCGACAGCCGACCACGGCCGAGCATTATTCGTGCTGGCCCGGCGCCGGCTGCCTTCCAACATCCCAACCATCACCAGCCCGGTGGATGAGACGGCCGTGTCTGAGGCCATTCGATCCGCCCTGCTCTGCTCGCAAGACATTGAAGATGCCTATGTAAAAGTCCGTCTGAATCCGCAATCAACAGCCGGGGCGACGCCCTGGATTGCCCTCATGCTGAAGCTCCGCACAAAGCGGGAGCTATCCCAGTCGGAACTCGACTGCTTGATCTACCTGGCCAAAACCTATACCGGTGGGGAAGCCCACGCTGATCATCTGAACCTGAAGATCGTGGACACCGATTTGCGCGATCTCCTCGCCCCCGGCAAGTCGCCCGAGCTCCGAGAACGCCAAAGAAAAGACTTCGAGGCCCAAATGAATTCGAAACTCACGGTGACCGTTGAAATGACCCCTTAAAATAGAAAAGGCCCCCGGAGAGGAGCCTTTCTGAGCCACCACGGGCGATTTACGCGCCGGTCTTAGCCTTGGCCTGATCGGCTTCGCGCTTCATCTGCAGGGCTTTCTTGACGGCCGCGCCCGGATCCACCAGGCCGGCGCCGCCCAGAATGCCGGGGGTGTCCTTCATTCCTTCGGCGGTGTCAATCAGTACTTGCTTCACCTGGGCCGGCGTCAGGTCCGGATTGGCCTGCATCACCAGAGCGGCGCAGCCGGCTGTGACCGGAGTGGCCATTGAGGTGCCCGAGAGCAGGCAGTAGTAAGGCGGCATCTTGGTGATGTCAGCGTTGGAAAGCTCGGAGTTGGGCGAAAGGAAGCTCACCATATTGACGCCCGGGGAGGCGATGTCGGGCTTGACCAGACCGTCCCGAGTGGTGGGACCGCGGCTGGAGAAGAAGGCCATGGTGTCGTCCTCGTGGCCCGGGGTGTTCTTGTCGTCATAAGCACCGACTGTCAGCGCATCCTTGGTGATGGCCGGGGTGCCGATGGTGTGGATGCCGGGGCCGGAGTTCCCGGCCGCAATCACGGGCAGGAGTCCAGCCGCGATGGCATCGTTCACGGCCTGCGCGATGACGTCGTGCTTCTCGTGCAGGTTGGCGTTGGCGCCAAGGGACATGCTGAGAACCTTGATGCCCAGGCGATCCTTGTTGGCGATGGCCCAACGGATGCCGCGAGCGATGTTGGACAACGAACCGCCGCCCTCGCCGCCCAGAACTTTGATTCCCACGATGTTGGCTTCATAGGCCGGACCCTTGAACTTGCCTCCGGCTTTGGTGCCGTCACCAGCCACCAGACCCGCGCAATGGCTTCCGTGGCCGTTGTCGTCGTAAGCGTTATCCACGCCATCCTTGCCGCCGCAGAAATCCTTAAACTCGATCAGCCGGTCGCCCAGGTCCGGGTGGGGCGCCACACCTGTGTCGATCACGGCCACGGTTACACCCTTGCCGGTGATGCCCATATTCCAGGCGTCCTGGACCGTCAACACTTCTTTGACCGAGTCAATGCGGTCGGCCGGGCGGGGTAGCGCGTAGGCCAAGGGGGTGAGCTCCATCGGAGTGTGGATGCCAGCCTCATAGTTCTGGATGAACACCTCGTCCTTGGGCTCGTTGGCACCACTGGGGGCGGCGTGGAGCTTCTGGGCATTCTTGAGTGCTTGCCACTGAGGGGTCTGGTTGGCCTGAACTTGCATGGGGTCCTCCGAAAATTCTTCCGCCGACACCATAGCAAGCCGCGAGTGGGGGAAATGGAACCAGAGTGTTAACAAGACGCCACCTGTGAACTTGCTCGCCGTGTAACATCGCGGCAAAACCTCCCGGGTTGACGGCCCCCTATACTGCCATCACATCCATACGGAGGCATCCTCATGAAGGTCCAGTCGATCAACTACAACGTGGCCAGCAACAAACCGGTCGCCAGCAAGGCGAACGAGCAGGCTCCCGCGCCCAGCCAGACTCCTAAGGAGCCGATGGATGTGGGTACCATTGCTGAGAAGAAGGACTGGACCGTCCTCGTCTATCTGAATGGCAACAACGCCACCGCCAGCCAGGCTGTGACCACGATGCGCCAGCTCGAGTTCGTGGGCAGCAACGACAAAATGCACATGGCCGCCCAGTTGGCCCGCCCCCAGGCCCTGTTGGACAAATGGTCGCACGACTGGAACGGTGTCAGACGTTACGAGGTCAAACATAATGGACAGGAGTTCAACGCTGGCGCGGTCGTGATGGATGGACTGACCGGCTTCCTGCCAGGCAAAACCAAAGGCATCAAGTCTCCGGTGCTTCAGGATATGGGCGATGTGGATATGGGCAAGTCTCAGACCCTGGCCGAATTCCTGGAGTGGGGCATCACCAAGTATCCCGCCAAGAACTACATGGTTGTGATGCAGGGGCCGTCCGAGGGCGTCTCCGGAATGATGCAGGACGTACTGCACGATTCACAGATGAGCGTGGCCGACCTGGGTGCCGCCTTCAAGCAAGTGCACGAGAAGACCGGCAAGAAAATTGACATCGTGGCCCTGAACGGGTCGGCCACCAACTCCCTGGAAGTCGCCAACGAACTCAAGGACCACGCCAAGCTGCTGGTGGGCTCGCAGGACATCCAGAGCGGTCAGTCCATGCCCCTGGCGATGGTGATGAACGAAATCGCCAATGTCAGCAAGGACGGCGAGCAGAGCCCGCTGACGGTGGCCCAATATATGCTGTTGATGAACTCGATGGCTCCGGGCGCCCTGTCCATCGTCGACCTGGAAAAGATCGGCCCGGCCAAAGAAGCCTGGAACGACCTGGCCAAGAGCATTATCAGCGCCGGCGTGACCAAGGATCAGCTCAACGACATCCTGCAGAAGACTCAGGACTTCCAGGGAGCCTCCAAAAACACGGCTTATGGCAACTCTCGGGACGCCATCCACTTCGCCAAGCTGGTGAAGGAAGAAGTGGCCGACGACAAGGTTAAAAAAGCCGCCGAAAAGGCCGTGGACGCCCTGGAGGCTTCACTGGTCGGTGACGTGGCCAATGGAAAGCGAATGGAAGAAGCCAACGGTATCTCTGTCTTCGCCCCCACCAACTATGGTTATATGCGCCCCGATGGCACCCCGGTGATCAAAGATAGCCTGCGCGACGCGGAATATAGCAAGACCAGCTTCGCCCAGGAAACTCAGTGGGATGAACTGCTCTCCGGCGCCGCCAAGGACGGCAAACTCAACAACACCCTGAAGAAATTAGGAATGTCCGAAAACGGCGTCGACAAGGTTCACGGGCTGTATAATCAGCACATCGGCAAAGTCAACGCCGGACTGGGCTTCGCCGGAATGGCCGGCTATATGAACGGCATTCAGGCCTGGCGCGGTGCCGACCCCAACGGGTTCCTGCTGCTCGGACCTCAGTCGGCGGTCTACGCTGGTGTGGTAGGTGCGGGCAGCGAAGCCCTGAAGGGTGTCGGCCGCATGATCAACGGTGCCACCAAGCTCAAGGACAGTGACGAAGTGGCCAACGGGGCCTTCGACGTCGCCACTGCCGCCGCCAAAGGCGTGGCCAACCTGGGCTTTGTGGTCCCGGCTCTGCATCCGTATGCATCCACCGCCGGTATGCTGATGTTTATGTCGCCCTGGCTGCGCAACATCTATGGCGTCTACGACCAGTATAAGCAAATCAAGGACGGCGTCGAACTGGGCATCGGCAACAACAAAATGCCGGTGGCCACCCAGTGGGGCGCGGCTGCGATGCAGTACTACGGCAAGCAGAACCTGCAAGACCACAGCGAGCGCAGCCTCTGGCAAAAGTTCGCTGGCTAGCGTTTCGCCGAAACAACAGTGAGGGCCCGCACCAGCGGGCCTTTTGCTTTGTCCAGAAGGTTGCAGCCCCCGCGTAGCCAAGCAAATCTGATGACATTTGGTCGCCGCTTGATCTGGCTCTCGATTCTGGCTCTGCTGATGCAGTTGGGCCTGGGTGTGGCCTGGTTGGCGACCATCTCCTTGAATATCGGACAGCTCACAGTCAAACATCCGGAACTACAGAAGATTTTCGAGCAGGTTCAGGCCCAGCAATCTCTGACTCCACTCACCCCAAGCAGCAGCGATGCGGAGCGGATGCTGGAGGCCATGATGCCCATCTTCAGTCAGCTCGACTGGCAGGCCATCGCTCTCTTCTGCAGTTTCTTCTCCTTTGGAATCCTGGGATTTGCCTACGCTCGGCTGAGCGGAAGCATCGACTATCTGGGCTGCCTGCCTGTGCTGGCTCTACTCTCAGGGCAAAACCCCATCACCATGGCCCTCGAGATGTCCCAGCAAGGGGTGACCCAGGCCGCCTTCACTCACTCTTTCGAACTGCTCTTGTTGCTGCTGCAACTGGCCTCTGTGTATGGCTTTGGCTGGCTAGGTCAGCGTCTCTATCTGCGAAAAATGCCCCTGGGCCCGACCGTAACACCACGTTAACACCCGCTCGGCGGCTTCTAGCCTAGACTGTCGGAAGAGAAATTCCGCAATGATGAGGCCGTCATGAAATTACAAAGCGCCCCCCAACCGGTGCTCCCCAAAACCTTAGGTCAAGCTCCCAAGCCCAACGGGCCCAAGAACCCTTACGCGGCCTACGAAGAGCAGGAAGTCGACAAGCACCGAGTTACCTACGAGACGGCCTTTAATCTGGCGCGCGGCGCGGCCTATGTGGTCGAAGGCGGAGCCCGAATCGGCCAGACCTTCCAGCTCGGCTCGGCGCTGTTGGGCGCCCAGGCAGGAAGCCTGGCTTCCACCGCCGGCATCGTTGGCGGCACCATCGACGTAGCCCGGGGCGCTTCACTGGCTCAACAAAGCGCAATTAATCGCAATCGCACCGGCGCGGTCCTGGGCGGACTGCAAGTTGTGCAGGGTATGGCCACCTGGGTCAGCGCCGGCACCGCTTTCGCGGGAGGTCCCGCCATCGTCTCCGGGGTCGCCGCCGGCGCAGCCGTAGCCGCTCTGGCCGGACGCCTGATTGTGGGTGCTCACGCCAAACACGAGGCAAGCAAGCCGACCAAGGCCACAACTCATCCCACCCAGCCCGTCAGCATCAAGTATGACGAAAAGGCCAAGCCCAAGGGCGACGGACGCCTGCTGGAAAACTCCTTTGCTCTGGCCAAAGCCGTCAGCGATGCGGCCAGCAACACTGGTGGAATGGCGGCTGGCTGGAACAACGTCAGTGCACTTTTCTCGGGTCACGCTCCCACCGGCATCTGGCAGGGTCTGGGTCTGGTGGGCAGCACTTACACCGTGCTGCAGAGCGCCTCGATGGTGGCGCACGCCGCTGGCAACCGTCACTTTAACGACACCGCTACCGGCACGCTGGGCATGATCCAGGGCGCGGCCAGCCTGGCCGTCAACATGGGGGTCGGCGGCCATCTGGCTCCCGGCATCGCGGTGGGTGCCTATATCCTCAAGCAGGCGGTGCCGCTGCTCGACCTCAAGAAGAAGCTGGGAGCCAGTGAAGACAGCACCAGCGACGGAATGATGTCGCGTCTGAAGGAAAATCTGGGCTACGCCTTCTCAGGGAAGCCCGAAGTCCAGGACGACAAGAATATCTTCAAGTCGGTGGATGAGCCCAAGAAAGCTCAGGATGACGACAAAAGCCCGAAGACCGAGGACACCAAAAAAGACTAACCCCTACTAAGACTGGGTCAGGGCCTGTTTGAGCAGGCGATCAAAAAATTCCTCAGGGCTGGGCAGACGGACCTTGAGGAATTTTTTTTCTTGTTCCAAATCCCGCAGTGGAACGATCAGCCCCCGGCTGTTGGAGTCGCTGCCGCGAGTCGCCACTGTGCGGTAGTTGCGTTCATCCAGCCAGGCGCGCAGAAAATCCAGGGGCATGAGCAGGGCTTCCTGTCCCTCCCCCAGCACGTGAGCCCACCAGTCGGCGTTGCTGCTGCGAATACCGGTCGCTTTGCCCGCGCGCGGATTGGCCGTCTCGAAGTAGACGTTTCCGGTCTGAGCGGCGTGCTTGTCCCACTTCACTTCCACTCGAAAGGGAGAGCGCTGTCCAAACTCCGGACCTGGAACCACCGTGATGTCAAACGCCTGACCATCAAAGCCGAGACGGGCGGCGTGACCGCGAAGCATAAAATAGAGCGCCACCCGCAGTTCGTTGTAATGACCGGAGCGAAGTTGGGAACGGAAGGCCTCAGGCGTGTTTTGCTTCAGCGCTCAGGCCATTCTTCCAGCTCACGAAAGCCCTCGCGTCGGCGCAGCAGGCGTTTCTCACCGTGGGTCAGGTCGGCCCAGCGCGGCATCAGACGAGACCCCTGGACAAGCACCCAAGAACCACCGAAGTTGTCATTGAGCTTCTCGGCCAGGGCCTGTTCGTGGTCATCAGTCCAGCCCTCAGGCAGCTCTTCGACCAGATAGACATGCAGGTCCGAGCGTTTGCCCCGAGCCCAGCCGCAACCGACCAGCTCCAAAGCCGGCCCACGAGTCTTGCCCACGGCCGCCTCAGCCAGGTCGACCGAGAGGTTCACTTTCCAGCCGCGCACGGGTTAGAGCGAACGAGCCTTACTGACCTGAAAGACGGAGCCCATCATTCCGATGGTCATCGCCCCCTGGTCCACGTCGCCTTCCAGCTCCAATTTGGCTCCGTCCTTTTCAAGGCCTGAGGGAAGACCGTCAAGCTGATATGAGTTGCCGTCGTTGGCGCGAAAAACCCAGGTGCCACCTTCCAGGGCCGAATGTTCCAGTGTTCCTTGAATCTTCATCATGGCTCTCCTTATAGTTTCAGATAGGGTTGGATCTCGTCGAACTTGGCCTGCTTGAGCCCTGGCACGCTGGTCAGATCCTCCAGCGAGGTGAAGGCATGCGGAGGCGGTCCCTTCCGATAGTTGACAATGTCCAGCGCCAAGCGGGCGTCGACTCCCGGAATGCTCTGCAACTGATCCGCGGTGGCTCGATTGATGCTGATTCGGCTGGCAGGCGGAACTTCGGGGCGGACCGCCACCGGTGGAGGCGCCGGCGTGGCTGTGCCACCCGAGGGAGGGCGGTTGTCGACCGCCGGCGGCGGAGGAACCGGATTGCTGGAGACCGGCGAAGCGACCTCCTGGGGAGGGGTCAACTCGGGTAAGGGTTGAGGCGACTCAACCTCAGGGTTATCGCCGACCTCCGGCGGGAGCTCGGAAGGGCCTTCCTCTGAGGTGGGAGTCGGGCTCAATTCAGGAGTGGCGGTGGGAGTCGCCAGTTCCTGACCAATGCGGGGGACGATCAGCTTCTGACCGTCATGCAGACGAGCAGCCATGTTGACTCGCAAGCGGTCAGCCTCGGGCTTCAGACCTCCAGCCGAGGCCACTGCGTCGAAGGCAATGCTGCCCACACGCAGGCGGTAGACGCCCGGCCGACCCACAGCTCCATCCACGTCTACAAAGAGGTAGTTGGACTTGGCATGGTTCTGCAAAGCGGCCATCCCGGTCTGATCGTCGGGCACGACCTGAGAGCCGCTCAGCCGATAGAAAAGCAAGACCACAATGGACAAGGCCAGGATGGCTGCTACGATGTAAGGATTATGGTTGCGCTCCTCGGGCGGATCCTCTTCAGGCTCCGGCAAGGGAATAGCAATGGTCGGCTGCGTCACGGTCTATTTACCTACCCCGTTGATTTTCCATAATGAAGTGAGCCACCAGGTCCCGCGTAATCGCACTCATTTCGTCGGGAAAAGCGATGGCGACGAGGAACCGGCCGTTGGCTTCTTCATCGCAGCGGACGACCCTGGCTTTGATTTGCAAAGGAAAATTCCAGGAGAGGACGCGCACCTCAAGTTCACGGCCCATATCGAAGCCACGGGCCAGGGCCAGCGCCATGCCGCCTTTACTAATGTCGCGAGTGTGACCGGACATGGGGGGAATACTCTTGCCCGCCAGACCGGGGATCTTCACTTCGACCGGCAGGGAGAGCTCAATGCGAAAATGCTGTCGCCCTCCCAAAGAATCGAGCTTGGACTTTTCAGCCATGGATTTAAGGGGGCGACCGACCAGCACCTGCTCCGGGTTGCCGGGCTTGACCCGAATCACCGGACAGTCATACGAAACCTGGCGCCGCTCATCGAACATCACCAGCGATAACACTTCCTTGGGGGAGACCGGTAGCGGGTCGTTCTCGCCGGGTACGCGTGCCACCCAGATGCCTTCAGCGTCGGTCTTGATGACTTTAACGTTCCAACCGCGAGGGGTGGAAGGCTGTTTTTCGGGGATGGCTCGCATGGTCATGCCCGGTTGCAAAGGCTCGGGAGCCTCCTCTGCGCGCGCAGACGCCGGCGTGGGGGCCGGTGGCGTCGGAGCCGCCACCGTCGGGCGCGGCGGAGCCGCCGTGGGCTGCGGGGGCGTCGGCGGAGTCGCCGTGGGTACGGTCTTGAGTGGCTCCGTCGGCGTCTCCATTAAGGCCATCCAGTCATCCGAACTGGGAGGTGCGGTCGGCACGTCCGGAGGAGGCGCAGGCGGAGCCATGGCCGGAATGTTGAGCATGGGCGGAGTGTCCACCGGGGCGTTGACGGCGAACTTTGGCTCTTCGACCGGCTCGGCCATGCCCTCGGCCGCGGACTCCTGACTGGAGCTCGCCGGAACCTTTTTACGGAGCCAACCAAACATATCGACTAGGCTTCGCCGCCCGCCCCCAAACTTCCGTTTTCATAGGTAGGCTGAAGATCAGTCCACCTCAATGGCCAGGGCCAGACCGTTGCCGCCACCCAGACACAGACTGGCCAGTCCGCGGCCGCCCCCCCGTTGACGCAAGGCGTGAATCAGGGTCACCAAAATGCGGGCGCCCGAACAGCCGATCGGGTGCCCCAGGGCCACAGCGCCGCCGTTTACGTTGACCCGGGCCGGATCCAGCCCCAGCTCCTGAACCACCGCCAGAGCTTGAACCGAGAAGGCTTCATTGATCTCAACACAAGCAAAGTCCTCGATCTTCCAGTCCGGATTGCGCTTGAGCAAACCGCGTACGCTGGGGATGGGGGTGAGCATGACCCAGGCCGGATCCAATCCGCCCGCATAAGAATCCAGAATCCGGGCCAGAGGTTTGAGCCCCTGCTCGAGGGCGAATTCTTCGTCCATCACCAGCAAAGCCGCGGCGGCATCGTTCACACCGGGGGCGTTTCCGGCCGTGACCGTCCCGCCATCCTTTTGGAAGGCAGGACGCAGTTTGGCCAGAGCCTCCAGATTCGTATCCGCGCGCGGGCATTCGTCTACTTCGAAGCGACTGAACTTGCCCTTGCCAGCCGGCACCTGGACGGGGGTAATCTCGTCCTTAAACTTTCCAGAGGCGATGGCGGCCAGGGCCTTCTGATGGCTCTGGTAGGCATACTCGTCCTGCTGCTGGCGGGTGAGGCCGTATTTCTGAGCCACCAGTTCGCCGGTCAGGCCCATGTGGAAGTCGCTGTAAGGATCCCAGAGTCCGTCAGAAATCATGGAATCCAGCATCTGCCCGTGGCCCAGACGATAGCCAGTGCGGGCCTTCTCCAGCAAATAGGGAGCCCGGGTCATATTCTCCATACCGCCGGCCAGCACGGCCCGCATATCTCCAGCCCGAATGGCTTGAGAGGCCAGAGCCACCGACTTCAAGCCCGAGGCGCACACTTTGTTGAGGGTAAAGGCTGACACGCGAGGGTCCATGCCGCTCTTGATCACCACCTGGCGGGTGGGGTTCTGACCCTGTCCAGCCGCCAGCACGCAGCCGAAAATCACTTCGTCCACCAGTTCCGAAGCCAGACCGGTCTCCTCGAGAATGGCGCGGGCCACGGCAGCTCCCAGGTCGGAGGCGGGCACCTCACTCAGGCTGCCTTGAAACTTGCCGATGGCGGTTCTTTTGGCGGCCACAATCACGGGCCGACCGGACCCGCCTTTGGGGCGAGGATTGACGACCGGGTCGAGCTTGGGCTCGGGGAAATTTTTGTAATCGACGGACATGCTTGTTATTCCTTAGAGGGTTGAATTTCAAAAAGCAGCTGCTGGGCTCCCACGACCTGGCCCGGGCTGACTTCCAGACGAGAGATTTGACCGGCCAACGGCGCGGCCACTTCGTTCTCCATCTTCATCGCTTCCAGCACCAAAATCACCTGTCCGGCTTCCACCAGATCCCCGATCTTGGCCTGGATTTTGACCACCACACCGTTCATCGGGCTCTTGACGCAGCCGTCCTGGGCTCCCCCCGCGCCCCCCGAACGATTGGAACGCAGGACTTTGACCACGTAGGGCTGCCCCTGCCATTGCAGAGTCCACTCATGCTGAGAGGACTGATAGACCGCGCTGTAGCGCAGGCAGCGCCCGTCTGCCAGCAAGCAGAAGCCGGGCCGGTGATGGACCACTTCCACATGTTCTTCACCCAACTGCAAAACCAGCGGAGCCTGTAGCTTTTCCCAGATGACTTCTCGGGATTCGCCCTCCGTGAGGTAATTCTGACGCATGCAAGCGCGTTCTCGCCTGCGATCTCTTCCCCCTGCAGGGCGCGGCCACTCGATCAGGAAGCCCCAGCGCCATGGCAGTGCAGGCGGTCCTCTTCGACATTGGTGGCGTGCTGATCCATGCCAATTTAGAACTGTACGCCGACTACGGCTCCAAGATTTTTAAGTGCACCCCGGAGAACCTCAGGGCGGCCGCCCAACCGCGCGTGCCCAAACTCGAGAAGGGCGAAATCACCTCGGAAGAGTTCTGGAAAGAAGTCGGAGAGGTGCTCTGGTCTAAAGGTCAGGGCACCCTGCCCGAACCGATCCAGTTGCGCGGACTCTGGAAACAGCTGATGAAGGACTCTCTGAAGCTAGATGAGCAGGTCCTGAAGCTCTGCTGGAATCTGCGGGCGAAGGTGGTGGTGGGCGCCTTGAGCAACACCATCAAAGAACACGCCGAATACCTGCACGAACTGGGCTACTACCAGCCTTTCCGTCCCTGCGTCCTGTCCTGCCTGGTGGGTCAGCGCAAGCCGGACAAGGCCATCTACGTTCTGGCCGCCAAACAGGCCGGGAAATCCATCGGCAAATGCCTGCTGATCGACGACTCCGAGCTCAACTGCCAGGCCGCCAAAGCCGCCGGCATGAAGGTCCACCACTTTACCGGGCTCTATCCGCTGGTGAGCGAACTGAGCAAATATAAGCTGCTTTAAAAGCGCTTGTGCTCCAGCTTGAGCTGACCGTTTTCCCAACTCCCCCACCCATAGCACGCCGGGGTGCCGTGGCGAGGCTCGGAAACGCTGCCCGGATTGAACAGCCAGCGGTCCTCATGAATCTCCAGTCGGGGCAAATGGGTATGGCCGTGGATAACCAGCCTGACCTCAGGCACGAACTGCTCCAGCAAAGCCTTGCCGTCCCGTAGATCATAGAGATGCCCGTGGGTCATGCCGACCTTGAGGCCCTCCAGATCGTCCACCCGGCTACTGGGCAGCCGGCTGCGCAAGCCCTGCTGGCAACAATTGCCAATCACCGCCAGCACCGGGGCGACCTGCTCCAGAGCTTCTAAAATCGAGGGACTGACCACATCCCCAGCATGCAGAATAAACTTTGCGCCCACCAGGCGATGCACCAGCCGTTCCAGGTCAGGATTGGGCTCACGCCAGTGGGTGTCGGAGACGACCGCGAACTCCACTTAGTGAGCCACCGCGGCCGGCCGGGGTTGACCGTTGATCTCCAATCCCAGACCTTCGCCCCGCCACTGCAACTGACTTCGATTGGCGGCCAGATGCCGCATCATCAGGAAAACGGCTTCTGGGTCCGCCTCCAGCCTGGACGCCAGAGCTTCAGCATCAAACCAGCGATCCGGCTCTGTTTGCAAAGCCGCCAGCAATTTGCTCTGTAGTTCAAGCACTCCCTTGGCCGCCTTTTTACCGGCCTCGACACCCGGCTGATGATAGGCATTGATGCCGACCAGTTGGGCATACAGGCTGACGGTGCGCTCATATAGAGCGATCAAGGCGCCGACCTGGTATGCATTGACCTCTGGCAAAGTGATACAGGCATTGCTGCGACCATTCTCACTCAGGGCCTGACGCGTACCTTGCCAGAATCCGTTCAGGAAGTCTCCGGCGGTCACCCCGGTTTCTACCTCAAAAGGTTCGCCGTCGCGGTCTTTCAGCACCACCACGAAGGTCGCGAAAAAGTTGTTGAGTCCGTCTCGCAACTGCTGAACGTAGGCGTGCTGGTCGGTGCTGCCTTTGTTGCCATAGACAGCGATGCCCTGGTGCACGACCTTGCCCTGCAGGTCCTTTTCTTTGCCCAATGACTCCATGACCAATTGCTGCAGATAACGAGAAAAGAGTGCCAGGCGATCTTTGTAGGGCAGCACCACCATATCTTTAAGACCTTTACCGTCGCCCGCCTTATACCAGGCCAGAGCCAGCGCCAGAGCGGGATTGTCCTGCCAACTCTGAGCGCGGGTCCAGCCATCCATGTCCCGGGCCCCGTGCAGGAAGTTCTGCACATCCAGTCCCTGCAGGGCCATTCCCACCAGGCCCACGGCTGACATTACCGAGGTGCGTCCGCCAACCCAGTCCCACATCGGGAAAATGGACAGCCAGTTCTCTCGACTGGCCTGTTTAAAGAGCACGCTTCCGTCTCCGGTGACGGCCACGGCGTGCCTGGCAAAGTCCAGGCCCTGTTTCTTGAAAGCGTGAGCGGCCTCCAGCATGCCGTTGAGAGTCTCGGGCGTGGACCCTGACTTTGAAATCACGACCGTCAGGGTCTCGGAAAGATCACTGGAAAGAATCCGGTCGAATCCGTCCGGATCGGTGTTATCCAGGAAGACCAGCTTCATCTTGTCATCGTGCTGGCCCAAGGCTTCTGACACAAACTGCGGTCCCAGCGCAGAGCCGCCAATTCCCACCGAGAGCACACGCGTAAAGCGAGCGCGGGTCTGAGGCTTCACCGCACCCGTGTGCACCGAATTGGCGAAGGCCACCACATCGTGCAGCATCTTCTCGATCTCGGCACGAATCTCAGGAGCAGGCGCCAGGGCCGCGTCGCGCAACCAGTAGTGTCCGACCATCCGATTCTCGTCTGGATTGGCAATGGCGCCCCGTTCCAGCTCGTTGATCGCCATCCAGGCCTTATCGCAGGCGGGCTTCATCGAGTCGAGGAAGGCGTCATCCAGGCCCATGCGAGAGAGGTCCACACTGATCCCCAGTTTGGATGAGTGCAAAAAGAAACGCGTAAATTGCTGCCAGTTTGACAAGCGCCCTCCTAGAGTTGGTTCTGGAGGGGGTTACGAGTTTGCGCTGCGAGGAACCTCTCGACTGAAGCCCAGTTCGGCCGGGGCCTCACCCGCCGGCCTCTTGGGTCGCATAATCAAGACCGCTCCCCAACAACTCAGAGAGGCGATGAACATTGACACAGCGGCCACCACCAGCATTCCCGCGGCCCGCCCATCCTCGTCAGAGCGACCGGCCAGAAGGGCGCACACAAACATTACCAGAGGTAGGCCGCTGGCGATGCCAGCCAGCACTCGGCAGGTCTTGTAACCGGCCGCCTGCCCCAGGAAAACGGACACCAACCGGCCCACCAGCCAGGTTGAGACTCCGCCTCCAAAGAAATACACCAATAGGGAAATCAAGCGAAGAGCTTAGAAACCGAGAGGTGGAAGTAGTTCCTTCGAATGGCTTCCCCAAGCAGGGAGGCCACCGAAAGGGTGGTGATCTTGCCGCGCTGAGTCGAGGAGGGCAGCGGGATGGTATCGGTGACCACCACCTCCTCCAAGGGTGAGGCATTGATCATATCGATGGCCTCACTGGCCATGATGGCGTGGGTGGCGGCCGCGTAGCAACGAGTGGCGCCACGAGCCAGCATCGTTTCCACCCCCTTAATCAGGGTGCGCCCGGTCGAGATGATGTCATCCACAACGATCACGGTCTTGCCTTCCACATCACCGACGACATCGATTACTTCAGCCTTATCCGGCTCCGGGCGCCGCTTGAAAATGATCGCCAGACCGGCGTTCAGGCGCTCGGCAAAGAGCCGAGCACGATTTACGCCACCCGCATCGGGCGAGGCCACGACCAGGTTACTGGAATCAAAGCCTTTGCGCTGGAAGTACTCAACCAGAATCGGCAGGGACATCAGATTGTCCACCGGGATATCGAAGAAACCTTGAATGGCGGCGGCGTGCAGGTCGACCGTAATGACCCGGTCAGCTCCGGCCACGGTGATCAGGTTGGCCACCAGCTTGGCCGTAATCGGCTCACGTCCGGCCGTCTTCTTTTCCTGCCGGGCGTACCCATAGTAGGGAATGACGGCGGTTATCGTCTTGGCTGATGAGCGGTGCAGAGCGTCGATCATGATCAACAACTCCATCAGCGTCTCGTTGACGTTACCGCAGGTCGGCTGAACGACGAAGACTTCCGCGCCGCGAACGTTCTCATCAATTTGCACCCTGGTCTCGCCATTGGTGAAATTGCCCACCAGGGCCGCCCCCAGCGGAATCTCCAGATAGTCTGCGATGGCCTGCGAGAGACGCGGATTGGAGTTGCCCGCGAACAGGACCAGGTTTTCCCCCACCAGAGTTGGCTGCGACTGTTCCCCTAGCATCAACATTCCATTGCGCTCCTTGCCTCGGGACCTCGAGATGGGGAGCCGCGTTCGGTTCCCTGCCTGGGTCTCCTGCTGGCTTTGCAAGCTACTTTCTTCCAGTTGCAAGAGAGTTGTCATCAGAGGTTGCCTCGTTTCGCCTGCTCACGTTCGATGGCTTCAAACAGAGCCTTGAAGTTACCCTTGCCGAAACCACGGCTCCCCCGCCGTTGAATAATCTCATAGAAGACCGTGGGTCGATCTTCGACCGGCTTGGTGAAAATCTGAAGCAGGTAGCCTTCATCGTCGCGGTCGACCAGGATACCTAGCCTGCGAATGGCGTTAAAGTCCTCTTTCACTTCACCCACCCGCTTCTGGGCCTCTTCGTAGTAGGCCTCAGGTACGCTCAAGAACTCCATCCCGGCGTCCCGCATCGCGCTCACCGTCTTGATGATGTCACCGGTGAGCAAAGCGATGTGTTGCACGCCGGGGCCGTTGTAGAATTCCAGGTACTCCTCGATCTGGGATTTGCGCCGGCCGTCGGCGGGCTCGTTGATGGGGAATTTGATCTTGCCCGTGCCGTCCTGCATCACTTTGGACATCAAGGCCGAGTATTCGGTGGAGATGTCCTGGTCATCGAAGTGAATCAGCTGCGAAAAGCCCATCACTCTGGCAAAGAAATCCACCCAATGATTCATTCTGCCCAGTTCCACATTGCCCACGATGTGATCGATGGCCGCGATGCCGAAGTCCGGTCCCTTGACCTCGCGTGCTTCGTAGCCGGGCAGGAAGACTCCGGAATAGTCTCCCCTCTGAACGAAAGTCATCACCGTATCACCATAGATGGCTATGGAGGCCATCACCACTCCATCCACTTCGGAGGGGGCCTGAACCGGCTGAGCCCCGCGCTCGGTGGTCAACTTGAAGGAGTGGCGGGCGTCATCCACCTCGATGGCGATGGCGTGCACGCCGTCGCCGTGACGATGAATATGGTCGGCCATAGGGTGGTCGCTGCGAATCGGGGTGGACAGCACCAACTGTACCTTGTCCCGCTGAAGCACGTAAGAGGCGCGCTCCCGAACTCCGGTTTCCGGCCCACTGTAGGCCACCAGATCCATTCCCAATGCATTGCGATAGTAGTAGGCGGCCTGTTTGGCATTGCCGACCCACAATTCAAGATGGTGGATGCGCTTGAGGGGG
>JAFEBA010000052.1 GCA_018266105.1 bacterium | reverse complement strand
CTACAATGACTTACCGCCTTTTCGCCAGCATTTTGGGGTTACTCCGGGAGCCTATCGAGCCCATTTCGGCTGATCGAGTGTTCAAGAGCGGAAGTTCAAGATAGGCCAGCCTGACGCCCCTGAAGGGATACGGGCTCAATTTTACGCGGGAGCCTACATGTCGGGGGGCTCATTGTGAGTTTCGCTGGTCTGGCCTGGCACGGACGACTGGCTCACTTCCCAGCGCCCGGCACGGTTTTTGAACACGCTGACCACCCACTTCTTAACCTGAACTTCGTTCCGACCTCGATAATGAGTGGTCCAGGTCCAGTTTACGGTCGCTGGCCAAACGGTGGTGCCATAGTCTCCCTGTCCCTGGTCATTACCATTCCATCCCCTGGGAGCTCCGATCGAGATATTTTGAAAACTGGCCGTCACGGCTCCGTCCTGCCCTGGATAGGCCTCGTGTTCCCACTGGGCGCGCATCACGGCCTGAATGAGCGCCGCAGTGGGCCGCTCCAAACTCTGGTCAATGGGCATCCTGGTCGGCTTGATCGGGTTGCCCTCGGCTGGCCTGGCCCCCTGAGCAGGGCGCACCCGAGCGTCCGTGGCGACCACCTCCCAGGGGCTACCGTCCGTCCAGGTGGTCATGATGCGATAGCCCCCCTGGACCTTTGCGATCACGGTGCCGGGCGTCCAGGCGCCTCCTCCTTCCCATTCGACTTGCGTACCCGGCGCAAGAGTGCCCCCATTGGCAGTCGTTGGAGCCGTCGTTGCCGCTGGAGCCGCCGCGGGTCCCGCGGCCCGTACCTTGGCCTCCGTGATGACCAGGTCCCAGGGTGAGCCGTCCGTCCAGGTAGTGACGATATGGTACCCTCCCTGCACCTTCTCCACCACTTTGCCTCGGCTCCAGACGCCACTTTGATAGAATTCAATTTCAGTTCCCGGCGCCAAATCGGCATAAGCGGAAAGCGTGAATAGCAAAAAGGCGAATATCCGTTTATGCATAATCACTCCTTTCAGGCCGTCTGGCGTCGACGCGAGTGGCTGAGGCCCAGAACACAGCCGAGCATGCACAGCGGGGTCAGCGCGGCATGAGCGGAAAGCTCAGGAGCCCCGGTGGGGTCTGGTGCCCCAAGAAATCCGGTCAAGGTAAACTGACCTGCGTTGTCGTTGTTGTTGACGTCCGAGACGCGAAAATTCAGCACCGTTCCCGCGGCCAGGCCGCCGCCAAAGATGTCGGCGAAGGTGGCTGTACGGCTCACGCTGGTGACGGCCCCTGCGGCGCCCAGGCCGTTGCTGGCGTCGGCCAAAAACACCTGGGTGGCCGTGGCGAAGTTGTTGGCACTCACCAGAATCGATCCGTAGGATGTCCCGAAAGGCCCGCTCGAGTCGGTATATCCGAAGCCGTGAAAACCGCCCAAAGTGTTTTGTGAGTGAGTGGTCACGCCCGCAGCGTTGATCCAATAGCCGAAACCGAAAGGGTCGGCGGTGGCAATGTTAATTTCGCCGCTGGCGGTGAAGCTAAAGGCATCGGTGGCCAGATAGTTTTGAGTCAGCGTGTAGGTGTATCCAACGGGTGTGGGGGAGTTCGCGTAATCCGTGGCCATCACCGGGGCGATGATGGATACGGCCTGGGCCCCAATGCTCGCCACAAGGACAATCAGGGCAGTCAATAGTCGCCTATACAACAGAAATTTCTCCTCAAGTCGATTCGCCCGCTCTAGGCTGCGCGCAACACACGAATTATGAGGCTTATACGCGGGAAGCCTTTGACCGACCGGCCAAAAATAGAGCTGACCGGCCTGGCCGATCGGCCAAAAGCCCTTGACAAAAGGAGTTGCCCGGATGGCTTAGAAGCGTAGGACCCGATGCTAGCGGAATTCGCCGGAGTCGAGGGGTATCGCTTCATTCATCCGTTGAAAGAAGCTGGCGGTATCACTTCCTGGTGCTGCCTGCGCCAGCTGGATGGGCGCAAGGTCTTGCTGAAAGCAGCCTTTTTGGATGCCCCCCGGCGCCTGCATTTCCAGCAACAGGCTCAGCTTCTGCAAGAATTCGACCCCAACATCCACTGGTCACACAACGGGGACCGGGTGCTGATTTCCCGACCCTGGCTGGAACAGCCGGGTCTCCCACCCGAGCTTGAACCTCGCCTGGATTTTATTCTCAGGCTATTCTCCCAGGTGCTTTTCGATTTAGATCGCGCCCACACAATGGGATTGGTGCACGGCAGCATTCAGCCCAACAATCTTTTCCCATCCAGTCAAAGCCTGCAGGACTACGCTTTGGGTCGCGCGGAGCAGTTCGAGTATTGTGCACCCGAACTTCTCGGGCTGATCCCTGGCCTAAAACCCGGTCCGGCCGCCGACCTCTACTCGATAGGAGCTATGCTTTATCATTACCTGACCGGCCAAAATGTCTACGCCGGTGATCCGGCGGCGCAAATGCGGCTGGACCGGGAAGTGCCGCCCCTGCGCGATCTCACTCCCCAGCTTCCTCGAGCCCTCGACGAAATCTGTCAGCGCCTCCTGCGCAAGGACCCTGCTCGCCGCTATCAGCGGGCCGCGGCCGTCGCCGAGGATCTGGAGAAATTAGCAGACGCTCTCAAGAGTCAGGGCGACCCAGAGCTGGTGGTCGGCTCCAGCGACACTCCTGTGCAACTTCACGAGCCTGGTTTTGTGGTGCGTTGGGCCGAATTGGCAAGATTGCGGGCCCATCAGCGGGGCCTGCTGCTGGTAGTCGGTCCCTCCGGGAGTGGCAAAACACGACTGCTGGAAGAGCGTGCTCGCAGCTGGCCCGGCCCGGTGTTTCGGATGAGCGGCTTTACCCCCCGAGTGCCTATGGGCCTGCTCACTCAGTTGGCCATCCAGCTGATCGACTATTGCGCCAGTTCACCCGAATTGGCCCGCAACTTAAAAAACGATCTGCATTCACGACGCGACGAGCTGGCCTCGCTCGTGCCTTGCCTTGGGCCTTTCCTGGGTTCCTCGGCTGCCTCTCTAAAATCTCCCGAAACGGCTGAACACGCCCTGGAGGCGCTCTGCGCCTGGTGGCGAGCTTTGCCACCCTGCCTGCTCATTTTTGATGACATGCAATGGGCCGACGACTTGACCTGGCAGTTACTGCAGCGACACCAGGGTCCCGCCACCATTCTGGCGGCCACCCGCGAGGCTGGCGCGGAGACCCAGATCGACCGCCTGGAGCTGGAACCCCTGAATGCTCAGGAAAGCGAACGGCTGCTTCGGTCGATGGCGGGCGGCTCCATCGGGTCGGAGATTTTCACTCAAATACAGCAGGCCTCCGCTGGAGATCTTTTCTTGACCATCGAAATGCTGCGTGGCCTGGAGGAACAGTCGGGTTCGTTGCGGACCTCGCGCAGAACGGCTCTGCTTTTGCGTTCGCGTTTGGATGGACTGCCAGCGGACTGTGTTCAACTGCTCGGATACGCGGCCGTGATGGGGCGCCAGTTCGAGCTGAAGACGCTGGCTGATCTGAAAGGGGAAACAGCGGCCACGCTCAGGCTCAACCTCCAGCCTGCACTGGGCGCGCAACTGTTGTGGGCGCGGCCGTCGGAAGACACCTTGGAGTTTGCCCACGACCGTCTCAGGGAGGAGTGCCTGCAACGCCTTCCCCTCGAGCTACGCCGGCAGCTTCACGGACGTCTGGCCGAGCATTTGGAGCAGCAGGGAATGGGCGAGGCTCCCGCACTGGCCCACCACTTCGCCTGCTCCGACTGTCCGGAACGCGCCTTTGAGTATGCGTTGCAGGCCGCTCAATGCTCCCAAGCTCAATTTGCCTATGACCTGGCCGAGGAAAGCTACCGGCTGGCCCTCAAGCATTTGCCGACCGACAAAGAGAGCCGTCGTTTGACCGTATTTGTGGGGCTGGCGGAAACCCTGTTAATGCGAGGAGCCTATGACGGCTCCCGCAGTTTTTTCTTAAAAGCCGAAGAAATGGTGCGAACCGACGCGCACCAGTCGGCCGCTCTCATGGCTCGACTCAGCTATGTGGAGCTGAGCCGGGGCTGCCTGCCCGAGGCCTGCGCGTTCGCCCGCCGAGGATTGGAAAGTCTGAGGCAGCCGCTGCCCTTCGGGAAGTGGCGTGTCGGCGCCGGGCTGGCCTGGCAAATGCTGCGCCTGAGTGTGGGCGGTTTGGCCGGGACACGGCGGTGTAAAGAACAATCCGCCCGGGAGGAATTGCGATTGCAATTGCTGACCCAATTCTCTTTTTTACACTTCTTTTTAGCCAAACCTGAGCTGATGCTCTGGGCACATCTGCTGATTTTCAATGAGGCCCGACGCTATGCACCCTGTCAGGCCCAGGTCTGCGCTTACCAAATGCATTCCATCATCCTGGCCAGTCTCAGCTTTTACGGAGCCGCCGAAAAATACGGCAGTTTAGCCATCGAGATCGCGGAGGCCCTCCGGGAACGCAGCCTGCGAGGAAGAGCCTGCATGCATCGGGCTTTGGGACGTCTTCTCAGCGGGCGCCTCAGCGACTCCTTGGAAGATTACGAGCAGGCCCGTCTCCTGCTGGGACGGTCCATTCAGCGCTGGGATGAAAATGTGATTCAGCAGAACGAGATTCACGCCTTCTACCAGCTAGGAAGGTTCTCCGAGGCGGCCGATTCGGCGGCCGAACTCTATCGGCGAGCCCAGGCTCAGGGGGACCGTATGGGCATTGCAGCGTCGCTACGTTACTGGGTCCGCTGCGCCGGCGGGCTCCCGCACCGGATGGTATTTCCGGAACCTTCCGAGGATATCGTAGCACAGCTCTACTTACTCGAAGTGAAAGGCTTGCAGCATTACTTTCGTGGCCAATTCTCGGCGGCGCGGGACAAGCTACAGCAGGCCGCCGCATTGCCCGCACCGCCCATGGAGAAAGTCTGGACTTATGCCTGGCTGACCAGTGCCTGCCGCAAAGTCGGCAGTCCGGAATTCCCGGTGGCCCTGCGTCAGGTCATGAAATTACGGGGCCGTTATCCCCTGGTTCAGGCCCACGCCTTGCGCGAGGCGGGCTGGTGGGAAGCCCGGCAAGGGCGCGGCACCGCGGCCCGATTGCGCCTTGAGGAAAGTCTGGCCTGGGCGGGCCGCCTCGGCCAACCCTATGAGGAAGGCCTGAGCCTCCAGGCCCGGGCCCAACTGGGCCAGGTCTTCGGTTGGGAGACGAGCGGGGATGAAAGTCGTTCTCAGCAGATCTTCTATCAGTTAGGGGCGGCCTGGAATCTGCCACCAAGCCCCAAGGTTGGCCCGGCGCTGGCTGAGCGCCACCGCCAGCTCCTGGAACTGGGGGCACCGATCGCGTCAAGTGTTGCGCCAGACCAGGTAAAGCAGCGCCTGGTGGAGGCAGCCCGGGTGCTGCTGCGCGCCGAGCAGGCCGAGGTGGTCAGCAGAGAGAGCCCGCTACCTCTGGTGCAGCGCGCACTGGCTCAAGGGGCCGCACTCATCTGGGAGGACGTCGAGCAGCATGAGAGCGAGGTTCTGGCCGGGGTACGCAGCGCGCTGGCCTGTGCGGTAAACTCGGACTTATGCCTTTACGCTCGTCACACCACCATCAGCCAATTGTTTGACGAGGATGATCTTCAACTGGTCCAATTCCTTGTTTCGCTGGCCGCCGCTGCGCTGGAGAATGCCGGGCACTATGCCCGCCGGCTACAGCGAGAGGCCCATTTTCAAGCCATTTTTTATGGCTCCGGGTTGTCCATGCTGGTCGTGGACGCCAAGGCCGAGGTGAGGGAACAAAATGACTTTATGGCGCCGATTGGAAATTTCTACCAGCGACTTCATCCTGACGAGCGCCACCGCTTCGGCCTGATGCTGGCCGAACGGCGTCAGCTGAGCTTTGAAGTGCGCTACCTGGGGGCGCAGGGGGCGGTGCTTTGGGGTCAATTGAATATAAGCCCTTTGGAGGAAAATCTGTCCGTTTTGACCTTATCCGACGTCAGCTACCGAAAACTGAATCAAGTGGTGTTGTTTGCCGAAACGGAACGCCGGCTGCTGGCCAGCGAACTCCACGACGTCGTCACCCAGCCACTTTCGGGTCTATCCTTGCTCCTACAAGCTTTGGAGCGGGAGTCCCGACCGGAACTCTTAGAGAAGTGTTCGCTGGCCTGCGCGAGCCTGCTGGAAAAGCTGAGCCGCCTGATGGGAGGGCTGCGCTTGCCCCCTCTGGGTGGCGAGCAGCTCAGTCAGGCTCTTCAGGATTTACTGAGCCAGAACAGAATGCAGGGGGGCTACGAAATTCGCTTTCAGGCGAACGGGGACTTGGACCGCGTGCCCGAGCTGACCGCCATTTTTCTTTACCGCATTCTGCAAGAGTCGCTGCAGAACGTGACGCGGCACGCTGGTGCGCGGCTGGTAAGCATCCATCTGCAAGTCGAGGAGCAAGGGGTGGAGGGTTCTATACAGGACGACGGTTGCGGCTGCAACCTCGAGGAACTCAACCGCTCCCGACGGCACGGTGTGCGGGGAATGCGGGAGCGGGCTGACCTGCTGGGCGGCTCGCTGGTGGTGCACTCGGCTGGCCGGGGAACGCGCCTGGAATTTAAGCTGCCGGCACGCAAAGCCCTATGAGGTTAATGCTGGTAGACGATCACGAACTGGTTCGCGAGGGCCTACGTCTATTGCTGGAAAGTGAGTCCGGCTGGTCGGTGATTGCCGAATGCCGCGACAGCACGGAATGCCGTGAGGCCTTGCGCCAGGAGCGACCAGACCTTTTGCTGTTGGATCTGAATCTACCGGACTGTTCGGGCCTCGAATTGGTTTGGGAGCTTCGCCAGCAACAGGCGGATTTGCCGATTTTAGTGGTGTCCAGCTCCGAAGAACTGCAAATGGTGTCCGCGGCTATGCGAGCGGGCGCATCCGGATATGTGGTCAAATCGGCCCGTCGCGCCGAGCTGGTCTCCGCCGTGCGCGTGGTCGGTGAGGGGGGCTGCTATCTCCATCCACGGGTGGCGTCGGCTATTTTCGGTCATTTGCAATCGGGGGATACGCCCCCCCTGTCCGGGGCCGAACTGAGCGAGCGCGAAACCGCCGTGGTGCAGTATGTCTGCCAGGGCCTTTCCAATCCCGATATCGCCGCTTTGCTGCACGTTTCGTTGAGCACGATCAAGAATGACCTCAGTCTGATTTTTCGGAAGTGGGTGGTGCGTGACCGCACTCAGCTGGCGGCCGAGGCGACCCGCCGGGGTTGGAATGTCCAGCCGCTTGAGGCGCCATGAAACCTTCCCAGTCGCCAGGTGGAGTGCACAAAATCAACCCGGATCTCTGAAATTCCACCGACACCCCCTGATGGGCCGCATTCCTAACACCTGAGCCAGACTAACGCCTTGCTCTTGCGGCCGGGAAGATTGGAAAGTGCCCGAGCCGCAGGTGGGCCTTAAAAGACCTACTGCCTTTCGACGGTAAGCCGGGTTTCACTTGGGCCAGGCTCTATCGCCTGAGCCGGGTCCAAATTGAGCAAGCTCTGGCGGAATGCAGGGGGATCCTGGAAGGCATGATACTCGCACTGCTGGATTTGCTCCGGCGTGTAGGTCCGACCGGTTTGTTGCTGGCACTCTTGAATGATTCGCTGGTAAGCGTGCCACAGAGCAGTCTGCAAGGCCAGCCCTGCTTGTTGCTCGCAAGGCGTCGCCGGGTCCAGTTTGGGCCGCGCCTTGCGAAAGTCTTCAGCCGGCACAGCGTCGGCAAACAGTTCGGCGAAGCGCTCCAGCTCGAATTTTCCTTGCAAAGCCACCAGGGACTGGGCGTGTTGCTGACGCTCCGGCAGCGGACGTTCCGGGTCGGTGCAAAGGCTGAGAAGTCCCGCTTGAATCGCCTGGGCATCAGGCGGCGGTTGCTCCTGGTCGCGCAGTCCCCGCCCGCCAAAGGCGAGAGCCCGCTGAGCACGGCTCAAGATCTCCGGGTTGATCTGATTGATTTTACATCGACCAAACCATCCGCTGGTCTCAGGATCGAGCAGGAATGCCTTACCCAGGGCCACCGGTTGCCCACGTCCGTGTCGTTGGCTGGTCAGACGAAAAAATGGCACATCCAGTTCTGCATACTCTTCTGGCCTCGTCCAATTTTGAGAGGACTTGCACAGACCCTCGACCAGGGCGGGAGTTAACTGCGGGTGCTGGGCGGCTTTTTCGTTCAGCCAGGCGCCAAAGGAGTCGCTCATACGCTGCTGCACCAGAGGGCTACCAAACTCAAAAAGACCGAGCTTGGCCCACAGATACTTGCCCACAATTTCCTTCTGCGATTGACCCAGACCCTGGCTACCCCCGGCCGTCAATTCCAGCACGCTCTCGGGGTGTTTGGAATGGTCCAGCAGCAACTGTATTTGCTTTTCGGCCAGCCTCTCAAAGAAGCCGGTTTGACGTTGCTCCGGATGAAGCCAAAGGTCGCGCCACTGCAGGTTCAAGGCGCCGTTTTCTTGCTGAACCCAACAGATGCTGGAGCGGGCCACCTCCTGCCCCTTCTTGTCCCGCCAGTCGACCAGCATGTTCAGACCGGGCTCGCCCGCCTGGAAAATCGAGAGCTTGACGATGGGCAAAGCGCCCGGCAGGCAGTTGTTTACACTGTCCTTCAGTTGTTCCACCCTCAGGTTAGAACCAAAAAGCTTCTTCACCATTTGCTGCGTCTGATCTTCGGCCACAACGGGAGGCAGGTCTGAGGCGGCGGGGGCGAACTCTGTTGCGCCAATTTGCACGCGGTCGAGGGCAACTGTGGCCCGGGCGGGAGCAACATTGGGCCTGAACCAGCCTGATCGGGGCAAGGGAGGGCGGTTCACTGAAATCTTCACGTTGATAGTTTAGCCCGCGGGCGTTTCTTAGGCGTTAATAGAGCCGCCATTTTGTGACTTTCACTCGCCTGCGGGCAATCTCAAATCAGGATGGTTCTGGCCAATCTGGCCTCCTGGAAGGAAGTGATAAAAACCTCTCGCCCGGCAGTAAGTCTCCTGGAATCCCAACTGGGATATCGAAGTCCGAATCCACGGAATCATCCGTGAATGACGACAGTGCGGCTAGGAGGCTTCCTCTCCGGTCGCCATTTGGTAGAGCCCTCTACAAATGAGAGCCGTAGCAAAGATTACCGATTTTGCGTCGGCAATACCCATCTGACTGCTTCTGGTGCTATCCCATAAGATCAGCACCAGCAATCCTAAGCCGATCGCTGTGGGAAAGAATCCCGCTGTTCTCATAGCTGCCCACCCATCCGTAATCAACGTTGGTTTCGGTGGCTTCGGGCGTGTTCCTTTCATGGCCGCTTTGCTCAAAGAGCGGCCTGCGCAACGCGGCCGGCCACAACCGCGCTGGATGGAATCTCGGGCTAAAGCCCGGGCCAATACCAGCCAATGCGCGACCAGGACCTGGGCCGATTTATGGCCTCCATCAGTCAGACGCCGGTCAGCAGCAAATCCAGAGCGGCTAACAACTCCGCTCGATACTCGCTGACGTTGGCAAATTTGCTGCCCAACGCTCGCCTCGGAACACCGGCCACCAGAGCGGTTACGACCACATAGGCTTTCCCATTCATTCGCAACACTGGCATCAGCCCCTTGAGCACTTTGCTAGCATAGCCCGCCTCAGGGGCCAGCGGAATGACGACCCGCGACTCCAACTCAGCCAGCAAGTCAGCTTGCACGTCCACTAGAAAAGGAAAGCGTTCCCGACTGGTCGGATTCTCATTCTTGTACACGTCAAACTGCATCAGAAGGCGCGCAGGTCGTCCGAAAAGGTACCATGTTCCAGGATGTCCTGATTGTAGTTCTTAATTGCATCCCGGTTCTCGCGCAGCCAGGATTCCGCCTTGCGTTTCTTGACTTCCGCAATCAACGCGTGCTCCAGTATCGACGAGAGGTTCACACCAGCGGACTTCGCTTGAGCTAGCAGATCGCCATTGACGCTCAGGTTAATCGGCCGCTTGGGAGCCGAGGTATCATACGGAGGATTCATGCGCATATTTTATGCGCAAACAAAACGCGCAGTCAACCGCTTGCCTACACCTCAGCCGAGACTTGTTCCATCCAGATGTTCGCCTGGCAGCGCATGATTGACCTCATTCATGCACCCGGTCCTTAGAGGACCAGGGCTTCGCAACCACTTTCTGGTCAGTCCTGAGGAGGCAATCAACTATTGCCCGCGCGCCCACCCGTCGGGAAAATGATTCATACAGGCCTTAAAGCGGGAATGACGGACCCATGCGGCGCCTCTTTCTGGTCTGGTTATGCAGCCTGTCCCTACCGGGCATCCCTGCCCACCGCCTCAGCCTGTTAGAGGTGTTGCGCCGAGCCGACTGGGTAGGCCGGGTGGAAGTGTTGAGTGTCCGACCCGAGAAGGGCGACTACGGCAGCGGATTGACTTTCGAAGTGCGTTGCCTGAGCACAGTGCGGGGCCAACCGCCCAGGAGTCCCATCCACTACTGGGAAGCCTGGCCGCAGCAGAGCCCGGACGGCAAAATGGAAGCCCCCATCTGGACAGGTTCATCGTTGGAACGCAAGGTCGTGCCGGGTAATACGGTCTACGCTCTCACCGACGGTCGTGCCTTGCTGCGCCTGGAAGAAAGCCTGCCTTGACTCTCGCTCTCAACCAAGGTTCCCGACGAGATTTTCTGAGGGCAGCTACTTCGCCCTTATCCAGACGCAGGCTGGTGCGGAGCCTGCTTCAATAGGCTCTGGACCGGTGGACTGTCCGGGCGTACTCGGCGATGTTTTGGGCCAGGTCCAGTTTGATTGAGTTCCCTGATCCTCTTTGGGAAGGCAGCATTATTGTGCAGGGTTCGGTTGAGTTGGCCTGAAGCGGCCCAGTCGAATCTAAAGGGCCAGAACTTTCACGGTCGAACTGCCCGCAGTGGAAGCTACCGATACAAAAGCCGCCGTAAGCGAATTCTGGGCAACCTGAACGAGAGTCAACTGCAGCAGGCTCGCGACTACCTGGAGCAGCTCAAAAGCCGTGGAGACTGGGCCGAAAGCCGCACGGTTCAGGAGTTCCTGGCCTCGATCGAGCCAGAAGCGATTCGCAGTGTGCCCGAGCACATATGTCAGCGCTACAAGGTTCTGGGCCTGGCTCTTCACAACGGTGACGGTCAAGCGGCAGAGGACGAGGGGCTGTGGAATCTGGCCAAGGACGCCCAGATCAAGGCCAGCCAAGGCGACCTGGGATGCAGTCTCGCGGCAACCGGCCCCCCATCAGGTGGCCCAGGGCCCCGTTTTGCAGGCCGCCTGGCGTGCTGATGGCTCTTTGGTCGTGGCTACGGTCGAGGGTTGGAGCATCATGCATCCCCCGGACTTTCTGCCCGAGAAGCACCAGCAGAAGCTTGGCTATGCCTACGTGCTCTCCCCGCGCGGAGGCTACCTGGCGCAGGTCGAATCGGGGAAAGTGCTCTGCCGACCTACGCTGGCAGGCAGAGAAACGAGCATAGATCTACCCTCAGAGGTCTTCGACCTGCGCTTCTCCCGCGACGAAGCCTGGTTGGCGATTCTGTGCTCAGACGGAACTTTTTTGCGCCTGAAGCCTGGGGAGGGGACGGTTTTTAACCGAAAGCTGCCGGTCCATGCCGAGAAGGCCTCGTTCGATCTGAGTGCTGACGGCAGCCGGGTGCTGGTAAGCGACGGTTAGACTCGTCTGTTTGACCTCGACAGCGGCTCGCTTCTGACGAGCTGGCCGGGCCAGCGCGAAGCCTGCGCCCTGGGCCCGGACGGTCGGATGGCGGTGGGCGACGAAAGCGGTCAGGTTCATCAAGCGACGACTGGGGCTCAACTGGACTTGCCGGTGGCCCAGGACCACAAAGAAGAGGCGGATCGACGCGTTTATGACCTGCGCTTTGACGGGGATCGCCTGATTTCGGTCAGCATGGATGGAGAGATCAACGTCTTTGGTTCCGCCGGCCGGCTCTATCCGGGCTTCAAGTTTCCGAATGCAACTTTCGCTTCTGTCGACGTGCTGGGGGACCGTTTGGCGGCCGCTACCTCGGAAGGTCTCGTGCGCTTCTGGTCACTGCGCGATGGACGTGCCATTACTCCTCTGCTGCAGATTCCGGAAAGTCTGGCGGGCGTGCAGATTTCTCCATCCGGGGATTGGCTTTGTGTGTGCTCGTCTACCTCTGCCAGCCTGCTGAATCTACGGAACAGTCCGATCGATGTGGCCTCCGTGACGGGCATGCGCCTGAACCCCCTGACGGCTACGGTTGAACCCATCCATCGCTGAACCGTACGGTGGGTAGGTTGGGCTCAGGAGGACCTTAGCCAGCGAGCGGCTTGCCAGGAAGCGTAGTACATCCGGCACGGGGGGCAGGACGCCCCTGAAGGCCAGCCAAGGCCCGATTTGGCTGGAGGAGGCTCGTCGCCTGAGTCTCTAGACGCGATCATCTTGTCGCTTTCTTCTGGGGCGAGCCTTTCGATTTAACCAGTCTTCGTTAACGCAGCCAACGCTGCTCGCGCCTGTTCGGCCTGAGCGTAGATGCGCTCCAGCCGCTCCTCCGTCAACTCTTCGCTATGCAGGTAGTGCTCCAGCAATTGCAGGCTGCAAAGGTAAAGGTCCCAACCTACCATCGCAGCTTCCTGGGTGGAGTCCTCGGCCAGCTCTTCCATCAGTAACTCGACCCGCTCTATTTCCGCTTCTACCGCCTCGGCCCGCTTCATGCCGGAGAGTCCCGCTACGGCCGCGCGCAAGGCTGCGGCAAAGTCGCCATCGATTATCTTTATCATCCCGCCACTTTATCTCCCCAAACGCCCAGAACCTTTTACACTTGAGGCCTTTTATGTAGAGCTAACGCCGGGGGTATGCGCTCGAACCTCCTGGGCAGGCCCGGGTCGCTGCTAAAGAATGTGCTCATCCTCTCAGGAGTGGCCGCCTGGACATGAGATTTAGCCGGAGTCGACTTGGCCTGAGGAACAGACTCGGAACTCCCGCTCCACTGAGACGCCTCCTGCGGAGCTTCAACTCACTGCCGATTCCTGCCTGATTCATCCCGAAACCTCCATTGCCATCATCAGATGGAACTGGCCATGCTTCCTCCACCTACCCGTTGCCCCGGAGCTGGGTGCTGATGGAGGAATGTGGGACCGCTGAAGCGACCGGCCAACTCCGGCTCCGCCAGATGATTAAGCCAATCAGGCAGGCTCATCTATCGTTGTTTTTCGCCTTCCACGCGAATTCGAATGCGAACCTCGTCGCCCAGCGCCGTGCCTCCCCTGTCAAGCTTCGAGTTCCAAATAATTCCGTAATCCTCTCGGTTGATGACCAGGTCCGCGAACACCCCGATCACCTCGCCCTTGAAGCCGGGCCCGACCGGAACAGTGCACGGAACCTGCACCGCTTTGCTGACGCCTTTGATGGTGAGCATTCCGAAAACGTCCATTTTACCGGCACCACGTGGCTTAACCGCTTTGCTCTGAAAGCTCAAAGTGGGAAACTTGTCCACCTCAAAAAATTCGGCGCCCTTAAGATGCTGGTCGCGTTCCTCGTTATCCGTGGAAATGCTTGAAGCCCTGACGGCGAATTGGACGCTGCTGGCCTGAATATTCTGGGGATCGTACTTGATGATGCCGGAGAATTCGCGGAAGCGCCCTTCCACGTCACCAACCAGGTGACGAATACTAAAGCCGACACTGGAGTGGGTTGAGTCCACTGTGTAGGTAGACAGTTCTCCAAAAGTTGGAGTGGCCGCCAGCACGGCCAGAACGAAAGCTCTGAGAGACAAGATTTTGCGCTCCTTTTAAGTAATTCCGGACCCTTGGGTCCTCTTATGACCTGGCCCTAAATTGCCCCAATCCCAAGCCCTCCGGTCGCGGCAGAGCCGCCGTGGGCGGTCCCCTGGAAGGTGGGGCAATTGAGTGCACAATCAGCTGAAGGCTGGAGATTGGAACAGTCTCCTCGTGCCTTCGCACCCGACTAGCCTACAGGAAAATAGTTCAGAAATCGTGGAGTTCAAGCCAGGTTCGGGTGGAGCGCCTGGCGCCCACTGGTGGAAAATCCTCATACGAGGTAGGGCAAGATCTGAAACTCGGACAACTCGAAAAACGACTGCTCGGTTGCGGTCACCAGTTTCCATCCCCGAATACAAAGGTCACGCCCGCTCGAGGTGATATGCAGACTGCGCCGGTCTGAGCCAAAGCTCTGCGACACCAGCCCTCTGGCTTCCAAAGAGTCCAACAGGTTGGCGACCTCCGGCGTGACCTCCAGCGTCGAACCGCCGAACCCCCAGAATAATAGCTGGAAAAGCTTGATCGCTTGCAAGGTATCGGGACTCAAGTTCGTCTCAAAGTGGGGCTTGAAATGAGCGATCATCCCACCCTCTCGTTCCAACCAGATCAGCAAACCCAAATGTCGGCATCCAATTCCTAAATCTGTCTGGAGGGCCACCTCCAGCCTCGACATCATCTCCAGAACGATCCGGCTCAGGGAAAAGGACAAACTTCGGCCCCATCCATCACGCTGAGAAAGCAAACCTAAGGGTCCATTCATATCATCAATCCTCCACCTGAACTTCTCAATCCTTGATTCCGGACCGGGGGGTCTCCTCACCAGTCGCCTGACCCAAAGCCAGCCTGGTCCTGGGGGCGCACCAGGCCAGCATACAATCCGCCCAAGCTCATCAGCTCCTCGTGTCGGCCGCGTTCTACCAGCTGGCCTTGATGCAAAACAATGATCTGGTCGGCTTGCTTCACCGTGGACAGGCGATGGGCGATGGTGATTCGGGTGCAGTCTTTGGCGAGGGTGTCGAGAGCCAGGGAACGCTTAAGGGCTTCCTTGGAGATGGAATTGCAGCTCCTGGCCCGGATTCGTCGAAGAGGAGCGAGTAATGGAAATCCGCGAGCAACTGAAAGCACTTATCGAAGGTGGTGCCACTCCTCCTTACTCCCTGGTGAGGTCCGATGGAACTCCCCTCGTCCTGATGGACGATAGTCTGGTTCCGTTCCTCCTGAACCCAAATCCGTTGCCCAACAACGAGTCCCTCGCCGAACTCTTTTCTAATGCAGATGTGATCAGGGTCCGAGAGATCTTCTATGAACGAAAAATTCTTTTGGAGGAAACAGATTCGCGCGCCATCCAAGCTCTGGCGTCCTGTCTTCGCTTGAAATCTGAGCAGATTGGCGCGCATTGTATGACCCCGGGCGAATATTTCGTCGAAGTGGAAAGTTCGGGCGCCAAAATGTTGAGCATTGTTACGCCCACCAGCATCCGTTGGGATGAGCGCTGGCACGGCGATGGCGAACTGGAGGATGGTTTGAAGTTGGCGACCTGGCTGGCCGAAAGAGGGCTGCCGAAGTTGCTGGAAGACCTACACCACAACGAGCGCCAAGCAGTAGTCTACCAAGAGCAGTATGAAAAGTGGAAATCTCTGATGCCATGTATGGGTCCCCTCTGGGCAGAGTTTGACGTCGGGGTCAGGCGAGGACAGCAGGACCAGTTCATCGTTCCAGCTCTTGAGTTGTTGTCCCAGCAGTACGAAAGCCACCAAGACATGTTGCGCGCTCTGCTCGGTTGGTATGGATCAAACCGAGCAGGCGCAAACCGCACCTACCAATACGAAACTTTTCTTGCCGACCTCTTGCGCACGTTTCCTATCGACATCTACCTGGAGGTCCTTACTGAGCAGGAAGCCACGAATGATGAATGGGCCGGAGCCATCCGTTCATTCCACGATCGCGCCTGGGGTTGGCGCGAAAGCCGAGAGAAGGCCCGCACCCTCGGAAAGCTCCTGCTTGAGCGGGCCGACGAGGCTGGCAAGCAGAACCTGACCTACTCGATAAAGCGCCTCAAAGGTCGCTGAGCGGTATCGGCACCTCAGACACAGAAGCTTGTGTGCCAAAAGTGTGCCAGGCAATCCAAACCATCCCGATCCAACCCCAACTCGAGCAGAACGCAAAGCCCCAGAAACCCTATAACCACGGCCTTTCCCCCACCCTACCCCAAGAGCCCAAAACACCTTGTCAGACATTGCGAATGTCTTTCGGGGTGTTTTGCCCAGTTGGGCCTGGGTGTTCAAAGTGGCTCTGTTACGGGCTTTCTTGCAGATCCGCCTCAGCCTGAGTTGGGCTCAGATCGGGGTGCCTGAGGCGAGTTGGCACACTTTTGGCACACTACTTTTTACTCAGGCGAGCCACCCGGGGCCCGCCAAAAGTGTCAGCACCGCTGTCACTTTTCAGGGTCACCTCCCTGGTGCGCCCCCTCCAGAGTCGGTGCCCCCAATTCCCCTTTACGCCTGCAAACCCCAGCGGCGAGAAATGTAAGCGACTGCGTCAGAAGTTTCCAGATCGCGCGTCGTATTCCCCAGGCGCGTAAAGAAGCGTGCCTTCCCCTTGTCGGTGTCGGCATAGACAGGCTTCGGAGAAGGGCGCACATCGACCAGGGCAACCTCCTTGCCGTCTAAGTTCTCGAAGCGAACTTTGCACAGATGGGCGGAAACGGAATCGATCGACTGCATCAGAGTCGTCATCAGCGCGTTCTCGAACTTGTCAGCGTCCATTTTCTTCAACTGATAGTCTTTCTCTAGCCCCAGAATTGTGCCATCATCTGCCACGCCGATCACCAGGGTCCCCCCATCCGTGTTCAACATCGCCGCAATGGTCTTGAGCACCGACCCGATAATAACTTTTTCCGGCACACCATCCACGTAGGTGGCATAAAGCGAGGATTTGAACTCCACAGTCAGGCTTTCGCCTGCTGCGATCAGCTGAGCCACAGTAGGGAGTTTGTCCTCCACAGCCTTTGCTTTGGGGGTCAAATTGCGCCCGGTGCTCAACTTCTCAAAACCGGCTTTAACCACTTCCGCCATACGCTTGCGCCGCAACTCCAGGAACTCGAAGTAGTCCATCTCTTCCCAACCCTCGGGCAGCGCGTGCCAGAAACGAAACTGCTCAGCCTCACCGGCCGTAACATGCTGATCAAACATGGGGGGAAAATAGACGGCGGGAGACTTTGCGCCAATTCGAAGATTATCGGGCCATTCGATCATCGCAAAGTTGGCGACCTGGTTGATCTGGGTGCGGGATTTGATGCCGCTTGCCTCCAGAAACTTTCTTGGGAATAGGTGATGTCGTTCGACAGCCGACCTACGGCCGCTTATACCACCCTCCAGAAGTCGATGCATTGGGAAAGTAGAAAAAAGCGCCTTCGCGTCCAACACGTTAAGCGCAGCGAAATAAGCGTACAGCGCCGGGATGTTGACTCCAGACCAATTCAGCAAGCTTGGCAGAGTGTGGGTCCAGAAATCCGCTGGGACAGCCAGTTGAATTTGCGCTTCAAGCGTAGCCAAGAATTCCTCGCCGGTTTGCGCTCCCTCAAACAGTCTGAGGTCCTTCTCAACTCGGGACTCTGGCGAGTTGGTGTACCGGGAGGTTAAGGCAGCAACAAAGAACCAGCGAGCAATGGCGTTCCGAAGAATCTTCCAATCTATCCCATGGCGGCACCTGCCCACCAGGAAAACGAGGTAGCTGTAAATCAGGCTATTCTTGGACATCAACATACTGGAGTTGAGGTAGCCCGCTTCCTGGATCGCCTTAAGGAACTCCCACCAATTGGTGAGATCCAGTACTTTCGCCTGAGCTTCAGCCAGAATCGCAAAATTCTTATCCCGATTGGCGTCGGTAACCTCTTTGGTGGCCAGATCCTTGCCCCGCAACAATTCGTAAACATACTTCAGAGCTGCGCGGCGGTGACCAAGTCCAATCGCAACCCGAAGTAACTGATCCGGGGACGGCTCAATGAAGGGGTTCTTGGAAGTGGGGTTCTTTGCCCCTTCCCTGGCCTCGCGGCAGAAGGCCTCCAGCTCCTTTCGCCCCTCGTCCCAGAAGACTGACATCAACGTCAAAATGAAGTTTGCCTGGCTAAGCTGAGTGCCCTTCGAGTTGACCCGAACAAAAATCTCGCTGACTTCCTCGACTGGCAAGTCGTGCGACAACTGAATTGCGTTGAAGGGATATTCAGTCAGCCCCGCCAGTCTCTGCAGGTTGAAGGCCAGCTGGTTCGCTTGTTCGACGGTCACGGTCTCGCCCCGGCTCTGGCGGAGCTTGTCCAGGTATGCGTTGATGAAGGCAAAGCTATTGTTGGGTGATTTCAGGAGGGTAGAGATGTCCGCTATCCACTCGGGGTCATTGGAAATGATCGTATTGGCGACTTCAAATCTTTCGCTACGCGGGTTGAAAGCAATTCGAATGTGCTCTCGAGTAAACCGTTCATTGTAGACGCTCTCCCCCAGGAAAACCGCGTAGAGCGAGGTCAAGCGCTGTTGGCCATCCACCACGAGCAGACTCGGAGCGGCCTGCGTATTGCCGGAAATCGTTACGAACTTTGCTTCAGGGTGGGCCTGCCAGAGAAGAAAATAGCCAGCCGGATAGCCGCGATAAAGACTATCCAACAAGTCTCGAACCTGCGCCCGGTCCCAAACAAAGGGGCGCTGAAGTTCTGGCAGCGCTATCTGGCCAGACTTTATTTGGCCAAGCAAGGTGCTGATCGGGAAAGAAATATGTGAGAATTTCGCGGACACTACGCCTCCTTGCTTGGTCGGCAAAGATTGGCCATTGACGCGCAGCCTCCTGGCGAAGATTTCGGTGGGCAGGTTGGAAAGGTCCCGGCGGAAGCCGGGTGCCGAGCGCGGAGGGTTAGTGCCGGGACCTTCCCAACCTGCCCACCGGAGAGAAAGCTGATGGACAGCTTGAAAGGCTTCGAACAAGGCTGGGTGCCGAGCTCGAAGGCTTAGTGCCGAAGCCTTTCAACCTGCCCACAGCGCGACGGCGGCGAGTTGCTGAAAGATCTATTTTTTATTGGGGGGTTAGCAACCAGGGGCCCGGCTGTGCCGGGCCCCTGGAACAAAGATTAGCTCAGGCGCAAGAATTTTTGCCTCAAAAGAGCAACCCGTCGACCTTATTCGCGACCTCTTGCTGCATGCTCGGAATGACGTGACTATAGACATCCAAAGTTAAGTGTACACTACAGTGGCCAAGCCTTTCCGCGACAATTTTGGGATTGACACCGGCCTGTAATAGCAAAGTTGCGTGGCTGTGTCGCAACGAATACAAATGCAGCCGGGGGTCCAATTGAGCATTCTGAAGCGTTCTTTTTAAGGCATGACGACGCAGATTAATTGCATTCACCGGCTGCCCCGTGTAGGTCCGAAAAACCAGATCGGGCATTTCAGGGCCGACTTCGGGCTGTGTCGCCTGATGCTCGCGCAACAGGTCCACCAGGCCAGCAGGCAGGGTGACGGTGCGGTGGCTGCCCTTGGTCTTGGGCGGCTCAAAGCGCCAGCCGCCCTTGCGCACACGGTAAAGCGAGCGCTGGACCACCAGGCGGCCATTCTCGAGGTCGATATCCTTCCACAGCAAGGCCAGGTATTCTCCCGGACGCATTCCAGTCGACAGGGCCAGGATGAGCGCCAGGCCGTGGTGCTGGTCTTGAGCAGCCTCCAGGAAGCGCTTGGCCTCCTCCGGGTTCAGAACCCTCACCTTGTCCTCGCGCAATCCCGACCGGACCTTGGCCACTTTCACGCTCTTGGCCGGATTGCTGGCCAGCAATCCCCAGTGCAGGGCCTGATCGAGACTGGAGGTCAACACCACGTGCAACTTCTTGACGGAGGCGATGCCCACTTTCTGCTCGCTCAACTTGGCATAATAGGATTGCAGCTTGAACGGCGTCAGCTCACTCAGCAACTGACTGCCGATCGAGTCGCGCACGTAGAGACGCACCACGTCAGAATACCCGTTGAAGGTGCTTTCGCGCAGCTTTGGTCGAGCCACTTCCTCGAGCCAGCGCGCCAGGAAGGCATCCAGTCGCAACTTGGTCGGCTCAACAAAACGGCCTAAATCCTGGTCGCGAAGAACGCCATTCAAGTAGGCCTGCGCGTCCTTCTTGGTGCCGTGCACCGTTTTGTTTAAATACTTTCGCTTGCCCGTGCGCGGGTCTCGTCCCAAAAAGACCCGCACAATCCAGGTGCGCTCCGAGCGTTTGATAATTTGTCCTGCCATACTCTTGTTCCCTTCTTCAAATAGCAGGGGCGTTCAGCCCCGTTAGTTCTAGCTGGCGCGGTTGTGTGCAGAGAGGCGGGTGCCGCCCTGGCGGACCCACTCGTGGAAAGCTTGTTCCTCGATGCGGACCTGTCGGCCGATGTGCACGCTGGGGAGCAAACCGTGACGAATCGCCTCGTAGACGCGGTCGGGGGAAAGCTTGATGTTCTCTGCGATTTCAAGAACTGTGTAGAATTTCATGGCTAGGCGCTCCTCCGTCCGTTGGGCGAATGTAGAGCATCGTGAATGATCTCGGCCAGGCGAGCGACCGGGGCCTGGCTGGCTGGATCCTGTAGCGCCTTGCGCACTGCCACCACGTGCGAGCAGTCCGTCCAGTGGCTTTTGAATCGACCCCACTGGCAGTTGCAGCTCCAGCGATAGCTCAGCTTGATCACGTCATAGGTATCGTGGTCGCCGATCACCAGAGCTTTGACGTTGCTCAGCAAGATAACACGGCAGTTTTTGTGGAGCCGGTCGGCTTTTTCAGAGATATACTTACGGTTCATGAGGTGGGTTTCTCCTTGTTCGTGATTTTGGCAGCACAAAGCCAGGGCCAGGTCTGCTCATCGTTGATGCTGGAAACGGCCAGAATGCCAGGGGCTGAGTTAAGCCCTGAAAAGGATTGGCCAGAGAACCCTGGAGCGGTCTGTCACTTGCTCCGGGGGGATACAACGATTATAGTATGTGAAAGCACATTTGGCAATATGTGAAACCACTTATTTGTGAGGTTGTTTTGGAAGAAGAGAGCAAGAAGGGGCCTGGTCGTCCCCGTGTATATCCAAAACGAGAAAACCGCCGTGGGGCTCCACAGCTTGTGGTTCGTGTCGACGTCGACGTATACGAACACGTGACCAGCCGGCCTGAGGGCCCACGGGCCTACCTCGAGCAACTGGTCAGAAGGGATCTGACCTCTGGCAGCTCATCGCTGCCCCTATCGGGCAAGTCGGAAGAAGCCGCGGAAGCCTGAGCAAAATCCTTCGGGGTAAGCTAACCCTTGTTCCAGGGGTCCGGCGCAGCCGGGCCCCTGGTTGCTCCCGGCGGGGCGAAGCCCCGCCCTCTCCTTTAAATCTTTAGCCTCGTCGCCGTCGTCGAGGCTGTGGGCAGGTTGAAAGTCTCCGGCACCCTGCCTTCGAGCTCGGCACCCAGCCTGATTCGGAGACTTTCAAGCTGTCCATCAGCTCCTTCTCGGTGGGCAGGTTGGGAAGGTCCCGGCACTAACCCCTCGCGCTCGGCACCCGGCTTCCGCCGGGACCTTTCCAAGCTGTCCGCCGACTTGATCGAGAGTGGCTCCCGATCAAGAAGCGAACCCTACCGCAAATCTTCGCTGAGCTTCGACTCCCGGACCGAATAGATTCCAGCATATCCGACGTCCTGGGCGGTGATGTCTTTCCAACTCCGCGCATAGAGAGCCACCTGGCCGGCATAATGAGCGATGATCTGATCCAGGTTCTTGCGATCGGTCTTGTAGTCAACGATATCCCAGCTCTCCGCCTGCTCCAAAGCAAGGTCGATGGTCCCAAACAGCAAATCGTTGCCCGCCCGTTTTCCGAAGGGGACCTCCACCAGCCTCTGCTTGGCGGCCAGCACTCGCCCCCAAAACTCCGAGCCACGAATCTTCTCGAGAGTATCCAGCGCCGTGTCAAGATGCTCGGCCAACTCCGGCGTATCATAGGTGAACCAGCGGGCCAGGCTGGCTAACTGCTCCCGAGTGAGCGACGGTCTGAGCACCAACTGCTCCAGCAGGCGGTGAATGAGGTCGCCCCAGCCCGTCCCTCCAACGGGCTCGTCAGAGAGGCCAGGAGAGGCGTGCAGACCAGGCGTGTGGTTATTCGCCGTCACTGACTGGCGTCGCCAGCCAGGCCTGGCGCATTCCGCCAATTGTGTGGCTCGCTGCTCCTCCTGTGACAAAATGCTTTCCAGGCTCTGGGTGGACAACCCGATGTCCGCAGGGGCCGCCTCCTTCAACTCCAGGGGTTCCAGGTCCGCAAGGAATGGGTCTAGCGCCACCCAGGGTCGCAAGGCTGAGGCGTGATTCCCAGCCCACTGACTCACCACCAAACACTCTCGCGCCCGAGTGGCCGCCACATAAAGCAAGCGCAGGTGCTCGGCTTGCACAAACTCGATCTCGCGCTGCTCAATTTCACTCCAGTTCGCCGGGTGGGCCAGTAGCCTGCGGTTGCGAAAAAGGCAGAAAGAACCGCGCCCCTTCGTAACACTATGTTCCGCCTTGGCCGGCAGCCCGGAGGTGGGTGAGGCCAGCACCACCACTCGAGCTTCCAACCCCTTGGCCTTGTGTACATTCATGATGCGGACGCCCTCATGTCCGCCCGGGCTGGGCGGCAGAGCAATTGCCTCGGCCTCAAGCAGCTCTCGCAAGCCCTGACCCAAAGTAAGCCCCTTCTGGCCACGGTCGCATAAATAGTCGACGATTCCCTCCAACTCCAGGTCGGTCTTAAGGTGCAGCCCCATCTGCCTCATAACCAGGCTCGCGGCCGCACCCGGGGGCAGATAGCGCACCTGGAGACGGAGTTCCCCGATCAAGCGTAAGCTGGTGTCGACCTCATTGCTCGACTTCAAATGGAACGATTGAAAGAGCTCATCGTCGCTATGACCAAAAAGCGGCCCGCGCAGCACACCGACCAACGCCACGCGGTCCCGGCTGTCAGCCAGCACATGCAAGAGCCGAAGGAAGGCGCGTCCACGGGCACTGAGAGGGGCGGGCTCGGCGCTGACCTGGCAGGGAATTTGCGCATCCGTAAAGGCCTGCTGATAAAGGCGAAGATCGGCTTTACGGGCGGTGAGAAGAAGAAAATCCGAGGGCAAATATCCGGCTTTGAGCTTTCTTGCGACCCAGGCGGCCAACAACCGACATTCCGCGGCGGCCACCTCGCTATAGCGCATACCGCTATGCACCATCCGCTCCACGCATCGGCCTTTTGCCTCGCCCGGCAACGCCTGGATGGTGTCGTAGCCTGCCTGCTGAACGGTGGGTTTGCTGGGCAAAAGCTGCGTGAAGACCTGGTTGGTCCAACTGCACAGGTCGGGGACGGAGCGAAAAGAAGTCCGCAGGGAAACCACCTGCCCGCCGGTTTCTTGGATAATCTGACGAGCACGGTTGTAGGTCTCAATGTCGGCGCGCCGGAAACGATAAATGGACTGTTTCGGGTCACCTACCAGAAACAAACTTCCGGGCCTGGGGCGGGTCATCAACCAGTTCTGCTCCTCCGGGTCGTCCGCGCAGATCAGGAAAAACAGCTGAGCCTGGAGTGGGTCGGTGTCTTGGAATTCGTCCACGCACAGATGCTGCAATCGTGCTTGAATGTCTCGCCGGACGCGAGGCTCCTGGATCAAACGGCACGTCAGGCGCAACAGGTCATTGAAGTTAACCAGGCCATTCAGCTTACGCTCCTGCTCACAGGCTTGGCGGGTGTGCAATACAAACGGAACGATCTGGCTGTAAAGATAACTGCGCCATCTAGACAGTTCCACCAGCACGACCTGGTCGCGAAAATGCTGAGCTCTCTCCTTCACCCGATCCAACAATTCATTCTGGGCAGCCCGGTTGGCTCCCCAATACTTCATCACAATAGCGGGCTCGGTTTCCCATTCCTCCAGCAGCTTGAGCAGATCCCGCGGGGTTGCCCGATCACTCCATCTCACCCGTCGCAACAGGCTCTGCGAGGCCAGCAGCAATTTGCAGGTCGGCTGCCGCTCATCACATGGGGGCAACAGATCCCCGAGAAAGTGGGCCATTGCATCCACCTCCTGCCAGGCGGTTTCCAGGTCCGGCCGATCAACCGTTTCGGTGACGTAATCGAGCTCACCGTATTCCGTCATCCAGCCCAGCGCGCTCTGCAATTCAACGGGCCCAGCACCAAATTCCCTGAGCAGTCGGAGCAGGCGGCGGCCGCTGGGCTCGTCGAGCTGGGTGCGCAAGACCCGGCGCTGCAGAAGTTGGTCTTCATCCTCTTCCATCTCCTGGAAGACTGGACTGATTCCCGCCTGCACAGGATACTCGCGCAGCAGCCGCGAGCAGAAGCCGTGCACTGTGCCGATGAACATCTTATCGAACTGAGCCAGGGCCCGCTCAGCCGACTTTGCATCTCGACCCTGGCAAGCCGCTTGGAGCGCCAGGCGCATTCGCCCGGATAGCTCGGCGGCCGCTTTGCGGGTAAAGGTGACGGCAACCAGCTTTTCGATTTCGTAGGCCCCGGCCAGAATGCCAGCCACCAGCCGACCCACCAGGCTGTGGGTTTTTCCAGAACCAGCCGAAGCCTCAACCAGAAAATTCTTTCCGAACTGGCCAGCAATCTGCTCGCGCTCCGGTCCGTCCAGGAGACCCTCCATCAAAGCTCCTCGAGCAGCCTGCGGCGGCCATCCAGAAGACCGTCGGGCTTGAGCTGATGGCTGTGGGCCTCGCAGGCCGCCTGATAGTCGCAAAAACGGCAGTCCTTATCGGGCTCGTGGGTATGCACAAAAACTCCCGTCAACAGCGGTTCAAGCACCAACTCCAGCACCCGCTGGAGGTCGGCGCGATCGGGATATCCGTAGTGAACCCAGGGGCGGGCCGCTGCGGTGGTGGGAAAGTAATAGCTGGACTGCATCACTCGGCCAGGTGCCTGAAGCATTTTCTCGACCACCAGGGAGTAAATCGCGTGCTGCAAAAGCCGGCCACGATCGTAGGTAGCATTGCGCTTGCCGGTATAGAGCTCACGACCGGTTTTATAGTCGACCACGGCGTAACCGTCGTCCAGCTGGTCGATGCGGTCGATGCGCCCGCGCAGGGGCAATGTCGAGGTTCCCAATTCCAACTGCACCGGATGAACTTGGGCCAGCACCTCGTGCGTATCCGGTCCCATCCCGAAGGGGACTTCAAGACCGATCGGCCGACGCCCGGACTGGCTTTCCAGGCGCAAAAAATGCTCCAGCTCCTTTTTCAGGGACCCGCGTTCGGCCTTTTCCAAAGCCACAGAGGGAGCGGGCAAAGACTTGCGCACCAGTTCCAGTTGCTTCTCCAATAGCTGAAAAAGGTGGGCCCGGTCCCGCTCAGCCTGGGGAGTCCAATTTCGCGAACGAAGATAGCGATGGTAGGCCGCGTAAATCTCGTGCAGCAGGGTGCCGCGGGTAGCCGAGTCCAGCCAGGTGTCCGCCTCCGGGAGCGGGGCGGGCGGCTTTTGCAGTCCGAGTGCGTTTTCCAAGAAGACCTGGAAAGGGCACGTGGCCAACGTTTTTAGTCGGCTGACAGAGATAGGTTGGCCGGTTCGTCGAGGGTCCCACAGACCGGCGGCCGAGGGGACAAAGCCGTCAAACGAGGTAAACTGCGGGCTCTGACGCTGCTTCTCGGCCTCAACGCCACGCAAGAGACTGGGAAAGAGCTCGGTGCAGGTCCTTGAGTCTTTGCCACAAGCTTTACCGAGCCAATGCTCCAACTTTTGGTAGTTGTCGATTTCCGGCTGCTGCTCGCGCACCAGCTCCAAAAAGAGCCAGGAGGGCATCTGTTCCTGATCCCCGGTCATGTCACGCTGGGCATAGGAGAGAGTGAGAGTGCCGGTAGATGTCGCAAGGCGCTCGCGCCATTGGAAAAGCCTTTGTGCTGAGAGTTGTCCGGAGAGAGTCAGACCGGGATGAAGTTGCTGACGCTCTGAATCGGAAAGAACACAATCCTGCGCTGCCTGTTGCAGCATTCGGCCCTCCTCCAGGCCGACCCAAAAGCTGTGGTGGCGCCCGGAGAGACCTGACGACTCGGGGGCACAAACATGAATCTGTCCTGGCCTGGGCCGGCTGGCCAGCGCCCGCTGGCCTTGTAGACGCTGCCGAAGCAAAGCCAGCAAGAGGGTGGGCTGCCAGCCTTGCCGCGGCAACATTTTTAGTTCCTCCAGGGTCTGCAGCAAAGTCTGGCGAGCCTGTCCCTCGGCTGCCGAGTTGGGCTGAAAATCAAGGCGCAACGTCTCCTGCAGACCCTGTAGCCACACCTCTGGCCGAATGTGGCCCTTTTCGTCGGCCGGGGGAAGCCTTCGGAAAAGCTGACGCAACCAGCTCTTCAGTTCCGCGATGTCCTGGATCAATTGAGCAAGCGTGGACGATTGGTTCGGTTCCCGTTCCAGCCGCTGCTGACTCAAAGCCGCCAGGGAGTCCAGCTGAGGATGGTAAGTCTCCCTCCCCCATCGCACCTGGGCCGACTCCAGCAGCTTCACGGCGGTATGACTGTCGGGGCGAGCGCGCAACAGGTCACAAGCCAGCAACTCGCGCAGATGAAAGGCGGTCGCGCCGCGGTCCAGCCAGGTGATGACCCCGTCTAGCAGTTGACCAGGTCGCGTGGTTAAAATGGGAAGGCCCGCTTCAAAGCTGCAGCCCAACCCGTGGGCCGCCAGACGGTCACGCACCAGGCCGAGGTCTTCAAGAGGCGCGGCAATCTCGACCTGATCTAATGGAATGCTTTCCTCCGCCAGTCGCCTCACAATTTCATCGATCTCGTCGCAGCGCCGAACCGCGCAAAAAAACTGGCGCGACCCAGGCTCACTCCCCTTGACCTGGCGCTCCCACCAGCCAGCCAGCCCGGCCGGGACCTGGAGCGCTGTTTCCGGCAACAGGAGCTGTCCGGGCAATCGGGATAGCCAGGCGAGCTCCAAGGGGGACCACGAGTGATAAGGATAAACAAGCACCAGGTCCTGTTCCGAAATCGCCGGGTCATAGGCGAGTGGCCGCAGGCCGCTCGCCTCCACAGGATGTGCTAAAAATTGCCCATCTGGTTGCTCGACGGAGTGGAGCGGCTCCGCCGCGACCGGAGGCTCGGGCGGTGGGCAGTTTTTAGCCAGAATCTGAGCACGGTCGGCCAGGTGCTCCTCCGCTAAATAGGCTTCGTAGGCGGAAAAAAGCGCGGCCAGTTCCGCCCGTTTCGCTCCTTTGGGCAAGCGGGCCAGATCCCGGCTCCTGAGGCCGGCCATCCGAAACTCGTTCAAGGTCCTCCACAAGGCTTCGGCCATACCCGGTTGCAGAATGAGCGGGCGAAAGTAAGAGGTGGATGGCTGCAGACCCAGCAAGAGGTTCTGGAGCAGGCTTGGACCCAGGGTCTCCGGGCAGGGGTTGATTCCCTCATCCAGCAAACGCGGCGCAGCCACCTCGGTGGCCAGTTGGAGCGGCGTGACCAGACGCAGATTGACCCAGTCGCAGCCCTCGTGCAGCAGCCGTTCGCCCAGGGTCCAGCGCAAGGATTGATTGGGCAGCAGCACCCATTTGGAGCGCACTGATTCCTCTCGGCACAGGCGCTTCAGCTGCTCAACGAACGGGTCAGCCAAAACGTGCCTGAGCCATTCGTGTGGTGGTCTCGACATCCAGCAAATAGGCTTTTACGGTCTCGAGAGAATACTGCTCCGGCATGGCGGACTGAAACTTGCTGAGTCGGTAGTTGGGCATACACTTGAGCAGGCGCGGCCCTAGTTCCGCCCAGGTTTGGGGCCTGCTGAGAGCGGCCAGGGCTTCCTTCAATTGGGGTAAGGCAACTTCGCCCAGCCGCATTTTTAGTTTGAAATTGTCGGGCGCAACTGAAATGGATGGCAGCAGTAATTCCAGCCCGTATTTGAAAGTTTGGTTGACCGCACCGCCAGCAAAATTCCACAGCAGCAGAGACTCATCCTCAATCAGCATATGCCAACAGCCATTGCGTAGCGCACTGCCAAACTCTGCTCGCTGAGTCGCCAGGGTCTCCTGGGCCGATTGGCTGAGGTAGCCGGGCATCTGCTCATCGCATAAAATCGCGGCCATTTTTTGACAGACCTGATGACCGAGAAACTGCGGAATATATCCTCCCCATCGGGGTTTACGTCCGCGGGGGGCGGGGTCGCAGACAATCTTTCGGTCGTTGTGATCGATGTGTCGGGCCAGCCAGGCGCGACCGCCCAGCAAAAATGTGCTCATCGAGTCCACCAGATTGTCGACAAATCCCTGTTCCAGAGAGCCAATCTCGCGCCCCGCCTCGGTCACCACCTTGTAGTGCTGAGGACTTGAGAACACGGCGTACATTTCCATGAAGTTGCGCCGGGCAAAAACTCGCTCCGCCTGGTCGCCGAGACTGAGCAGACCATTGCTCACGAATAGAAAATCGTGGGCCAATAAGTGCTCGACCAGCTTTTCATATTCGGCCGCGGTGATGTCGGCAAAGTCAGGCACCCTGCTGAAATGCTGCCAGGCGAACTCTTTAGAAACAGCTCCATATTGCAGGCTGAGTGCCAGCAACTGGTGCACCATCACCGGCCAGCAGCGCCGGTTGATTCGCACCGACTCGACCCACTTCTCTTTGGCGAGTTCCACGATGGCCACCGCCTGGAGCACGACTTCCGGTTCCTGGCAAAAGAAAGTCGTGTTGGCAACCGTGCCCTCTCGCCGACCGGTTCTACCCATTCGTTGCAGAAAAGATGACACGGTGGAGGGCGAGTCGATTTGCAAGACCTTATCCAGATCTCCCACGTCGATTCCCAGCTCCAGGGTGGAAGTGCAGGCGATGATGGCATTGCCACCGTGGTGAAAGCGAGCCTCCGCCGCCGCCCGCTCTTCCAGCGAGACCGAGCTGTGGTGGACAAAGACGTCGAATTCGTGACCACGAAGCTGCTCGGCCACCTGCTCGGTCAAGGAGCGGCTCTGGCAAAAGAACAGGCTCTTTTGCCCTGTACCGCGTTGGGCGGCTGCCTGTGCGGTTTCGTGAAGACTCGAAGTATATAAAACACGGATGTCCTTGGGAGTTGGAGGCTTAGGGGGGTCGATCACCACTTGCTGTCGCTGGGAGCTGCCTTGCAGCCACTCCAGGATGACCTGGGGGTTCCCGACCGTGGCGGAGAGTCCGACGCGCTGAAGGTCGTGATCGGAGAATCCGTTCAGGCGCTCCAGCACCGACATCAGATGGGCGCCTCGATCGGTGCCTGCGATAGCGTGAACTTCGTCTATGACCACCACCCTCAGGTCGGCAAACAAACGCTGGTGTGGAACCCGATTGGAGAGCAGCATCACCTCCAGAGACTCCGGGGTGGTCATCAGCAGAGCAGCGGGCTCCTTGAGAAAACTGTTTTTCTGGGCCGGGGTGATGTCTCCGTGCCAGAGAAAGCGACGCAGACCCACCATCTCTGTGTAGTGGCCCAGCCGTTCCGCCTGGTTATTCAACAGAGCCTTGATCGGGGCGATGTAAAGGGCTGCCAGTCCAACGGGCTCTCTCTCCACCAGCGAGGACAGGATGGGAAACATTGCCGCCTCAGTCTTGCCACCGGCGGTGGGAGCCAGAACCACCGCATTGTGACCATCCAGAATAGCGTGACTGGCTTCTTCCTGCACCGGCCTCAGGCTGGTCCATCCCAAGTTCGAGACAATCGCCGCCTGCAGGCGACTGGGAAAGCGCGAAAAAGCGGTTGGGGTCAAAAAGTGACCTCCTCGTAGCCAGCTTCATCTCCCGCCTCTGTCGGCAAGGGCGGCGCGTTGAGAATCGCGCGCTCTTCCTCGCTCAGCTCCACATCCTCGGCCACATCCGGCCGATACTCGGGATGTTGATGGACGAGATCGAGAATGTCCACAAACTTACGCAGGAACAGTCGCGGCACGATGCCCACCTGGGCCGCAAAGCCCTGCATAAATTTCTGCACCAGGGCGTCGATGAACGCATCGTTGACCTTCTCCCGAATCTGCTCCTGGCTCTCTGGATAGATGGACCTCAAATTTCGAGCCACCTGGCGCAACCGGTCAGCGTCGAAGGGAGTCAGTTCCAACTGAGGCTGCATATAATTGACGAAATTGCCGGACTTATTGAAGCGGATGCGGTCGTGCAAGGGTTGCAAGCCTTTGACCCCGCGTTGGGTATCGAAGAATTCAGGGGTGCCCGTAAAAATCCAGAGCAGCCCTCGAAAGCGTTCGCTGTCGTCTAAAATCTGACGAATGCCATTGAGCGATTTGCCCCGTGTATCGTTGCGAGAGCGAAGAATGGTCTCCGCCTCGTCGATCACGATGACCAACCCCTTATGGCCCGAAGCCTTCACGATTTCAAGCACGCCACGTAGGTAATCCAGCGCCTGGTCGCTGCCAATGTCACCTTTGATGCCGGCCTTGTTTTTGATGGAGGCGGACACGCCCTCGCCCCCGCACAGCCAGGACAGCAAGGCCCCGGCATCGGAGAGATTGCGTTCCTGCTTGAGGGCGAAATACTTCTGAAGCACCCGAATCATGTCTTGAGGCACGGTTCCACCGGTATTGTTGTGGAGGTCCTCTTCGATTTTCTTGAGCACTTTCTGGTCAAAACCCGGGTCGTCTTCATCTTCTCCCAGGTCGGTCAGGGAATCTTCTACTTTGCCAATCCAGCGGTCCAGAATGTTTCCTAAAGCAGCTCGGTCGCAAGATGCGGTGGAAAGCTGGCTCATCACTTTGCGGTATAGCTCTTCAAACTTGTAAAAGCGCAGGTCGTTGTCTGAAACCACCACAAAGCTGGCGGCGAAGTTGCGCTCCAGGGCTTCATTGATGGCCAGTCGAGCCGAGAAAGTTTTACCACAGCCATAGCCACCGCGAAGAAACTTGAAGGCACCCTCGCCGGACTCGGCCAGGTCCAACTGACGTCGGAGTTCCCCGCGAGTCTTTTCGGTACCCACCTCAAAATGGTGCAGGCCGCGCTCAGGCACGGTTCCACGCCGCAGGCTCTCAAAAATCACCTTGATGTCGCGTTGCATACGAATCTACTCCTTGATGTAGGTGGTGCCGTTGCTGGTATCAATGCGCACCTTGAAAGGCAGCTTGGCCCGCAGGGGCTCCAGCGCGTTGGCGAAACGACGGGCCGCCCGATTGTTGTCGACCAGCTGAAAAATCTCTTCTTCTCGGATGCTTCCGTGCTTATCGAGATGACTGAGAATCTTGAAAACGTTCGCGTCCTCCACCAGCGCTTGCCAGTCAGTCCGGACGGTGACGGCAGCCAGAGCCACCTCCACCGTGGCAATCTGATAGTCGGAGTCGGGATGAGAAATTTGGATGACGCCCGGCGAACCACTGGTCAGCAAAACAACGTTGTCCACATTCTGGCCGGGTATGACCAGCAGTTGCTGGTTTACAACCTGTGCACCGGTGGCTCCCAGCAACTGCACTCCGGCTTTGGGATCAGGACTGCTAAAGGCCAGACGAACCTCGCGCTGGCCCGCTTCAATCAAGGCCATCTGGCCGTCGTGCACTTCCTCGACCTGGACGCGCAGGCGGCTCATGGTCGGGGTGGTCTCGATGAGGCTGGCTTTGATACAAAAGCGCGTCCGCGGCGCGGCCTTGGCGCGCTCGCCATAATCCAGGGTTAGCACCGGGATCACCCTTTCTTGCAGGCTGTTTCCGCCGTGGGAGTAGGTCTCGGCATACTGACCCTGGGCAGAAAAGGAACGGCTATCCCGGGCAAAACACAATACCTGGTCAGGGCCATCGTAAGAAAGCTGCTTCAGGCTGACCGTCACCATTTCGTCGGTGGCCACGCTGGCACCCGTGGCTGCGAGCGCGTAACGTCGGGTCACTTCTCCATTGTCATAGGGGATGGGCGGTGCTTTGGGATTGTTGATTAGAAATCCATGGTCGGCCGTCAACACAAAGTGCTTCACCCCGCAATTGTGCAGAATGCGCACGGCCGACTGTAGCTTGCTGAGGATGCCCTCGAAGGTCGAGGCCCCTAGATCTTTCTCGCCAGCCTGATCGACTTCACCGCTGCTGACCACCACCATTCGATGCTGGGCGACGGCATCGCTGACTTGCTGAGTGGGTGCCGCGATCAGCTCCTTCAAGGTGTAGGCCAGTGGCATTTTCTGTTTATGCTTCACGGGGTCGAGGCTGCGTTGACCCATGGCCTGAATGCGACGGGCCGGAGAGTTCACGGAAAAGTCTTCATAGACAAACCCTTCGAAGGCTTTTTTCAGTCTCAGTTGACCATCCCGAGCGACCGGTGCCAGGGCATTCATACCCACTTTGGTAATGGTCGGCAATTCCGCCATTCGGGGTTTAAGGCGAGCGGTCAGCTGACCGCCCTGCAGGCACTCGGCCAGTTCGGCGGCCATTTCGTAGCGCAAGGCGTCGATTAAGAAAAAAGCCGTCTTCTTCTGTTGCTGGACCAGCGGATGCACGACCTGCTCATAGATCTGACGTTGCTGCAGATGAGCCGGGGGAAGAAATCCCAGTTGCTCGCAAAGCCGATTGTAATCTCGGTTCAACTGGTCCAGCCAGGAGTAATAACCTTGACGAACTTTGTCCACCGCTCCCTTAAAAGAAGCGTATTCAGGACGGAACCGCAGCTTGTCGTAAAGCTGCTCCATCAGCCGATGAGCTCGGTCCACCGGATGCAAAGAGCTGGCATAAATTTCGACCACGTCCTCGAGCGTGGAGCAGTCTTTCAGAGGGCGCTGACTCCGTTGACACAGCCCGGCTAGATTGGAACAGGCACCGACCAGTTCCCAACGGTGCTTCCGGTCTGGCTCCAGCTGCAGCCAGAGACTGGGGCTTTCCAGGCGTTGCTCTGCCCATTCTGAAGCCGGCTTCCAGTCTCCCCGATCGAGACAGGCCAGAGAGGCTTCCAGCAACCGCAAGTCCTCCCGACTGAACGTGTCGATCTTACCCAGCTCCTCGGCCGCTCCAGCCTCCAGGTCCTCGCGCAGCAGCGGCAGATTCTCAAGCTCCTGCGCCACGTCTTTATAGACCTGCGGGAAGCTGGCGCGCACAAGGCTCAGACAGAGTTCGCAGACTTTGCGGAAGGCGGCCTGCTCCTTAACCGCTCGAAGTTCGCCAACCGGCGAGCGCTTCAGGTCATTGACGTATTCCATGAGCAGCAGCCAGCCCACGACCGGCACCACCAGGCTGGCCGGGCGAATCTGAACCAGAGCCTGGCGAATGTCTGGCAGCAGACCAGTCTTCAGCGACCAGTAGTCCAGCAGGGGCTCGCGGTCGGCGGGCTCGAGTTTGCGGTCCAAAATTGAGTCTGGCTGACGCAGTAAATCATTCAGGAGCGATTCCGGGCTGAGTGCGGCTCGCTCGAACTCGTTGGACGGTCCGCCCTCGGCCTGCAGCGTCAGCCATTCTTCGGCGGCCTGGAAGTTCGGAAGCTTGTCGACCTCGTCGCGGATACGCTCAGGAGCGACCGTGCCGGCGGCAGCCTCCTTAATCAAGGTGTGCAGATTTTTGGTGAACTTGGTCCCGGCCTCGTAAAGCTCTAGCAAAGGCGTCTTCAGGATGGTCTCTGGCGTCTGGCCGGGCAGATGCACAAGCAGCGGGGGCTTATCCAGGCCGTCTGCCTTTCCGTCCAGGGCCAGCAGCATTTCCAAATAGCTTCCGCGAAACGAGACAATGGGCGCAAAAAAGCCCCGAAGGGCCAGCTGATCGACGAAGTCACTGTAGACACCCTCACGGTCCAACCAGACGACCAGACGGCTGGTGCGCACCTTGGCGGCGAGCAGGTCTTCCAGATGGGCCGCCAACCGGCTTTTCCGAGTTTGGGGATGGGTGAGTAACTGTCGCGCCATTGGCGTGGCGTTCGTCTTTCAAGCCAAAAACTCATCCTGGCTCAAAGTCTCGATTGACATAGATTAACCCTTGGGGTTAATCTATGTCTGTGAACGGGCGAAACTAAAGCGACGAGGAGTTTATACAGTTGCATATCTCTTTCGCCGATTCACGGTTGGAAAAAGACTTGAACGACATGAAGGCTATGGTTCGAAAATACGGTAAGCAGAGGGCGTCCAAGCTAGGGCAACGCCTCGGCCAGTTGGCTGATGCGATCTCTCTGGCGGAGTTTCGCCATCTTCCAGGTCGCTGCCATGAGCTAAAGGGTCAATTGAAAGGGCAACTCGCCCTCGATTTGGATGGTCCCTATCGGCTGCTGTTTGAGCCGGCTCACGAGCCTGTGCCTCAAACCGAAGACGGGGGGCTGGACTGGGGTTCGGTGACTCGGGTGAAAATTCTGGAGATTGTGGACTACCATGACTAACGCCTATAAACCGAACTACGTAATGGCACCAGGGGTCACGCTCTTGGAAATGCTCGAGGAGCGGGGATGGACCCAGGCCGAACTCGCACACCGGATGGGCCGGCCCCTCAAGACCATCAATGAAATTGTCAAAGGCAAGGCCAGCATTACCCCAGAGACGGCCTTACAGTTGGAACGAACCCTGGGGGCCTCGGCTGGCTTCTGGCTGAATAATGAGCGACGCTATCGAGAACATCTGGCTCGTGAGGATGAGGAAAGCAGCTTTGCCCAACACGCGAGCTGGCTGAAAGAACTGCCGGTCAAGAAGATGATTGACCTGGGCTGGATTCCAGCCGTACGTACGGCCGGTGAGCGGGTCCGAGAGGTTTTGAAGTTCTTTGCTATCGCCAACCCCATGCCCTGGCCAGACCTCGGAGGATTGGCCTCGGGAGCATTTAGAAAGTCGCTGGTCTATGACAGCCATTCCGCCGCCCTGGCCGCCTGGCTCCGTCGAGGAGAATTGGAAGCGGAAAAGGTTGCGACCGCGCCTTATAATGAGCAAAAGCTCCGCTTGCTCTTGCCGACTCTCCGGGCCTTGACCCTGGAAAGCCAGGCTTCCTTTGAACAGAAACTACGTGACCTATGCGGGGAATGCGGGGTGGCAGTCGCCCTTGTGCCGGAGTTACCAGGGGTAAGAGTCAGTGGTGTGGCCCGCTGGTTGGGAGCCCCTGGCAGGCAAAAGGCCGTGGTCCAGATGAGCTACCGCTGCCGTTTCAACGATTCTTTCTGGTTTACGTTTTTCCACGAACTGGGCCATTTGCTCCTGCACCGAAAGCAAGGCTTGTTTATCGATTTTGAGGGCCAAAAAAACACCGACCAGCAGGAGGCGGAAGCCAATGAATTTGCCGCCGAAGTTCTGATTCCAGCCGCCAAGCTCAACCCGTCTAAGAAAACCGCCTGGAACGAGAGCCGCATCCGCGCCACCGCCCAGATGCTTGGGATCCATCCCGGGATTCTGGTTGGCCGCCTCCAACACGGCAAATCCCTACCCTATCGAACCGCGCTCAACTCTCTCAAGGAGAAACTCTGCTGGGCCGACAGCAAAGCTCTGTGAGCGAGCCGGAAAAAACCGGGCCCGGCGCAGGCAATGCCGGCCATTCCCAAGGGGATGAGCAAGGTCAGGGCTGCTTCCGGCCCGTAGGCGGCGCTGGCCAGAGCGTCCAAACCCAGTACAGGCACACCCGCAGCTGGCCCAATCTTTTCTTGGTGTTCCTCCGAGCTTGCCAGAGGTCGGCCGAAGAGCCAATCGAAAATCAACATCTCCAAAGGTTACGGGACTGATGACAAGGGCGGGTCATGGCAGGCACCCGGCAGGTCAAAAAGGAGTCAAGTCTCTATGCTCTGAGGACACCCAGGCTTAAATTGCCCCAGCCAAGCGGTCGGTCGCCAGCAAGCAGGTTCCGCTCCCGAGAGCTGTGGTGGGTCAATTTTTAGCACAATCAGGTGGGCTCTAACTTCAAATAAAAGACCGGCAGTACGAACAGGCTCAACAAAGTGGAGGAGAACATCCCGCCTAAAATAACGAGAGCCATGGGATACTCAATTTCGTAGCCGGGCAGATCGCCACCCACTGCGATAGGAACCAGGGCCAGCATGGCCGTCAGGGCGGTCATCAAAATCGGCACCAGCCGTTCGCGAGCTCCGCGCAGCACCAGTTCGGGTCCAAATTCGCAACCTTCCTCCAGTTGCAGGTGGCGATAGTGGCTGACCAGCATAATGCCGTTGCGAGCGGCGATGCCCAGAACGGCCACGAAGCCCACCACCGAGCCCAGCGAGATGACGCCACCGCCTGCGGCGATGCCGGCCACGCCGCCGATCAGCGAGAAGGGCAGCGAGAGGAAGACGACCGCCACCAGGCGCGGCGATTGAAAATCCGACTGGAGCAACACCAGAATTGTGAACAGCGCCAGCAAAGCCAGCCCGGAGAGACGTTTACGCGCCGATTCCTGGGCCTCGAATTCCCCGAATGTCTGAGGGTAATAGCCCTTTTCGAAGGCCACTGACTTTAGCTTCTCGCGGATGTCGCGAGCTACGCTCCCGAGGTCGCGGCCTTCCACGTTACAGGAAACGTCGATGCAGCGGCTGGCGCCCTCGCGGCGAATGGTGTTGGGGGCGGGCACTACGGTGATATCGGCCAGCTCGCGCAGGGGCAGGCGATTGCCGGTCGGGGTTTCCACCAGCAGTTCGCGCAAGGATGCCACGTCGTCGCGCACCTGGGTCTGGCTCCAGACCACCACCTCGTGAATGGCCTGACCTTCGTAAATTTCGCCGACCTTCAGTCCGTTAATGACCACCGATTCGGCCCGGCGTAAATCGCGCTCAGTGAAGCCGTGCAGAGCCGCCTGTTCAGGGCGCATCTTAATGGAAATCTGGGGAACCAACACCTGGGCCTCGACTTTGAGTTCAGAAACCCCTGGCACGTTCGCCAAAGCTTTTGCCACCCGGTCCGCCGAGTCGCGCAGACCCGCCAGTTCCGGTCCGGAGATGCGCACCACGATGCTGGCGCTGGTACCGCTCAAGACTTCTTTGATGCGCTCGCGCAGATAGGTAAGCACATCGCGGTGCAGTCCTGGATAGCCGGCGATAACATCCTGAATCCTCTTAACGGTGGAATTATAATCCACGTCGGGCTTGATGCTGATCCATAGCTCAGTAAAGTTGGGACCCACCACTTCATCGGCCGCTACTGCTCGGCCGATGTGCGAACCAAAATTACGCACCCCCGGAATCGTCATCAACTCGTCGCTAGCCCTTGCGGTGATGCGCCGCATAGCCTCCAGCGAGGTTCCCGGCTTTTCCACAAAGTGCATCAGAAAGTCGGTTTCCTTGAAGCGAGGCAAGAACTCTTGACCAAATCTGGGCACAGCCACGCCTGTGATGACCAGAGACACCACAACCAGGGCCAGAGCAAGTCCGGGGTGGTGCAAAGTCTTGCCCAGAATCCGGCCGTAAAGGTCCTGCAGCCACCGCGAAACCGGGCTCGGTGCTCCGGTGCCCGGCTTCACTCGCAGCAGCATCAAGCAGAGCGCCGGTGTCAATGTCAGGGCTACCACCAAGGAAACCAGAATCGCCAGCACGTAGGCAAAAGCGAGCGGGCTAAAAAAAGCGCGCGCGATACCGTCCAGAAAAAAGACAGGCAAGATCGCCACGATCACAATGGCGGTGGCGTAAACGATGGAAGACCGTACCTCCAGCGAGGCGCGCAGAATCACTCGGGCCGTCCCCTCGGGTTGCTCGGAAGCGGCGTTGAGGCGCAGGCGGCGGGTGATGTTTTCCACGTCAATGATGGCGTCATCCACCACCGCCCCAAGGGCGATGGCCAGACCGGCGATGACCATGGTGTTTACTGAGTGCCCTAACTGCACGATGATCAAAATGGCGCTTAGCAGGGAAACCGGGATGGCCACGGCGCTGATCACGGCGCTGGACAAATCGGCCAAAAAGACCACCAGCACCACCACCACCAGGCCGCAACCAACCCAAAGGGCAAAAGACAAATTGTGCAAGGCTGTCTCGATGAAAGTGGCGGGGCGGAAGATGGTTGTGTCGATCTCCATTCCGGGCAGACCGGGACGCAGCTCCTCCAGCGCTTTTTCCACTCCACGCGTGACTTCCAGCGTGTTCCCCCACGGGTATTTTTCCACAATCAGCAGCAATCCGGGCTGGCCGTTGATGACGGCGTCGCCAATAGGTGGAGGAGACCCGATCTGCACCCTGCCCACGTCGCGCACGCGCAGCGAGACCCCGTTGTGCACGGCCACCACGGCTCGGCCCAGATCCTCGGGAGTGCGAGCCCAGCTCTCGTGGCGAATGGGCAGCCTCTGGTTGGGGGTATCGATGAAACCTCCGCCCCCCACCGTGACGGCATTACCCACGCCCTGTACCACTTCATCTAAAGTAACGTTTTGAGCCGATAGTTGGCGGGGCGAGACGGCCACCTGAAACTGGCGGTCGCGTTGGCCCCAGATGGCTATGTTGGCCACTCCGGGAATGGCCATCAACCGAGGCCGGATTACCCAGCGGGCCGATTCTGACATCTCCATTTGAGAGAGAGATTTAGAACCAATGCCGACCTTGAGAATACGGCTGGTGGAAGAGAGGGGAGGCAAAATCACCGGCGGACGGGCCGCCGTGGGTAGCGCGGCGGCCGCCTGAGCGAGACGCTCCTGCACGTTCTGGCGGGCCACTTGCAGGTTGGCCCCCGGCTCGAGGATGAGCAGAACCGAAGAGAGCCCGAGCACCGATTTGGACCGTAGAGTGGCGACGAAAGGAGTGCTTGTGAGAGCATTCTCGATGGGAATGGAGACCAGTCTTTCCACTTCTTCGGTGGACAGTCCAGGAGCTTCGGTTTGAACTTCCACACGCGGTGGGGCGAACTCGGGAAAGACGTCCATCTTGGAGTGGCGCACCGCGTTGGCTCCCAACAAGACGATGGCTATGGCGGCGGTGACCACCAGCAGTCGGAGATGTAGAGAAGCTTCGATCAAACCTGCAAGCATGGCTCAGTCGTTCCCAAACTCGATGCCGAAGAGTTCGGCCGCGCCATGCTCGACCACGGTAACCCCCGGCTTGGGACCCTGGGAGAGCACCGCCTGACCATTCTCGGTGGTGAAATCGACGGCCACACGCTGGCGTTGAAACTGGTGGGGTGTTTTGCGCACATACACCCAGGCGCCTCCATAAATATCGTAGAGAACCGATGTCGTGGGCAGGACGAGATGTTGGCCCGAGCCCTGTAACGGCAAGGACACCTCGACCCTCTGGTCGGGGTTTAGGGCGGAATTCTGTGCCAGGAAATAGAGGTCGAGGCTGGACGTGAGTTGGTCGCCCGTGGGCGCTCCGCGCACAGGCTCGGCCTGCAGGGTTCGCCCGCGCAATTTCACGGTAGCCGGCTGGCCCCGTTCGATCTCGTCCGCCTCCGCCTGAGGAATGCGCACGCGCAGCCAGAGACGGTCGAGATTCATCAGGTCTAACAGTGGCTGGCCTGCGGTCACCGCCTGCCCGTTGGCGACCGTCACCCGAGAGATGGTTCCGCTCAAGGGGGCAACCACTGACACCGACTCGACGGAAGGCACCGCCGGCTGAAGGGTGAACTTGGTCACGGTATTCAGTTCGCGCCGCGCGGAATCCAGGACTTCTTGGGCCAACTGCCAGCGCGCCCGGGCGTCGTCCACTCGTTTGCGGCTGCCAACTTGCTCTTGAAAGAGTTGCTCGGCACGCCTTAAGTCGATTTGGGATGCTTCGACTTCGACCCTGGCATTGTTGATGCGGGTGCGAATGGCGTCCTCGCTTTGCTTGAACGAGAGGCGCGAAGCCTGCATGGAAAGCTGTTGTGAGGGTCCCACGGCGTAGTTCTCGACCAGCAGAGGGGTCAAAGAGAATAACGGCTCCCCCTGATCCACCCGCGAGCCCACCGTGGGCGACGAGGAACCCAATACGCACACCGTTCCCGTGATGGGCGCCGTCAGCGTGGTCAGGTTTTGCGGAGGCACGACCACGATGCCGGGATAGGGGCGACGGCTTGTCACCGCCTGACGCTTGACCGCCACCAGCGAAACGCCCAGGCGTTTCTCGGCCTGCTCGGTCAGACGCACGCTGGCCAGTTCCATTTCTTTGGAGACCTGCATGACGGTGGCGGGAGGAGTGGAATGAGCGGCCGGTTTTTTGGGCGGGGCGCAGCCGAGCAGCGTCACAGCCATCAGGTAAACGTGGATTTTCAAAGTTTTCCTCCCACCAAAGTCGAGTTCACGGCCAGTTCCAGCTCGCCCAGGGCCAGGTGCAGTTGAGCAATATCGCTCAAGAGGAGCTGGCGTTGGCGCTGCACCGATTGGCCGACAGTCAGCACCTCGGTGATGTCCCCTTGCCCAATCTGATAAATCTTTTCGGCCAGGTAGAGAACCCTGTCGGCCTGGGGCTTGAGAACCTCCAGATCGTGGCTCAGTTGGCGCTTGGCGGCCTGAAATCTGCTGTAGGCGAGAGCCACCCCGTGATCGGCTGTTGCCAAGGTCAGCGCTTGGCGGCGCAACACCTCCTCTTGTCTGGCGCGGGCTTGCTCGACCTCGCCACTGCGGTCGTTGTCCCAGGGAATCTCTACCTGCACACCGGCCAGATAGGTAAAGGCCGGGATAGCCGGGTTGTAGAGCAGTGAGCCCTGCAGCGACACGGCCGGAGCCTGGTTCGCCAGAGCCAGCTGGACCTGGCGCTGAGCGGTAGTGCTCTGTTGCTCCACCAGAGCCAGATCAGGCCTTTGCTTACGGGCCATTTCGTGCAGTGCGTCCAGACTGGGTAGCTCCCAATCGGGGCCCTTTAAGGCCGCTTCGGTCGGGAAAAGCCAGCCATCATCCACCGTTTCGATGGTCGTGTCCAGCGCCTGTCCCAGCAAACGATTCAATAGAAACTGGGCCGCTTCCACCCGGTTCTCGGCAGGAAAGATGGCGCGCGCGATCTGTTCTCTCTCAAAGCGAGCCCGGATGACTTCGGCCTCTGCCGCATCCCCCGCCTCGAAACGTCGGCGGGCTGCCGCCACCACCCGGTCGTTGAATTCTAGATCGCGCCGGCTCTGCTCCAGAGAGGCGCGGGCCATGGCCAATTCCACAAAGGCGTTGCGAGTCTGGTTGAACACCGTCATGCGAACCTGGCTCAGCCCCAGGTTCGCTTCTTGGACGCCGCTCTCTGCCACAGCCAGGCGGGCCTCACGGCGTCCCCCGGTCTCCAGGGGAATGGTGAAGAAGATGCCCTGCTTGCGTTCGGCGGGACCCAGGGGAGTGTTGAAGCCCACGGTGGGATTGAGGGGGCGTTGGCCGGCGATGGTAACGCCTCTACGGGCCACTTCGATGCTTTGGCCGGAAACACGCAGCTCCGGGTTGCTTTTTTCGACCAGTTCGATGGCCTGAGGCAGGGTAAGACGCAACGGTTCCGCTGCGACGCAACTGGCCAGAATCAAAGCGAGAAATAGACCGTGGAGCTTCATGCCCGGCCAGGCTATCAGGTTCCCGGTCAAGACCTGGTCAAGTTGAACTTGACCAAGTCTTTACCAAGTCCGACTTAGTCTGGTAGAAGCATGGTGGAGGTCCCGTCTCGTGGCTCGGATTTTACTGGTCGAAGATGATCAACGCATCGCCAAACCTCTCGGGCGAGAGCTGGCGCGTGAGCTGCATACCTTTGATTTGGCCGAGGACGGGGAGATGGGCTGGTCTTTTCTTGAAACAGGCGAATACGATCTGGCCATTCTCGACATCATGCTGCCAAGGCTTAGCGGCATCGAGTTGTGTCAGCGTATCCGCGCGCGCGGTCTGGACATACCGGTGCTGTTATTGACAGCCCTGGACGGAGTTCGCGATAAAGTCTCCGGATTGGACGCGGGCGCCGACGACTTCCTGGTCAAACCCTTTGCCCTGGATGAACTGCACGCGCGCATCAGGGCCCTGTTGCGGCGCAAGGTCAGCACCGCCCCGGTGCTGAGCTGGGGAACGCAATTGGAACTCAACCCGCAATCCAAGCAAGTCCAAATCGATAAGCACGAACTCGACCTGACGCCGCGCGAGTATCAGCTGCTGGAATTGTTGATGCGCAGTCCGGGCCTGTATTTCTCTGCCGATGAGATCCTGGACAAAGTCTGGGGCTGGGAATCGAGCCCGAGCCGGGGAACGGTCAAGACGCACATGAAGAGTTTGCGCGATAAGCTTCGGCAGGAGGGACTCGACGGTGTGATAGAGACCCAATATGGACGCGGCTATCGACTGAGTCAACCCAGATAATCCATGTCGCTCCAACGTGCGCGCTTGCGCCTGCTGCTGCTCAATCTGGGCTCCTTGCTCTTGCTGCTTCTAATGGTTTGTCTCGGAGCCTACGGTTTGTTAACAAAGTTACTCTACGAGCGCCTGCAGCGAGACCTTCTGCTGACGGCCCACGCGGTCACTTTCTCGGTGGAGAATGAACCGCACGGCGTCGACTTCCACGAATCCATCTATTTGTCGGACCGCAAGGTGAAGTTCGACCTCGACGAGCTGGGCACCGTAGAATGGCTCGACCCCCAAGGCCAGGTGGTGGTGCGCCGAGGCCACACGGTGGTGCCCGAACAAAGGCTGGCGGCCGAGCATTTCGTCTACGGTCCACTGTCGTGCAGCTACACCCTGGCCGCCAGCGATAAAGGCAGAATCTACGGGTACGCGCGCGTGGCAGTGCCGCTTCAGCCGGTCAACGACCAACTGAATTCTCTGCTGGGACTGCTGGCGGCTACCGGCGCCTTCACCATGGTGCTGGCGGCCGGCTTGGGATGGTGGTGGACTGAGCGCAGTCTAAGACCGCTGCAGCAGGCCTATGACGAACTTTCGCTCTTCACCGGCTCGGTTTCCCATGAACTGCGCAGTCCCCTGACCGCCATGCTCACCCAATCTCAAAGCCTGCTGCGTCATTTCGACAGCATCGACCGCGAGGAGGTCCGGGAAGGGCTACAAGAACTCTCGGAAAGCAGCTCGGACATGGCCCATCTGGTTCACGACCTGCTGATACTGGCTCAGGCCCGCCGGCACCAGCCGGAGATGAGACTGGAGCCGCAAGGTGTGGCCGAAGTGGTCCAGGAGGCTCTAAGCCAGGTGGCGCATTTGAGTAAAGACATTCAAGTGAGCTGCCAGAAAAGTGACGAGACTGTCGTGGCGCATCGGCCCTATCTGTGTCAAATCCTACGGAACCTTTTAGAAAATGCTCTGTACTATAGCGATCCGGCGACGCGAGTGCTGGTCTCCTGGAGTTTGCAGGGACGAGAACTGGAAATTGTGGTCAGCGACCAGGGAGTCGGACTGACGCCCGAGGCCTGCGCCCGAGTCTTCGAGCCCTTTTGGCGGGCTGATCCATCCCGTGCGCGCAACGCCGGTGGGGCCGGCCTGGGCCTGGCCATCGCCCACAGCCTGGCCGAGGTCATGGGCGGTAATATGAGCGTGGTCAGCCACCCGGGCCGGGGTTCTCAGTTTTCCATTCGACTTTTAAGGGGACCCTCACCAGAGAGCCCTTGAGGGGCACCGACTGCTGCGGCCTGACGCTACGGTCAGGTGGAATGCCCCTAGAGAGGTGGGCGGGGGAAGAAATAGGTTTTCGCTCCCGCAGCAGTCGGGCCGGCTGCCGTTGCATTCTTGAGCTTTTCTTGAGGCTGGTCGCGAAACCATGATGGTCACTTGACGCGATTTTCTGTAACCTTCTCGACTTAAAGTATAAGGGAGCCTGGTAGCCTTGGAGCAGACAAAGCAGATGACATCCGGTCACGGACACTCCCTGGCGGCCTTGACCCTGGGCAGCCTGGGAGTCGTCTTTGGAGATATCGGCACCAGCCCGCTTTACACCGTGCAAGAGTGCTTCGGACCTCACGGTGCGACCCTGGGCGAAGCCAACATTCTGGGCATCCTGTCGCTGATTTTCTGGGCGCTGATGATGGTGGTGACCTTCAAGTATGTGCTGGTTCTGATGAACGCCGACAATCGTGGCGAGGGCGGCATTATGGCGCTGCTCTCCCTGGTGCCCGAACGCCAGAGAGTCGTACAGGCCGGGCGCATCGGATGGATCAGTCTGCTGGTCATCGCCGGTGCATCTCTTCTCTTCGGCGATGGAATCATCACGCCGGCCATCTCCGTGCTGAGCGCGATCGAGGGACTGGGGGTGGCCGACCCCAGGCTGACCACGGCTGTGGTGCCGGTAACGGTCGCGATTCTCATCGTGCTTTTTGCCATTCAGAGCCGGGGCACCGGTGCCCTGGGTAAACTCTTCGGGCCCGTCATGGTGGCCTGGTTCGTGACCATCGGCTGGCTCGGTCTGGTCAGCTTGTATCAAACGCCCGGAATTTTGCGCGCACTGTCACCCCACCATGGAGCACTGTTTTTTCTAAATCACGGCTGGCACAGCATCACTGTGTTGGGCTCGGTGGTGCTGGCGGTCACGGGCGGAGAGGCTCTTTACGCCGACATGGGACACTTTGGGCGCACACCGATTCGCTTGAGCTGGATGGGTCTGGTGCTCCCCAGTTTGCTGTTTTGCTACCTGGGACAGGGGGCGCTCTTGTTGCGCAGCCCTGAAAGCATCGGCAGTCCATTCTTTTCTCTGGTCTCCTCGCAAACGGTTCGCTTCGCCCTGGTTTTCCTGGCCGCCGCCGCCACCGTGATCGCCTCCCAGGGATTGATCTCGGCGGTTTTCTCTCTCACCCAGCAGGCCGTGCGGCTGGGCTACTTCCCGCGTGTGCAGATCCGCCATACCTCCGACCAGGTCGAGGGCCAAATCTATGTGCCGGCCGTCAATTGGGCTCTGGCTCTGGCCTGTCTGACTCTGGTGGTCATCTTCCAAAAATCCACCAACCTGGCCGCCGCCTTCGGGTTGGCCGTGAGCGGCACGATGGGCATCACCTCGGTCGTGTTTGCGTCGGCGGCTCGCCACCATTGGAAGTGGCCAGCCTGGAAAGCAAACGGCCTGATGCTCGTCTTTCTTAGCTTTGACATTCCCTTCTTTCTGGGGACCTGCGTGAAGTTTTTCGAGGGAGGCTACATACCGTTCGCGGTCGGACTCGTCATGTTCAGCGTCATGGTGCTGTGGTGCAGGGGACGCTCGCTGGTACACGCCCAACGTCAGAGCGAGCAGGTCTCGCAAGAGGTGCTTGTCAGCCGCTTGGCCCCCGGGGGGCTGCAGCGGACGGCTGGTCTAGGGGTTTATCTCAGCGGGGCTGCTCAAGGCCTGCCCCCGGTGCTGGTTCAGCAGATGCGTCACTTCAATTGCCTGCCCCAGGAAATCGTCATGCTCTCGGCCACTACCGAGGCTGTGCCCTACGTTTCTCACTCTGACCGCGTAGAGGTGGAGAGGCTCGAAGCTCCCGAAGGCAAGATTTACCGGGTTATCGGCCGCTATGGTTTTATGGAAATGCCGGACATCCCTAAGCTGCTGAAAGCCGCAAGTCAGAAAATGGAGCTGGACACCTCCTGGGAAAAAGCGACCTACTTTTTAGGCCGAGAGAGTTTCGCCGCCACCAACCGCAACAAGATGGGCGGAATCTCCGAAACCATTTTTGCCACCCTCTCGTCTCTCTCACTGGATGTCACGCGCTCTTTCAACCTGCCTCCCGAATCCGTGGTCGAACTGGGCGCTCGTATGGATCTTTGAGTAAGCTCCCAGCCCAGCCCGAAGGCTATCGATGTGGCTGCGAGAATAGCCAGGTATGGAATACCCGGGAACCTTTGACCCTCCCACGATGGGTGGCCACCATGTGCCTCTGGCAATCGCGGGCCAGGGAAGGCCGCAGATGCCCAACTCCAACATGATTGGCGTGTTGGTCGCCGGCCAAAAACCCAAAGGCATGATTCACTTCGTTCCCCAAGCTGAGCCGAGCGTCGTTTGCAGTGAGCTTCAGAAATTTCTTGAAGCTCAAGTAGAATCGTATCAACCACCTGATGGTAGAACTCACAGCGGCCACCAGGGGTAGTCCTCTCAGTTGCCCATGATGCAATCAGCGCCGGTCTGCCCAAGAGGCGGTGAATGTACTCTATGCGGAACTGCCCAAGCTTGCGGGCGAAACCAGATTAGCTGGCCGGACCGCTGGCGAAGCTAAAAGGGATAGCGAGGCAGCCCTTCTTACCCTCCAGGATTGTATGCCTGTGCGATTAACATGGGCGCGATGGAGGCAGAAAACCAGAGTAATCAAGCTTTCATCAATTCCGCAACCCGGCGAGGAAGTCCGAATCAGGGCACAAAAAGCATCACAGATGCGGCAAGAGATCAAGATCGCCTGCCCCTGGAGCCTGGATCCCACGACCAGGCTAGCCCGCTATGTACTGGCCGTGCTCACCGTGCTGGCCATCGGCGCTCCGCTCTATGCCCTGGGTAGCCGCATCTCGGATGACAACGAAGTGCTCCTCTACCTGGGCGGTGGCATTCTTGGAGCTCTTTATATGGGCCGCGGCCCGGCCCGGTTGGCTTCGATCGTGTGCCTGCTGGTGATGCACGCGGCCAACGTGAACCCGGGGTTTCGAGTCTCCGGCCAGGGCATCCAATACCTCATCTCCTCGGCCTTCTTCCTGGTCGTAACCGACCAAATCGCCCGTTTCGCCGACCAGGCGCGTCGCGAAGCCTGGTCGGCGAACCGGCGCGAGCGTGCCGAGGAGCTGCTGCGGCTCTTCGGAGAACGGGGGTCGGAACTCGGGACAGCTGAAGCCATCGAGTCTCTCCGTGAGAGCTTCCATGCCGAATTGGAGCCAGGAGATCCCTTGAGCAACTTTTTAGGCCGCCGCTTGAACGAGCAATCGGATTACCTCAAGCAGCGTCTGGCTCGAAGTGAGCAATCCAAGCAAGAAGAGCTGCTGCGGGCCAAACAGGAACTTCAGTCCACCCTGCTCCGGTCCATATCTCATGACTTACAGACGCCCCTCAGCGCCATCGCGGGGACGATCGAAACCCTGGAGCGCTCTCGTGAAAAACTCACCCTTGAGCAGAATGGAGAGCTTTTGCGCCTGGCCTCCGACCAGGCCACGCGTCTCGATAAGCTGATCAAAAATCTTCTGAGCTTGACGCGCCTGGAGGCGGGAGCCTTGCAACTCACCGATAGTTGGGTCAGTCTTGAGGAGTTGTTCGCCACGGTCCGCGGGCGCTTTCCTCGTCAATCAGCCGAAAGGATACGGGTTTCCCTGCCCGCTTTGCCTGAGATCCAGGGGGATTTTAACCTCTTGGGCCAGGTCTTCGCCAACCTGCTCGACAACGCTCTCAAATACAGCGACGGCCAGGTCGTGGTCCATGCGGAGGTCCAAGAGGATTCGGTGTCCATCCGCGTCCTTGATGAAGGAGTGGGTGTGCGGAGCGACGACCGCCCCCACATCTTCGAACGATTCTACCGCGGCAAGACGCCGCTCAACGTTCCCGGCAGCGGCCTGGGGCTTAACATCTGCAAAGCTCTGGTGGATCTCCATCGTGGCCAGATCGAGTATCAGGTTCGTGAACCGGGCAGCTGCTTTCAGGTGACGCTGCCGATCCCGGCGGAAAGGGCGTTGAGCCTTGCCAGTTGAGAGACTTCTGGTGGTTGACGACGAGCAAGCCATCCGCGATCTGCTCAGGGTTGCGCTGAGCGCGGAGGGCTACGATGTCTTGGAAGCCTGCGACGGCGGGCAGGCCATTCGAGCAATTCACCAAGAGAAATTGGACGGCGTGTTGCTGGACCTGAGCCTTCCGGACCAGGACGGCATCGCGGTGACCCGCGAAATCCGGCGCCATAGCTCGGTCCCGATCCTTTTCGTCTCGGTGACCGAGGAAGAGCGAGTCAAAATCCAGGCCCTGGACGCCGGGGCCGATGATTATTTGGGCAAACCTTTTAGCGTGTTTGAGCTCCTGGCCCGCCTGCGAGCCGCGCTTCGCCGCAAACACGCCGTTTTACAAGCGGATGCCCTCAAGCTGAATCGACTTCGGCTCGACCCGCTCAGCCGTCAGATCCATCTCAATGGCGAGAACGTCTCTCTCACGCGCAACGAATTTGCCTTGCTGGAGATCCTGCTCCGTCACCAGGGGGGAGTGGTCAGCCACCACAACCTGCTCAAGGAAGTTTGGGGGCAAGGCTGGGACGACTTGCACCTTCTGCGCGTCAACATCTACAACATCCGCAAGAAAATCGACTTCGAAGCCGCCGGTTGTTCGTTGAAGAATGCCCAGGGGATTGGCTACCGGTTGGTCAGTCTGGAGGAAGCTTGAAGCGGCGGCTTGGGGCATTGCTGCTCGGGGCACAACTGGCCGCCTCGACTTTCGGCCATCCACTGCCCGTCTGGGTTCATCGCAACGTCTTCTCCAGACTTCCGCCCGCCGCTTGCCGCCAGGCTTGCGTGGTCAGGTCTGCGGGCCTGCAGGTGAAGGAGAAGGTCCCTTACCAATCCAGCCTCTTTTCCAGAAGTAAAACAGCTCCAGGCCCGCCATTAAAGCCATGGCCACCAGGCATAACGGGTAGCCGTAGTAGGCGTTCAGCTCCGGCATGTTCCAGGGTGACTTTTCAGTATTGAAATTCATGCCGTAGACGCCCGCCACGAAGGTCAAGGGCACGAAGATGGTGGTGATAATGGTGAGCACCTTCATGACCTCGTTCATCCGGTTGCTGACCGAGCTGAGATAAATATCCAGCATGCTGGAGCTCAACTCTCGATAAGTCTCAAGCAGGTCCACCACCTGGATGCAGTGATCGTAGCAGTCCCTTAGAAAGAGCTGGGTTTCCTTGGACACATAAGGAGTTTGCTCGCGCAACAATGGATTGATGGCTTCCCGCAGGGGCCAGACTGCTCTGCGCACGTTTAAGAGGTCACGCTTAATCAGATGAATCTTTTGGATCAGGTCCCGAGTGGGCGCCTCGAGGAGCTGGTTTTCGTAGTCTTCCAGCACCTCGCCCAGGTCCTCTAGATACGGAAAATAGGCGTCCACCACCGTATCCATCAGCGAGTAGGCCAGGAAGTCGGGCCCGTGGGAGCGGAGCTTGCTGGCTTCTTTGCGCAGTCGGTCGCGCAAAGGTCCAAAACAATCGCCGGGGATGCCTTCTTGAAAGGAAATCAGGAAGTTTTTTCCCACGAAAAGACTCAGTTGTTCCGTTTCCACCCGCCCCTCGTGGCGATAGAGCATGCGCAGGCTGATGAAAAGATGACCTTCGTAGATATCCACCTTGGGCCGCTGGTTGGCCTGCACCACATCTTCCACCGCCAGAGTATGCAGGTCGAAGATGCGCGCAAGTTCGGTCACTATCTGAGCATCTCCCAGGCCATCGACATTCACCCACAGAACTGGAAACTTGCCCTGCTGCTCTTCGATCCATTTCAAATGGTTCGAATCGGCTTCTTGCATTTTCCCCGGTCCATAGGCAAAAGCCTCCAGCACCGGTTTGGGTGCGTTGGGATCGATGGTGAAACTTCCGGCGGGTGACCAGTGCGGATTTTGCCTCTTCTTTTTGCTTCTGCCCATGACTGGCGATTCGACCGGTCAGCATCCCGCAACCTACCGGAGACAGCCAGGACGCTGGATGCAGAGACTCGATAGGATACGAAGCATGACCAAATTTGACTCAATCTTGACTTTTCACTGCCAGGCGATCCGCCAGACGCGTTCAAGGTTCGGAACCGTGAAAGCTGCGCTTTTTGTTGGCCTGCTTCTATGCTTCGCTGTGCCTGCGCTTGCCCAGCCGCAGCCTCTGACGATCTCGGAAGCGCTCTCTCAGTGCTATGAACGAAATCCGGAGTTGAGGGCGGCGGTGGCCGAGACACGCCAGAGCCGCTCCAGCTATCACCTGGCGGGGTCTCTCCCGACCGGCAGCTTCATCGGCGGAGCCACGCGCGGCTGGGGACCGGCCGCCCTCAGCAGTTTCAGCGCCCTACCGCGCGATGAATATCTTCAGTTCCAACAACCCTTCATGCCCTTTGGCGCTTATCAAAAGGGCCGACTGGTTGCCTGGCTCGGGTGGAAGCAGGCGGAAGCGCGCTTGCTCTTTACCAAGATTCAGCTCATGCGCCAGACCAAAGACGCCTTCTACCAGGTCCTGGCTGCTCAGCAAAATCTCAAGGTGCTGGCCTCCAACCTTGAACTTGCCCGCCAGATCTTTGAATCCAGCGAGAAAGAGTTTCAGGCCAAAAAGGCTGGTCGCCTGGTCATCCTGGCCTCACGCGTTCAACTCAACCAGGTCCGGCAAGGCCTGGTCCAAGGTCAAGGGGAGCTGGGCGCGGCTCGGGCGGAGCTGGCCAGTCTGATCGGATTACCGCGTGGCGACCAGATCGTCGTGCAAGGCACGTTAGACACCGACTATGCCTACCTCCAGTTGGCCGACCTGCTCAAGCAAGGAGAATCGTCGCCCGCTCTGATTGCCGCCGAAAGGGGGACTCAGGCCGGTCACGAGCAAGTGAGACTCGCCTCCCTGCAGGGCAATCCATCTCCGAGCCTGGTAGCCCTCTATGACTTCCGCCTCCCCAGCTACATCGTGGGCGCCCAACTCTCGGTCCCGTTCGATTGGGGTCAGCTCGGCTATGAGGTGCAGTCCAAAGAGCGCGCGGCCCAGGCCCTGGATCAGCGCTACCGGGCCGTCCAGCTCGAAGTCACTGCCAAAATCCAGAAAGCCTACGCCGAATTTCAAGCCGGCGCCACCAACTCGGCCAACTATCAACAAGCAGTCCTGCTTCCTCAAGAAGAGGCCGTGCAACTGATTCAACAAGACTATAAATTGCACCGCCTGGACTACGATGTGGTCTTGCTGGCCCAGCAACAGTTGGAAGAAATTCGCCTGGAGAACATCCGCCAGCAACTCATCGAGCGCCTGGCCCTGAACGCCCTGGAAGAAGCCGTTGGGGCCCCTTTGGAGATTCTCTCTCCGGCCCCGCGTGAACCAGACCTCACTCCTGAGCCAGATTTGCCGGAACCATAGATGATGAATGCTTCTTAGCGCACTGCTCTCACGTGTGCCGCCACCACTCTCGAATTGCGCGTGCGCAGGTTGCGCGTCGTCTTCACGATATTCGCCTGGGCAAATCCCGCGTCCCGAAATTCCTGGAGGAAGGCCACGCCTTCCCTGGCGCCAGCGATTCAGCCAAACCAGTTTGTCTCGGCGCCAAGAACCGCCGGTTCTCGTAGCACTAGCTCAGAAGCGTAAAGCACGCCGCCTGGCCGCAACACCCGCGCCAACTCGCGAAAAGCTTCTTCCCGAAACGGATTCAGGTTGAAAAGTCCGTTGACCAACGCCACATCCATGCTTGCATCCAGCAGCGGCAGACTCTGAACTTCTGCCTTCAGCAAGGTGACTTTGCCGGCCAGGCCGGCCTTTTCCAGGCACAACTGCGCCCGCTGCAACATCTCGAGACTGAAGTCGATACCGACCACCTTGGCGGCGCGGCTGGCGGCCAGAATCGTATCGAGCCCGGCACCACAACCCACATCGAGCACCAGGTCGCTCGCCTGGATATCGGCCCACAGCGACACATCGCCCACGCCACAAAAAGCCTCGACCGCGGCCAGCGGTAAACGGTCCAGCACTTCCGCGGGATACCCCAGATTTTCAGCCAGCTGCCGGCCGCATGGGAAGAACGTGTTCTCAGCGGGAGCCACGGCGATGGCCGAGTAAGCGGCCCGTACCTGGTTATGCAGTTCACTTGGAGATGTCACCGTTCCAGGATAAGTCGCCTCCGGGCATAAAACAAATACAATGTTTCTTTTGCCTTCATCAGGTTTTACTTATGGATTTTAATCTCTATCCGCTCAAAGTCTTCGGGGAAGTGGTGCGCGCGCGTAGCCTGACCCGGGCCGCTGTGGAACTGGGCATCAGCCAGCCAGCCGTTTCCGCCCACATCAAGGCCTTGGAGTCGAAATTCGGGGAGCAGTTGCTGCAGCGAGGCGTCAAGGAAACCCGTCTGACCCCTTTTGGCCAGGAAGTCCATGCCCAGGCTCTGGTGGTTCTATTGGAACTAGAAGAACTGCACAGCATGGTTTCCGGTTCTTCGCGGCGCCGGGCGCCCATCATAGGCGCTTCCACCACTCCGGGCGCTTTCTGGCTGCCGCGCAGACTCGCGAAATTCCAAAGGGACCATTCCATCCTGTGCGATTGCCAAATTGCGGACAGCCACCAGGTGCGCAGCTGGGTTCTGGAGCGCCGCGTGCTTTTCGGCCTGGTCGGGGAATTGCCGGCCACCGACCTGCAGGGCCTCGAATCCAAAGAAATCGGCCGTGACTCCCTCCAGCTTATGGCGCCCAGCGGCCACCCGTTGCTGGGCCGCAAAGACCTCACCGACCTGGATTTCCGACAGCAAACGCTACTGCTGCGCCCTTCCGGCTCCAGCACCAGGACCCGCGCCGAATCCATGCTCTCCTCGGTTCTCGGTCACTTCCAGCGCGTGGTCGAACTCAACAGCGGCGAAGCCATCAAAGAAGCGGTGCTGGCCGGGCTCGGCCTGGCCGTCCTATCCACCTGGAGCGTCCAGCGCGAACTACAGGAACGCCTCATCGCCCCGGTGGATCCCAACCGGTGGATCCAGTTGCGCCCGATTTACCTGATTCGCAGAGCCGGCCGCCCGCTCAAGGGCCAGGCCGCTCTGCTGTGGGACTTCCTGGCCGAATCCAGATGAGTTTCTCAGCCGCGAAGGTGCTTGCAATTGAGGCATATGAACTCGCCCGTATCAGCTGCGACTCCCGGCCAGTTCCGCCAGAATCTGGCAATCGCCGGGAGTTGTCGGGCCAGGGCAGATTGTCAGCAGCCTCTGCAACTCTATCTCCAGATGCTGGAGGCGTTCGCGCTGGCGCCGCACCTTTTCCAGATGATGGCCAATCAGCTCGCAGACCTGGCCGCAGCTGGACGCGGGGGTCTCGGCCAGACGCAGCATCGAGCGAATCTCCGGCAGCGTCAGATCCAGCGAGCGATACAGGCGAATCCGCTCGGCCTGGGCCACCGCTTCCTCAGGGAAATCCCGGTAGTTTCCCGAAGAGCGCTGGCTGTCTAGCAGCCCCTCCATCTCGTAGAAACGCAAAGTGGCGATGGGGAGCCCGGTCTTGCGGGCCAGTTCTCCGATTTTCACTGCTTGACTCTCCAGTAACTTGAGACTTTACTCTCGACTGAATTGCCCGCTCGCAAGCCGAACCCTGCGGGCGCCTGAGGGAGCCTATGAGATACATTCTTGTCCTGGTCATGCTCTTGGTGGCTGCCTGGCCGGAAAACGTTCTGAGCCAGGAACGAAAGCGGTGCGCAATCTGCGCCGTGACCGAGGGCGCTGGTCCCGAAGCGGTAGCCGCTACAACTGCCCACGAAGGCAAGACCTACTACTTCTGCAGCGAGGCCTGCAAAGAAAAGTTCTCCGCCGATCCGGGGGACTGGGCCGCCAAATTCGAGAAGGCCAGCCAAACCGAAGGTGCCGGGCACTTCGGCAGGCTTCCCGACTTCGAACTGCAGTTGGGCGATGGCACCACCCTCAAGCGAAGTGACTGGCAGAATAAAGTCATCGTGCTGGATTTCTGGGCCACCTGGTGTGGACCATGCGTGGCGGAAATTCCCCAGTTCGTGGAGCTGCAACGCCAGAACGCCAAGGATTTGCACATCCTGGGCTTCTCCTACGACAAACAGGAAGAAGACCATGTCAACTTCCTCAAAGAGCACGGCGTCAATTACCCGTCCGTGCTGGCCAGCTCCGCCAGCGGCAAAGACTTCCTGCGCAAACTGCTGAAACAGATCGGCTCGGTCAAGGCGATTCCCGTGACCATCCTGATCAACCGTCAGGGAGAAATCGTCTACCGCCAGACGGGCGAGATCGATGAAGCCTTCAAAGCCGCTCTGACGGCGGAGTTGGCCAGGCCGTGAAAGTCAAAATCAACGGCCTGGCTCTGGCACTCACGGCGGTTTGCAGCGCGCAGCCTGCTTCGGTCGACCACACACTGCAGCGCATCCTGCAAGAAGCCAACAACCGCGAATTGGTCCTGATTGTAGCCGAACCTCTTCCCGCGGCAACCCCGCCGAAAGGCACCACCAGCATTCCCGAAGCCGACCAGATTACCGAAGAAGAAGACGACCCCGGGGCCGCCGTCCCCAGTTGACCGGGCTGACCCGGCGAGGGCGCCCCGGTCCGGGGCGGTTCAAACATTACTCCCTATCAGTGGACCTACACCACACGTGTCATCCCCGGGCAGATTCAACGCGCCCAATGGCGGAACACCCTGGTTTACCGAATGAACCCGGATCTCCAGGTGGGAGTGGAATACAACCCGCTTTCACCCACCGCCAACCTGGGCCCGCTCCTCAACTGGCGAATCGTCCGCGAATCCGAGCGAATGCCGGCCATCATGGTGGGCACCAGTTCTGACCGCATCGGCACTCCCCACGGCCAATCCTATTACCTGACCGTTAGCAAGACGGTGGCCAAAGGCATCGGACTATACGTGGGCGCTTCCTATAGCCAGTTTGAGCACCGCATGCTCATCCCGTGCGGCGCCAGCTTCCAGTTCGACGACCACTGGAGCTCGATCATGTCTTTTGATGGCGTCAACTTCCACCCCACCGTCAGTTACAGTTGGGACCGCTACGGCGTTACTTTCATCTACGCCAACACCAAGTATCCGGGGCTCAACTTTTCGGTCGGATTCTAGCGTCATTGCGGCCGATTTAAATTCTTGCCACTGGCTTAAGTCCAGATTGTTCCAACCCTGGGCAGCATGGGAGAGAGCACTTTGACTGCAATTGAAGGCTGGTTGCACACTCCGATAGGTTTGTGAGTCAAGTCAGCCGCGGCTCTTCCGTCGCCCTCGGGGGGCCCTCATCCAAAGCGACCTGCAGACGAGACAGCCCCCTGTCCTCGATGACAGCCAATCCCGCCGAGCGCGGGCAGGCTGAATGCAACCCAAGCTTGATTCGAGCTTTATCCGACCTGGTGTGTTAGCGGGCAACGTCACCCGATCGCGCTCGATGATCTTCCTCGGCTTCATTGCTTAAACTCAACCTCGGCGGCTTCCAGCCCGACCTCAAGCAACCGCCCGCGATGGTAGCCGAGGGCACAAATCTCAGCCAGTGCCAACCGGGCAACTTGCCTCTCATGCTCATTGGCCTGGCTAAAAAGCGCCCTCAAATACAGCCGACCTGATGCCTGGTTTGATCGTCGCGGGCCAGAATCTTCATGGCGATCAAATCTCCAGGCTGGCGACCGGCAGCCAGACGCCAGGAAAACCTCCAAAGCTTCTGCTCTGGACACAATCGATCTCTCGATCCCGGACGAAGCAAAAAGCAGGTCTATCACCAGGCCATCGTGACCTCCAGGGGGAGCCAGGCGGGCGGTAGCCAATCTGCCTGTCGTTGTCTGCTCCAGGATGGCCCAAATGTGATAGCCAGCGGCTTGCAGGGCAAATACGAGATGCTCGCTTTCCTCATCAGTGGCCACGCTCACTGCCAGGTCGGCATCCTTGGTGAATCTGGGGTCAGTCCGGGCGCCGACCGCCAACCCACCGATCAGGCACCAACTCGTCCCAGAGACTTCGAGGTGATCACCGATTTGCTTGAGGTAAAGCGAAAACTCGTTCAAGACAGTGGACGGAGACGCAGACCTGGAGCAACTGGCTGGCTCTGAACCCAGCTGGCGAGGCGTGCGGCGATACTCTCGGGACCCTCTTGAAGGTATGCTCGCTGAAGACTCAGGCGTTTCATCTCCAGGCCAGCGCCCATCATCTCTAAGGCCAGGCGCAACCGGGAAGCGGGGTCGCTCTCGACAGGCTCGACGGGGCAAACCAGGGAGTAAAGATGTTGACGGCGCTTGGACATGATATGAACTGATTTGATTCTGCTCCTGGGGTCTCCTCGCCCTACCGGAGCCCCCCATGCCGATTCCCAAGCAACCTTTTGTGCTCTCGCCTTTCCTCATCAAGTTGCGGTCAACAGCAGCACGCCTCCTGGAAACGCTTGGCGCTGGATCGGCTGACGGTTTATGGGTTATAGTGACCGGGTGAAGCATCCGGGCATTCTCAATGACATCCTCTTCAAAATCGTGTTTGGCACCACTTCTGGGGAGCCGACTATGAGAGCTTTGGTCAACGCGCTGCTCGACTTGCAAGGTGCGGACGAGATCGTAGAGTTGATTCTACTCAGTCCGGTCTCTGAAAAGCAGTATATCGAAGACAAAGGGCCGATCTTTGACCTCAAGGCCCGTGACAGCAACGGCCGGCAGTATAACGTGGAAGTCCAGCTGCGCCCCGGCGTAGGCGACTACCTGAAACGTTCGATCTACTACATCTCCAGATTCTACAGCGAACAGATGCAACGGGGCGACTCCTATCAGGACCTGCTCAAGACGGTTTCGATTAGCCTGGTCGACTTCAACTTGCTGCCCGACACGGAAGAAGTTCACAGCACCTTCCTCCTACGCGAGAAGAGCTCAGGCTATCTTCTCAGCGACGTGCTGGAGTTGCATTATGTTGAGCTGCGCAAATTTAACCCGCCAAACCCCAAGAGCTGCGAACTCGCTTTGAGCGGTGGCTGTATTTCTTGAAGTTTGCCGACCTTTACGGACCTGAAGAGATTGATCTACCCGATAATTTGCAGCAGGAGGAGGGCATTGTCATGGCTTTGGAATCGATGCGGCGAGCCTACGCGAAAGATCCCATTCGAGAACTGATCGAGGCCAGAGAAAAAGCCGAAAGGGATGAACTGAATCGTATCTACACAGCCAAGCTGGAGGGCAAGCTGGAGGTGGCGCGCAACTTGCTTGCCGCCGGCCTTGATCGAGAGACGGTGCTGCGTGCTGCCGGTCTGAACGAGAACGATTTGCCCTAATCGGAGGAATCGTCCTCCTCAAAATCCAGCTCGCCCTGGTCCTGAGAGACGCCTTTGTCCGCTCTCTTGGCCCGCCGTTTCTCCTCAGCCAGGCGCAACTCGCGCACCAGCTCCGGGTGCTCAGCGAGGAAAGCGGCCCTGAACTCGTCGCCGCCAGGCTCATCCAGTCGAAAGTCCGGACCCAGCTCCTCAGGGTCCTGCAGTCGCAGCTCCCACTCCATCGCCTTAGCAGGGTGATATTTCCAAAATACTCCGTGGGCGACGGCCAGCGAGGGGTCTTGCTGGCATTTGGCGGTGACTCTTTGCGGAAAATATCGCATGGTCAGGTGGGCCCAGTCATACACGCCTTTGTCGGCGCACAACTCCTTCCACCATTCCTTCGGGTCTTTCCACTGAGGGGCCAACAGCGGCCACAGGCCAGCGCTATTGATCATGACGCCGTCGTCCAAATCCATGCGGAGAGGCGCGTCCACCTCGCGAGCACGACATTTCGCATCGCTGGGCGGAGCTCCGCGTTCCGCCACCGCTCTGAGTGTATCGATGAAGTTCTGGATCTCCAGGGTCAGGGCGCTCACCTGCTGGTAGCGCTTCTCCGCGTCCGACTGTGCCTTGCGGTCGCCCTGGGTGCGCGCCTCACTCAGGTCGCTGAGTTCCGCCCCCAGCCTGGAGAGCTCGGGCTGCAGATAGTCGGCCAGGAGAATATCGAGAGTGTTGTCCTGCCAGCGATGGATGGAGACGTAGGCAACGAAATTCCGCTTCTCGGAACTGAGCGGGAAATAGATGGGCCTTTTTTTGTAGCGGTCCAGGTGGTCCTTGCTGAAGAACTCCGTCTTCAGATAAGCCCGCAGGTCGAGCTTGGAAAGCGGAAATTCGCTCCAAGTTTTATGGAGCGCCTGAGTGGCCGGATGATCCAGGCTGTCCGAGCGCCCGGCCAGAAACAGGATACCGTTGGGCAAATGCTCGACTTTTGAAGGGAACCGCCCGATCGCCAGACCGACGGCGTAACTGACGTGGTCCACCGCGGCCGGCGGTTCTTCGATTGGTTCGTAGGGCGGGAGCGGGGTCCCGGGCTCCCGATCGACTGCCTGTTGTGCCCATTGCTGCGCGTAGGTCCAGGCACTCGGCCCCGGTTTCACGAACTCGACCGAGGTCTCGCGGGCCTGCTCGTGCTGAGTAAAGGCCGCGTCCAGCAAGGCCACGATTTCGTTGGCGGACTCTATAGGGAATAGAGGGAGTCGGTTTACGTCACCAACTTGAAAGGAGACAGTAGGGTTTAATGAGCTTAAGACATATTTGGCCCTTTCCGAGTTCATCAGGCAAAGGGTATTTGCAATATCGGCTGGGAACACCGACGAGCCTTTGTCGCCAATAATACTCCGGTATCGATGGGCTCTTGCTGAAAAATTTGACCCGATCATGGAAAACGCTACGGCCGAAAATAGTAATTACTGTTAGAAATCTTCCATCCAATAGTATTTGGACCAAATTTATTCAAGACATTTGTCTTCATTTCTATGCCAGATAGAGCCCAGTTTACTGCTGTTGAAGCAGGCTCATACCAGACGATACCACCAGCGCCCTTAACGAAGGGTTGCCATCTTGCATCGGAATCCACGGGATCCGAAAATGCCTTAGGAGCGAATTCTCCTAGGCCCAACTCCCAGCCTAACCTTAAAAACCGAACGTTATCGCCGGTATTCGCACCAAAACGAGCAGGTGCATAGTCTGACAGCCTGGGATAGGATGAATACTTTGCTAGGAATTGGTCATCCCACCAATACACCAGTGGCCTCTCAGGCACAGCCGCAAGTTGCTCGACCCGAAAGTCGTATCTCCCTACACCGCTCAAGAGGGCCGACATTTTCCGCCGTGTTCGCCGATTGTCTCTCGCAGAGTCACTACGCGGGGTCGGTAACACAGCGACGCTCGGTCCGCCAGGTCCTCCAGTCTCAAAAGAGGAAATGCATACCGACACCACCTCATCAAGAATGTCCTCGAATGCCCCACGATCCAGGTCGCCAATTACATTCAAGCGGTTCTCGCTAAGCAAGCGCGCTCGCAACGAAGCAAAAGTGCCCAGGAACATCCAACCGCGTAGCGTCAGCAAACTCGAGATTCCGCCGATCTTGGCCAGTTCGAGGCCGCGCAACAGGAACGCCGAGTAGAGGTCGGCTTTGCCGTCCGGATAATTGCGGTCGAGGTATTTCAGCTCGACAATTTTGCCCTTGTTCAAGTAGGGCGGATTGCCCACAACCAAATCGTAGATCCCCTCGCGGTTCAAGCGCAAGAACTCGCTGCTGCGGGCCAGGCTTTGTCCCAGAAGACGCTGACTCAGGTCTTCGTCCCCCGAATGGCTCTGCACAAAATCTTCCAGCCGCTCCAGCAAAATCGCGCGAGCATCGCCCGTGTCGAACAGCCCCTGCACGGAGGCCACGGCTTTGTCGAAGACTTTATCCACCCGCAGCAGGCTGCCCAGATGGTCGGCATCCTTCAGTGCGGACACCAGCTCATCCACCAGCCTGGCCGGGATCCCGGTTTCTTCCTCCACCGAGCGGACAAAATCGCGCACTTCCGGCTGATCGAGGCCCAAACGTCCAAGTCCGAAGTCCGAAGAAACCAGGTTGAGGCGCTCCACTCGTGCTTCCGGGCAAAACCGCTTCATTTTGAGCCACAGCGCGGCCCCGGCGATTTGCACGGCGCGTGTATCGATATCGATCCCGTGCAGGTTGTTCTCCAAGATCCAGGCTGCAACTTGCTCAGATGTCCAAACCTCGCCTCGGTGACGGGCTTCTTCCTCATAGAGTGCAGCCAGCAGGTCGAAAGCGGTGACCAGGAAGTGCCCCGAGCCGCAAGCGGGGTCAAGCAGCCGCACGTCGCGCAACGAGGTTGGAAGGTTGGCGTGAGGCTCGGGTAAGGTGCGCGGAACCCAGTACTTCCAGCGGTCCTCCAGAGGCGAATGCAAGGGCATCAGAGCCTCCAGGTCGACCTCACCCCGCTGTCGCTTTTCCCGCCACTCCTGGCGGCGAGACTCCAGGGCATCCAAGGTCCCGGTTGAGATGACGTCGGGAGTCCAGCCGTTTTTGTTGCACATCCCCAACCACAACTGGCCCAGGCTGTTTTGCAACAACCACTCCACCATGTAGCGGTCGGTGAAGCACTGGGTTTTCGCCGCCAGCTGGTGAGTCTCAACCTTGCCGTCGAGAGCATCGCGCTCAGGATCGTTCCAAAACTGATAGACCCAGCCCAGCAGGGTATCGTCCATCCACAGTCCCCGGCGGTCCTCATCGCTAAGCTCCCGGGCCTCCAGCGTCTCCAGCACGTGCCTCAGGGTGGCGGTGGACACCGGGATGAGGCCGGTCACGCCGACTTCACCAAAAAGGCCTGGCAGGTCCAAGGCCAGCTCCTCAAAGAGCAGGTTCAGCAAGAGCTCGAAGCCGTCATCGCCCAGGGCCGGGGCGAAATCCCTGCGAAAATCGGCGTAGTCGGGACTGGCCCAGCCTCGGGTCACCAACTTGACCCGGGTGAGTTCCAAGGTTTCCATCTGCCGGATCACCACCAGCCGATTCAGCAGGGTGGCGCCGGCCAGCTTGACGGCGGACTGAAGATGACGTTCCCGCGCCTGCTCCTCGCTCTCTTTGAGACCGCGAGAGCAACCGCAAGCCTGTTCACTCAACCAGGCTTCCAGGCGCTGACGCTTCTTGCGCTGCTCCTGAGTCAGCACGGCCTGGCTCAGCGGCAACTGCCATTTGTACTGGCCATCGACTTCACCACGCAGATCGGTGAGGAGCCGCTCTCGAAGCGAGTGCACGTTCTTGGATAGCCAGCGTTTGGCCTCAGGACTCATCATCGGCAGGAGCCACCAGAAAACAGGATTTGGACAGGTTTCATATACTCGCTGAGCGCTTCGCGCACACTGCCTGGAAAACTTTCTCCCTTGGGGAAACTGCGACCCCATCATACAGGGCCCCGCCGGTGGACGAACGACCGGGATCGCCAGTATACTGGCCAGGAGATGCAAGACATCACCCTGCTCAACGACCTGCTCTTCCGGATCGTCTTTGGCAATCAAAAGCGCACCGCGGCCTTGGCGGGGCTGCTCAATGCGATACTGGGGCGCGAAGGTGACTCGCGCATCCGCCAACTGGAGATCCAAAATCCCCTGCGCGAGAAAGATCGGCTTGAGCAAAAATCCTCGATACTGGATGTAAAAGCCCGCGACGGCCAGGGCCATTTTTACAATATCGAAGTCCAATTGGCCACCCAGGCCCACTACAGAGAGCGGACGGTCTATTACGGTGCCGGCATGGTCAGTCAACAAGCCATCGTGGGTAAGAACTACTCGAGCCTGACCCGTTGCTTGCATATTTCCCTGGTTGACTTTCCCTTATTTTCCGAGCACGAAGACGTGCAAAGTCGATTTGTGTTGTTCGACCCCAAGCACAATCTGCAACTGACCGAGCTGATCGAGTTCCATTATCTAGAGCTGAGCAAGTTCAAGCTCCAGCGCCTGGAGGACTTGTCAACCCCGCTCCAGCGTTGGATCTTTTTCTTGCGCTACGCAACCGAATATCACGAAGTGAGCGAGCTCCCCATTCAACTTCGCCAGGAGGAGGGAATCACCATGGCCTATGAAGCAACTCACGAGGCACTCTGTGACAAGGAAATATTCTACGAATTGGAGGCCAGGCGTAAGTTTTTGCTTGATCAGGCGACCAACTTGCACGCTGCCAAAGTAGAGACCCAAAAATCCATCGCGTCGCGAATGCGCCAGGAGGGACTGTCCCGAGAATTGATCGCAACCGTCACCGAGCTTGGCCCGGCGGAGTTGGATGAAATCTTCTTAGACTCATAAAATCCGCTATTTGAGGCGCACCCTCACCTTGTTCTTCAGTTGTTCCAGCAGGCGTTCCCGCAATCGAGCCAGCAGGCGTTCCACATCCGCCTCATCTCGAATGACCTCCCCCTGAAGCTTCAAGTCAAAAGGTAGGGTCTGGGCTTCCTCGATATCCGCCAACGCCCCATCTAAAGCTTCCAAGGCCTCCTCGCGGGCGCGCTCCAGGGCGGCCGGGAGGGTGTCGCGCAAATACACCAGCGTGGGATAGGTGGCTTCCGCCGAGGTATTGCCTGTGGCTCTCTGAAAGGGCCGCAGCACCGAGTCGGTTTCGGCCGGGCCCAATTTGTGAAAGCCCTCGCAACTGCGAATGTTCTGGCGCTCTAACTCCAGAAATTCAAACTGGCGCTGCAAGAGTTCGTCTCGAACCGTTCGGTAAGCGGTCCGGATCTGGTCCAGCATCGGTTCCAGTTTGGCCAGGTCTTCCCAGGGCTTCGGACTCTTCAGCTGGGCTTCCAGGGCCTGGCCGGCAGCCTGTAAAGACTCCGAGCAACCGTATTCGTGCAGCTGAGCCCACTGGTGTGCACAAAGGTCCTGGGCTTGCTTGAGAGTAGCCAGGGTCTTTTCGAAGAGCAGCTTGTCGTAGGTGCGCAAATATTGGACACCATCGCGTAGCTCGTGGATATGCTTCTTCAGGGCCTGCAGAGTGGGTTCGGCCTGGCGACCCCGGCGGCATTTTTCCAACAGCTCCTGCAAATTGTCCAAGGCGGCGGGAAGCTCCAAGCGCAGGGGACGCAGACGTTCAACTTTCGCATAGAATTCTCGCAACTCGGCGGCCAGCTGAGGGAAATATTGGAAGACGGCGTTGACGATCGCCTCCGGGTCGCTCTCGATGCGTGCTTGTGGAAAGAAGTCCTCGAAAAATCTCAAGATCTGGCTCTTCGTCCGGCCATCCAGGGTTTGTTCGCCCGCCACCACAATGTCAGCTCGCTTAAATTCCTGTAGCTTAAGGAAGATGTCTCGGCAGCCCATATCGTTGTAGGAGGTCATCAATCCAGAGGTGGTCTGGAGTTTGACCAAATGGCCCCGCAGCAATCCAAGCACACTGGCCTTGACCAGGTCGGGATAGTAGCCATAAGGGGGACTACTGAAGTGCGTGAGCAACTCGGCGCCGGTGGCTGCGCCTTTTTCGGCCCGGAGGTAGTCCAAAATACGAGTTGGGATTTCCCCATTGCAACGGGCTTCCACCCGGCCGCTGTCCACTTCCAGAATCCCCAACTTGGTGGCCCGGAAAGTATCGGAAGCACCGCTCAGGTTCGGCTCAAAAAGCTGCTCAAGCTCGGTATCGCTGACCGAATAATCCACAAAATGTTGGTAGAGTTGAGGCAAGACCTCTTCGCCCAGCTCGTGCAATACGCCAGCGAAGGCTCCAGCAAACTTTTGGTGGTCGAGCTGCTTGCCCTGAAAGAAAACGGACCCAGCCAGGAAGGCCTGGTCCACCAGTGCTTCCACATTTTGCAGCAGGCGTTCGCGCAGATTCTGCTCCTCGAAAAAGCAGGCTCGTTTCCCTTCAGACAGGGAGTTGCGACTTGGGCTGTAGACCTCCAACATGTGCTGCGACTGCAAAAGCTCCCGCACGGCGTCGCGTAACAGGGCGCACTCCCCCACCACCCAGATGACCCGGTGGCGGCGAGCCTCCGAGCTGCTTTCGTTGATCCAGCGGGCCGGGGCCCGATCGGCCGACTTCGGCAGAAACTGAAAATCGAAGGCCACCACCGACTGGTCTTTGGGAGAGTGAATGCGCACGTTGTCGTGCATTTTGCCATCGCTATAAAAGGCCGCCGTATCAAAGACTCGCCCCTTGAGACGAGGACGCTCCGAGCGCGCCCTGAGACGCCCCAGCACCTCTTTCACCTCATCGCTGATGGCCTGTCCCGTAACCGAATAGGCCTCTTTCTCTCGAACCCATTCCTGACCGGCGGAGCTCTGAATTCGGTAACCACGCTTTTCCGAGCGAGTCACAAAATTGAGTCGGCTCAACTTCTCGAGAGCCTCCTTGACCTCAGGCAACGGGTTGTCGTCCCCCAGACGCGCATAGAGGCAACGGGCCACCAGCTCGGCCTGGGCAGGCTCATCATCGGCCACCAGCTCCAGCAGAGCCACCGCCTTAGCCACTCGCAAAGACTTACTGTCGCTCTCCAGCTCGGGGTGAGCCAGTAGGCGGGCCATCGTGTCTTGAATATCCGTGTCCAGAGTGGTGGCCTGGATGTCGTAGATATGCTCTAAGGTGACCAGATGACCCAGCTCCAGCTCTCCCAGCTTCTTTTCTCGAAACAACTCCCCCAGCAATTGCAGCAGACCGCGAATGGCGTGGTCGTCGCCCTTCATGCGGCTGGAGCGCACGCGCAAGTTGCTGGCGATCTTCATGAGCAAATCAACCTGCCCCGGCAACATCGGATAGATCTCTAAAAAATCGTTCTCACTGATCCGCTCGCCACCGTAGCCATTGTTGCGCAAACGCGCCCCGTGCTGTTGATACAACTGGCGAAGCTCTCCCTCGCGGGCCGGATCCTTTTTCAACAAGCGACGGTGGACCACGTCTCGGATGTTGGCCGGTGAGAGATGAACTCTCAGATGGTTGGGAAACCGGTCCTTCAGCTTGGAAAGATTGCTGCCTTCTAATTCTTCCTCAAGTTTTTGCTGACCGGTGGCCATCAGCCAGACCCGCCCGCGCAGTTGCTGACCGAGAGCGGAAACAAAAGATTGCAGGGCCAGCATTCTTTCGTCATCGCTATGGATATACTGGCTGACCTCGTCCACCACGATAAAGACGGTGGCTTCCGGAGCGCGCTGTGCCAACATATTCTGGATGGCCCGCACCGTCTCCTCAACCGAGCTGTTCTCATTGGAATTGGATCCGGTTTTGCTATCGGCCCAAACATTGGCGTTCTCAAAGCGGGTAGGAAACTGCGCGCTCATGACCTCGGAAAATTCATCTTCCACCAACCCACGCGCCTTGGAGCTTTCCCACGATCTTCCGTGAATCTCCTGAAAGAGCTGCAGAAAGCGAGGATACTCGCCGTCGAGTTCCAGCTTTAGTTCGTAATCCGCCACCGCCTGGCTGCCTGGCGAATAACCCAACCGCTTGGCCAGTTCTCGCCGAACCGCCAAGTGGACACCTTCACCCCGGTTGGCAATGGCGCCGATGTCGAAAACCACCGATATGGTTTGAAGCGGCCCGGTCAGCTTATCCCAGGCCTCTCGAAACTCCGCCTGCTGAGGAGAATCATCTCGCGCCAGCAGTGCGTCATGCAAAAATTGTCCGTTTGGTAAAACTCGATGGTCCAGGGATAGTCCGAGCAACTTTGCAAAACTTGATTTACCGGAACCGTAGAAACCCGAAATCCAACAGGCGGGTAGCTCTCGACCTCCCTGGGCCAGCTCCCTGTGAATGCCTTTGAGCAGGCGCACAAACTGCTCGTGGATACCGTCCTTTGGGCCGCCTTCGAAGCCGCCGGTGATGATATATTCCTCAACCTCTTGCTGAAGCTTCTCCGGGCTCTGCTCGCGAAAATAGATCACTGGCGAAATGTTGCGAGTGACATCGCTCTTGAAGACTTCTTTGATCAGGGTCATCGGTCGTTTGCCTCTCTGTGCTTATGGGGGCGAATAAATTCGGGGGCGGTAATCTCGGTCGGCCGGGAGCACACCCATGAAAGACAGCGCAGTCTTGTCCTCCTGCGTGCCGGGATAGAGCACCACCACCGGGATCTGGCGGGTCTTACCATCCAGGTGCTTGAGCAAGGTGGAGGTGCGAAAAAAGGGGTAGAGCGAGCCCATCCTGGTGATCCAGACCAGAGTCTTGTCCACGTTGACCTGATGCTCATCCGCCAGCCGGTTGATCTCCTTGACCGCATCCTGAGCCAGCCCGTCGTCCCCACCCACCAGCTTCTCAAGGTTGTCGAGCGCGCCTTGCAAGGCCCTGTCAGGGTTGCGCTGAAACTGACGATGCTCGCGTGCGATCCAGCTCTGAAGCACTTCCGGGTCTTCAGACTGCAAGCGCCGCATCAGCAGGCGCTGCGCTGACAGCTCAAACACATTCCAACCCTTCCCCTTCAGCTCATCCGTCAGGCGTCGGGATAGCTCGCGCATAGCGAACTCACAATCCGGCGGATACGGCAAAATGGCAAAACGGAAATTACGCATATTGGTAATGCGCGGCCCATCGGGATCTAGCAGATCCTTGCGCAGCGCAGCCAGCGTGTTTTCAATGGCTGTCCTACTCACAGAGCTTGAGCCATTCGATGAAAGTGGGTGCAGACCAGTCCACCTGGCTGACATTGGCAGATTTGCGATAAATGAACCCGGGCAGTTTCTGAACCCGAAAAAGCAACCCCTCACCCACCAGCTGAGCCGATTCCAAGTATGGGTTCTTGAACAAAGAACCTTGAAACTCCAGCCCGTTGAGGGTGTAAAGCAAATAGGCCAGCGCGGCATTGGAGACGTGGGGTACGCTCAGCGGCCGGGTCGACTGAGTGCCGGAGCAAAATCCGGCCTCCGAGACGCTGCTGACCAGCCCAGAAACCAACCGCTCTGAAGTGACCACACTGCGGTTGCCCGGTGCAGTCATCTCAAGCCATTCCAGCGCCGAGCGCTTGGTCACAGTCGGCTCCGGGTGCTGTAGCCTGCCGGTCAAGTAATCCTGGGTAAATCGGCGATAGAGCGGGTCAGCCAACTGCAGATGCCAATGGCACACCCAACGACGCTCCTGAAGGTCGACCGGGTCCCAGGCCTTGAGATTGGCCAGGGCAGGCGGAAAGGCTTTAAAGCGCAGCCCGAAGGTGCCGATCAAATAGGCAACCCTGGCCGCACTTTTCGGTCCAAACCAACGCTGCTCGAAAGCCATTTCGGTTAATTGTGCATTGCTGCCGTCAGAAGCCCGGCGCCAATACTCACGGCTGTCATCCACGGCCAATCCAAGCCGCAGGAGCCCGGTATGAATCTCTGTGTTTTCGCGTGGCTTGTCCGACACAGCGATCACACGGGCCTCACCCGATAGTAGGGTCCGCTGTATTCCGGCCCCAGGGGGACCAGGGCCCGAGCCAGCGTCCTGGCTGCCTCGGAACGTTTGCCAGGAAAGGGGTCCACAATTTCGCGACCTGTGCAATTGGGGGCCGGGGCCAGGCCTTCCAGGTAGGTCGAAAACTGCTGGCGATTCCAGTCCAAGTCCAGCTTCAAAGCTTCGGCCGGACTGGTCTGACTCATCTTCCACTGCCTGATTCGCGCCTCCAGCCGTTCGTCGAACTCGAAGCCCCAAAAGAAGAGTGTGCAAACCCGTTCCGGATCCGGCAGTGACTGACGAGCCTTGCTGTCGGCCACGGTCGCGACCCTCCTCGCACACTGCAGTGACGCCCAAAGGTGCGTGCGCGGCGCAAGGCGCGAGAGCAGATGTCCCCCGCCGTCCAGGTCCACCAAGTCGCTCTGCCACCAGCCCAGCCGGGCTGGCTGACACAATGCCTCGCCCGCCCAGGCCACCACGAACTGGAGGGCGAGGATGGTGTCTATTTCAGTATTCTGACGCACCTGCTGTCTCATTTGGAATCCGCGCATTCGCCTCCGGGGCCAGCGATCCATTCCTCCAATCCGGGCTGTGCGGGCCAGAAGCCTTCACGGACTCAAGAGTTGGAAGCCAAGGCAAGACTTTGCGGTAACACGGCAAGCGAGGAGTGCCACAGGGCGAATATTCCGATGCGTAAAAAAGTCAACAATTTCCACCATCGCAGTCGGCGACGCTTAGACGACCAGGAAACCACGCAACCGCAAAGAAGAGCGCTGTAGATAGGGAGGTTCCAAGTGCCAAAGGTTACTGCGCTCTTAATGTATCTCGCTACGCTATTCCTTTTGTTCAGTTCCCATCACACATTTTTTGGGTTTATCGTCCTCTTCTGCGGTCCCGATATTGGCACGCTTTTGGGCTGTTTGTGGGCTCTCTGCCTTGCCACTTCCTCCGGTTTTAGTGCATACACGCTTCTAGCCACCGCACACCTTTTGGGGATGGCCTATACAATAGGCAAGATTCAGGGGGCTGCGGGCCAGGAAAAAGGATTGTAGAGGGCGGCGCCAATGCTTCCTGACCCAGCCCAAGCCAATGGCGAAATCGACTGGCGCACCAGACAGTACTGCGTTCCGCTTTGCCCCTCTGAAAATGAACGAATGAAAGCGATCTTGCTGGAAGCGGAGACAGAAGTTACCGCAGCTCAAGTCGAGGCCGGTAACCTACTTTTCGAATGCGGAGAACTTGGAGAAGCGGCCCGTTGGTTCAGTCTCGCGGCCCACAATGGGGACACCTACTCTCAGGCACGCCTCGCCTCTATTTATAACCGAGGCGAAGGCGTCCAAACTTGCTACGAAATTGCAGCCGAGTGGTGGAAACGGGCCGCAGAAGGCGGAGACCCCCGAAGTCAATACAACCTGGGGCTCTGGCTCAGCAAAGGTAAAGGTTTAGCGAAGAATGATGAACAAGCTGCCTATTGGCTCAGCAAAGCGGCGGAGCAGGGACATCAGAAAGCCAGAACTTTGCTGCATTCTATTCAAGAAAGACACGGGCACTTATTGAAAGCGTGTCCCGGAGCGGAAGAATGATCATTCCGACCCGCGCAATAAACTGGGCAATAGTTTCTTTTCTTAGCCTCACGCTGTCGACCTCCCTCAAAGCACAGGACTTCTATCTGGGCAAACAAGACCAGATGGGCTGGGTCTATTGGCTTCGACAGAACACCGTCCAGAGAATTCCTTCGATAACCACCAATCCTGATTGCGAGTGCTATCGCGTTGGAGTAAAGCTTATAAGATCGCACGACAAGGTCGTGCTGAAAAGTGATTGGGTGGTCTGCTTCGGGGGCCTGGTTGAATATCGTGGAGACCTCATATTCGTGGATTCCATTCAGGACCGTGGTGACAGAGCTGCCTACCGAAGGCTGCTTGATTTAGTATTCGGAATCGGAAATTGGGAGTATCGATAAGTTTCATCATGACAAGAATCGCACTCTACATTCTCATTCTCTGCACACTCGTGACCCCCGCATTTGGCAGAAAACTCCTCCCAGCGGACGACTCCAGGAACGTTCCGGGATTCGAAACGACTCGTAGCAGCCTATTCTCCGCGGTAAAGTCTCGAAACGCGAACTTTATCTACTCTCTGGTTAGAAACGATTCGGTTTTTAGCTTTGGGTCCCCCACATCAGGCAGGGCGGCCTTGGATAAATACTATCAGCTCACAAACCCCGACGACAAGTTCTGGGTCACCCTCGAGAAAATACTCCCATATGGCGGGAAATGGGATCAGGCCAGAGACTCTGTGGCTTTTCCTTACTTCTACAACGACAGCTTTCCAGAAGCTCCCGACCGAGGGGTGCACATGTTTGGTGTCATTATGGGAAAAGACGTGTGATACTTAGAAACGGTCCTGGAAAAGGCTACGGTCCGCTCCTGAGCCTTTCCTTTGAGGTTCTACGTTATTCTGAGGTCTCGGACGACGGCAAATGGGTTAAGGTAACCGATGGCCGCGGCATCAACGGCTGGGTAGCGAGTCGATACTACCACTGCCCATTCTGGGAAAGATTGATTCTCAAGAGAAGAAATGGCCAGTGGATTATCGATTCATTTGTGACTGGAGACTGAGGATGCTGCCAATCAGAATTTCCTTGGACCTTTAGCTGGGGATTGCTGCGCGGGTGGTCGCAGGCAAACCCCACCGGGCTCTCGAACGGGACAAGATGGGCTCTGTTTTTTCCTCTAAAGGACCTAAAGAAGATCCGGTAGTAAATATTTTTCCGTCTACAATGGAACGGCTGCAACAGTCTGGCGAATGGCGCCTGGGTAGCTCAGTTGACCCACTGATAACCGTCTCAGGCGGAAAGACAATTCTAAGAGACCAAAAGACTGCTAAATGGATTCAGCGAATGGGCTCAGTGGGCACGCTGGTCATTCACGAGCTTTTATCTCTGATAGAGTCGGTCTCGCAACTCACCTTACGGCGAGCGCTAAGCAAGGACCAGGCTCTCCATCTTTCAGCTCCGTTTGCCCTCAGCATCATCGAGATATTTACGGCAGACTGCTGCCGTTTAGCTTGGAAGAGCGAGGAGCCACCGATGCTCATAGGTCGTTTCATCGTTCAAATCCACTTCGAATGCTTCTTTCCACGGGCCACAAAAGCCTCAGAAGAGGTTGCCACCATGGCGGAGGCCCTGGGTGCTTCCTTGATGCAAACTCCTTTTTTGGAACGTCACCTGATGCTGTTGAGGCAAACCATGGCTGTCTTCAATTCTCAGTTCCAGGTCATACTGCCAGAGTCGCAACAGCATACAGTCGGCGCGTCGTATCTCGCTCTCTGCGCCGCTTATTTTGACACAGTGAAGACCTCCATCGAATCAGGGATGACCGACCGAGACTACACCCAGCATTTCAGGCAGACAGTATCGGACAAAATCCGCCAGGTGGAAAGCAAGACGAGAAAGAGGTAACTGGCTAAAACGGGGGGGAGCAATGGAGCATAGTGTTAGGGTAGGCTATTCTGAGTTGGCACACTATAGGCACACTTTCCCGCCAGACCGGCCGCGGCACTCCTCGTGAAAGCTAGTGTTCACGCCATCTGCGAGCGCGCCCAAGTCGAATTACTCAGACATTGCGAAAGGGGTTGTACCTGGTGGGTCGGGTTGGCCAATTGGCCTGCGCTGACCGGCGAATTACTTTGGCAAA
>JAFEBA010000051.1 GCA_018266105.1 bacterium | reverse complement strand
AGCCGGTCAGCACCACCAGGTCGGCACGACTTTCGAGTTCCTCATAGACGCTATCGATCTCCGTTGGCAAAAGCGTGATCCGTGAGCGTTCCACCCCGGCCGTGTAGAGAGCCTCGATCAGCCTTCGGATCGGGCCTTCACAGCCTTGCTGAGGCTTGACGGAAACCGTGTTGCCCGCGGCCAGTGCCTGCAGCAGTTGAACGCCCGGCAAAAAGAGGGGGTAGTTGCCCGGCCCCACGATCAAGACATGGCCGTATGGGCGGCGGTGCACCACCAGTCGGTGGCCCAGCATCCAGGCCGGGCAGTCTCTCCAGCTCGGCGACTTGCTCTGCAAGATCTTATGAGCCCGGCGTTCCAGCCACTGAGCGGCGTCCAGTAAGGGCAGAATCTCCGAAACCAGTGCCTGGAACTCGTCCACCCCTCGCACAGCGGCCAGTTCCGCCGCCCAGAGCGAGCGTTCTTCCACGATTTGCGCCCGCAAAGTTTTCAACTGTTTGTTCATGGCCGGGCGGTTCGCTTCGAGAGAAAAAGGCACCTTGGGACCTTTCACAGGTTCGCCCTGATCTCTCCACGAAGCACGGCCACGTGTGGCTTGAAGAAAGTCCGATTATCCGCAAAACGATTGAGACCAGCGCTTATCCAGAGCAGATCTGGGAGGCTCTGACCGACACTGATCTGCTGGGACACTGGATGGCCGACAGTGCCAGTGGCTGGCCGGCCGTAGGCGGTACGCTCTCGCTGACCTGGGAGCGATTCGGTATGACCATCGAGTATAAGGTGGCCGAGGTCAAGGTTTGCCAGCAGTTGGTCCTGAAATCGCCAATGGGCAGCGGGCAACAAACGGTGACTTTCGGATTGCGCCGGGCCGGACGCTCCACCTGGGTTGACATCACCGACGCCCCAGCTCCTTTCACTCCCCACAACCCCCACAGCTCGGCCGATTCTAACTGGAGTCTGTCCATGGCTGTCCTGAAGCTTTACGTTGAAAGGTATTTTCGCCGCGCACGCAACAGCTTTATGGCGGTGGCCAAGGCCTCATTTACGTTCGGTGAAATTATGGCTCTCTACGCCAGCTCTCAGGGTCTGGAGCACTGGCTGGCCGAGCGCTTTGAAGATTGGCCGACCGAGAATCCGATTGTGGGTAAACCCTACCGTCTCATCACCAAGGATGGCCAGACCATGTCCGGCTACATCATGGCGGTGACAGACAAAGAAGCCTCACTGAGTTGGGATGAGATCGACGGATTTTTGGAACTCAAGACTTTTTCCTTGGGTCCCGGCAACCAGATGCTTTGTTTGCGAGGCTCGGGCTACGGCCTGAGCCAGGAGCAGGCGGCCCAGGTGGAGGAAAGCCTGAAACCTCGTCTCCTGCAACTGGTCGACTACCTCGAGTCATGATGTTTACAAACTTCTAATCACTTTGTTGGCTCTGGCGAACATGATGGGTGGGTCATCATGCGTATTCAGACGGCACCCAATCCAAACCCGGGCCGGAGCCTTCCTAAGGGAGCTCCGCAGCCTGCCCCTGCGCCTGAAGATCTGCGAGGCAGCGATAAAATCGCGATCGAGTGGGCCAGGCAGCAAGCTGAGCTGGTCGCCAATGGCCAGCATCTGGTGGTGGACATGGGCGATGGCCATCGCTACTCGGTGGCAGGCACGCGGATCAGCCCGGCCGAGAAGACCTTTGGAGCCATCCAGCAGTTCATCACGGCCGGCGTCCAGGAGGTTCAGGCCATCATCAATGCCGGGCCCGGTCTGGCCATGTCGGGCGCGACTGCGGCCGTGAAGCCGATGATTACGGGCAATTTGCCTCCCGGGGTGACCTCCAACATCGACCAGTGGTATCAGCCCGGTCTGATGGCCGCCACCGTCGGTCTTGGTCTCATCAGTTTCGTGAAGAATTACAAACAGCATCAGCAGTATCGCGAGATGGGTGTTGACGCGCCTTTCATCAAAACGGCCGCGCTGGTGGCCACAGGTGCCTCTATCGCCACCTCCGCCCTCGGACTGGCCGGCGCAGTGGTGAGTGTGGCCGCTCCTCAGTACGCTGGATTTGCCACGGTGGCTCGCGGCGTGGCTTTGGGCGGAAACGCTGTGGCCTTTGGAATGAATTATCTGGACTATTTCAACGAGCGTAGCCAGTCTTACGCGCCTCTGGGTGACCGGACCAAACCCGACTAGCTTCCGGCTGGTTAGGAATCCCAAATAATTGTTGCAAAAATGTTGCCATTGCGCATAGACTGAATTCCACTTCGTGGAGGAGGTCTGCTCTCGTGGCGTTTCCGGTTCATCCTAACGGCGGTCAAATCGGCACAGGCTATAACAATCAGCCGGTGCGCTATCAACCTCAGGTGCTGCCTCAGCAGCAGTCCAATCCCACCGACGGATTCGTGCCCACCCAGCAGACTCAGGGTATGATGCCTCCTCCGCAGCAGCCTCAAGTGGCCAGCTTCCAGAACGGGCTGAGCGTTCAGCATTTGAGCCAGAACGGTCAGATGACCGGAATGTATGCCACCCTGCCTGGTGGACCAGGCGGTTTGTTGGGCTCATCGATCATGCTCTGTCTGTCCACCGCGCCCGCTCAAAACACTCTCGGAGCCAAGTTTACTCAGGCTCAGGCCTACGAACTGGGTGCTGACGGCAAAGTGCTGCGGGACGACCAGAATCAGCCCAAGGCTTTGAAGGCCGATATTATGGCCGACGGTCGCGTCTATGTACAGACCGACAAGGATAACCCGTCAGCCCCGCTGGTGATGCTTGACCCTGATGGCAGCTTCGGTCTGGCCACCCCGGCCCAACCTCGGGTGCAAGGTGACCCCCAGTTCAATATGGGTTATACGCGCGAACAAGTGGAATTCGTCAAGCCCGATGGTACCCGGGGCTGGCGCCTGAACGAAGACGTCGGTTCCTTCAGTCAGGCCTCCAATAGCAGCGGCGGCCTCACCGGGATGCTGACCAGCGGTCTGGGAATGAGCAGCGGTGGACGCGATGTGACCTATACCGAGGTGCAGGAGACTCCCCAGCGTCAGCTGGAGTCCCGTGACATCCACTTCAAGCAGGCCGGACCGGGTGCTCCCTGGCCGGGATTCTCCCAGGGCAACCAGTGGAGTAAGATGCTTGCGATGAACGCTCCAGACTCCCGGGAACGAACCGTGCATCAGGAAGGGCCTGTGATCCGCCTCGAGGGAGGCTGGTCGGGCAAGCGCATGTTGAGTTTGTTTACCGGCAAAGCTGGTCTGGGCGTGAATTCCTGGACCTATGGCAAACAGGAGACCGTCACCTTTGTGCCGCTCTCGACCCAGAAGTCGATGCAGCCTCCGCCGGGACAGCCGCCTTTGCCCAACACTCCGCCGGTGATGGGTGGGCCTCTTCAGTCCCCGCCCCCACTGCCTGAAGGCTTCTAGTAGTAGGGGCCCCGAGCAGGGCTGCCGAACCAGGCTGCGTGGATCCGCTTCCAGAGGCCATTGGTCCCTATAAGGTTCTGCGCGAGCTTGGCCGCGGCGGAATGGGCGTGGTTTATCTGGCTCATCACGAGAACCTGGGGCGGGAGGTCGCCATTAAGGCCCTCTCCGAGGGGGTGGTGGCCGACTCCGACGCGCTGGAGCGTTTTCGTCGCGAAGGCAAGATTGCGGCTCGCTTGCGTCACGCACATATCGTCCAGGTTTACGATTTTTTCGAAGATCACGGGCGTTACTACATCGCCATGGAATACCTGGGTTCGCGGACTCTGGAGCGCCTGATTCGCGAGCGCGGTCCGCTTCCTTTGAAAGAGGCGCTACGACTGACCGACCAGCTCCTGGACGCCCTTCATCATGCTCATCAGTTGGGCGTGGTGCATCGTGATATTAAACCCGCCAATGTGATGATTACGGACACTCACAACGCGGCTCTGACGGATTTTTCCATCGCCCACGTCCAGTCCGCCGCCAAGTTGACTCAGGCCGGCACCGTGATTGGAACTCCTGAATACATGGCCCCTGAGCAGTTTGATGGGAAAAGCGACGCTCGTTCAGACCTGTATGCCACTGGCCTGATCCTTTATGAAATGCTCACCGGGTTCAGTCCCTTCCGGGCAGAGAGCGTCTCGGAGATCATGAAGAAACAAATCCTGACGATGCCCGACCCTCCCTGCGAAGTAGACTTCACGGTGCCTCAGCCGATCTCGGATGTTGTGCTCAAAGCTCTGGCTAAAGACCCCGGTGACCGCTACGAGTCTGCTTTTGCCATGCGCGCCGCTGTCAGGCAGGCCTACCAGGCCAGTCACACCAAGGTCGAACCGCTTGCCTCCGTGCATACTCCACCCGTGACACAGGAAATGCCAGTCGCTCCGGATGAGGTTCCGGCCCCGCCGGTCGTTCCAAAGGCGCCGGAGGAAGCGCCCCGGGCCCCCTCGCCTCCACAGCCCGTAGAAACAGCCAGGCAGCCCTCTCCAGTTCAAAAGCCTGTCATGAGCGCTGGCGAATTCCTGGAGCATCACGGCTCCCTCTTGCTTTTCAAAGGGGGGGCGGCCAGCGTGGGACTGGTCTTTCTGGCCGGTCTGCTTCCTGGCAAATTGGCCGTATTGCCGGCTCTGATCGGAGTCTTGAGTGCCTTCAGTCTTGCCATGGCTGGCTTTGCACTCTCGCTTTTCCTTTTCATACGGCGCCTGCCTGTCGCCAAAGCCGCCCTGCCGATCGGAATTTCCTTTGCCATCGGTATGGCTATGACGGTTGTGGCGGTCATCAATTCCGCTCTACGGCACTAGGAGCTTGGGCTAAAGACTGAAGAGCTCATGGTCAGGCGGCTGTGGTGCCAGCCCCAAACGCGCGAACTTGGGGACTGCTCTCGCCCGCCAGCCTTCTGAGCCGGTTGTGGAAGAAGCGGGCCCGATGGGATGGGCCTGCCCGCCGGGCGGGCTGCTCGTCCAGACCCTGCATCTGCTCGGAAATTTGCTCCACGTCCAGGCTATTTCTCTTCTGCAGCAGTTCCATGCAGTGGCTGAAGGCGTCCTGCTGCAAACCTGCCTGGCCATCGTAGAAGACCCGCTGGCGCATATCCTGAGCTACTTTGGCCAACTGCTCGGGACCCAGGTCCGGGCGACGGGCCATGGTTTCGGTGGCTTTCAAGAACATGTCCGGGCCCTCGTTGCGCAGGCCGACTCCGGCTGCGGCCGTCGCCATTTTCTTCATCAGGTCCACCATGGTCTCGGGGCGCAGATCGGCACGTCTGGTCAGCAGGTCGAAGCAACTTTGGCGAATCAGGGGCAGGCAGTGGCTGGCGCCACGCCCTCCCAGGAGCGGTCCCAGCACGTCAGCAATCTGGCGATCCATTTCCGGTAGTTCCTGTGGGTGGAGTTCGGGACGCTGTTTGATGACTTCCAATTGTGCCGGGTCGACGTCCTTTAGGTCGGCCGGACGCATCAGTGGATTGGCCATAAGCAACTTAAAATGCTCATCGCTCCAGCAGGTCAGCGGCTGGGAATCGCGCCCGAGCAGATCCGATCGCTTGATATCCTTACGCGACTCCAGCAGGTTCTTCAGTCCCTGCGAATCCGATTTGTGCGGCTTGTGCTCCCCGAAGTTGTGGCTCAAGGCTTTGAGAAATTTGCGGTTGTCGGTGTGCTCGCTCTCACCCACCTCTTGGCCCAGCGATAGTCGGTCGTGAGGCTGCCTGCATTGCTTGGGCGCGAGTTGCTCTCGGGTCGGCAGTTGTGGAGGGTTGAAGCTGATAGAAGGAAAGCGAATCATCCTCTTGAGGATAGGACGGGTGAACCTGGGCGCGGATAATTTATCCGAGTTCTTGTTGCCGGAGCGTCAACAAGAACTCGCCTGCTTGCAAGAAGTTTGTGAACAAATTGCGATGCATTCCTGGGATTTGCCTGGCTGGCAAAAGGGCCCGGCATTGTGTAAGCTAGCAAATGTTGCATCCCCATTCCGTCCGTTATTTTCCTTTGCGCGCTGGCTCATTCAGAGGCTCCAGCCTGCTGGCCGTGCTCGTGCTGACCACTCTGCTGGTGGTTACCCTGGGCGTGGTGGTTCAGAGCACCACCTTTCATCAGCGAGCTCAGCTTCATCTTGAGAAGCGAGAGCAGGCCCGCAATCTGGCTGAGGGAATGCTTCATCGGGCCGTGGCCGAACTGGTCAACCGGGAGAGTTGTGGAGATCCACCCGGACCCTCCGATTCCTTTCGTATCACTTCCAATGACGGTTTGCCAGGCTCCGGTCTTCTGACCTTTGACCCGGCTACGGCTCGCCAATGGGGTATTGACTGCTCGCTCAATCGATTGGACCAGACCGCCCCCTCTCCGGCCCCGGTCTGTCAGGACTTTGTCTCAGCCATCCCTCCCAATACGGCTCTGTTGCTGGCCAGAGGTACTTGCGGTGAGGTTCAGGTCCGGTTGCTCGGCCTGTATCGTCGCCCCCCGTTTCCCAAGGGAATCGCCTGCACTGGTCAGGCGGATCTCGAAGGCTCGATTGTGCGCGGATTGGATGCCGCCAGCCATTTTGACCCCGACTGGTCGGCCGTCTCGCCGACTCATCGGATTCCTTCCAACGTTTTTTCGAATAGTTCGGCTGACCCGGGTCTGAGGCTAGGCCGGGGTTGTTTGATCTCGGGAAATGCCGGCTCTTGCGGCACGGTGCAGTTGCGTGAGGACGCCCGGGTTCAAGGAGAGGTCCGTTCGCGGGCTGCTGCACAGGAGGTTCCTGACCTCAGTCTGAGCGATCTGCAAACACGAGTCCAAACTATGGCAGGGCTCCAGCCTCTGCCTGCTGCTGGTGCGGTGACGGGATTCTGTACCTCTGTCGGTGATTACACCCGCAGCGGCGACCTGGTCCTGGACGGGGGAGTGGTCTCGGTTCAGGGTGACCTGCTGGTGACGGGGGCGCTGCGGGGGCGGGGTCTGGTCCTGGTGCGCGGCCAGGCAACAATCCAGGGCGGCAGCTCTCTCAGTGCACAGGATCAGGTGGCGCTGGTGGCGGGGGGCAGAATCGAGCTGGCCGGAAGAGGTCGAGATTACTATTTCAACGGGATGCTTTACAGCCACCAGAGCATTCTGGCCTCAAATCTGACCATTTTAGGCAGTCTGATTTGCCAGTCCACCGATTCGAGGCAAGGCGGGGTGCGGCTGCAGAATGTTTCGCTTTATCAGGTCCCGGTCAGCGTGACCACTCGCTATGGGTTGCCTCTGGTTGGAACGGTCGGTCACGATTCGTTTCGCTTCAATTTGAGTCGCTACGAAGGCGATAGCCGACCTGAATATTACGGCAGTGCCCTCTATTGTGAGGATTTCGCTTTTCATCCTGAGGACCGTATCCTGGAGGTCTTCTGGCGACCGGGTGAGGCTGAATGGCGAACCTATGATCGTCGAACCCAACTTCTGAAAGGGGTGTCACGCCAGCCCTACGATGGTAGTCTGGCCCAGTTAAGAAGCCAGTTTCAGTATTTTCTGACACTGGGAACCGAGCCCGTGGGAGACTCCATCGGCCAACTCGATCGCTATGTGGCCAATTTGAGTGCACCTGTGCCACCGATTCAACAGGTCTTAGACCTGAACCTGAATCGGATTCTGCAGTCAGTTGAGCCATCCCGGATGGTGGTCGTGCGTGAATACTAGCAGAGCCATGGTTCTGACCGAGTACATCCTGGCGGTCACTTTGACGGCGCTCATCTTCGTGGCCTGTTTGGCCTTGCTACCCAGTCTCTGGTTGAGTCAGACTCAGGGTTTGCACCGGATGGAAGCAGGCCAGATGGCTCAGAGCTTGATTGAGCAGCAAAGTCATCGCAACCTTCAGGAGCTACGGGGTCTCAGTCGCGTGGTTTTGCCGAGCCAGGCCTTTGCGGACCAAGGACGCGTGGAAGGACTCTTAGAGGTCTGGGCCATTCCGGGTTGCGGTGGAGCAGCGCTGGGAATTCGGGTCACCCTGACCTGGCGGGAAGGGCGTCGCGGCTGCCGGACGTTTCGTGAGACCACGGTGACAACCTTAAACCGATGAAGCGAGCATTTACTTTGACCGAGGTCTTGATCCTCACCGCCCTGTTGGGACTTCTGGCGGTGCTGATGGCGACCTTTCTTTCTCGCGTTTTTCGCTTCGGCTACGTCAACCTGCGTGAAAATGCTCGCCTGCAGAGGGCTCAGGTTTTGTATTCTCATCTGCTCAGAGACTTGCGCTCAACCACCTCCGCCGGAGTGAGCTGGCAGCCCGAGCTGAAGGCTCTGGCCATTCAACCCCTGCAAACGATTTCCAACAGCGGCAGACCGGTCTATTCCGATCATCGGCTGATCGTTTATGTCGGTGACACGGGTTTGCAGCGCGTGCGGCGCAAGCAGTTCGAACAGTTATCTCTCCAGGCTGAAGAGCCGAGGCGAGTCAGCAGGGTGGAAATGGAGCGTCTGATGGAGCTGCCTGCTGCCGGTCAGGAGAATTATACGGAGATCCTCGAATTTGATCTGGGCTCGAGCTTGTCCGCAGAAAACATCAGTTCTCCGTTGCACCCGCGCCTGGCCATTCTCTACGATCGAGTCTACGGTCAGCCTCAGCAGGTTCGAGTCGAGCTGAAGCAAGAACTGTATCTGCCCTCGTGTCCGTGAAGCTGATTGGACTGCTCATTGGCCTGGCTTTCTTCGGCCCCGGCCTTGCCATGGCTCAACCGGGAAAGCACCTCTATCCAGTCCAGTTTCACACCTGGCCTGAGCGCCTTTGGGTCTATCGATACCTGCCCGACCGACCCCCGGGCGGGGATGCCTGTCTGGGTTCCACCGACAAGCCCATTCAGTTGGAGCTGGCCGAGAGTGAGTGGAACGACCCGTGGTTGCTTTACTTCGTTTACTCCCCCGAGGGGCCGCCGCAAGCCATCGCTGCCCCAGCCGTTGCTCATATGGCCAGGGTTCTTCCTGGGGAACTGGCGGGCTGGGGGCGTTACCCCCAGGTGGGAAATCTATCGGTGTATCTGACCCCCGCACAGCGATGGAGTTTCTCACGGGACCGATACGGAGCCTGGGGCGTCCTGGGACTGGGCGTTCTCGTTCTGGCGGCGGCCGGGCAAAGGCGTTTGCAGAGGCACGTTGGCTCGCCCGTCGTCGACCAGCTTTTGGGGGAGGAGCTGCAGTCTGGAGATAAGCTGGCTGGCTACGAGGTGGTTGGCCTGATCGGGCAGGGAGCGTCTGCGACGGTTTATCGGGTCAAGGACGAGCAGGGACGCGAGTTCGCCCTCAAGCGTCTGCGGGGGGACATTGACTTCGAGGGACGCTTTCGCAGAGAGATGAAGGCCCTTTCTCAACTACGCCACCCCCATCTGCCTTATCTCCAGGACTACGGTGAACACCAGGGTCGCTTCTACCTCGTTTTAGAATTACTGGGAGAGACCGATCTGCGGCACGTGCTGGGGCAGGGCAGAGTCTCTGAATCCGAGGCATTGGCCTATTTTCGTGAGCTGGTCTCGGTTGTGATGGAGGTGCATCGATTGGGTATCATTCATCGAGATATCAAACCCGAGAATGTGGTCTTTGGCCAGGACGGCAAGCTTCGTCTGACCGACTTTGGACTATCTCGAGGTCAAGGAACGACCACGATTACTGTCGAGGGAACCCTGCTGGGCACGCCCGCCTATATGGCTCCAGAACTGATGGGAGGCGAGCCAACCAGTCGTCTTACCGATCAGTATAGTCTGGGCTGTCTGGCCTATGAGTTGCTGACCGGGAGGCCGCCTTTCCTGGGTGAGACTCCGATCGCAGTGGCCGTTCAGCACGTCCACTCTGAAGTTCCGGAACCTGAGGGTATGGCTCCCTGGCTCTGGTCTCTGCTGCGAACAATGTTGGCCAAAGAGCCGGCTCAACGTTTTCCCGATCTAGCTTGCGTCCTGAAAGAGCTGGTCGCCCCTCGCTAAAGTTAGAACCGATTCAGGAGTTCGACCAGCGGCAGCATGGTGGCCACCACCGTAAACCCGACGATTCCGCCCACAAGACATAGAATTAAGGGTTCGGCTGCCCGAGTCAAAGCGCCGATCGCCAGCTCCAACTCAAGCTCGTAAAGGTCGCACAGGCGGAGTAATAATTCAGGAAGTCGACCGCATTCTTCTCCGGCCTGCGCAGCCTGGACCAGGGATGCTGGGAAGCACTCCGGGCTTTGATTCAAAGCCGCCGGAACCGAATGACCTTGCTTCACCAGTTCCGCCACTTGATGGCTGGCCTGCTCGAATTCCGCCTGGCCAGTGCTTCGTCCAGCCAGTTCGAGACTCTCCAGGAGGGGCATTCCCAGTTCCAGCATGAGCCCCATTGATTGGGTAAATCGATGCAGCGAGCGGCGGCGAACGAGTCGAGAATAGAGGGGAAGCTTGCCCAGCAGGCTCTGGAGCCGTGGCTGCAGTCGGGGACCCAGAATAGCAGCCCCAGCCAGACCAACCAGCCAGAACCCGGGCTGGCGAAAGAGTCCCGCCAGTGCCATGACCCAGCGGGTGGGCCAGGGGAGGGGAAGCTGCGATTCACGCAGGAACCCGAAGATCCCCTCAAAGAGCAGACAGGGAGCAATCGTAACCAGCAGCAAACAGGCTCCTAAGGTCAGGGCCGGTAGGGTCAGGCTGCGGCGCAGGTTGAGTTCTTGTTGAAAAAGTTGCTCCTGGTTAAAGGCCAATTTCTCCAGAGCCGCGTGGAGAGAACCTGTGCGCTCGCTGATTTCGATCAGGCGGCATTGCAGATCGTTTAAGATTCTCTGTGCTCGCAGCGCTTTGGACAAGGGCTGTCCGGACTGCAAACGCTGACTGGCCTGGCGGAAAGCCACGCCGAGTCGGCGATCCTGACACTGCCGCGCCAGCAGCTCCAGGCAGGCGACGAGTGGCACCCCGGCTCCGAAGGCGGTGGCGAAACAACGCAGTAAAATCACGAGCTCTTGATGGCCGGCCGTCCCCACCGCTTCGAGTTCTCGAAGAGGTGCCTTTCCCCTACGCGGACTCGCTGTGAACTGCCCCATCCAAGCGGTCGCGGCGGAGCCGCTCCTTTCTCGCGAGCAATTCCCGTTCTGGGGCTGAACTTCGGAAAAATTTCATGGTTTTGGCTTAAGCTGTGGGCATGCAAGTTCAGGGGAAGACGCCGAGCTACACATACAAGCCGGCCAACAACAAAGGTCAATGTGATTCCGGCTGTGCCCAGTCGGACAGCTTCGCACCCGGCGGCCAGCCGGTCTACGTGGACGGTTGGGCTGGCAGCGCTCAGGGACACTTCGTTTCAAAGGCCCAGTTTCAGGAATGGATGCGGCAGATGCCCAAGGCGGAGCTGCACACGCATGTGGAGGGTTCAGTTCGGCCTCAGACCATCCTGGACATTGCCGACCAGTATCAACTGCCCTTGCCTGCCCCCACGGTGGAAGAACTGAAGCAGAAGATTGGGATGCGCCAGGGGGAGAATCTGCTGGACTTCCTTAAAAAGTTCGACCATTTTCGGTTCGTCTTCGATCGTCCCGAGACTCTGAGTCGACTGGCTTACGAGTGTATCGACGACAACGCTCGCGAGAACATCGTCTATACCGAGCTGCGCATCAACCCGCGCAAGAATACTGAAAAGGTGTCCATCGACCAGGTGCTGGATTCGGTCCTGGACGGCATGGAGAAGGCCAAGAAAGACTTGGGCGTGGAAGGCAGACTGATCGCCTCGATCAACCGCTCCTATCCCGTCGAATCGGCTTGGGAAATCGCTCGCGCGGCCGTGGCACGCAAAGACCGAGGTATCGTTGGTCTGGATCTGGCTGGCGATGAGGTCAATCATCCCGCTTCCAAGTTCGCTGAGGTTTTTGAGTATGCTAAGGCCAACGGGCTGGGTATCACGATTCACGCCGGCGAGGCGCGCGGGCCGGAGAGTGTCATGCAGGCCGTGGAGTTGTGCCACGCTCAGCGAATCGGTCACGGCGTGCGCCTGCACGAGGACCCGGCGGCCATGCAGGCCCTGCGCGACAAGGGCACGGTTTTGGAAATGTGCCCCGAGAGCAACAAGTTGCTCAATGTCACGCCCGACCTCAAGGCTTATCCCCTCAAGACCTATATGGAATTTGGAATTCCGGTCACCATCAATACCGACGACCGCCACATCTTCGATGTCAACCTGGCTCACGAATACACCAGTCTGGCCGAGAACACCGGCCTTTCGCTGCAGCAACTGCAAGGTGTGGCCCGCAATGCGGTGCAGGCGGCCTTTTTGCCGGGCCAGGAGAAAACGGCGTTGCTGGCCAGCTTTGATCGCGACATGAAGCGCTTTGAGTCGAAGCTCTACCGAATCGGCGGTCCAGCCGCAGGCTAAGAGCCGTTGAGGCCCAGGTCCCGCCACCCCCCTGGCGAAATTGCATCAGATGGCGACTCAAGCCGAAATCACCGATCCGGTCGCGTACTCTTTTGGCCTGGTTGCGGGCGGCTATTTGATTCTGGTGCTACCCGGTTGGGGCCTGTCCGCGCTTTGGAACCGCCTGGTCCCCAAGCGCACCATCAATCCTTGGATATTGCCCCTGGCCTGTCTTGTGCTTCTGGGCCTGTGCTTTCTAATCGCGATTCTGGACGGAAAAGGAGACATCGACGACCCGATGATCCTCACCGGCTTCATTCCGGCTGCCCTTTTCTGTCCTCTGGCGGCCTGGCGTTGGCGTCGTCCCGACCCGGTGGATGAGGAACTTTCCGTGCATCGAGACCCGGGCAAGTAGGGGCAGCGGCCAGCCAATTCAGTCCTGGTGGTCCACGGTGGACTTCATCAGTCCCAGGCAGCTTTTGCAGCGGGTCAGATAGGTTGTGGTGTTGTCCCAGCGCTCGCGGGTCATGCTGAGCACTTGATAGTGCCAGGTGTTTTCACCATAAAGGGACATCTTGCCGCAGTGGGGGCATCCACAGTGGTAGGACTTTAGAGAGTCGATATCCAGGTCGTCGGGAAGAGGTGGCTTTTCCGTTTTACGGCTGGGATCGAGAAAGCTCATGACTTCCTCGTAGCCGCCCCGCACGCGCACGATCTGTCCATCCACCCTGGCCACCGTAAGGCCGTCTTTCTCCTCGATGGTCAGGCTCTTCTTGCGGGCAGGGCGCGAGTCCCAAAGAGCCAGAGCGATAGCGGCCAGCGCCAGCACAGTGTATTTCATGTTCTCAGAGTAGAGGAGCGCCAGGCTCGGTGCCGTGACTCTGGTCACGGATCTCAGTGATGCATGTGCTTGAGAGCGGCCAGCAGAGCTTTTACGTCACTGGGGCCGAGGCGCAGCCGGGACATGACTCTCATCACGCCACGCATATTGCGTTCTTTCATGGCCTGCAGCAGTTCCGGGAGAATTTCCTTAATCTTCTCGATGCGGGTTTCTCCCAGGCGGGCCGCCAGATCGGGGAAACGCGTGCGCATCAGATCGGAGAAGTAGGCTCCGGGGTCGTCGATGGCCTCCATCACATCGGGTTTGCCGTCCCGATCCAGGTCCATCAGGTCGCCCAGCCAGGGCAGCCGCTGGTTGACCTGCTCGGTCAAATGCGGGTTGCGCTTGAGCAGAGCCATAGCGTTTTCTACGTCCGCCTTGTTTTTGGTTTTCCAGGCCTTTTCCAGGGCCATGACCACCTGGTCCAGTTCTCCCGCCTTCAGCAGTTCTTGAGCCAGTTGAGCCGGATTGGCCTGACCCTTAATGACTTTCGACAGGGTCGGGGCGAACTTACCAAGTTCTTCCAGTTGATCGCTCCAGGGGTCGTCAGGCAGCAGAGGCAGTAAGGCTGGAAAGCGAGCTGCCACGTAGTCCCGATTGAAGCCCGCCTGCTCCATTTCGTCCAGGATGAACAGGGCTTCGCCCGCATTCTGGTTGGCGCAGGCTTCACCCAGTCGAGTCAGGCGATCCAGCACCATGTCGGTGTCGGACAGGTCCAGCTTTTGAGGGGCCTGCAAGCCCGAGGCTGCGGCTGCCGTCACCGAAGCGGTTGCTGCGGCGACTCCGGCGGTCACCGTCAGGTTGCCGGCTGGAGGCAGCTCGACCTGAGACTGATTGGCGGCCGACTCGCGTTTGCGGGCCTCAGCCGTGGACTTCGCCTCAAGTTCCCGGGACTTTTGAGTGTCCGCCATTTCGCGCGCTCTGGCCGATTCAGTGGCCTCGCTTTCCTGATGACGACGCCGGTCGGCCTCTTCCATTTCTTGATGGCGGCGCCGGTCAGAGTCTTCCCTTTCTTTCTGGCGAGCCTGCTCGGCGTTCTGGCGTTCTTGCTCGCGGGCAGTTTCGGCTTCCAGCTTCTCTTTTTCGCGTTCAGTCGCCCAGGGAGAGGACGGAGCCGGCCCGGTCAAGACCGTCTCGCTCGGAACGGGACCCGGCGCGCTCAGCCAGGCTGGGACATCCTGGCTTTCCGAAGGTGGAGCGGCCGGAGTTGCAGCCACCAACGGCGTGGGCGCTTTGACTCTGGGCCTAGGGGCTTCGAGCTGGAGCTTGGGTGGGGAGGGAGTGAAGATTCGCCCGGTGGTAAAGGTCAGGATGGTCTTTTCCCAGATCTGGCAATCGCCCAGCAGGCGCAGGAAGCGGCGGGCTTCGATGGCGCTGCAGCCTACGGTTTCGGAGACCAGTTGGGAGGCCGCTGAGGAGCGTCGATTGAGAATCTGCTCGGTCAACTGCTCGCGCTTCTCCTCCAGGCTTTCCAGCCAGTCGGGGTTGGGCATGCCGGCCAGTGGCGCAACCACTGCCGGCCAGAGCCGGGAGGCCACTCGCCAGGGGTCGGGGTGCCCTTCGTAGACCATCTCTTCCAGGCGGTCGATCATTTCCTGGCACTCTTGCCGGCTGGCGCCCGAGAGTTGGCGCACCCAGCGCGTGGCGGCGCGATGCTGTCCCTTGCGCAGCCACTCCAGCAGCAGCTCAGGGTCGAACTTCTCGGGTGGAAAGACCAGCTCGATGCTAACGCCCTCGGCTTGCTTGGGCTGCGGTCGCTTTTCAAAGAAGTCATCGCTCGGATCGTGGTAGAGCTGCATCAGCCTTTGCCAGTTGTCGCCCTGAGCTTGCAGTCCGGCCAGAAAATCCCGGGCCTGAGCCTGATTGATATCACCGTCGGCCATCACCTCGCTCATGGCCTCCAGACGCGCTCCTCGGCGCAGTTTGCGCAGCAAACTGGAGCGCTGGCTGAAGAATCGCTTGAGCAGGCCGGGTTGAGGATCGCCCAGCAGCAGCGCCACCATGTCCGGAAATTGCAGCACGGCGTAGACCCCGTCTTTGAGGGCCTCGTACACGTCTCGGGCTTCCTTGGGAGTGCAGCGTGTGGTTCGGCGAATCTGGGCCTGGGCCGTGCTGGCCTCCTGAGACATCAGATCTTGTAAAACGGCTGGTAACTTGCGTGCGGTGAGCATCCCGAAAACTTCGGGATTTGCCGCTCGCACCCCTGGGTATAAAGTTGCCCTCTTGAGAGGAGCAGCCTTGAATAAAGTAGGAACGATCGAAGCCGCGATGGCGAAAATCCAGGATGGGTCCACCATTCTAATGGGTGGTTTTGGCGTGTGCGGCATCCCTGAGAACCTGGTGCGGGCCTTGCAGGCCAAAGGCGCCAGGAATCTCACCATTGTCAGCAACAACGCAGGCGTCGAAGGCGCCGGGATCGGGCTCCTGATCGAGAATAATCAGGTCAAGAAGATGATCTCCAGCTACATTGGCGAGAACAAGATTCTGGAGCAGAAGGTCATCAAGGGCGAGATCGAGGTCGAGCTCAATCCCCAGGGCACTCTGGCCGAGCGTGTACGCGCCGGAGGGGCCGGTATCCCGGCATTCTTTACTCCCACCGGAGTGGGCACGCCCGTAGCTGAGGGAAAAGAGACGCGTAACTTCAATGGGCGCGAGTATCTGATGGAAACCGCCATTCGCGGGAACGTGGCCTTCGTCAAAGCCTATAAGGCGGACAACCACGGCAACCTGATCTATCGCATGACGGCCCGCAATTTCAATCCGGTGATGGCTACGGCCGCTGACTTTGTGGTGGCCGAGGTTGAGGAAATCGTGGAAGCCGGGCAGTTAGACCCGGAGCAAATCGTCACGCCCAGCGTGTTCGTGGATATGGTGATCAAGGGAGAACGCTATGACAAGCGCATCGAAAAGAGAGTCAATCGCCAGAAGAGTGGCGCAGGAGTTTAGGGACGGCTATTACGTCAATCTCGGAATCGGTATCCCGACTCTGGCTGCCAGTTTCATTCCGGAAGGCTGCGAAGTCATTTTGCATTCCGAGAATGGATTGATGGGTATCGGGGATTACCCCTTGGAGGGGGAGGAGGACGCCGACCTGATCAACGCCGGCAAGGAGACTGTAACCACCATTCCCGGCTCCAGCTTCTTCAATGCGGCCGAGTCCTTCGCCATCGTGCGCGGGGGGCATATCGATATCACCGTGATCGGGGCCATGGAGGTCGACCAACAGGGCAACCTGGCCAACTGGATGATTCCCGGCAAGATGGTCAAGGGTATGGGTGGCGCGATGGATCTGGTGGCCGGCTCCCGGCGTGTGATTATCGCCATGCAGCATACGGGACCGGATGGCGCCTCAAAAATATTGAAGAAATGCACTCTGCCGCTGACGGGCGTCAAGGTGGTGGATACCATCGTGACCGAGATGGCGGTCATGAAAGTGACCCCTGAGGGTCTGCAACTACTGGAAGTTCAACCTGGATTCACCACCCAACAGGTGTTGGAAGCCACTGAAGCCGATCTTATTGTCAAGGAGCCTGTTCCCACGTGTCCGCTGTAAAGTCTTTGCCCCCCGATCTCTTGCCCGACAGTCATTTGCTCAAGCCTGAGCACCACCAATTTCGGGCCCGACTGCGCCGGTATCTGGCCGACCACGTGGAACCGGTTTGGGCCGAGTATGAAGCCCATGAGCGCTTCCCTCGCGATATCTTGCAAGATATGGCCAGGGAGGGGTTCCTGGGCATCCCTTTCCCCAAGGAATACGGCGGCATGGGCCTGGATTCGCTGAGCCTGGCCATGGCCATCGAAGAGTTCTCGCGAGCCTGGGGTTCGCTGGGTATTATCATGGCCGCTCATATCGGACTGGGCTCGTCCCCCATCTGGAATTGGGGCAATGAAGAACAGAAGCGTAAATACCTGGTGCCGCTGGCCAAGGGAGAGCGGATGGGCGGCTACGGTCTGACCGAACCACAGGCCGGTTCCGACTCAGGCGCCACAAAAACAAATGCCCACTTCGACGGAACTCACTGGATTCTGAACGGCGCCAAAGCCTGGTGCACCAATGCCACCGAAGCTTACTCCTACGTAGTCAGCGCTGTCACCGATGGAGACAAAGGCAAAGGTTCGGGTATCTCGGCCTTCATCGTGGAGAGAGACTTCCCGGGCTTTTCCTTCGGAAAGAAGGAAGACAAGATGGGGCTGCGCTCTTCCGCCACGGGTGTGCTTCTGTTTGACAACTGTAAGGTTCCGGCCGAGAACCTGCTGGGTGAAGAAGGCCAGGGCTTCAAGTATTTTATGAAGACCCTGGACGGAGGCCGCATTACCATCGGTGCCATGGCTCTGGGACTGGGCTACGCCGCTCTGGAAGAAGCCGTCAAAGCGGTGGTCGGCGAGAACTACACCAAAGACCTGTGGGCTCACGAGTACAAACTGGCTCCGCTGGCGGAAATCGCCACCGAGCTGGCGGCCGCTCGCCAGATGATCTATAACGCCGCCATCACCAAGGATCTTCAGCCTCGTTGGACTCAGGACGGTGCCATGGCCAAATGGTATGCCTCGGAAGTGGCCATGCGAGCCACCGATCGCCTGGTGACCTACATGGCCGAGCGCGGTCTGGAGATGAACTCCAAGTTCTCCAGTGCGTTCCGTGATGCCAAGCTGTGCACGATCGGTGAGGGTACCAACGAGATCTGCCGGGTTGTGATCGCTCGCGAGATGCTCAAGGGCTACCAACAGCCGTGAAACGGCTGGCCTTTTTGCTGTTCCTCAGCGGTCTGGCTCGGGCCGAGGTGACCGTCTACTCGGCCTGCCCCGGAGAGATGACTTTGAAATGCGGGGACAAGGATATCAGCGTGGGTTCTATGGGGACCACCAGTCTGAATGCCTCCGAAGTCACCGTCCTCAACGATCAGGGCACTCAGGTTTGCAAGGGGAACTTGCAAGACCGCCGGTTCTATGTGCTGGCGCCAAACAAGAATGGCCAGGCCGCCTTGTTGGATGCCGGCGCCAGCCAGGATGGCGGCAAGGAGCCCCTCAAGGCCATCGGGTTTTACAACTCGCTCAGTTATCCCGTCATCCTGGAGATGTACGCCATTTCCGGGGATGACAATCTAACTGACGTCAAGGTGGGTCCGAACGAAGTCGTGGGTCCCTACGAATTGCCAGCGGCTACCTTCAAGGTTTTCGTGAAAGATGAAGGCCTCAATCCCCTCGGGACGTCCTACAACAACGTGAAGCCGGGTCAGTTTTACTTGCTTTACCATAAGCACGACGCTCTCTATGATGTGGAGCGCCTGGGCACGATTCTGCCCAAGTCCAGGTAAGCAGGCTTTTCCATAAGCCCTGGCCAGAGAGGACCGTTTGAGGGAGAGCACTGGAGGGGGCGAGAAGGCCGGAGAATGAATGAACTCGGGCGCGGAGTGGTGGTTTTGCCTGGCCAGGCGGCACCGGAAGGATGGAACGATGCGCCCCGGGTGTTGGTTGGCGAGGCCAGCCCGGAACTTCTGGCACGTCTCACCGAGCACTGGTTGGAGCGGCGCCCCCTGGTGGTGGAACTAGCCGTTCCTATTGCCGAATTGCGCCAGCCCGAGACCTGTCAGACCGCTGCCTACCAGCTTCGGCCTGACTTTGAGTTTGCCCGAGAACGGCTGCATTTTCTGGTCTGGGCCAACAACTACGACGCGACCAAAGGAGGGGAGCCGGTTTGGTGGCATGGCCGCCTGGCCCAGAGACTGGGTTCCACCCAACTACCCGTGGACGGTGGCCCCAGGGCCAATCTGCCCTGTACGGTCGTGCACCGAGAGAGCGTGGAATCCGGGCGCCTGGGAGAGACCCGAACCTCGGCCCTGCCGTCGCTGGAACTGGCTTCCGACCAGCTGCAGGCGGTGCAGCACAGGGGCGGCGCCGCACGCGTATTGGCGCCGGCCGGCTCGGGCAAGACCCGGGTGCTGACTCAACGCCTGGACTACCTGCTTCAATGCGGATTTGAGAAGGATCGCGTGATGGCTCTGGCCTACAATCGTCGTGCTGCTCTGGAAATGCGTCAGCGAATGCCGCGGGCCAACATCAGCACCCTGCACGCACTGGGCTACAAGTTGTTACGCGCCCACGCGGAGGTTCGGGTGGCCGAGGAGCGTGAGGTGCGAGCCATCCTCAGCCGGCTGGTTAAGCCCCCACCCATGCTCAATCAGGACCCACTTCAGCCTTACCTGGAAGGTCTGCAGCAGATTCGGCTGGGTCTGGTCGCGCCCGAGCAAGTCGAGGAGAGCCGCGAGGATGTGCCGGGCCTGGCGGCGGCCTTCGACGATTATCGGGCCGAGTTGCGACGGCGTGGACTGGTGGACCACGATGAGCAGATCTATGGTGCTTTGGAGCTCTTGCTGCGCGAGCCTCAGGCACGCAAGCAGGCTCAACGGGCCTGCACACATCTGTTGGTGGACGAGTTTCAGGATTTGACGCCGGCCTTCTTGTTGATGGTGCGTCTGATCAGTGCTCCGGCCTATCAGGTTTTTGCAGTCGGCGACGACGATCAGGTCATCTACGGCTACGCCGGTGCCGACCCGGATTATCTGGTTCATTTTCATAAGTACTTCCACAGCGGCTCGGGCTACCTGTTGGAGACCAACTACCGTTGTCCGATGCCGGTTGTGCAGGCTGCCGGCTATCTGCTGGCACGCAATCGTCGCCGTGTACCCAAGCTTTTGCGAGCAGTCGACCAGCCGGGTGAAATGCGCCTGGACCTGGCGTCTCCCGCTCAGTGCGCGGCCCGAGCCGTTGAACAGGTGGAGAACTGGCTCGGGCAGTGGCAGGCCAACCAGATCGCCGTGCTGGCCCGAGTGAACGCCGTTCTGTTGCCGATTCAGTTGCTCCTCTCTGAGCGGGGCATCCCCTGCAGCCGCAGCCTGGACGCCTCGATTTTGCAACGTACTGGTTTGCGCTCGGCGCTGGCCTATTTGCGCCTGGTGCTCAATCCGATGAAATACCATCCGGCCGACCTGGCGGACGCCCTACGTCGTCCCAGTCGCATGCTCAAACGCGAAATCCTGGAGAAGGCCAGCCGCTGTCGTAATCGAGACGACCTGTGGAAATTCGCCCAGTTGCAGGATGCCTGGCCGGCATCGCAGTTAGAGGAATTCACGGACGACCTGCGCTTGCTGGGAAAGCATCTGGGCCGGGGTTTGGTGGCCTTCTTTCAATGCCTGCGCCAACAGACCAACTTTCTGCAGGCCCTGGACCAACTCGACCGTAGCGGGCTGGGGCAGTCCGGTAACAGCCATCGGGATGACCTGCTGGCTCTGGAGCAGGCGGCGGCGGTCTTTCCCGGTCAACCCTCGGAATTCGTAAGCTGGCTGGAAGAGTTGCTCACTCGTCCTGGAGATGAGGAGGGAGTGCGCCTTTCCAGCGTGCATCGGGTCAAGGGCCAGGAATGGCCCTGCGTTCTGGTCTATGGAGTCAATCAGGGCCTGTTTCCTCACCGCCTGAGTGAGGACGAGGAAGAGGAGCGCCGTATTCTACACGTGGCCATCACTCGTAGTCGTCAGCATTGCCACTTGTTGGCCGACCAGTCGGCTCCGTCTCCGATGCTGGCAGAAATGCAGCCCCCGCCAGCGCCCGCCCCGCCGAAGAAGAAGAAGAAGAAGAAAAGTTGAGTTGGCGTCATGGCAAAACTTTGGCAATCTAGGGTTCATAGCCAGTACCTAAAGTAGTGACACACAACAAGAGGAGAGAGTGTCATGCAAGTCACCAATGCCCCGAAATTTAATGTCCCCCGCAGTTTGACCAGCCCCAAAGGACCGGACCAAAATCAGCCGCCCGAAGCGCCCAAAGGTTCGGGTTTCGGCGATCGTTTCGCCTCCAGTATGGACAATACCAGTGAAAAAGTTGCACGCGTGCTGACCCCCCTGACGGTAATGTTCGTCGGTGGCTCGGTTGGCAGCATGGTTGCCGGAGCCGGTCTCGGCACCCTCGGCGGCCTCATGGGCGGAGGCCAGCTGGCCATGGGAATGGCCCAGGTCGGCTCGATGGCCGGTGGTCTGGCCGGCTCGATGATGGGCTACCGCTACGGAGCCGGACTCAGCGACAAGCCCCTGAACCTGATTGAAAAGGTGACTGGCAACAGCCGCGCCGGTCGCACCGCCCTGACCTCGGTTTATTCCGCCGCCCTGGGTGGAGTCATCACCAGCCTGGCCCTGGGTGGAATCAATCCCCAGGCGATGGCCATCGGTGCCGGCGTCACGCTGGGTGGAATGGCCGCCTGGTCCGCCTTTCAGGCCAAGTAAAAAGTCTAAATCAAGAAGAGACCCCGGTTTTCGGACTGAGGGTCTTTTTTGTTTTCTGGGAAAAGCTCACGGAACGTGCGTGGCAATCGATGTATAAATTGATCAGGTGCTCCGAACTCGGACGAATGGGACGTAAATCGTGCTCAGCGCTCCCCCAACCCGGAGGACCTACATGGAAAGCTCCGGATATTGAGCTTTTTTTGCTAACATGAAATGTGAGCCAGCATACAGTCGCAAGTTGCGGCCTTGCCTAAGATAAGGGTAACTCTATAAAGCGAGGACCCAATGAGCCAGCGAATTCTTGTGGAAGGAATGGATTTCTCCGGCAAAACGACCCTGGCTGAGGGCTTGGTCGAACGCTTTCGTGAAGGGGGGAAGCTGGCCTGGAGCAGTCGCAATTCTCTCTGTCCCGAGAATCCAATTTGCCGAATGGCCGAGCGCTTCGCCGAGAAATCCCGGCGTCACCGTTATGAGGCATCGGCCCTCTATATGGCCGCTCACTTTTGGGACCTCAGGCACTACAATCCGGAACGCCCGGGTGTGCATATTCAGGACAGTTGTTGGCTCCGTTCTAAAGCTTTTGATCGGCGCCAGGGAGTGTCATTGCCTTGGGAGCAGGTTCCCGGAATAGAATTTAGTGCCGTCATTTACTTGTCCACTTCGCTGAAAGTGCGGCAGTGGCGCTGTCGCAAGCGGACTCAACATGGTGCAGATCACTGGGTCTACACCAATTCGGATCAATTCCTGGCCATGGATTTTCATTTGCGCAACGAGTTTGCCCAACATCCGCGGTTTTTCGATATCGACACCAGCCTGCTCTCACCCACTCAGGTCCTGGACCGGGCCTGGGAGTACCTTCAACATCGGTCAAACCATTTAGGTCTGATAACAACCGCCGGATAAACCAGGGATAAATCCGGGCAAGCAGAAGCCCCCCAAATGGCCATCAATCCGAACCACACCAGCATCCATAGCACCACTCCCGTCCGTTCATTGAACCAGCTTGGACCTTTGCAGAAGGCCAGGCCGACCGAGGAGCAGCAGCAGGTCGCAGGCGACCAGGTGCACATCCAACAGCCCGCTGTGAATACCTCGGCTGATGTCAAGCAGAAGCCCTCTCCAAGCTGGCTGAAGCGCACGGTGTTCGCAGCCGGGTTAACCGCGCTGGCGGTTGCGGGTGGAATGGGCGGCAGTATGATTATGGCCGGTATGTCCCCCGCCAAGGCCGATTCCGCTCATGTCCAGGTGGTTAAGCAAACCAAAACGGCCCCCACCACCTTGTTGCAGCATCAGCAGGAGCCGACCCATCTTCTTACGGCTCGAATCGGCGTGACGCCCAGCGTGCACGAACTCGGGGATCTCGGCAAGATCGAGAGCGATGTACGCACGGAAAGCAAGCCGAACCCCAACGGCGGGCCGCAGCTGAAGCACGAGATTCGCATCGACCGACTCTCCGGCACCAAAGACGGACACGTTCTCTACAGTTCCGAGGACGCAGAGCTCGGGACTCTGGATTTTCATGACCAGGCCGAAGGCAATTGGAAGACCAGCAGCGTGATCAAGCCTGCCGGCCACTACGGGCGCTATCTTTCGGTTTCGGAAACCACCACTCGCTTTACGGGCGGCACCGAGGCCACCGAGGTCAAGCTTCGCACCATCGATAGCAAGACTCACAAGGTGATCAACCTGAGCGAGCTGGTCAGCGAAGAGGATTATCAAAAGATGGCTTCGGCTGTGACCTCCGGCTTGAACTCGATCGCCGGCCAACACTACCAGCAAGAAGACATGGAATCGCTGGACAGCCATATGAACAACGGCTTCTCGCTACGGAACGGCAAGGATGGCAACGTGATTCTCACGGTGGCCATTCCTTCCAACGTGGAGTCCGACGGCGGCAAGGTGGCTGAGTTCACCTTCTCATTGCCGGCCAGCGCTATTCATCAATAAGAATCTGGTTTAGCGGTAGATTTTATCGACCCAGACGACTTCACAGGCGCCTGCCCCGCTGTCGTTTCGTGTCCGAGAGCTCTCCCAGTGCCAGCCGTCCTCTTCCGCTTCGATGTCAACCAGATAGCCTGCCAGACTGATCACCTCGTCGGCCTTGACCTGACGCAGGATGCTGTCCACCTTGCGGTCTTTGGGAATCATGTGCATGTTGGCGCTATGGCGCACGATCTGATCGGGGTCCCGGCTGGAGTCCTGGGTCTCCCAGTGATAGAAGCGGCCTGAGTGACTCAGGCTGATGCCTCTCAGGAATTCGGGATCGGCCATCGGCCCCCAGCCCAGGGTGAGGTCGACCGGAGCCAGCTGAGCTTCAGCGTCATCAGAAATGTGAGTGGCAATCAGAACTCGGGCTACCAGCTGAAATTCGGCGGTGGCGGTGAAACGAAAGCCGGCTGAGTTCCATTTACGCGGAGCCCACAGGTCACGCTGTTGGGGGTCGAGTTGCACCCGCTGCCTCCGCATGACGGCATCCGCTACGGCGCTGACCTGGGAAGGCGGGGCGTAGCCGGTCTGTCCGTGCCAGCGAATCGCAAACATCAAAACCAGCAGCAATATGCAGACGGAGGTGAGGGCTTTAAGTGGGCCAGTCATTGTCTGGAGGCACCTTTCATGAGTGGCGGGTCATTCTCAGGTTTCACCAGGGGCAGAAGGCCAACCTGCGGCAGAGCGAGGGGTTCTGAGTCCGGATGAACGCAAGTTGGTCGATCATGGTCTCTTTCGAGCTCAAGTTATCCAGGCCGCTCTCCTGCGTTTGAAGCGACCCCTCGCGAGGTAAATCAGCAGCATAATTCTCTAGGAGTCATGCAAGAAATGAGTGTTGCCACGATGTCGCAGAACGCCGGCGTCTGTTTTAATCTCTCCGACGACCACAAGATGGTCCGCGACATGGTGAGGAAGCTCGCCACTGAGGAAATCGCGCCTCGCGCCGCTGAGTATGACCGCAGCCGTGAGTTTCCCTGGGACAACATCAAAAAGATGGCCGAATTGGGACTGATGGGCGTGATGGTGCCCGAACAATTCGGCGGTGCGGCCATGGATACCCTGGCCTACGTACTCATCATCGAGGAGATTTCCAAGGCCTGCGCCGCTACCGGTGTCATCACCGCCGTGCAGAACTCGTTGGGATCGTATCCGATCCTGGCCTTCGGCACGGATGAACAGAAGAAGAAGTGGCTGCCCCTGCTGGCCAGTGGTCAGAAGATTGCCGCCTATGCTCTGACCGAGCCCGGCTCGGGCTCGGATGCGGCCGGAATGAAGACCACCTGCGTACTGGACGGTGACCACTGGGTCATCAACGGCCAGAAGAACTGGATCACCAACTCCACCGCCGCCGAGCTCTTCGTCGTTTACGCCCTGAAGGATCCCGCAACCAAGCACAAGAGCACCAGCTGCTTCCTGATTGAAAAGGGCACTCCGGGCTTCACCATCGGTAAGCACGAGGAAACCATGGGCGTGCGCGCCTCTGGCACCTGCCCCCTCACCTTTGACAACGTGCGGATTCCCAAAGAGAATCTGCTGGGCGAGGAGAACAAAGGCTTTAACATCGCCATGGCCACCCTGGACTGCGGCCGTATCGGTATTGCCGCTCAAGCCGTGGGCATTGCCCAGGCGGCTCTCGAGAACGCCATCAAATACTCCAAAGAGCGGGCCCAGTTCGGTAAAGCCATCTCCGAGTTCCAGCTGGTTCAGGAGATGCTGGTCAATATGGCCACTCAGATCGAAGCCGCCCGTCTGATGGTCTGGCAGGCTGCCTGCAAACGAGACGCGGGCGAGAAGTTTGGTAAGGAAGCCTCAATGGCCAAATGGTTCGCTTCCGAAGTTGCCGTCAAGGCCGCCCTGGATTCAATCCAGGTGCACGGTGGCTACGGCTACTCCAAGGAATACCCGGTGGAGCGCTTGCTGCGTGACGCCAAAATCACCCAAATCTACGAGGGAACCAGCGAAGTGCAGAAACTGGTGATCGCTCGCCACCTGCTCAGCGAAGGTTAAGGACAAGAAAGAACGATGAATATCATTGCCTGCGTCCGGCAAACCCCGGACACGGAAACCGTAATCAAAATCAACGGCGCCGCCAACGGCATCGAACTGGATGGCGTGAAGCTGGTGCTCGGACCCTATGACGAGTACGCTTTGGAAGCCGCCGCTCAGATCAAGGAGAAGAGCGGTGGGGAAGTCACGGCCGTGACCGTGGGAGGCGAGAAAGCCGCTGAAACCCTGCGTCACTGCCTGGCCGTGGGCGCCGACAAGGCTGTCCACATCAATGATAGTGGAGCTGACGACGCCCTGGCCATCGCCACCGCCCTGGCCAACCAGATCAAGAAGCTGCCCCACGACCTCGTGTTCGTCAGCAACAAAGGCACCGACAGCGACCGCGGTGCGGTTGGCCCAATGCTGGGAGAGCTGCTGGGCCTGCCCTATGTCGGCCTGGTGACCGAAATCGAGGTGGAAGGTGGCTCGGCGACCGTCTCTCGCGACGTCGAAGGCGGCGCCAAGGAGAAGTTCAAGGTCACCCTTCCGGCCGTCATCTGCGCCCAGAAGGGCGTCCGTGGGGAGCCCCGCTACGCTTCTTTGCCGGCCATCATGAAGGCCAAGAAGAAGCCCATCGAGACGGTTTCGCCTGAGGGCGACCTGGCCTCGTTGCGCAAGGTTCAGGTCGAAAAACTCGAGTATCCGCCGGCACGTCCCCCGGGACGCATGGTCCCCGGTGAAAGCGCGGCCGACAAGGCCAAAGAACTGGTCCGTCTGCTGCGCAGCGAAGCCAAGGTCATCTAAGGAGTTCTCACGATGTCAAAAGTCATTCTCGTATTCGGACAGGTTCGCAATAGCGAACCCACCCGTCCCACGCTCGAGTGCCTCTCTTTGGCCGCTGGCCTGGGTGGCGACGTGCACTGCATTCTCTTGGGCACCGGCGCTAAGGCCGCTGCCGCCGCCGCCGGTCATCAGGGGGCCAGCCAGGTCTGGGCCAACGAAGACGCCTCCTTTGACAAGTGGGACCTGGCCGCTGTGGCCAACACCGTGGACGCCGCCGTCAAATCGACTGGCGCTGCCCTGGTGCTGGTTCCGGCCACCACTCACGGCAAAGAGCTGGCCGGCAAGCTGGCCGCTCGTCATTCGGCCGCGCTGGCCAGCGAAGTCATCGGCGTTTCGGCTGATGGTGACGGCTTCAAGGCCGTGCGTCCGGTTTACTCCGGCAAGGTGCGCGCCACCGTCAAGCTGAGTGGCAGCCCGGTGTTTGCCACTGTGCGCCCCAACGTGCTGGACGTGGCCGCCGCGGACTCCTCCAAAACGGCCACGGTCAATGACCTGGCCGCCGGTCAAGGCGACAGCCGCATCCAGCTGGTCTCGGTTGAGACCAAGGGCGATACCGGCGCTGTCGACCTCTCCGAAGCTCGGGTGGTGGTGGCCGGTGGCCGCGGCCTCAAGGGACCGGAGAACTTCCATCTCATCGACGGATTGGCCACCGCCTTCAACGGCGCGGTGGGCGCCAGCCGTATGGTGGTCGATGCGGGCTGGAAAGAGCACCGCTATCAGGTGGGTCAAACCGGTAAGGTGGTCACCCCCGAGCTGTATGTGGCCGTCGGTATTTCCGGCGCCATTCAGCACCTGGTAGGTATGCAGAACTCCGGCTGTATCGTAGCCATTAACAACAACCCCGAAGCTCCCATCTTCAAGGTGGCGGACTACGGTGTGGTGGCCGATCTTTTCGAGTTCGTGCCAAAGCTGGCCGAAGAACTTAAGGCCTGAGGTTCCTCAGCCCCAAAAAGCCCCCGCTCGTTTCAACGAGCGGGGGCTTTTTGCTTGCCGAGTTCGGGCTTAACAAAGGCGCTGCCGCCGGTTACACTCGGAGGGTTATGGTGAAGTGCCCTTATTGTCAGAGCGAGAACCTACAGATCGTGTCCGTTCTTGCCGTTCCCAGCGATTGCCGTTCGGACGAGATTCGCTTTCAACTCTTTCGCTGCGCCCATTGCGGACGGGGCTCGGCGGGGGCCTGCGAAGAATCGCGCCGGGGCTCCATGGATAACGATTGCGTGGACCATTATGCTTATGCGGTGGAACCGGCCGAATGGCAGCGGGCCCAGGAATGGATCAAGCTCTGTCCTCGACCGGAGGACGAAGACTGCGGGTGCTGTGCCCACAAGCAGTTGGGGGCGCAAGATCAATCCGGGCGCTGGCTGGGTCTGAAGGCGCTCAGAGTCGCTCCTTAGCGTGCAGGGCTTGTGAGAGTTCCTGAATGTTGCGGGTGTCCACGCGAATGAACTGGCTGCTGGGGTCGTTATAGTCCAGAATGAGGGCCAGGTTGATCCACAGCCCCCCGGTCAGGACCAGGCAAATCCAGCGCTGCTGAGGATGGCTGAGGGCGGTCAGGGCTCCCAGCAATCCTGCCGAAGCCAGGCACTGAAGGGTCACAAAGATCAGCAGGGGGGTGGGAAGTCGCTCTTGCAGAGCATATCCAAGGCGGTGGTGGATTGAAATCATCTGGCTGAGGGCCTGGACAATTTGCGAGCCACGAAATGGGTCGATGGTCTGGTCTCGCATCATGCGGGTCCCCAGGGCAAACATCTGAGAGTAGAGTCCCAGAGCTTCATCTTCGGCATTCTGGCTTTCCTGGGCGGACTGTTCCGGCACCTTGCGTAACCGCGCGTCGGTGTAGGACACCAGCAGGAGACGCATTTGAGCGCGTTCGTTGCGAGGCAAGACCTGCAGGGCTCGATAGACGTGGCCGATGCTGTCACACTCTTCGTGGACATCATCCAATCGAGCCCGATGGAGCTGACCGGCCAGGTAAAGTGTTACGGCCAGGCTCAATCCCGTCCAAACCAGGGCGCCTCCGGCCAGACGCGCGTCCAGGCCAACCCGGGCGGAGCGCGCTCCTAGAGTATAGGCGAGTCCCAGCCCGAGAGCCAGAACCAGCAATAGAGTTGGACTGTCCCAGATGCTCATCGGTAGTGGGGGCCTTCCCTCCCTGCGGCGATTGTCTTGCTCAGGGGAGTCCCAGTCGGAGCCGAGAAATCGCGATGGATGTTGTCGCGAATACCGCCCGTCTGGCTGGTGTTGATTGGGATTTTTTCGGTTCAGTTCGGAGCGGGGCTCGCCAAGACACTTTTCACTCAAGTTTCTCCCACAACCGTGGGTTGGGTTCGTCTGGTCACCAGCTCGGTCTTTTTCTTGCTGCTGGCCCGTCCACAGCTCAGCCAGCTCAGCCAGCGCAGTCGGGCCGACTGGCTGACGGTGATTGGTTTTGGTCTGAGCCTGGGGATCATGAACTGGTCCATCTATCAGGCCTTCGCGCTCATTCCCATCGGACTGGCGGTCACCTTGGAATTTTTGGGGCCCCTCAGCCTGGCGGTGTGGGGATCTCGTCGTGCCAGCGATTTGCTCTGGGTGGCCCTGGCCGGAACGGGAGTCCTCTTGTTGGGCCTGCAGCCCGGGGAGTTCAACTGGGCCGGACTGGGGTTTGCTTTGCTGGCTGGAGCCGCCTGGGCCGCTTACATTTTGTTGAGTGCCCAAACCGGTCTGCGCTGGCCGGGGCTGGATGGCCTGGCCCTGGCCAGCCTGGTGGCGGCCTTGCTGCTCACGCCGGCCACGTTGGGGATGCATCTGCATCAGCTGTCCAATCCTCGTGTACTGGGTCTGGGGGCGCTGGTGGGCCTGCTCAGTTCCGTCATTCCTTACAGCTGCGAGTTGGTGGCCTTGCGAAGGATGCCCGCCAGCGTGTTCAGTATCTTGATGAGTCTGGAGCCGGCAGCCGGCGCACTATCGGGTCTGCTGCTGCTTCACGAGACTCTGCGGCCCGTGCAGCTCCTGGCCATGGCCTGTGTGGTAACGGCCAGCATCGGAGCCACTCGTTCCGGCCCCAAACTGGATGTGATCTGAATCAGGGCCTGGCGTTACTCGGAGGAGCGATCGGCCAGCCCAGTGTGACCAGGAACCGTCGAACCAATCGAAGCGGCTGGTCGTGGACGTTGGAACCATTGCAAAGCACCACAATTTGACTGTCGCTGAGGGGCTCGCCGAAAAGGGCGACGGCATAGCCGATCCCCTCTCCCGTGTGGCCGAGCCAGCCCTGCACCTGTCCCAGGCCCAGGCCGTAGGTGTCGTAAATGGGTCCATTCACGGCCTCACGGGAACGCAGCCGCTCGCTTCGAAATTGGGGCGGGACCAGCAGTCCCCCGGCCAGGGCGGCAGCCCAGCGTCGGGCGTCACTGAGAGGTCCCACCGCGGCACCTGCGGCTCCCAGAGCGGAGTGGGAAATCCGGGTTTCCACCTGAGTGCCGTTGTCAAAGGCGTAGCCCAGGGTGGCCGGCGCTGGACGGTCGACTCCCTCCAGGTAAGCGCTGGCGCTCATCCCCAGTGGCTGGAAAATACGCTCAGAGATGAGCGAATCCATGGGCTTTCCGCTCAGTTTCTCGGCGAGCATTCCGAGCAAAAGGGTGTTGGTATTGCAGTATTCGTAAGCACTGCCCGGGGAAAAGTGGAGCCCTTGGGCCAGGGCCGGCAGCACCAACTCGCTGGCAGTATAGTGTCGCAGGGGGTCGGCGGTGATGGCATCGATGACGGCCTGGGTGCGCGTATATTCAAACAGTCCGCTGCTCATGTCAGCCAGGCTCCGGATGGTTACCGAGTTCTCTCCCGGAACGCCGTTCAAGAAGCGATTGACTGAGGTGTCTAAACCTATCTGGGCTTCAGCTAGCAGCTGGAGCACCACCGTGACCGTCATTGATTTGGTGACGCTGCGCCAGGAGAAAATGTCTTCAATCGCCAGGGGGCGGTCGGGAGCGAGGGTGGCCAGCCCCAGGCTGCGCACCCAGCTGGATTGGGGGGTCCAGATCCCAACATTGAGGCCCGGTATATGGCCCTCGTTCTGAATGACCAGCACATCCTTCTCAAGACGAGCTGACAGCGCGGCCGGGTCGGCGATGATAGAGCCGCCGCCGCTGGTCAAAGCCGGGGGATTGGAGCCGCCGCAGCCGGCCAGTGTAAGCCCTCCGGCCAGCAACCGAATGAATTGGCGTCGGTTCGTCATTGCTCAAGGTTGCACAGGCACCCTGGCTGCCCTCCTATTTACCCTCGGTTAACATTCCAGCCTGGCGAGCAGGTTAGATTGAGAGCATCCACACTCAATTGAGGAGAGACGATGTCCAAGCTCGAAGCCTCCAATCTGCCCGGCGTCAGCGCTTATCTCGACCGTCGAGACGTCAACGGAACCAGGTGCCTGGGAGTCCGCAACACTGAATACAATCTGGTGCGCCGCAACGATGAGGGCAAATTTGAGCCCGTGGACGGCTTCACCAAAAGCGTCAGTTCTGAAGAGTTGAATGCCAACTACGGAGTCTGGCAGGACAAGGAAGTCACCAAAGGGATGTGGTGGTGGAAAGAGACTGTGCGGCCCAAAGACGGCAAAGTGGATGCGGATGAGGTTCAGAACTTCGCCGACTTCCGCGACAGCCAGGTCTCCCATCGCTGGAGCCGCAATGTTGGCTGTGACCGCCTCTGGACCTTTGACAGCGCCAACGTTGAGGTCAAGACGATCGAGGACCAGCCCAAGGCCGTGCTTAATACCGAGTGGAGTCTCTATCGTGGCGATTGGAACCGATACTGGGAGCCGATGAGTCCGTTGGCTCCCCCCAATGCTTAAGCCTCAGTCATTTCGATAAAAAAGCCGACCCACGGGCCGGCTTTTTGCTTTGGGGGGAGAAGCGCTTTTGCATGAATATCCAGCAATGGCTCGCGGATCTGATCCCCCAAGCCTATGAACGCTATCAACCGGTTCTGGAGCGGGCCTTGCTGTACTTTGTGGGACGCTTGCGGCCAGAGCGTCAGCAGGAAATCGTGCTCCACCAGATGGATTGCCAGGACAGTGCTGAGCGCATGACAGCCCTGATGCGCGACTGTCCAACTCTGCACAAGCTGGGCCAGTTGTTGGCTCGAGACCCCCGTTTGGAAGAAGGCTTTCGCGAGAAACTGCGCCAGTTGGAGTCATGCCTGCCGCTGGCTCGACCCGAGGATTACGATTGGCCGCTGGAGTTGCGACCCGAACAGGCACTGGCGGAGGGCTCGGTGGCCAGCGTGTTCGCCTGCCGCTGGGGCGAAACGGAAGTGGTCTGCAAACAACTCAAGCCGGGTGTGGCCGACAAACTGAGAGACGAGTTCGGAATTTGGGACGAGCTGGGTCAGCAGCTGGGGGACTGGTGTCGTCAGGATGGTCTGGCGGTTTTCGATTACCGGACTGTCATCGCCAGCCTGGTGCGTTTGCTGGAAGACGAACTCCATCCCAGTCGAGAGCAGCGCCAGCTGCTACTGGCCGCCCAGCGCTTTCAGGATGTGCCCGAGGTGCAGGTCCCATGCCTCTACCCACAACTGCGGGGATTGGTTATGGAGCGGCTTTACGGAACACCTATGCTTGAGCACGAGCGTGCGGGAGAACTGTTCTCTCTGGCCGTGCGGGTGTTGATCACCGACCCCTTTTTTACTGGCGATGAGGATGGAGTTTTTCATCTGGACCCTCATCCAGGGAACCTTTGGGTGACCAACCAGGGCCGGCTGGCTTTGTTGGATTGGGGAAGCGTGTTGGTGCTCTCAAAAGAACGGCGAGTCTTGCTAACCCACGCATTGCTCTCGGCCTGGCGAGGTGATCAACAAGACTGGGAGTTTTACGCCAGTCAGCTCACCGGGGCCCCGGTTGGCCTTTGCCCCAAAGCCAGCAACTTGTCGGGCTTGCTCTCACCCGAGTCTTGGGGAGACCAGTTTCCCCTGGACCTGATCTTGTTGCGCAAGATTCTCTTTCATCTGGAGGGGATCGAGGCTCACCTGGGCGAGTCCCAACTCATGTGGCACATCTTTACCCAGGCGGCGGTGCGATTTCTGGCCGAGTTGCCGATGCGACTGGCCGCGCCCCTCAACTGGCGAGGATTCGCGACCCACCTTTCCAATCTGGACATCGTTCGGCACACCGTTTTGCACTGGCTTAAGCCACCGGATGAATCGGGTTAAGCCGGCGCAGCAACTCCTCCACGCGGCCACGCTGGGGGAGGCGGAGCAGGTTCTTGCAGAGCTTCGAATCAAAGAGCACCTTGTGCATCAGCTCAGGCTGGCCGTGGGTGTATCGACCCGCCAGCTCATCTTCCAAACAATTGACCCAGTCGGTCAGAAACTGCCGTCGCGCGGCCAGGGCCTGGTTGTCGACCGGCTTTTCGCCCAGCAGGTCCATATTTAAGCCATGGCAGGAAACGATGGCCGTGACAGCCGGCAGAGGAAACTCAGCCGCCTCAGTTGCGACCAACTGGCCGCGATGCACCCAATCGATCCGACTGGGTGCGCTCAGGTCACTGGCGAACGAGAGGGCCAGGTAGCATCGCTCCCAGCGTGAGGGCTGGCGGCTGCCGGCCCACATCCGGCAGCTGGCCAGGCTGGGTTCGGGCAGCGAGACCTCGTTGCGCTCATCCTGATTGCTGTAGAGTCGAAACTCCAGCACCTGATGATCGGCCCAAAAGTAACTGGCCGGCCTGTACCAGGCACCTTTGAGAAGCAACTGTTTGGCGGCGCCCAGATGCTTCAGCATGCCTGGACCGCGAGCGTGGCCCATCGGAACCTGAATCAGGTCCCCATTCAGCCTGAGCGGCACCCGACAGTAGCGAAACCAGTTTCGCAGTTGGTCTAAGTCCTTCGAAATCGAGCGAGCCTTTGGTGTCTTCCACTCGACCTGAGTGAAGTAGAGGTCTTGAACCAGATTGATGGCTTCGGCCACCTCCACCTGGCGATCGGAGTCCATTCTTAGTTGACCGATCTGACCCGGTTCTCCACGCAGGATTTGCAGATCCTGAAAAGGCCGGTTGACGATGCTGTTGAGAGCAATGGCGAACTCTCGGTCGGCCGGGTCTCCGGCCAGAACCTGGTCGAAGGATTGTGCCAGCGAGCTCACCGCGGCCCAGTGTCCCGCGATTGAAACCCGGGTGCTTCTGGCGGTCAGTTCCACCTGGACGGCCCCGTCGCACAGGGCGCCTACTCGAATCAGGCGGGCGATGATGGCCACGGAGTCGCCCAGGGCATACTGCCCGAACTGCCTTGAGGCGGAAGCTACATCCAGACTGAAGCGACCTCGGGAATGCAGCTGGCCCTGTTCTTGGACCCGCTGCAACAGTTGCTCCAGTTGATTTTGGGCCATCCATTTGGGTTCGAACCCCGGTCATGTTCACCTACCGTGGCAGGCAAGTGGAGGGCGAGGTTTAACCTTTGAGAAATGTGGGGTTTTCAAGCTGCTCCCGACGCCCGTATGCGGTCGGTGTTCTTCCGCAGTCTGGCCACCATGTTCAGCAGTGGCGTGTCGCTGGTGGCCGCCCTCGACATGTTGGCCCAGCAGCAAGAGAATCTCCAGTTGGCTGAGGCCTGCCGCGGCCTCTCCAAAAAGTTGCAGGAGGGGCATTACCTCTCCCGCGCCATGCAGAACTACCCATTCATTTTCAGGCCTTTGCATCAAAAAATGGTCATGAGCGGCGAGCGCTCGGGCCAGCTCAATGCGGTCTTGTTGCGCCTCGCCGATCGGGAGGAGCGCAACGGCGAACTGATGCAGAAGATCAAGAGTTCTCTGACCATGCCTCTCGTGGTCAGCAGTTTGTGTATCTGCCTGGCCGTCTTTGCTCCGCCCTTCCTCTTTCGCGGGTTGTTTCAGATGATCGGCGAGGTCGGGGGGGAGTTGCCTCTGACCACGCGCTGCCTGATGGCCTTTAGTTCGTTTGTGATGAGCCCCTGGTTTGTGTTGCTGGCTCTGGGGTTTCTGGCCGGCTTGCGCTCCCTTTGGCGCCGACTCAAAGTGGATGCCGATTGGCAACTGAAGGTCCTCAGGATTCCCCATCTGGGCGAGAGTTTGCGTCTGCTTTACGTAACCAATTTTGTTCAGAACCTGCGTGCCATGCTCGAGGTGGGCATGCCTCTGTTGCAGGCCCTGGAGCTCAGCGCCCGGGCCACTGATCTGGAGTGTCTGAATCAGGTCATAGCTGAAGTCTCTGAGTTCGTTAAGCAAGGCGAAGCCCTGTCGGATGCTCTGGCAGGGAGTGATTTCTTCCCGGGTTCACTGGCGCAGGGGGTACGCGCCAGCGAAGAGGCCGGTAAGATGTCGGCCATGCTGGGCAACCTTGAATCTCTCTATCGAGTGGAGCTAGAGCAGCGCTTGGAGTCCATGATGGCCGCCCTGGAACCGACGGTACTGGGAGTGATTGGCACGGTGGTGGGATTCACGCTGGTCGCGACACTGCAACCCATGCTCTCGGTGTTAGACAGGCTCTGACGGAGCGTTAACGGATTCGCTTAAATTTGCAACAACTTTGTTACATGAAGACAGGTTTGTTTTCACCTTGCTTTAGCGCTTTCACCTAAGCTCGTTCTATATTCAGTCCAGGAGGAACAGACGAGTGTTATTACGCCAGCTAGAAGTCGCTAATTCGGGGGAATTGTGTCTGCCTGAGTCGGCTCCCGCTCGTGCGCGCGCAATGCCCTCGATGCGCGTTGATACGCTGCTTTCAGGACTGACCGGAGCGATGTTCGGGTTTGTCTTCGCCCTGGTGGGTGGAGCCTTAGGCTCGGCCTGCGAGCACGAAATGGTGGGGGCCCTGGCTGCCTGGTTAATCTTTGGCCTGGCCGGATTTGCTTATGCACGCTATGAGTACGCGCGGGGTGAGCAGAGCCTGGCTGAGTTCGTGCTTTCGGCCACCCAGGCCGGAACGCTAACCGGACTGATTACCTTCGTGAGCGTGGCCTGTCAGTCGGTAATGCTGTTGCCGGTGGCGTTTCTGTGCGGTTTGTTGCTGCCCACTCTGATTACGCTGTCCATCGCCCGCGACTGAATTATTCCAATACCGAGCGGTGGGTACGCGTCGGTCTGAAATCCTTTCCGGACAGAATGCATAATCGTCCTTAGATAGTCGAAGCTATGGAGGACGAAGAAAATGCCTGATCGAGTTAAAGCCGCACTCTTGGAAATGCGCGAAGCCGAACGTGAGTTGAGTCACGCCCTTTCGCGTGCGATGCGCTCGGGGAGCCCTCGCCAGCATCAGCGTCTTTTCCGCCACATCGCCACCGCTGAGGCCAAGATGCGTCGGCTTGAACAAGAATTGATCGCTTGATTGCAATTTCAACGAAAGGCACCTCTCCAATCGAGGTGCCTTTTGGCTTTGGCTGGCGGGCAGCCTTTACTGATTCATCAGGCGCTTCTGAAAGGCCACTCCCTGGTTCCAGTCGCGTTCACCCATTTTGCTGCGGTCAACGTCCAGGTCACGGGCGGTTGCGTAACGGCCGACCGCAAACCCGGTGCGATTGACGCCATAATGGCAGTGGATATACACATCACCCTCGGCTAAAGCCTCATCGATCAATTTGACCAGGCCTTTGTCCAGAGCGCTGATGGAATGGTAGCGCAGACCCAATTCCTTGGCCATCTTTTCCTCACCCGCGGGAGTCAGTCGACCGGCGTGGGAAATCCAGTCGTCGTCGAATGGAGGATGGCGCAGGTCGATGAGAGTCACCGGGTGGCCCAATTCCTGAGCATTGGCCTGTAGGGCCAGCATCGTTTCACGGGTGGGGCCTCCACCTCTCCAGAAGCTGTTCTGGTCTTTCTTGGTGACCAGATGGACATTGTGCCCGGGTGGATCGGCTAGAGCCGGCGCAACCAATAGCAGGGCCAGCAGTAGAAATTTTTTCATCCAGGGTATTTGGCTGATTTTCCGCAAATGCCTCTGTATGAGCACCAAAGTTGAGTTGCTGGGCCACAATCCGGACTGGGTGGTTCAGGCCGCCCAAGAGGCTCAGCGGTTCACCACCGCCCTGGGGGGCGACTCCAGATTGTTGAGGATTCATCACATTGGCTCGACCTCGATTGCGGGCATTCGGGCCAAGGGAATCATCGACCTCATGCCCGAGGTGACCTCTGTGGAATGGCTGGATGAAATGCAGGCGGAGTTGGTCGCGGCGGGTTATGAGTTTTGGGGCGAATATGGCCTGGAAGGTCGGCGATTCTGTCCGCGCAATGGCCAGGATGGCTGGCGCTGCGCCAATCTCCACTGCTACGCTAGCGGTCATCCCGGCATTGCTCGCCATCTGGCTTTTCGCGATTACCTGCGCGCTTTCCCCGAAAAAGCGCGTGACTACGAGCGGATGAAAGATGCCTGTGCGGCCACCAATCCTCAGGATGCCCAAGCCTATACCGACTGCAAGGCGGTCTGGATTACTCCGGTGTTGGAGGCGGCTCTGGAGTGGTGGAGGGCTCCGGCTCAATCGTTGCTTCGGGCTCCACAACCATAATTGGTAGTTCGATCTCGATCGATGATTCTGGGGCTCGCATGGGGTCGGCCCGGCGGAAGGCCTCGAGCAGGGTCAAGGAGACGGCCAGAACGACCGGTCCCATCAGGATGCCCAGCACACCAAAGGCTTTTAATCCTCCCAGCACCGCGAAGAAGATCATCAGGTCATGCATTTTGGCCTTTTTGCCGACCAGGGTGGGACGGAGCAAGTTGTCAGACATCCCGATGACGATGCTGCCCCAGAGTGTCAGGATCACGGCCTTGATATAGAATCCGTTGGCAGCCAGGTAAATGGCGGCCGGAACCCAGATCACGAAGGTGCCCAGCATGGGGATTGTGGCGAACAAAACCATGACCACGCCCCACAAGAGCGGCGAGGGGAGGCCCAGCCACCAGAACATCAGTCCGCCCAGGCTGCCCTGGATCACCGCCAGCACGATCACCCCATAGACGCTGGCGCTGATGATTTCTCCGGCACGAATGAGCAGGGCGTGACTTTGAGAGCGTTCCAGCGGAAGCCAGTCGCGCAGACTCAAGACGGCTTTTTCGCCGTCGATAAACAGGTAGAACATGGTGAAGCTGACAAAGCCGAGATTGACCAGGAAGCCCACCGCGCCCCCGACCAGGCTGAGCAAGCCGCCGAGCAAGGTCTGGCTGCCCGTGCGAGCTCCGGTCTGGACGGCCTTTTTCAGCTCATCCTGAGTCATACCCGTATAGCGATAGACCAGTTCCAATATTTCAGGGAGGCGTTCCAGATGCCGGGGAATTTCGGCCTGAATATCTCGGGCCGTGGATTCTAACTCGGCCACCACCATGCCGGTCACGGCCACCATGGGTAGAATAATGGTGGCCAGCACCAACAGGGTGCTGAGAATAGCGGCCAGGGTGCTGCGCCCCTTGAGCTTGTGCAGAATGCGCGTGTAGACGGGGTAAAAAACCATGACCAGCACCGATGCCCAGAGCAAGATGGACAGGAAAGGGGTCAAGATTTTCCAGCACAGCTGGAGCATCACGGCGGTCAGGCCGAGAAGCAAAAACCAGCGAGAGTTCACGCGTGTGCGTATCGGGAACGGATCTCGTCCAGAAAGACCATGTTGGCCGGTGTGATATAGGCGGTGGCTTTGGGGATTTCCGAGGCCGGCGGCTGGAAGCTCCGGCCAATCTCCAAGGTCAAACCTATGATCCCGTTGGCTTCATGGATATCGTTGGATCCGCCGCTGGTGGGATAGAGGTCGCTACTGGGCTCCAGGGTGAACCGGTTGCCCAGAACATTGTTCATTTTGCTGCCAATGTCTCGATAGATTTCGAGTCGATCGGCCGGTAGCTGCTTGCTTCCGTAAGGATACAAAATCATGTCCCCGTAACTGTGGTAATCCACAATTCCTTTGATGTTGTTGGCGGGGTTCAACTCCAGATTCAGCATGGCCTGCACCTCGGGTTCGGAGCCTCCGGACGGCCCACGGTAGGTGTCGGCCTTGGGATTGTCACTGGTTTTTCCGTCGCCCCAGTCATCCTCGGTGGAACACGGGGTATCTCCCTTGGGACGATAGAGTTCGAAGTTCTCTGGCTTTCCGTCCCAGTAGTTGCGATTGGGGTCCACGCCGATATTGCCCTTGATGTTGGGGCAGCCCGTTTCTTGAATAGGCCGCCGGTTCTTTCGCCACCAGCTGTTCTTGGTTCGGCTATATTCGTATCCATCGGGGTTGACCATGGGCACGAACCAGGTGACGGTCTGGTCCACTCGATCCTTGCAGGCCGGGTCGGTCTCGTAGTTCTCCAGCAGAGTGGTGGCCGTGTGTAAGGGCACCTCGACGGTCATCCACTCGCGGGCGTGGTGGCAGCCGGTGATCACCACTCCCGGCTTGGGGTTCTGTTCATCCGGCGTGCCTACGCGCAATGCGTAAATCTCGCGACCTTCACCGCTTTTTCCGAGAGAGACCAGCTGAGCTTTATCTGGGTAGCGGTCTGCCAGCTCCTGAAGGGCCGCGGTCATCTGGTCGTAGCTGTGGTAGCCTTTTGATTCGATGCTGCCGCTTAAGGAAGCCTTGTATTCCTTGAGTACCTGGCCTACATCGGCGTTGTCGCGCAGGTCCCCCTTCTCGTAAAGCTCCTTGAGCACGGCCTGATCGGCCGGAGCGTATTGGGCAATGGCTCGTGGGAGGGGGGAGTGATTTTGAATCTTCATATGAACAGATTACCAGGGAGCCGAATTGGCCAGATTTCTAACTTGTGAATAGGCGGCTGTCCGGGTTACTATGCCAGTGCGATGATCGTGAATCCTAATCTCAGGCGCCAGTTTGCCAGCATCGATTTTTCTCGAGTGCCGGCCCGCCCGCTGGAAGCTTCCGAACGCCAGCGCGTGCTGGCTCAGGTGGAGTCGGACTGGAGTAAGTTTGAAGCCTACGACCAGAATCAGGCCGACCGCGATCCTCGCGCCGGTCGTCTGGATGTCTACAACCATCCGGCTCGTTATCAGGCGGAGATCAATAAGAACACTCTTTATGTCTGTGAGTCCATGTTGCCGGGTGGAGACCCCAACGGCGTTCCGCTCTCCTGTACTCAGCGGGAAAGCTGCCAGAATGACAACCGCTTGGTGCGTTATGAGTCCACTCAGGATGAAGCTGGACTGCGACTGCGCCGCTTTGAAGTCGATCTCAAGCAGGCCCAGGTCCAGGAGTGGCTGATTCCCGCCCGTCGGGGCTAGAAGCGATCCGGCATCCTTCAGATTTTTTTCAAGGCTCTGCACTAGCCTGGCCATGCCATGAAAGTCACGACAAACTCCAACCTGCCCAACTCCCCCCGGCGGCTTCCCGCCGCCAAGGACAACGCTCCCGCACCGCAGTCCGGCGACAAGGTGCAACTGAGCAGAGCTGAGCGGATCGCCCTGGCCCGGGCTACCGACCCGGTGCTGAATGGTATGCGGGCCGGCTTCTTAGGGGCCGGAGCGGGTGCGCTGGCCGGCCCGATGACCCAGGGTCTGGGCCTTTGGTCAATTCCGGCCGCCGGCTTCATGGGTGGCTGTGCTGGTTTGGTGGCAGGCGTCAGCCTGGGAATGGCTATCGAAGCCCAGCGCGAGAAGCGCGGTTTGGAAGCTTCTTCGAAAACCTTAGCTCTTTCAGTTCTAGGCGGAGTCGGGGCAGGCATTGCCCTCCCTCTGATCAGCCACAATCCCCTGGTTTCCGGGGCTGTATTTGGTGGGGGAGCGCTGGTGGCAGGTCTGATCGCCCGGCATTAAGATTTTTCAACCTCGCAAAAATGTCAGAATTAAAATTCTGAGAATGGTTATGATAGCCGTCAAACCCTGACAGGGTGCTATCACCATTTCGAGGCTGTTATGAAGAAATCGCTTGTTTTTGTGGCCGGATTGGCCTTAGTCCCCGTTCTTGCGTCCGCCGCTCCTTTATTTCCGGATGCCAAGGAGAATCACTGGGCCATTGATGCCCTGCGAAAGCTGGCCGCTCAAGGCCTGATTGAGGGTTATCCGGATGGAACCTTCAAGGGTGACAGGGCCGCCAGTCGATATGAGGTGGCCATGGTGGTGGCTCGCTTGCTGGCTAAGATGGAGCAGAACAATGCGACCTTCGCTACCAAGGAGCAGTTGCAGGAAGTGCGCAAGCTGGCTCTGGCTTTGAAGGACGAATTGGCCGCTCTGGGCGTGCGCGTGACCAATCTGGAAGAGGGCGTCAGCCGAATCGATGCGCGCGTCACCGAATTGGAGCGAATCACCTTCTACGGCAGCATGGAGTCGCGCGTGCTGGCCCAGGCTTTTCATAATGACGGCAACGATGATAACGATTTCTCGCGCGGTGGCGCCGGAGTGAAGGGCAACCCCTTCCTGGATTATAACAAAACCGTGGGCTCCAGTGTCGGTCCAACCCTGCGTCCTCAGGTTCAGGGTGTGTTGCCGGTGGTGGACTATCGGAACGGCCGTGCTCTGGTCAATGGTGTGGGTTTCACGGCGGTGGCCCGACTGGGTCTGAAGAACCGCATTGATGAGAACAATGAATTCGGGGTGGAGATTGCCGGCTACACCGCTCAGGGTAACCAGAATATTGATGCTTACTGGGGAGCCAATGCTCCCTATCTGGCCAACCCGTGGACGGCCAACCAGACGGCGGCCGGGCTGGGTGGGCAAAACAATGCTCCCTGGAGCCGGGTGGTCTTCGATCACGCCTGGTATGAGCATAAGCCCAGCAAGACTCGGCTTACACTGGGCTATTATGATAGTCTTCGATTCGACCCGTTTATTTTTGCAGGTCAATCCAACAATAATCTATACGGACCTGCTCGCTTTGGTGGCTTTGGATTTCAGCTGTTGGGGCAGTTCGACCTGGGCGAAGACCAGGATTTGAAATACGAGGTCATGGGCAGCCGCTTTGGAGATGGCGGCAATATCTATGCAGGTACAAACTATACCCATACTGTCTACGGCGGCGACTTGATGTATCGCAATCACAACTGGGATATCAAGGCCAACTGGGTCCGCTACTATGGCGACTCTCCGGAGGCCAACGGTCCGTTGGCGGGTTTGGAAAGCATCACCAACGTGGCCTACCTCAATTCCTCCGGCTGGAGTCAATTGCAGTGGGTGAACCCCCCCGGCTTCTTTGCGGGTCAGACCCAGGTCAACGGGGCCGGAACCGTGAGCGGCGGCGTTTACCAACCCAATCAGGTCGATATTCGCCCCATCTCTGGCTGGAACGGTAACGCTGACAATACCATCGGCATCACGACCGGGGCCGGTAACTACGGCTCGCAGAGCCAGAACACTTACGGCGGCTCCACCCACTTCTGGTTGCCTTTAGGGGATGAAAAGAGTAAGGACGGCGTCAAGTTCACGGGCGAATACGCCCATTCGGATTATAAGTCCAATCGCAACTCGGCCTATGTCAGCAAGGGCAATATGGGCCGGGTGGAGGTGGCCTCAGTTCTGGACGAAGGGAATCTGACCTTGAGCCTGGCGGCTTTGCGCGTGGACCCGAACTACAATCCGGCCGTCTTCAACGCCTCGCTCTTGGGCATCCGCTTCCCACGCACCTACAACTTTCTGGGTCGCTTCGCCCTCTATGACAACGCCAACTATCCCCAGAATCGCGAGGGTCTCTACTTCAAAGGCAACTACTGGTTCAATGAAAAGCACACCTCGGTCGGCTTTAAGGCCAATTTTCTGCAGCAGACGCAGACCTCTCTCTACGACGTTCGGGTGAAGGGCAATGGGATCAGCCCGGGCATTCCCACCAACGACGTGATCGGTTTTTCACCAGGCTTTTACGACATCGTCTTTGCCGGCTTCGCTCACCCCAACCTCTATGGCACTCGCTCCGGCAATAGCTTCGATGCGAACCTCAACCCCCTGGAGAACCCGCGCGGCTATGAGCAAAATCTGGGAATTTACGCCAAGCATCTCATCGACGAGCCCAAGCTCACCATCGACTTTGCTCTGGAGCGTAACTACTGGAAGCGCAGCTCGGGCCTGAATCCAACTCTGGGTGGCAGCCAGAATCAGGTGGATCTGAAGTCAGACTACGGGCTCTTGGGCCTGACCTGGGGCGCCAGTGATAGTTGGACTTTGCGGGGCGGTCTGGAGATGGTGCATACTTACGGCCACCACGACCCGGGCGGTCTGTATAACGGCTTTGCCTTTGCGACCGGTCAGACGAATTTCTCCAATGTCGATTCGCTGCAGACCATCCCGTTCGTGGGTTTTGATAATCAGCTGACGAAAACCACCAGCTGGGGAATGGACTTCCGCTACTATACCACTCGTGACCACGTGGACGGCGCGATTTACGCCGGAGCCGGGCTGGGCTCGATCGGCGCCTCAGCCAACCCCTTCTCCTGGAGTGGACCGCAGATCAGCAGCTACTACAAGCTTACGTTCTGACCAGTTCATCGCTGGGGTAGGTCTTCTGGTTGAGCTCCTCGGGCTTGAGTCCGTGCACTTCCAGTTGGTGCTGCATTTCGGCTAAATAGGGTTCAACGTGGATGTTGATCAACAGCATCGGCAGCAGTTTGCGGATTTCGTCCTCAAGGTCCTCGGAGGTCTGATGAGCTTCCAGCAGAGTGATTTCGTCGTCCAGCTGGACGTGCACGTCTACATGGCGCTGGGATCCGGCTTTGCGCGTGCGTAACTTGTGATAGCCCAAAACACGTGAATCGTTGTTGAGCACTCTGCGCACCAGGTCCTCTTCCTCCAGCGGCAAGCGCGCGTCCATCAAGGGTTGCAGGGCCTCAACGCTGAGCTCCCAGGCGGTTTTGAAAATCAGTAAGGCCACTCCCAGAGCCGCGGCCGGGTCTAACCAGTTTTTGCCGGTGAGCTGGGCCAGACCCAGGCCGACCAGAACGCCAGCGGCGGTGACGACGTCCACATTCAAATGCTCAGCATCGGCCAGTAGAGCCAGCGAGTCGGTCTCCCGGCCCACCCGGCGCAAGTATCGGGAAATGAAGAAGTTGACCACCACCGAGACCGCCATCACGCCCATGGCCAGATAAAGCGGGGGAGAAGCCTGCGGCGGCTTAAGCAGCTTGTGCACCGCTTCGTAGACGATGTAGAGAGCGGCCGCAAAAATCAGGAGGGCCTCGGCCAGGCTCGAGATACTCTCGATTTTTCCGTGGCCGTATGGATGGTCCTCGTCAGGTGGGCTGTCAGACATTCTGACGGCGGCGTAGGCGATGATGGAGGCCAATAGATCGCTGGCCGAGTGGACCGCCTCTGAAACGACGGCCACCGAACTGCAGAGCACGCCGACGATCAGCTTGCCTAGAACCAGCGTGGAGTTGGACACGATGGACAGCAACGCCGCGTTCTGTTTGCGATGGCCGCCATGGTTGTGCATAAGGAACCTTTTCCCGCCTTACGAAGGGGTTTCCTATGGAACTTATTTTTGATGATCTTTGGGTTCGCACTCTGCCGGGCGAACAGGATATTCGGCCCGGTTCGCGCCAGGTCTATGGTCAGTGCTATTCGCGGGTGCTGCCTACGGCCGTGCGCAAACCCGGGCTGATCGCCTGGTCGGCCGAGGCCGCTCAGCTCCTGGATTGGACTCAATCTCCTGAGATGGCTGAGATCCTCGGCGGAAATCGGGTCCTGGAAAGCATGAAGCCCTATGCTGCCTGCTACGGCGGCCATCAGTTTGGGCATTGGGCCGGCCAACTGGGCGATGGCCGTGCCATGACGCTGGGAGAAGTGGTTAATGGTCGAGGAGAACGTTGGGAAGTTCAGCTCAAAGGTGCGGGACCGACGCCGTATTCGCGGCGGGCTGATGGTCGGGCGGTATTGCGCTCCTCTGTGCGCGAGTTCTTATGCAGTGAAGCTATGTTTCATCTGGGCATTCCCACCACGCGAGCGCTGGCTCTGGTCGGTACGGGCGAGGGAGTGATGCGTGATATGTTTTACGACGGGCACCCCGAGCTAGAGCCGGGGGCGGTGGTGACGAGGCTGGCGCCCACCTTTGTGCGTTTTGGTAACTTCGAGATCTTCGCCTCCCGGAATGAGGTCGATGTGCTGCGTCAGTTGACCGAGTTCGTGATCGAGCAGCACTACCCCCAACACCGGGGTGACATCTATGCTTTCTATGATGAGGTCTGCCGACGCACGGCCGAGCTGATGGCCGATTGGATGCGAGTGGGTTTTGTGCATGGCGTCATGAATACCGACAACCTCTCGATTTTGGGCTGGACCATTGATTACGGACCCTACGGTTGGCTCGACCCTTATCAACTCGACTTTACGCCGAACACCACCGATCGAAATCTGCGTTATAGCTACGCCAACCAGCCCCGTATTGGTCAATGGAACCTGGCCCGCCTGGCTGAAGCGCTGCTGCCCCTGGTGGGTGATGAAAAGCCCCTGCAAGCCAGCCTGGATCACTATCTGGTTCATTTTGAGAAGAGGCACCGCGAGAATATGTGGGCCAAGATTGGGTTACCGCCCTCCAACGACCCGCTGCTGGCAGACCTGCTCAATTTGCTGGAAGACTTCGAGACGGACATGACCATCTTTTTCCGCAATCTCGCCCGTGTACGGGAGTTGGAGGCAGAAGGCTTGCCCCGGGAATTAAGCAGGGCCTTTTATGGGACGCCTTCACCCGAATACATAGAGAAGATGAGGATCTGGTTGCTACGCTATCTGGGTCAGGCGCGTGACCTGGAGCTGATGAATCGGGTCAATCCCAGCCTGATCCCCCGTAACTACCTGGTGCAGCAGGTCATCGACCGATGCGCTGCTGGGGACGCGGGAGCGGTGAACGAGTTTTTGCAACAGCTGCGTCAGCCCTATCGAGAGCGGGCCGAGGATGATCCGCTCTTCCAGCCGCGCCCTGATTGGGCCCGCAATAGGCCCGGCTGTTCGGCTTTAAGCTGCTCTTCCTGATTCGACCGGATTGTTTGGCACGGAAACCCAGTAGTAGCTTGCGTAGAAGTCTTTGAGCGGCATGGAGAAAGTGCCATCATCCTTGCCGTCCGGGCGCAGCACCCACTCGCCGTGGCGCCAGGGATTGCGCAGCTTGACGGTGTCTGTCTGGGCGTCAAAGCCCTGAATGGAGTAGGCGTGGTTGTTGTGGATGCCGTTATGCAAGTCCTCGATGGAGATCACGGAATCCTGTCCCTTAACGGTTTTGCGGCTGCCAGCCAACCAGGGCTGGGGGCATTCCATTAAAGAGATCAGCATTCGACGGGTGTCGGACAGGCTGATTTCGTCCAGGTTCACTCGGGCGATGCTTCGACCGTGCAGGGCCTGGCTGGCTTCCTCGGGATTGATTCCGTTGGCGGCGCTGCGAAAAGAGCCGTCTTCTTTGGGGCTATGCTCGAAAATTCGCTGACCAATGGCCACTTCCATCAGTCCCGGCCAACGGCCCCCGTTGGGGCTCTTGGCGTGATAGAGTCGCTCGGCCAGGGTGAGGTCTTTCACGTTTCGAGTATCTCCGTCGGCCAGATGAACGTTGATCGTGCCGTCGTTGAGGGGTTGGAACATGGCCTTTAAGTCTTCGGGCTTTACTCCAGCCTGAGTCGAGAGCAGAACGCAGGAACCGGCTCGGCCTTGCTCCACTTGCAGCGGATCGAAGTTCTCGTTCAGCAGGTTTGGAGCTGGAGTCATCTGAGCGGCTGCTTTGCAGTTGGCTTTGTAGCCCATGTTGACCTTGAAGGTGGCTGCCGCGTTGTCGGGCACGCCGTGGGCGGTGAAATACTCCAGGTCCGCCAGGGTGACGCCTGAGCTGGTCTCGCTGACGCAGGTTTGTAAGGCGGTGGATTGGCGGCGCAGCACCACCGCCGCTGCGGCGGCTTCGCCTTGAAGATCGGGATTGGCCAGGGCCTGATCGAGCTCCAGGTTGCTCAGGGCCCCGTCGCCATCCAGGTCCCACTGCTGAAAGTTCTTTTTGACCGTCTCCGCAAACTCGGGGCTGCCTTTGGATTCGGGCAGGGCGGCCGTGGGCACGGGATCGTTCTCCAGGCCGGAGAGGCGACGATAGAGGGCCCGCTCATAGGGTGACCAGGGTTTATCTTCGCTCAGCCGATTGAAGTAGCCGTCCAGTCGGAGGTAGGAGACCGCTTCCTTCACTTCATCCAGGCTGACCGGGTCGCGCATGTCCACATCCGGCTGGCTGAATTTCTTCAGCAGACTGTGGGTGGGCTCGGGAGAACGCTGCTCGGCTTCGCACTCGCGCAGTCGCTGGGTCACCGCCACCAGCTCGCTATTGTTCAGGCGATGGGATACGAAGGCCTGAGAGATTTGCTGGCGGAGGGCCGGGTTGACTGCGGGCATACATGCATTGTAAAGGCACGCCGCCCGCCATGCTGGAGCCAATTGTTACAATCGCGTGAAACCCGACCTGAACTTAGGGGCACCTGAGGGCCAGCAGCATGACATCGTCCGCCAGAGGAGCCGGCAGCAGGCTGAATAAAGCGTCGGTCAGCTGCTCGCAGCTGCCCTGGTGGTTTAGCAAGATCTGGCGAACTTTCTCGTCGCCCAGGCGCACCCTGGTGTCGCCTTGACGAGCATCCGTCAGGCCATCCGTATAAACCAGCAGCAGGTCGCCCGAGGCGAAGGTCAGTAAGGTTTCTTCCAGTGGGGCCTCGCTATCGATGCCCAAGGGGATGGACTGGCAGGGTAAGTCCACCAGGCCTTCGGAGGTGCGCAGAAAAGGCGGGTCGTGGCCGGCGCTGGCGTAGGTAATGGTGCTGCTGGCGTAGTCCAGGTAGCCGCAGAAGCAAGTCACGAAAGTGTTTTCCGGCAGCATGCCCAGCAGCCGGGTCTGGACGCGGGCCAGCAGGTGAGCGGGTCCGACCGCCTGGGCGGCCAGTTCCTCTAAAAGCCCGCGCAGGAGAGAAGAGATCAGGGCCGCCGCCGGACCTTTGCCAGACACATCGGCCACGCAAAAAAGCAGTCCACCCGGCCCGGGTTGCACGAAGAAGAGATCTCCGCCCAGTTCCACGGCGATGTCAAAGCGCAGCGAGAATTCAATGGGGATTTCGCTGAGGCTCGGCGGCCTGAGTAAGGCCTTCTGAACCTCTCGCGCTGACTCCAGATGGGAGCGCAGGCGAGAGTGGATTGCGCGGGTCTCGGTGATCTTGGACCGCACCAGTGCCGCTTCCAGGCCGACGATGACCAGCAGACACATCTCACACAGGTCCTGCAGGGCGGCCAGATACCAGGGGTGAGGAAAGCCGTTCACGGCACAGTGCAGGCTGACCGAGGCCAGGGCCATCCAGACGGCCGCTCTACCGCCTAATGTTGAGCCGGTTTGGAGACAGAGCATGCCATAGAACAGAGACAATGTGAGGCTCTGGGGACTCAGGTAGTCGAGCAGGGCAATTCCCGCTAAGCCAAGCAGCAACCATGCCTTCTTCATCGGCACCACCCTAGCATCTGAACCGTCCGGCCAATCTGACGATTTCGACATAGGAGCTGGCTCGCCGAATGCGAAGGCCTGGGAGTGTTGAATTCTCGTCAACTCCAACAGCTGCAAACCCTTGTGGGCACTCAGCATGTGTTGCACGAGCGCGACGACCTTTGGGTTTATGGGCACGACGCCACGGCCATGATGCGCCATCTTCCTGCTGCCGTGGTTTCGCCCGGCTCGGCTCAGGAAATTGCGGCTGTGCTTCAGTTTGCCAATCAAGAAGGTTTGAAACTGGTGCCGCGCGGTTCCGGCACCGGCCTCTCCGGTGGCAGTGTGGCTCTGGAAGGCGCGGTGGTGCTGTCCCTGCTGCGTCTGAACAAGCTGATCGAGATCGATCGGGCCAATATGACCGCTCTGGTCGAACCCGGTCTCATCACCGCCCAACTGCACCAGGCCGTGGAGGCTCAGGGGCTTTTCTATCCTCCCGATCCCGGAAGTATGAAGGTGTGCACCCTGGGCGGCAATGTGGCCGAGAACGCTGGCGGTCTGCGCGGTCTCAAGTATGGTGTGACCCGCGACTACGTGATGGGGTTGGAAGTCGTATTGCCTGAGGGCCAGGTGATGTGGACCGGTTCGAAGTGTCCCAAAGACGTTGCTGGCTACGACTTGAAGCAGCTGTTGGTGGGCTCGGAAGGCACGCTGGGTATCTTTACCCGGATTTTGGTGAAGTTGCTGCCCAAACCCAGGGCCAAACGCACCTTGCTGGCCGTTTTTCCGACCATGGAGGCGGCTGCGTCCACGGTGGCCGACATTATTGCCGCCCCTATCATCCCCGCCACTCTGGAATTTCTGGATCAAATCACTTTGCGCTGCGTGGAAGACTTTGCTCATATTGGGTTGCCTACCGATGCTGGCGCCATTCTTTTGATGGAAAGCGATGGCCATCCCGAGGTGGCCCGCTCAGAAGCCGAAGAAATGGGGGAGCTGGCCCGTAAGAATGGAGCCACTCAGGTGACCCTGGCCCAAAATGAGGAAGAGGGCCTGCAATTGGCTGCCGCTCGCCGGATGGCATTTCCGGCCCTGGCCCGGGTGCGTCCCACGACCGTTTTGGAGGATGTCAGCGTGCCTCGCTCGCGTCTGGTGGAGATGGTGCAGGCCGTGCGACGCATTGCGGCGGCTTCCGGACTGATGGTTGGGACCTTTGGCCATGCCGGCGACGGCAACTTGCATCCCACCATTTTGTTGGATGAGCGCGATGCGGATGAGGTGCGGCGCATGGAAGCGGCTTTCGAACAGATCTGCCAGGCAGCGCTGGAGTTGGGAGGCTCGCTCACGGGTGAGCACGGGGTGGGACTGCTCAAGCGAGATTTTCTGGAGCGTTTCTCCGATCCCGGAGCCCTGGAAATGATGCGGCGCTTCCGTTCGGTAATGGACCCGGGTCAGGTGCTCAACCCGGGCAAAATGTTCCAGCAGCGACCCCGGCGTGAGGGTCAGTTGCCGGTCCACGGCGGCCAGTGCCAGCCCTTGCTGGAGGGACTGCGTCCTTGAGCGGGTTTGAAGAGCGTGACGCGCCTCCCCAGGAGCAGCTGAATAACTGCATCCGCTGCGGAATGTGCCTGCCCACCTGCCCCACCTATGTTTTGACGGGGAAAGAGCGCAGTTCGCCACGAGGGCGCATTTCTTTGATCCGGGCCGTCTCCGAGGGCAACATGCCCATCGAGTCTTCGGTTTTCGAACAGGAAATGGGGGATTGCCTGGGCTGCCTGGGTTGCGTGACTTCCTGTCCGGCTGGAGTTCAGTATGGTCAGCTGTTGGAGTCCGCTCGCGATCAGCTGTGGCGACGCTGGCCCTGGTGGAAGCGCGCGCTCGGCTCGCTTGTGCTGGCTTTGTTTGATCGGCCTCGGCTTTTGCAATGGAGCACGCGAGCGCTCTTTCTCTATCAAAAAAGTGGAATCTCGGCTCTGGTAGGCTCTCTGCTGCCGGGCAAGCTAAGGGAATTCCATCGCTTGCTGCCTTTGGTCCAGTGGAACGGGTCTCGGCAACTGGTGGCTGGTCGGACTGGGGGCCAGCGTGGGAGGGTGGGAGTACTGCTTGGTTGCGTGATGGACGTCGTGTTCGTGAAGGAGAATGTGGCCACTGTGAATGTCCTGCGTCGACAAGGCTTCCAGGTTGAGGCGCCGGCCGAACAGCCCTGTTGCGGAGCTTTGCACGCCCATTCTGGGCGTCTAGATTGGGCGCGATCCCAGGCCCGCCGGATGATTGAGACCTTTGAAAAGCATCCAGTAGACTGGATCGTCGTAAATTCGGCTGGTTGCGGCGCTTTGATGAAACAATACGGCCACTTGTTGGAAGATGACCCGGTCTGGTGCGACCGGGCGGCCTCCTTTTCGGCTCGAGTGCGCGATGTGCAGGAGTTTTTGGACCAAATTGATTTGAATCCGCCTTTGCCCAGGCAGTTGCAGCCGCTGACTTACCACGATGCCTGCCACCTGGCCCACGGTCAGGCCGTGCGCCAGGCCCCGCGGCGTCTGCTCAAGCAGCTGGCAGGGGAGGGCTACCGCGAGTTGGCCGAGGCCGATTTGTGTTGTGGAAGCGCCGGAACCTATAACGTCACCCACTTTGAGACCGCCTCCAGACTGCTCGACCGCAAGCTGGATGCCATTGTAGCCAGCGGGGCGCTACGGGTTGGGGTCGCCAACCCGGGATGTTTGCTGCAGATCCGCTACGGTCTGGCCAGGCGAGGTCTTAAAATCGAGGCCGAGCATCCGGTCTTCCTGCTGGATGAGGCATGGCGAAAGTCTGAAGAATAAAATCGAACAGGTTCTGGCCGCATGCATCCGAGCCATGCACGCGAACTAACTATAAATGACCACAAAAGAGATCTTAATTCTTATTCTCTTTATCCACAATTTGATTGAATCAGGATCAATTCTTCCCCACTTGATTCAGGCCGGCAAGGCATGATCGAGGCATGGAGCCAAACGTGTGTTTGTGATTGACGATGGGATCGGCCGGGGCTATTATCGGAAAGTCGCCGGGCCAAAAACCCCGACCGAACGGTGAATATCGACAATCACCGCGCTCCTCGAAAGCGTTATCGATGGGGGTAGCCTGCATACCTGAGAGAGGCCGAGCCGGGTCGGGCTCGTGAAACTCTGACCAGGGCCTCACACAGTAGTGACTTTCGCCTTGTGCGTTCGTCCGTGGTGAGAACCTGAAGCCGGTGGTGGTCGGCCCAGGCAGTTCCGAGATACTGTGACTCGGAGGGTTGCAACTGACCTCAGTTTGTCGCCTTGGGAGCCAGGCGTTAAACAATCCCAAACCGAGACTTCGGTCTCGGGAGCCAGGGTGAGCTGATCACCTGAGCCAGTGTCGCAATCTGGTCCCCGTTCGCGGGCAGTGAGCACGACTGAAATGTGTTGGGTAGCGCCATACCGAGTGCGCCGTCCGCCACGGACGTAAAACCTGGCGAACCGGGCGCTTCGGCGGCCGGCACGAGAGACGGCGGTCTTGTTCGGGGCACGCAGAACGCCTTGAGTTTCCGCGGGTCGAGCCTAACCTCAGTGCTCTCCTCCGGATTTGTCCGAGAGGATCAGGCAGACCGGCTTGCCGAGTCTGCCGACGGGTCGCACAGACTCGTCGGTGCGTGGGCCAATGACCACGGGGTCGCGACTAACCTCAGTTCGCAGCGCGCGCACCCGCGTTAAACGGTGCTGACGTCTGTCTCGGCTTTCGTCAAAGCTGCTCAGGTCTGTGCGACCGGCAGGGGTCGGCCTTACCTCAGGCTGCATGAACTTCGGTTTCGTGCGTCTCTCTCGAGAGACACGGTGCACGCTCGCGCGCACCAGGCTTCCTCTTGAGGAGGCCAGCTTTCTTCGGAAAGCAAAAAGCCCCGCCCTTCGGGAACGGGCCGCGTCTCAGGACGCACGCGGTAGTCCGCTTGCGGACACACCGCAGCGCCTTCGCCTCGGCGTCAGCGCAACCAGCCGCTCATTGAGCAGCTGTCGGCCCAGCTTTCGAGCTGGCCAAATGGCTCAGGCCTTCGGGCGCATAGCCGTTAGGCAAATCGCTTGCGATTTGCAACGCCGACTGCGCGAGCAGTCAGCACTGGCTCCTCTCCTCCGGGTGAGAATGCCAGGTGGCACATCTACCAGGGGTGTCACAGAGGCTCCGGCCTCCGTCCGGCTGTCCGGACGAAAAATCAGGCAGAGAGGCCAGTTGCACGCTCGACTTCGGTCGGCAGCGCTGGGTCCTGACGCTGGAGAGGTGGCGGTCAGGCGGTTCTCGTCCGTGCCGCAAAGACGAGGGGTTGTGCCAGACCTCAGTGCACATCGGATCGGCTTCGGCTGATTCTCCGACCGGCATCGTCCGCGTCGGACAGGTCTCCCCAACTGGAAAGGGCGAGGGCTGCGTGGAGCCAAACCACGTCGTCGAGCTGCGTCGACGTAAATGCCGTAGAGTGGCCGCTGGGTGTCCTAAGCACTCAGCGGTTCCTGACGCTGGTGAGGTGGCGGTCAGGCGGTTCTCGTCCGCCGTTACAGACGAGCATCGGGCCTAGGAACCGGTGAATGAAAAAACCATCCCGCAATCAGGGATGGTTTTTTCATTTCCCGGGCAAGTTTCGGACATAGGGCCCATTCCAGTCGCGTTCAAAGAAGTTCTGTAAACGGCCGCCCAGACTTTTGCCTTCAAAGACCAGGCCCATATCTCGGCTGGTCATGAAGTAACTGTATTCCCAGTTGGAAGTCCCCAGCCAGCCCCGTTGGCCGTCCACCACCAGGTATTTGCTGTGGCCGACTCTGGCATACGGGATTTCGCCTCCGCTCCAGGGAGGAATGTGACTCACCTTGATTTCCAGGTGGGGCACGGTGCTCAATGCCTCCAGAGGTGCCAGTAAAGGGGGCTTGACGCCCCAGTCGCTGACCAGCAGGTGGACCTCCACCCCGCGGGCGGCTGCGGCTCTGAGTTCAATGTCCAGGGTCTCATAGCGTTTGGGTAGGGGTCCATCCCCAGGGTGACTGATCACAAGGGGGGAATAACTCATCACCTGCAAATCGATGCGTTGACGAGCGCTGCGGAGCAGCTCGACCAGGGCCAGTTCCTCTGGGTTGCCGGCGTTCCATTGGGGGTCATTGGGGCTGAAGACAGGAAAAAGCTCGAGCTCTCCCATTTTTACGGGGAACCGGGCCGTCACTGGAGAGAGTTTGGGCGGACTGGTATCGCCCTCGGCCACCGCCCAGTCGTGCTCAAACGCTTGCTGATAGCAACTTTCCAGCTCCGGCTGAGTGATGTGCACTCCTAGCTCGCGAATATGAGACAGCGAAGTGAAGTCAAAGTTCTGGCTGCCCAGGAAGATTTCCCGGCCGTCTACCAGCATCAGCTTGGTGTGTTGAACTCCCGAGGGGAACTTGATTTTGCGGAGCTGAATCCCCAGGGGCGCCCAGCGCTCCCAAAGCTGCGGGTAAGTGATGAGGAACTTGGCGTCCAGCAGCACGCGGACCCGGACGCCCCGGGCCCTGGCTGCTTCCACGGCTTTGACCACTGGTTCTAACGAGGTCTTGGGTTCGAAGCGCAGGTAGAAGAACTCGAGGTCAAGCGATTCCTTGGCTCCGTTGATCATCTCCAGCCAGACCTCCTGGGTCTGGCGAATGGCCGGATCGTCTAGAGCCTGTTCGGTTTCCAGCGGCACACTTTCAACCAGTTCAAGGCCGGCAGGCAGGGGTTTGAGTTCCTCGTCCTCGGAGGCCAGCAGGGGAGCCGGCAGCAACAGGGCTGCCGCCAGCAGAGCGGTGTGAAGTTTCACCGGGCCGTGTTTTCCGCCCAGTTGACCGCCAGGTCGGCCAGGGTGCGTGCGGCCACGCCAGAGGCGCCCTCGCCGAAGTATTTCCAAGGCTTTTCTTTCCAGAAGGTGGGGGCAATGTCCAGGTGGGCCCAGGCGGTCCTTTCCGGTACGAACTCCTGCAGGAATAGCGCGGCCGTGGTGGCGCCGGCCACGGGGCCGCCGATGTTGTTGATATCCGCCACCGAACTCTTGATGTATTCCTTGTATTCAGCCGGTAGGGGCAGCTTCCAGTAGGCCTCACCATGGTTGCCGCCGGCCCGAGTGACGGCGTTGATCAGAGTTCGGTTGTTGCCCATCAGACCGGTAAAGGAGTAGCCCAGCGCACGCACCGCCGCTCCGGTCAGGGTGGCCACATCCACGATGTGAGTGGCTCCGATGTCGCCGGCGTGGATGAGACCGTCGGCCAGGATCAGGCGGCCTTCGGCGTCGGTGTTTTCGACGTGGACAGATTTGCCGTTACGATAGCTGAGGATGTCTCCAGGCCGCATGGATTTGCCGTCCGGGCTGTTCTCTGCGGCCACCACCAAAGCCGTGACGCGAATGCTTGGCTTCAATTGCCCGATGATTTCCATGGCGCCCAGAACTGCGGCCGCACCCGCCATGTCCCCGCGCATCAGGTGCATTTTGTCGGCCGGCTTAATACTGATTCCACCGGTATCAAAGGTAACGCCCTTGCCCAGCAGCACCAGATGAACATCGCTGGGGGCCTCAGGCTGATAACTGAGGCTGACCATGAAGGGGGGGTGCTCCGACCCAGCCCCAACCGCCAGTAGTCCCACCATGCGTTCCTGGGTCAGGCGGGCCTGGTCCCAGACTTCGACTTGAAGATTGTGACTGGCCGCCAGGTCCTGGGCCTTGCGCACCAGGGCGGCGGGAGTGATGACCGCAGCCGACTCATTGACCAGGTCTCGCGTGGCGTTGGTGGCGTGGCAGAGAATCTCGGCGCGCTCAATTTGTTCGCGGGCCTTTTCAGCGGACTGGGTCCAGATCACGGCCACGCAGTCTTCGAAAAGCTTGCGCGGCTTTTGACGGTACTTTTCGAAGCTGTAGGAGCCCAGCAGGGCGCCTTCCACGACTTTCCCGACGTGCTCCAGGCCGGCTTCGGAGTTCAGTGCAAAGGCCACGCGCGGACGGGCCGTCTCGGCGCCCAGGCGCAAACCACGGGCCGCGAAGGTCTTGATGTTCTCCCAGAAACCGTAGTTCTTCTCAAGGTCGCTGTGATAGATCACTACGGTGTCGATATTGTCCAGGCCCTTCGGGGCGAAGGTCAACTCGCGCGAGAGTTTGCCGCCCGTGAACTGAGCCTGGGCGCCAGCGACTCGCTCTTGTAAGGCCTCGTCTTCGAGCTGGAACAACTCGTTTTGCGAGTCCATAATGAGCACCAGCACGTCCGCGTGCAGGTCCTGCAGGTTGCCTTCGTAGGTCTCAAACTTCATGGGGCTTACTCCTCATTCGATATAGGATCGGGGTTTGAGTTGGGGGCAAAAATTCCCCCTGAGGATTTTGGCATCCCGAACGAGAACAGCCGGAGACGTGTTCTATCTTAGCCTCGATGTGGAAGCTTCAGGGCCCTTCCCTGGTCTGTATTCTCTGGTCAGCGTCGGCTGTGTGCCGGTGCTTCCACCCGACTGTGCCAATGCGGCCTGGCGTCTGAGCGAGAAGACCTTTTATTGTGAGTTCAAGCCTCTGGAGGGAGCCGGCGAATTGCCCGCCGCCAACGAGGTCCACGGACTGACTCGAGAGCATCTCGGCGAACACGGCCTCGACCCGCTGGTTGGAATTCAGAAGATGGCCGACTATCTTGCCGACCTGCGGTTGAGCGTGCCCAAGTTTATGATGGCGGCCTGGCCGGCCAGTTTTGATCAACCCTTTATCGGCTATTACGCCCAGCGTTTTTTGGGGAGCAATCCGTTCGGTTACGCCTGTCTGGATATCGCCAGCCTGGCCCAGGGAATCTTCCGCTGCGAGCGGAGACAGTTAAGGTCAAAGCTGGCCCGCCGGGGGCTTTTTCGGCCGCCCAAGCCTTATCCTCACCATGCGCTGGATGATGCTATGGACCAGGCCCAGTTGCTCTGCGAATTGCTCAACCTTTCAGCCAGCCCGCGCAGCGCCTAACGCACCAGGAAAATTCTTTTTAGAGTACAGTGTTCGGCAGGAGGCCGACATGCCCCATGAGAAACTTGTTTAAACCACAAGAGAGGGGTTTATCATGCGCCGCATTTTCGTGTGTGCCTGTGTTTTCGGTTTCCTGGCGGTGCCCGGCTGGTCTCAAGCGACCGGTTCCGACACCTCTACCACGCCGACGACCAAAGAAGCAAGGACCGGCGACGTCGAAGACGTCGAATTCATTGACTCTCGCGAAGCCTACTGGGTCAACAAAGGTTTCAACGACATGCTTTACTACAATGGTGGCGGCTCGCCCAGTTCGGTGCGAGCCGAACGCGACAAATTTAGAGCTGATGAAGCTCTGAACAAGATCACCAAGCCGATGGTGGTGGAAGTCAAGGTGACCGGGAAGACTGAAGCCCAATCCATCCCGTCTTTGAAGATGGGTGGCAAGGAAGTCAAAGTTCCCTGATCCCTGATTCCTGAATGAGGAATTAGAAAAGCCCCGCGAGTTTTCGCGGGGCTTTTTTTACTCGGGAGTTGAGGAGTGTTGACCGTTGGGGGCCTGGCTTCGAAGGAGCCAAATCGCTCCTAGTTGGCGGACATTCCCACTGCACTCAGATACTGCTTCAAGGTGGACTGCTGCTCTTGCAGGTCCAGCTGTTCCAGCTTGCGCAACTTGAGCAGTTCTTTGAGGGCGCGAATGTCGACGCCCTCGCCCTTGGCTTCCTGGAAGACTTCCTTGAGGGCGGCCATGATGCCGGCCTTCTCTTCTTCGAGGGCCTCGATCCGCTGGATAAACTTGCCCAGCTGGTCTCCCAGAGTCTGGCTGAAAATCTTGGTTTCCTGGTTCACTACGTGGCTACTCCTTTAATAATATTCGAGTTTAGCGTGAACATGATTCACGCAGGGCACGGTAAAGCCCTTTTCTTGGGGCGAACAAATTTTTGCAGGCCGCACCCTGCGAGTCCTGAAGAAGCACCTGAGATGCCTTACTTACCGCCGCTCAATTATGAATGTATCCACTGTGGCAAAAGCTGCGAACTGTTCGAAGTGAGTCTCGACCCGGGGCTGCTTTTGCCGGGGGCTGAGGCTCGGCCGGACGGGCGCCTTTACCTGCGCTGTCTGCCTGACGGTTGTCCCAACCTGTCCGAGGCTCGCCAGGATCGTTGTCGGGTCTATGAGCAGCGACCCTCGCCCTGTCGTCACTTTCCGTTTAAGGCGGTGGACACTCCTGAAGGACGCTTTATCGGCGCTTCCTTTGCCTGCACGGCCGTGGCTCAAGGCCTGGGGCCTAGGGTTCAGCCGGATGATCGGGACTGGGACGAGCTGCCCTCACAGTCTGTTCGAGCTTGCCTGGTCGATGAGCGACCTTGCTCGTGGGAAAGCTATCGTAAAATCGAGGCCTTTCTGGGCGACCTTTTCTGCTACAGCAACGGGCCGTTCAGTGCTGCTCTGGGCGTTTCCTTAGCGCTGGCTCAGGATAATCTGGATGGGCTGGGTAGGGCTCAGTTGAGCTGGCTGAGCGAGGAGGTGGAAATCACCTGTCAGCGCGTCCTGCGCGGCTTGCTGGCCATCACCGAGGCAGACGGTCAGTCGCAGAGAGCTCAGGAGGTTTTGCAGGCTCAGGCACAGGGAGGAAGATATTTCAGTCACATTTTTCCCGGCTGGGTGGAGCCACGACAGATCCAGTTTCGCCTGGAGCAAGAGGAGCCGGAGCATTGGAGCGAGGTGGAGCGGTTCTTCCGCCATCTGCTCTTTCGCAAATTTCTTTGGGGCTCGCCGTCCGTTCATGCACGGGTTTGTTTGCTGCCGCTGATCAATGAGATGATTCGCTATTGGACCTGGCAACAAGCGCTCTCGGAAGACCGGAAACCGGACGCGGAAATGAGGCGGTTGTCCATTCGTGAGGTTGAGCGTCGGCTGACTTTTCACGCTCAGGGATGGGAGGATTTCCTGGTCCCCTTAAGCCTGGCTTTCCTGCAGGGCGTTCGTTAGATTGGTGGCCTCCTCCAGCCAGGCGGGCATCTCCTGAAGCCTCTCTCCGCCTCGCAAGATAGCCTCCATGCCCACCTGCAACTCTTCGCCACTCTCTAATTGTTGCAGGCCCTCGCCAATGAGTTCCAGTCCCTGGTTGAGAGACTGGCCGGCCCGCTCCAGCAGTTCCAGTTGCTCGGGGGGAGTGTCCGCGGGCGGCGGTTTCTGGCGGTCGCGTTGGCGACAGACATTGGTGTAGAGGCCACGAAACCAGCTGAGGGTCGACTGCCAGCTCTCGTCTGCTAACTGACCTTGCTGACGAGCCTCCACGGCTGTCAGTAGCCGCTGGAAGTGGCTGGGCAGACCCCCTCCGCCCCCGGCCAGCGAGATTTCGTCGGCTTGAACAGCCAGATTCTCGGGCAGTCTCGCCTGGCAGGAAGCACAAAATCGACTCTGGCTCTGGTTGTCGCTGCCGCAGAAGGGGCAGGCGCGAGTCTCCTCGGTTCCCACCGTCTGCAGCAGCTTCTCGCGCAGTTGCAGTTGCATCTGGCTACCTTGCTCCAGTGAGGCAATCCCCCTTTCCAACTCTTCTCGGTCCAGGGTTAGGGCGAATTGATGCAGCTCTTCCAGTCCTCGTTGCTGGTGGGCGAAAGCTTCATCCAGATTGGCCTGTTCCTGATTGAGGATCTCTCTTTCGCGCGGAGCGGGCTGAGCGGTGGCCAGGGCTTGCTGCAGTCGGTCCTGCATGTCAGCGTAGACCTGCAGGCGTTCAAGGAACGATTCAACGGGTATCTTTTGCTCGGCGGCCAGCTGGCCCACGCGGATCAGTTCAGCAATGAGAGGATTGTCCGAAAGCACCGGCAGATTGGCCTGGAGCTCCCGCAGGGTTTGATAAGAGGATTTTAGGACCGCCAGAGCCCCGTGGATCTGTTCCAGAGAATAGGCGACTTCCAGTTCTTCGGCGTTGTCCAGGCCCAGATCCAGGCGTCCCATCTGGTCCTGGATCCATTCGAATTGCTCGAACACCTGGCGACCGGTGACCAGCAGTTGCTCGCTCCACTCCTGGAAGCGCAGGCCTTCCTGGAAATAGTGGTGGCGGGCGCCCAATTCCTGGTCCAGGCTTAACCACTTTTCTTTCACGCTGTCGAGGCTGGCTTGACCTCTCAGAAAGAGCTCGGCTGCTTTCTTGAGTTCCTCAAACTGCTCCACATCCGTGTATTCGCGGCAGCGAGCGAGGACTTCCAGCGGATCTTCCGGTGGAGTATCTTCGTCCTCAAAGGTCTGGGGAATTTCTTCGTCTTCTTCTGGAAGCTGCTCGCCGTCCATACGATGCCCCTTTTGAGCCTCCGCAGGGACATCCTGGTGTACGCGGAAAATCCGAGCGCGGATGTTGACTTTGAGCGGGGTAGTGCTGCGCAATGCGCGATGGGTCGTGCCCTTAACCTTGCTTCAGTCGAGTCTCTACGCTCATCTTTGCACCCACCCCCCCAGTCCGCCGTTGCACCTTCCCAAGCTGGAGCTGGATGAGGCTCTTCCCTTCTGGCCCTGGACCATCTGGCCTTATCTGGGTTTTTTGCTGCTCTCACCGGGGCTGGCTTTATTGATCCGGAGTCCAGCCGTGGTCAGGCGGGCCCAGCTGGCCTATCTGATCATGATGTGCTTTACCCTGATTTTCTGGGTTTTTCTGCCCACCACCATCGTCCGGCCCATCTTGAAGCCGGATGGGAGCTGGACCGCCTGGTTGTATAACCTGACGGTCGAGACGGACGGGTATGCCTGTTGCTTTCCCTCCGGGCATATCTTTTTGCCCACCATCGATTGCTGGGCCCTGGTGAGCGAAGGGTGGAATCGCTGGCTGCTCTACGGTGGATTGCTGCTCTTGAGCTTGACCATCGTCACTACCCGCTCACACTACTGCTGGGATATCCTTGGGGGCTACATGGTGGCTGTTCTGGGAATCTTGATCTCGGGCTGGGTGAAAAGCGGACGCTGATCGCTTTTGGGCGCTGCGAATATTGAATCTGGGAGGGTGTGGAGAACACAGTCACGACTCCCGGAGGGATCAAGCGGAAATCGTCGTTCAACAGCCTCTGTCAGCTGACCAGGCTGCGGAACACTGACGAAATCAAGCGTTTCTGGTATGACCAGCGCGGCCGAGTCATCAAAGTTGCGGCGGGCGCCAATTACGCGCCTGAAAGGGTCGAGGTTCCTGCAGGATTTGCCTCCGGGCAGTATGTCAGCAGTCACGACGCTTTCACGACCAAGCATACGTACAACGAGTTAGATCTGGTTGCGGGTCACCGAGTACAGCTACTACAACAATGGCCGGCTCTACCAGGTGACTCACCAGAGTGAGGTCTTCACTTATCAATAGGACGAAGTTGGGCGTTTGTTGAGCATTACCTATCCGTCTTGGACGGGGCTGGTGGCCAGCTTCACCAAGACCGACGACTCCAGCGGCTGGAACGAGAACGGCCAACTGCTCTGTCTGCGCTATCTCAAGGGCGGAAA